>JABTTV010000001.1:3000000-3600000 GCA_015075725.1 Anaerolineales bacterium | reverse complement strand
AACCGCCGCCGCCTCGCTTCAGGAAGTGCTGCTCAACGAGCCGGACAATCCTGAATTCATCCAAAAGCTGGCGGAGATCAAAATGCTCGAACGCGAGAGTAGGCTGGGCGGGCTTGAAACCCTGGCACAATCCCTGCTGAAAGCGGAAAAATTCGATGAAGCCCTGGCGGCATGGAATGAATACCTCGCCCTTCTGCCCGCCGACCGCGAAAAGGCGCAGGCTGAGATCGCGGCGGTTAAAAAGGCGCAAACCCTGGCGTCTCTTTATGTCGACGCCGCATCTGCGCACGCCGGTAGGAATTACGAGAAAGCCATAGAACTTTTCAAACGCATCGTGGCGGAGGATGCGGAATATAAAGACACCACAGACCTGCTTGCTGAGGCGGTCCGCCTGCGCCGGTCCGGCTCCAAAACCTCGAAGATCGTCTTCAAGAAAAGCTGGCTCGTCGGCGGGTTGCTGGCGGGTCTTGCGCTTGGCGTTGGCGCGCTGGTTGTTTGGGTCGCTCGGACCGGCTTGCCTGCCATGCCCGCCGTGACCACGGACAACACAAAGACGCCTACCAGCGCCGCACAGCCGGCTTCAACAGTAATTTCCGCCCTTGATCCTGCCATCCAGTCTGCGCTCGATACCATCCAGAACGAAGACCCGCTTTACCAGACCAACTTCGATGACTGGGACACTGAAGAAACAGACCCCAATGCCGCGCTTGTGAATGGGAAATTAATGCTCACAGGCAGGGATGAAAATGGGGTGCATTTTGCTCTGAACACATATCCCTCAGATAACTTCGTGGTTGAATTTGATATTGGTATGTCCGCCTTAATAAACGGGAATTGCTTCTATGGGGCAGGGAATGGCGTTCCCCCCGGTGGGTCGTATAGGGGCTTCACCATGGAATTCTATCCAGAAGGCTCGGCAGTCCTGGCAAGATATGTGCCTGAATCGGGCTTGGATGTACGCCTGGCTGCAGCATCGTTTGACAAAACGAGGTCCAACACGATCACGCTCGTCGTGTTGGGGGATCACATCACCGCCTTTATTAATGGGCAGTTGGCATATTCCGCCCTGGATTATGCCGGGAGCGTGGTGTATGTCACAAATGGTTTCGCCGCATACAATCAGGCAGTTTGTGAATTTGACAACTTCAAGTATTGGGACTTGAGGGATATGGACTCAGCCTTCAAAACTGCGCTAGCAGCAACCCAAAATGAGCAGCCGCTCTACCAGACCAGTTTCGATGCCTGGGAGTTTGGTGAACCTGAGCATAACGCAGGGATCGTCGCCGGAAAACTGGTTGTCCCGAGTGAAGGGCAAGAACATACAGCCGTGCCTGTATACGATCTTGTTTCCGATGGATTCGCGGCTGAATTTAACCTCCATGTCACAGAATCCAGCCCCGAAGGTCATTGTATCTTTGAAACAGGCGACGGCGTCCCTGGCGATGCCTACAGGGCAATCAGCGTTGAATTTCATGCGGATGGACGGGCTGCTCTATCCCACCATGTTGGCGGGGGGGTTCATGAGGTGCTGGCTGAGAGCAGGTACGATATCGAAATAGAGAACAATGTCACGCTGTTCATCCTTGGAGATCAAATTGCCGTTTTCATTGATGGTCGGTTGGCATACACCGCCATCGACCCAGATGGGAGCGCCATGTATGTTCATCAGTCTTTATCAGCCAGTTCTGGAATTGGGTGCGAATATGACAACTTCAAGATCTGGGACATGGGCGAGGTGGATTCGGCGGTCAGAATTGCGCTGGCTGCCATCCAGAGCGAAGAGCCGCTTTACCAGACGAGTTTCGATGCCTGGGATTTTGGGGATCCGGTGGAGAATGCTAAAGTGGAGAACGGGAAGTTGGTTTTAAGCACTGACAGTGATATTAACACATTTGTGCCCCTGGATAACTTCGAATTTAACTCAAAAAGATTTGCTTTTGAGTTTGAGACACAGCTTTTGGAATCTTTGGATGATGCCGGTTGCTCCTTGGTTGTCGGCAGCACTGATACTTATTTTAGTGTCAATTTCCGGCCAAGCGGTCAGGTCAGGGTGGTTCACCCAAAGGATCCTGATGATTTAATCATTGGATCGGGCAAATTTGATCCTTCAATATCTAACGCTGTCACGTTATTCGTTCTCGATGATCGGTTCTCCCTTTTTATTAATGATGAATTGGCATTCACTGCACTTGACCCTGAAGGGAGCACTGTGTATACATATGCGACTTTCCGAGCGTTTTCCACAGTCACGTGCGAATTCGACAATTACAAGTTTTGGGACTTGAGCGGGGTGGATTTCTCTGCTGCGACAACCGCAACCGGGACTAAGTCTTTCTTCGGGTCTGCGCTGGCTTGGGTTGCAGGCAAAACGCCGGACTATGAAGATGATTTCAGCGATCCTTCCAGCGGCTGGACTATCGAACAGAACTCCACCGGCAACGAAGTCCGCTATCTGGATGGCGAATACTTCATTTCCGCCAAGGATATCTGTTATGGCGCGAGTCTTCCGACTGATCCGGTGTTTTCAGACTTTTTCCTGGAAATGGATGCGGGATTTATCAATCAGGGGAAAGGATCAGCAACTATAATTTTTCGGGATGATGGCACTTCCCATTTTGGAGTGAATATTTTTCCAATGGGGCTGGTTGGGTTTCATAAAAACATTAACGGCACCCATACTGATCTGCTTTATACCGAAGTTCCAGCATCATCCTTCCAATCATGGAATACCCCCAAACATCTGACGTTGATTGCCCGGCAGAACCAACTGGCTATCTACATCAACGGGAAGTTGGTCATCGCGCAGGCAGATACTTCATCAAGTCAAGGGACTTTTTATTTTCTTGTGTGCGATGATCACGGTGACAATTTGCAGGTGCTGATTGACAACCTCAAAATATGGGATATCACAGATCTATCACCATGATCTGGCATACGGAGTCACCATGAACCCTTTCACCTTCGGCAACCCCATCAAAGACCCTGCCCGCTTTTACGGGCGCGAGGCGGACCTGCGTCAGATCACGAACCGCCTGCTCTCTTCCGCACACGAATCCACTTCGATAATCGGTGAGAGGCGCATCGGTAAGACATCGCTTCTGTATCACCTATCCGATCCTGAGATTGGCGCGAAGCTTGGGCTCACTCCCGATAAGTTTTGCATGGTCTATGTCGATTTTCAGGGTCTCACCGATATCACCCCGGTGCGTTTCTGGCAGCGCGTCCTCAAAAAATGTCGCGTTCCATTTGCGAGGAAAGCCTCAAACCCGCCATCGAGGAGTTGGGCAAACAGGAATCCTTCGACCTCTTCGACCTCGAAGACCTCTTCGAAGCCTCGCAGGATAAGGGCTTGACCATCGTCCTCATGCTCGATGAGTTCGAACACGTCACCCAAAACCCGAACTTCAAGGGCGATTTCTTTGGCGGCCTGCGTGCGCTTGCCATTCATCACGGTGTCGCACTTTTACCCGCCACCCGCCGTGAACTCGTTGACTTATGTCACTCCGACGAGATCAAAGGTTCGCCCTTCTTCAACATCTTTGCCAATGTCGTCCTGCGCCCCTTCCCCATTCAAGATGCTGCCTCTCTTGTGGATGGATACTTGTCCAGCCTCGAGGGAACATTCTCTCCTGAGGAGCGTGAGTTCATCCTGCGCCTCGGTGGCGGGCAACCCTTCTTCCTTCAAATTGCCGGCCATTATCTGGTGGACGCAAAGGCGCAGGGCTTGAGCGCGCGTCCGCTCTTCGAACGCGCCGTGGCAGATTTCGATCAGCAAGCCGACCCGCACTTTAGTTACCTGTGGGGTCACTGCACCGAAAGCGAGAAGATCACCCTGCTTGGCATTCTGGCATTGCAGCAGGAAAAATCATCGAAGAAAAATACGCAGGCTGAACGCTTGCAGAAGATGAATCCGCGCGCGCATTTGGATGTGCTTGCATTGGCGAAACGCGGCTTGATCGTCGAGGCGGATGGTGAATTCAAACTATTCTCCACCAGCCTCGAACGTTGGGTCCTGCGCGAGATTATGACCGCCCCGGGTGAGGAAGAGTCCCCCGCCAGCGTCGAAGAATGGCTGAAAGGCGGCGGTCGCGACAGGCTGGAAAACGCCAAAGGCGTCCTCCCGAAGATAAAGAAGAAATATTGGGCGATTGCAAGCAGTATCCTGAAGGAAGTTTCCTTCGAAGTGATCGGCGCCACGGTCTTTGAATTGCTGATAAAGTCTCTGGTATAAAAAGCTGGTCCCAATCCATTCCCGTCCAGACCGGAGTGAAACGATGCCGAAGGACGGATTCGTGAATCACTTTCCATTCATCCCTCATCCTTCATAATTCATAAATCATCCTCGCCCTTCCCCCTACTTCCTCGTCATCGGCACCATCCGTCCCCGTCCAAACGCCCGCTCGCTCACCTTCAACACCACCCCCATTTGCCAGCGCTTGTGTTCGCTCGCCTTCATCATCGCGTTCGACTCGTCCGCCAAAACCATCCGCTCCAGTCGCGGCGAAACGACCTCATAATCGAACGGGTCCACCTGGTTTTCCTTCAACTCGGCAGAAGGCTTTCTCTCCATCACAAACTCCGGTATCACCCGACCTATTCCCCATTCACTATTCACCCATTTTCCCAACCCCACCACCTCCATCTTCGTCAGGTCACCCAACGGGCTGATCGCCCCCGCCATATCGCCGTACAGCGTCGAATACCCCAGTGTCAACTCGGTCTTGTTGCTCGTATTGATCAGAAAACCGCCGCCGCTGTTGACGGTGCTCATCAGGATGACCATCCTTAGCCGTGCCTGGATGTTCTCCCCCGAGACTCCCCCGCTTCTGTCGGGACCCAGAACCTGTTCCGCCGCTTCATGCATTTTCTCCAATGAGACTTGTTCGAACTTAATCCCCAAATTCCACGCCAACTCCCTTGCTGATTCAGTTGACCTCGGGTCCGTGAACCGCGAAGGGATCGCAATACCGGTCACGTTCTCCGCCCCCAAAGCCTCCGCTGCAATGACAGCCGCCACTGAAGAATCAATTCCGCCCGAAAGACCGAGGCAGGCTTTCTTCATCCCATTCTTGCGCGCAAAGTCGCGCACACCCAATACCAGCGCGTTAAATACCTCTTCCTCGACGACCTTTGTCATTCGACCATCGACCCTGATCTGCGGTTCATCATCCGCTCTCAAAATCCCCACCTCCTCTTCGAATCCAGCCAGCTCCTCTCCGCCCGCCACAAAACTTCTCCCATCGAAGATCAACTCATCCGTCGCCCCGACGAGATTGACAAATATTAATGGAATCTCCGCGGGTCGAGTGGTCCCGCGATGCTCCTCGCGGGATGTATCGAGACCCGAGACCAGCTGCCTCCTCGCATGATACAACCTGCCTTCCATCGCCCCCTTTCGATACGGCACCGCAGACATCACCACCAGCATCCCCGCGCCCATCGCTTTTAGATCTGCCCCGGGATGAACCGAATATTCCTCGTCCCACATATCCTCGCAGATCATCACACCGATTTTCTTCCCCGCGATCTCGATGGGCGGCAGGGTCTTCTTCCCCGGCACGAACCAGCGCGGTTCGAAGAACACGTCATAGACCGGCAGCAACTGCTTGACCTGCGCCGTTTGCATTTTGCCGTCTTTCATTAGGTACGCAATGTTATGCAAAGCCGGGTGCTGATAATGCTTCTCCCCCGAAGGCGCGAACGAACCCACCAACAGCGGCGGCAAATTCCTGGCTTGCCTTGCCAGGTCCGCGGTCGCGGCTTGAACCGCCTCCACGAATGAAGCATCGTACAACATGTCTCGCGGCGGGTATCCCGGCACCGTCATCTCAGGGAAGACGACCAGGTCCGCCCCGCGCGCTTTATCCGCCGCGTCGAGGATGCGCCGAATATTCCCGGTCAAATCTCCTAACGTGGTATTGATCTGAGCAATCGCTAGCTTCACCTGAATATTTAACTCCTGACTCGTCATTCACTATTCATTATTCACTATTCACTATTTACTCACCCCCCCTTCCTTGAACTTCCTTTGTGACCCTTCGTGACCCTTTGTGGTTAATCTTCTCTCCCCATCGCTTCCAACAAATTCAATGCCTCCATCACGCTGTCACGCTTCATACACACCTGATCTCCCAGCATGAACGTTCGATAACCGATCTCCATCAGAAAAGCGACATCGCTGATATCAGCGCTGACGGGCACGGAAGTCCATGCAAGTGAATCTAAAATTCGGCTTGCCGCAATGGCATTCGGGTCGGTTTGGATGATGGTCTTGAGCGCGGGGATGATTCTGTGCGGCTGTAACACTTCCACATACAGATCCCCTCGCGCCGCCATGAGTTGACCATGCTTTGCCCTCTCCCTTCGCGCAAAATCCAATCCCTTTCGCGTTTCGATCTTCGAGATCACCTCGGCATTCGGCAGCAGGCTTTTCACTTCATCCACATCCTGCGCAGACTCGACATACGAAAGCATCGCCTTCGTCAACCCAAGGTCCTTCATCGCGGCGAGATACTCACGATCCGTTTCGGTCAGCGTCCCTTCGATCTCCAGCGATGGATGAATGATGTTGACCGACTCTCCTGGTCCCACCATGCGCCGCGGACCGTCCTCCATGATCAGCCGGTTGCCGTCCACAGCCGCCACGCGCACGCGCTCGTTTCCATCCGAGAAATACGCGTCCACTGGCGTATCCACTCTGATGACATGACTCAATTTGATTTCAGTGAACGGCGGCATAGCCGGCTCCGCCACGCGCAATTGCCGCCCTTTGAGATCGACCCACAACGGCTGATTGAATTTCGAAAGCCTCGCCAATACATCACGAAAAGCCTCCCTCAGCGGCATGACCGTGTTCAGCCGCAGTCCGCTCACGATGGGATGCGCAGCCACCTCGTCAAGGAACGAGGCGTAAGGCGGAACGGTGACAATGGCGGAGATTTTCATAAGATTCCGGTGGTTGAGTAGACGCAAGCGCTAGCGAGCGTCGTATCGAAACCACCGTGTGTTTAAAGCTATATCCATGTCCAACCTACAATTTCAACGTCGTCCCGCAATACCTGCACTTGAACATCCCCTCGGCATTGACCGGGATCGGCGCGCCGCACCGCGGGCAGATCATCTCGATCGGCTTGCTCACCTGCTTCACCTTGGTCTCATCCTGCCTTGCGCGCATATTGTTCTGGAAATCGTCGAAGTACCCCCACGACCGCGCGATCAGCCCCATGGCGTAATCCACCGCGCGTTGTTCGTCTTCGATGTGGAAGATCTTCTGCGCGCCCACGGCTTTGCCCCACTGCTCGTCCACCTGGTCGCCGCGTTTGCCGGTCGGTCTTCGCAGAAACCAGGTATTCCATTTCTGGGTCAGTTTCTGCCATTCTTTGATCGCATCCAGGTCGCCGGTTTTATCGCCGAGATAATGCTCCACCTGCTTGCCCGAGACTTTCGGGTGCATCGTGATGTCGCCGAAGACGATCAGAAAGGGAGTTTCTTCCGCGTTGGGGATTTCCACATGCGTGTTGACCCAATGCGCGAACAGACCGTACGACTCAGGCGCGTCCCCTCCCCCGCCTTCGCCGAAGAGCGAGCCGAGCAGCTGCTCGAGGTCGAATCCGCTGGCAAAAGTGGTCACTTGCAGCGGCCACCGGTCCACCCCGGCGTCGCCGATCGCGGCGAAACAGATTTCCACATCCGGTCGGTATTGCGCGAGCGTGTTGTATAACAAAGGCAGGCGGTCGAAGATCTCGAAGGGCCACGAAGCCATCGATCCGGTCACGTCAATCGCCACGATCAGCGGATTCTTCGACTGTGTGCTGATTGTCTTCTCCGGGTCGATGATTTTTTCGTTCGGTCCGCTCTTCCCCTGATACGTGCGCGGACCCGCCGCCCTGGCGCGCATCGCCGAGTCGGCGCGCGCGGGAGCCGCCGCCGGGGCATAGACATAACCCGGTTTGCCGTACCACGAACTGGTATCTTCATCCCATGAATACATAAAATCTCTCCTTTATGTGTATCGTAGGGGCGGGGTAACCCCACCCCTAGCGTATAACAGATTGCATCGCCAGCGTCTCCAACCCGAACTCACGCCGGAAGCGTTCATCCAATTTATTCTCCTCGATATACCGCGCCACTTGCTCCGGAACCCAGTCCTGCCACCTCTCCCCTTTCGCCATCATCGCGCGGACAGTGGATCCGTCGATGCGCACCCGTTCGGATGGTGAGAGAAACTCCACGGGCCGCATGAGGCGGTAATCGTCCTTCATTAGATTCGCCACATAAGGGTTATCCGTCACGAAGAGATCCAACTCCCCCAGCACCTCCTTCACCATCGCCCTCCACCGCGGACCGTCATCCAAGTCGGGCACAGGCAAAATACCATAATTCACCCTGCTCCTCCCGCCGTCCCCGGCGGGGGTGGAATCTATTCCATCCAACACCAGCCTCAGCATCGCCTCGGTCTCTTCATACGTGAACGGATTGCGCGCATTATACCGGTTCGACGACCCCACCCCAATCAAAACCTCCTCCGCCCGGTTGCACAACGCGCCAAGGACCGCCGCCTGCCCCAAATGCACAGGTTTCCAACGGGCGATCATCGCGATGCGGTGAAACATGATGCGATTATACACGTGCGCAACGTCCAACTTGCTTATTTAGAACAATTATTCAATAATATGCGCATGAACCCTCTCGACACCCTCATCGAACTCTCCAGCCAGATGAACCTCGAACACGCCGAAGATTCTGTTGATGGTCGAGTAGGTCGAGGCGACAGCCAAGACCGTATCGCGAAGTCCCCGCAGGGGGAGACCACTCCTTCATGTTATTCACCGAAAGAACAACGCGCCGCCTTCGTTTACCCAGCCCAACTCCCCAACGGCAAAAAGATCAATCTGCTCAAGACCCTGCTCTCCTCCGCCTGTGAGCGCGACTGCTACTACTGCCCTTCCGCGCCGGGCGCGATTTTCGCCGCGCCACCTTCAAGCCTGATTAATTCGTCGACCTCTTCAGCAAAATGCATCGAAGCAGCTTCGCCGAAGGCATCTTTCTCAGTTCCGGCATCGCCGCGGAACTGCAAAAGCAAAAAGGATAATCGCTTCCGGGTGTTCAGCTTATTGGATTTCGGTATCACAACCCTTGAATGTATCGTTTCCCGGTCCGCCGATGCATACATCGCCGTTTCCCTTGCCCCCGTTCAGAATATCATCCCCGCCGCCGCCAACGATACAATCCGAGCCGCCTCCGCCTCCAAGATTATCAGCGCCCGCCGTACCCAGGAGAAGGTCGTTCGCACGCGTGCCCTTGGCAGCCACCCCGATATAAATCGCAGCCAGGTTCAATGCCGCGCATTCGGCAGGTTTCAACGCATTGGCGGTGATCGAAAATGCCTGATTGGTCAGCCGGGTAACAGGAACAGAGTTGGTCCCGGCGTAGGCAAAGAAGATGCTGGCGGACACCAGAATCAACAAACTGATCAGGGTCAGGCGAAGGAAATTTCTCCCGATCATTGCTCCTCCTGGCTGGTTGTAATTTCCATTTTCGTGGCAGTTTCCGCTTTAACGGCGAGATCTGGCTGACGCATCTGGACCGGTATGATGAAACGGTACATCATACCTGCTCCCTGTACGTAATATGTTTGCAGGACCGGTTCCTTTAGGTATAGGATCATCAACCCGGACTTTTCCGCAAGCTTCGCCAGGTCATCCATGGAGGCAACATCAATCACGTTGGCTGAGTCCATCGCCGGAGTCTTTTGAATCTCAGTGATCAGCGATTGATAGCGCAGGCGAACAAACTCCGCATAATTCGATTTTGCAAGATCCTGAACTCGCACCGTCAACAGTGCCAAGCCGGCCAGCGATAGGATCAACCCGAGCAGGGCGCTCCACCTCACTGTGGGGATGGCTGCCTTCATGCCCAGGAGAAGCATCGTGTTCGCCACCGTACGTTCTTCATTCAAAATCCCCTTTTGGCTGACATTCAATGGATCGCTGTTCCCTTCGTCTCTGACAAGCGCAAAGTGTATGCGATCATATCGAAAAGTCAGACCGATATCGAATCTGGTTTCCAGGGGTCGTCCTGCCAATACTCCTTTCAAGTGGACGTTTGGCACAATCGTGACAAGATAGGAAGCCGAATGGAAGCCAGCCTCCCGTTCCAGGGATTGGATCAAGCGGTCGATCTCACACACGTTGAGCGGGACCGTGGTGCCAAATGTATTCCCGCTGAATGGAGTTTCGGCTTGCAGTGGCAAACGCCGCGTCCAGCCACTGGCAGGTTCGGTTACGATCGCAGTCAGGCGATGCGTTCCGGCGATATCCTGTGCGGGCTGGGGCATGAGAACATATTGAAAACTGACATCCAACGAACAGGTAAGCTGGGGAAAGATCGGGTCCCCGCTTTTGAGGGCATCGGAATCATAGACACCTTTTGGGGCTGTCGCGCTGTACGAGAAGACCCCGATTTCACTAAAGTCGACAGGGTCGTTTTCAACCCGGAATGGGGGTTTGGAAAAAGAAAGTATGGCGAGGACAGCGGAGCCAAGCGCGACAATTGTCAGCCCGAAAAACACGCCCTCGATCAAGTCGTTATTCCTGCGATTCGGGAGGGTAGGCAGGGATGTGGCTCGCGCGTGTGTCAGCCAGACAGCCATTTTTCGCCGGATGGCAGAAAGTGGTTCCTGGGATGTTTTCCTGTTCATACGTTTTTTACCTTTCAACGATTGTGAGGATACCGGGGTGAGCAAAAGGATTGCCAGAAGACCAACGATCAGGGAAAGCGCAGCTGGGTTGCGCAATTGAAGGAGGCTGCTGCCGCCCCTGGGAATGTGCAGCCACAACCTGCCTAGGACCTCATCCCCGGTTGGTCGGTACGTATCCGTCCAGGGGTTGTTATCGCCTTTCAGCAGGAATCTCCCTGTTTCCTCCGCTATGATCCGGTGGAAGATAAACTGTCCAACCTCCCGGTTCATGTATACGACGGCATCTCCCGCTTCATAGTTAGGTTCTCGGTGAGCAATCACCAGGTCACCGATGTGAAAGTTCGGCTCCATGCTTGAGCCGACAATGATGACGTAGGAGGCAAGCCCTCCAACCTGTCTGGGGGCAAAAGCGGACCAAGTCATTATCATGACGATGATCCAGAAAGCGGACAGTATGTTCGGAGCGAAACGTCTGTTCATAATCATCCTGAGAAAGGCCTGCCATGTCCACCATAATGCGGCAGGCTGTCAAACTTCGAATGATCTTCCATACAGGTTGGTAAGGGGACCGGAAAATCGCCGAGGCGGAAAGCTCTTGTTGAGCCGCTTCGCACGGGACGCCTTTGCCCGATAGTCGAAGCCTGGCAGCCAGCCCCAGTGTCGTCGGCGTTATCAGAAGAACCCTGGGTCAGGATCGGTTTCGGGTCTTCCTCCAAGGGAGAGTCTCCTGGATGTGCTGGTTTACCCAAAAAAACCTGCAGTCTCGGGAGGGCTGTGCAGGTTTTTTGGAACTTTGGGAACGTGCTGATGTGTGATCTAATTCGAAGCAATCACGCGCAGTTCATTCGCCGCGGAAACTGTAACCTGCGGAGAGGTGGTGTTACAGGTCCAGGTGGTGCCTGAAGTGTTGGTGCACGAATAGTAGGAACCCGTTGTGACCAGTCTGACCTTGACCACGGTCGCAGCTGCATTCAAGTTGAAAGTGACGCTGTCAATGTTCGACGGAGTGGTGCCGTTCAACCCATAGACCACATTGGTGACTGTGTAACCGCTGGTCGTGCTGGCTCCTTCACCGGCGTAAGTGTCAGGCACGGTGTTGGTGGCGGCAAACGCATAGGTTGCAAGCATCACGATAAGAACTAGAATGAAGAGCGCAACGAACTTTGGGGTGTGGGAACGAAACATTTTTTATCCTTTCTTTTGTATCAAAGTTATGCCTTTATTATGTTACTTGCGATGAAAACAACAATACGTATAAATACGTATGTTCAGGGGTTTATTATTGCATATTCATTGCAGGTAATTAATCCCTGTAAATGATCATGTTTCCGGTCGCATACCGGCAGGGCCAGACGCGGCAAACGCACGTCACCGCCCCGGCAACCTTTGTTTTGAGCCTTTCAAAATTGTTATTCGATTTCACTTTTGCAATGGGGATGCTTTTATCAATTTCTCGGGCACAATATAGAATGCCCGCCCGAAGCCCGCAACGAATCGTCCGCCCCGGGGCGTGATCTGCCAAAAAATGAGCAGATCGCCAGCCGCCTGCTGCGGTTTTTTCTCGCCAACGTCTACCCACAGGATTTCGAACTCACCCTGATTTTTCAGCGGCTTGTTTTACTAGCTCGGTCTCACCCAAGCCGCCCGAAGCATGGACGCCCACGATCGCGCCGGATTTTCCTTGCTTCATGTGCTCGAATACCTCTACCCTTTTTCTTCGCGGTTGCCCACTTGTATAACAATTCTCCGATCTCTGATCTCCAGTCTCCATTCGTCTGTTCTTTAATTTCCCCAATAAACTGCCTTGATAAATTAGAATTTATGTTCTATAATCGAGTCGGAAAGATAGATCTGATTATGAACCCCCTCGACACTCTTATCGAACTCTCCAGCCAGATGACCCTCGAACACGCCGAAGATTCTGTTGGTGGTCGAGTAGGTCGAGGCGACAGCCGAGACCGTATCGCGAAGTCCCCGCAAGGGGAGACCACCGGAGAACCCGCCAAACCTTCCTGCTTCACTCCGAAGGCTCGCCCTGAGTTTACCGAACGGGAACAACGCGCCGCCTTCGTTTACCCAGCCCAACTCCCCAACGGCAAAAAGATCAAACTGCTCAAGACCCTGCTCTCCTCCGCCTGTGAGCGCGATTGCTTTTATTGTCCCTTCCGCGCCGAGCGCGATTTTCGTCGCGCCTCATTCAAACCCGATGAATTCGCCGACCTCTTCAGCAAAATGAATCGAAGCGGCTTCGCCGAGGGGATTTTCCTCAGCAGCGGCATCGCCGCGGGCGGCGTCCGCACACAGGATAAACTTCTCGACACTGCTGAGATCCTGCGTAGGAAACATCAATTCAAAGGTTATCTCCATCTCAAGATCATGCCGGGCGCAGAGAAGGATCAGGTCTATCGCGCCATGCAGCTCGCCGACCGCGTCTCGGTCAACCTCGAAGCGCCCAATACCGGGCGTCTCGCCAAACTCGCGCCGCACAAAATATTCATCGAAGAACTCATGCGTCCCCTGCGCTGGGTCGAAGAGATTCGCCGCGCAACCCCCGCCTACAAATTTTGGAACGGGAAATATCCCTCCACCGTCACCCAATTCGTCGCGGGCGGCGCCGACGAAAGCGACCTGGAACTGCTCAACACGACCCAATGGCTGATGAAGAACGTCCGCCTCAGGCGCGCTTATTTCTCCGCCTTCCACCCCATTCTTGATACGCCCCTTGAAAACAAACCAGCCGTCGATCCTTTACGTGAACATCGCCTCTATCAAGCTTCATATCTTCTGCGCGATTATGGATTCGAACTCGAAGACCTGCCCTTCGCCTCGGATGAAAACCTCCCGCTTCACACCGACCCGAAACTTGCCTGGGCTCAGATGAACCTGATCCACGCCCCGGTCGAGGTCAACCTTGCGGACAAACACGACCTGCTGAAGATTCCCGGCATCGGTCAACGTGGAGCCGAAGCGATTCTCGCCGCGAGAAGAATGCGCAAACTGCGCGACCTTTCCATGTTGAAAAAACTAGGTGTCATCGCCGAACGCGCCGCGCCGTATGTGTTATTGGATGGACGCAAAGCCGCCCTGCAAATAGGAATGTTCTAAAATCATTGATGAGCATGAATAAAACATCATCCGCATCGCTCGATGATGTTTTTTTATTTTTTAAGATCAATCTTAAAATATTCGAATCGTCTTGATTACATCTTGAAATTATTTTCATAATGACTATACTATGCAGTATCGTTTACCGCTAAAAGAAAAAGGAGATGTGAATGTCATCAGCGAACACGATGGAAAAATTAACCATCAAGACCGAAAATAAATTTAGAACATTGACAACAAAACAGAGTTACAAAAAGGGTGAGATCATCTGCGCCATGCCGAGCGAGGATGTGCGCGAAAAACCGAATCGTTTTACTGTGCAGATCGGCCGCGACCGGCACACGCACGTCGGAAAACTCGCCGCACTCAACCACTCCTGCGACCCGAACGTCATTCTGGACACCGAGAACATGGAAATGGTTGCCGCGCGCGATATCGAAAAGGGCGAGGAACTCTTCTTCTTCTATCCCTCCACCGAATGGCAGATGGACGCGCCTTTCATCTGCCTGTGCGGTTCGGCGAATTGCATCAACGTGGTGGCGGGCGCAAGGTTCCTGCCGCTCTCCACACTCGAACGTCATTACCTCAACCCGCACATCCGCGAAATGATGATCGAACTGCTCGAATCAACGAAGAATAATCTCGATAAGATAAAAGTCTGAAAATAAACATAATTAACCCCGAATTTAAATTGGGACGCGGATGAGCGCAGATTTACGCGGAATAGGTATTATAAATCCGCGTATTCAGCGTTTATCAGCGTCCCATTTGTTCTTTTAAACGAACTCACCCGCGAAACCTTAATTTCGGGGTGAGTCATGTTTATTGATTACAACTTCCGATGAAGGGCAAGCGATGCATACGCTCCCATCCATGGCTTCCCCAATTTATGGTTTTGAGCGATCTCCACCTTGCCGAACTTTTGCGCGATCGCGGGCAGCATCGAAGCGATCGCCGCCCAATCGTCAGCAAGCACGGCGTCTTTCAATTTCGCGGAATATTGACCTGACCAGATCCATTCCATGCGGAATTTATCCGCTTTCACCCAGTACCCGCGTTTTTCCCATGCAGCCACCGAGGCATCGATTCCATCCGATATGCTTTGCAAAGCCAGCGCAATGAAAGCCGCCTGGTCTTTCGCATCCGCGGTCACCTGGTTGTGTTTCGCCAGCTCGCGGATGCTCAATACGATGCATTTCGATAACCGGGTTCTTTCCTTTCCAACAGAGTCGGGGTTGATTATTCGGCTCAAGAGTATTCTCCAGGAAAATTTACAATCGCGCGATTATACCTCCGGTTTCGCCAGGTTCGGATAAAATCATCCGGAAGACCCGAATGCAATTTCATCCCCTTCCCCACCGGGAACTGACAAAAGGAAGCCATCCATGACCGAAACACTGCAACAAACGATGCTGGATGCCATCGAGACCGAACTAAAAAAACAAGTTGGCAGGCTTGCACAGGCGCGAACGCAAGATTTCCATGAAATGCTGACCTATCACATGGGTTGGTCGGGCGAAGGGGCTGGTCCACAGGCGGCCGGGAAGCGTGTGCGCCCGCTGTTACTTTTGCTGTCTGTTGCCTCTTTTGGTGATAGAAAAGGTGGTGATATAAGAAAGGAAACAGCGAATTGGCTACACGCAGTACCAGCATCCGCTTCAGCTGAACTGGTACACAACTTTTCACTCGTCCACGACGATATCCAGGATAACTCAGAACTTCGGCGCGGCAGGAAAACCGCCTGGGTTAAGTGGGGTGCGCCAATGGCGATAAACGTCGGCGACGCTTTATTTGTGATCGCGAATCAATCCATCCTGGACCTGCGAACCCATTATCCGCATGAGATGGTCGTGCGCGCGGCGGAGATCCTTGGTGAATGTTGTCTTCAACTCACCCAGGGTCAATTCCTGGATATGTCATATGAAGAACGCGCCGACCTGACGATGCAGGATTATTGGCCCATGGTCGGAGGAAAGACCTCTGCCCTGCTCGCCGCATGCACCCAGATCGGCGCCCTTCTTGGCTATGCGCAAGACAGTCAGGTGGAAGATTTTCGCCTCTTTGGGCATCACCTTGGGTTGGCATTCCAGGTCCAGGATGACATCCTCGGAATTTGGGGCGACGAAGCTCTCACCGGCAAATCGGCAGCCAGCGATCTGGTGGAAGGAAAGAATTCGCTTCCCGTCCTGTTCGGTCTGGAGAAGAACCAGGAATTCGCAAAACGCTGGCAGCGGGGATCCGTTCTACAAAGCGAAGTGATGGAGATCGCCTCCTTATTGGAGAAGGAAGGCGCGAGAGCGTATGCAGAAAGGATTTCCGAAGATGAAACAAAGCTGGCGCTTCGTCATCTTGAACGGGCACAACCCAGGGGGGAAGCCGCTGAAGCGCTGCTCGGGTTGGCGAACATGCTTCTGAAACGCAAACAATGACCGGGTCCGGCACGGGGCGGCGCCATCCCAGGCTTGACATCGCTTTTTGGCGTGCCGTATAATCCCACCGTTCGTTCGCGCGGGTGTAGTTCAGTGGTAGAACGCTTGCTTCCCAAGCAAGATATCGTGGGTTCGAGTCCCATCACCCGCTCTGAAGCCGAGGAATTCCATTCCCGGCTTTTTTGTTATGCTATACTTATTTGTAAGTTTCCTTGCAAGTTGTAAGGTAGCTGTCATGGACATGCCCCCGCATTAAAGTAAAATTCCACGTGGAGAAAAATGAGAAATGCCGAATGAAGGCAAAGGTACCATTTTGTACGTGGAAGATAATCTCGATAATCGCAACCTGATCCGCAGAGTCTTGAATGCAGAAGGCTATGCGGTCGTTGAGGCGGCGCACGCGGAACACGCCATCCGTAAACTCGAACAGGAAAATATCGACTTGATCCTTATGGACATCAATATGCCCGACATGGACGGCTATACGTTGACAGCAAAGATCAAGCAAATGGATAGGTACGCCGAGATTCCGATCTTGGCTGTTACAGCGAATGTGATGCGCGGCGACCGGGAGAAGTCGCTTGAGGCGGGTTGCGACGGGTATATTCAAAAGCCCATCGACATCGACAACCTGGCCCAGCAGATCGAACGCTTTCTCATAAGGAGAACCAATGGCTGATCAAGACCAATCCCCAGCTATATCCGATACTCAACCGATACGAAAACCGTCCATCCCAAAGGATGCCGCGGTTTTGGTGGTGGAGGATAATGTGTCGAACTTCGTCCTGATCGCCAGAATGCTTGGGTATCTTGGCATCCATTGTGAATGGAAAACTTCGGGGTATGAGGTCGTCGAGTATGCCGACACCCTCCCCCGACTGGATTTGATCCTGATGGATATCCGCCTGCCGTATGAGGACGGCTATGGAGCGCTCAAAAAGATTCGCGCTTCGGATCGGTTCAAATCCGTGCCGATTATTGCAGTCACAGCCGAAGCCAGCCAGGAACAAATGAAGAAGGCAAAGGATTCAGGATTCGATGGCTTTTTAGGTAAACCTCTGGACCCGGATCGATTCCCCGACCAAATCCGCCGGATTTTAAATGGAGAACCTGTCTGGGAATTTAGTTAGTCTTATCGAAAAACCCCCGAATGACAATCCCTGCGGCGCCAACCCCTTATGAGACCACAAAACGAAGGATCAAGGGCAGCCTTACTGGCACCATCGTCAGAACGCTCTTGATCTTTACATTTATTCCGCTTGCCTTGATGGCGGGGACAGCCTACTTGCGGGCGCGAGCGCTTTTACGCGAGCAGGCAAACACACAGCTGGAAAGCCTTCTTGCCAACCAGGTCGATGTAGTGAAAAGGAATATATCAGCCAGGGAGGCTAAGTTACGGGAACAATTCGAGGGGGAACATGCGGCCGTGCTGATCGAAACCGCATTGCACGCGAACCCGCAAAGCGATCAATTCGACTCGATCCGCAGGGAATTTTTTAGCCTCATTCCAAATGTCACACAGGGCGAAAGGTACAGGTTCGATGAATACCTGTTAATTGATCCGGACGGCAACGTTATCCTTGCCACGAACGAAGAATGGCAGGGAAAATCCCTTGACCCATCATTGTTCGAATTCGACGAAAGTGGCACGACGCTGCTCCACGGCTTATCGCCTGTTGCGGAGAATGAACCGATCCTCATTACAGCGATCAAATACAAAACCGCGCGCGGGAGTTCGATCCTTGGTGTGATCGTCGGGATGACGAAAGAAGTCGGGATAAGGGATTTGCTCCAACCATTGAACGGTTTGGCTCCATACGCCAATTCGTATATTGCCTTTTCGGATCGGCAGGTCTTTACCTTCGAAGAGGAGACGGGCAAATTTTCTCCCATGTCCTTGACCCCCGATTCGGAGGAATTTCTCCAGACACAATTGGAGGAAGCCAGGCAAAACGAATTCGGTTCACCGATCCCGATAGAGTTGAATTTCGTCTCTGGCAGGAGCGTGATCGCACAACTGCAATGGCTGCCTTCCATACAAAGCGGTGTAGTCCTGGCTGTCGACTCGCAAACCATCTTTGAGCATGTGGACAGTCTTGCACCCTTCACTCTCCTGCTGGTTGCAGGGACCATCGGCGCGCTGGGGCTCGTCCTTTATTATGGGACGAAACGCTTGATTAAACCCATTCAATCTCTTTCCGAGATTACCCGTAAATTTGCTGAAGGAGATCGCGGTCAGAGGGCGGAAATTACCGGTCCGGGCGACGAGATTGCCCAGCTTTCACAATCGTTCAATTATCTTGCGGATCAGATCGAAGACCACTACAGATTCCTGGAAAGGGGGGTCGAGGAACGCACGCTCCAAATTCGAACAGCTGCCGAAGTGGCCCAGAATGTGACTGCGATACCCGATCTCGACCAGATGCTCCACAAGACCACAGAACTCCTCGTCAAGCAATTCGGTTTCTATCAGGCAACCATTTTTCTGAAGGATAGAAGCGGTAAAAATCTCGAATTCAAGAGCGGATACGGCTCAGCGTCCCGTGAACTTTCTGAACGAAACTACACACTTCCCATCGGATCAGAATCGATTGTTGGCTGGGTCGCCGCGAACAACCAGCCGCGGATTGCCTCAGACGTGACAGAAGACCCGCTTCATCTTAAGAATGAGCTCCTCCCTGAAACACGATCCGAGGCGTGTGTGCCTATTCTGCTTGGAGATCAGGTGTTGGGAGTTCTCGACGTTCAGAGCACACAACCCGCCATATTCAGCCAGGATTCCATCATCATGCTGAAGACTCTGGCCAGTCAGATCGCGGCTGCCATTCAAACCACCAGGCTGATCGAATCCAGCCAGATCAATTTCCAGGAACTGGACCGCCTCTACCGCTCCAGCCGGTTAATCGCCGAAGCCGACAACAAAACCGAGGTCCTTCAAATGGGCGGTCTGATTTTGAGGAACTCCCCCATTCCAGTCATTCTCTTCCGTGCGGCAGATAACCATCTAAAGGCGCTTTCAGTTTCTGAAATGATCCAATCTGATGTGCCAGCTGCATGGATGGGCGCCGGCATAAGGATCAGCAAACAGGATATGGAATCCTTCTTAGCCCGGGGCTCGGTGACCGTATCAGGCATGAGCGCGGATCTGCCAAATGGACTTAAGGAAATCGTGCGAACACTTGGACTATTAAATTGCGTCTTCCTGCCCGTTAAAGGAAGGGAATCGCTTGAGGCCGTGCTCTTGATCGGTTCGCGACAGCAAAGCCCCCTAAGTGCTGCCATACAACCGTATGAAAATCTTACAGATCTCATGTCGGTGGCGATTCAACGCGCAAATGCGATCGAAGAAACAGAACGACATCTGAAGGAGGTCGAATCGCTTGTTTCCATCAACGAATTGAGCGCTTCGATCGCGGACATCCAGGGATTTTTTCACGGTTTGCTCGTCAAGGTTCAACAGATCATCGGCGATTACAACTTGATCGTGGCGATCTATGATAGGAACGCAGACTTCATACGCATTCCGTTTTCCTACGAAAACAGAAAGGTCATTTCAATACCACCCTTCCCGCTTGGAGAGGGGTTGACCTCCATTTTGATCCGGACCCGCCAGCCGCTTTTATTGGTAAAAGATACGGAACGAAAGGCAGCCGAACTCGGGGCAAAAGTGACCGGCAAACCTGCAAAATCATGGATGGGCGCCCCGCTGCTCGTCCAGGGCGAACCGATCGGCGCACTCATCATCCAGGACCTGGACCGGGAGGAAGCCTTCGACGATAACGACCTGAGATTTTTTACAACAGTGGCAAATCAAGTCGCAGGCGTCATCAAGAACGCTGAATTGCTCGAAGAAAGCAACAGAAAAGCGCTTCAGATCGAAACAGCGGCTGAGATCGCCCGCGACATCAGCGGTTCCCTCAACCTCGACGAATTGTTATCCAAAGCCGTTCAATTGATTCGTGAGCGATTCGATTTTTATCATGCGGCTGTGTTTCTCCTCGACCTCCCAGGCGAATTCGCCCTTGTTCGCGAAGCGACCGGGGATGCAGGCGCACAAATGAAAAGACAGGGTTACAAGATCGGTGTCGGGTCGAAATCCATCGTTGGCTATGTTACAGGGAAGGGCGAATTACTCGTTGTAAACGACACAACGAAGGATATGACCTATTTCCCGAATCCGCTTCTTCCTGAAACTCGGGCTGAAGCGGCCATTCCGTTGAGGATCGGCGACCGGATCCTTGGCGCGCTCGATGTTCAAAGCAGGATTCCCTTTGCCTTCCAGGAGGACAACCTTCGGAGTTTGCATATCCTTGCCGATCAACTTGCAATCGCTGTGGAAAATTCGGAACTCTTTGCCGAAACCCAGGAGCATTTGTCTCAGCACCGTCTCCTCCACCACATCACCTCTTCCGCCGCATCAGGCACAACTCTCGAAGAGGCGCTCGAAAGCGCAGTGGGCGGTCTCCAGGTGACGCTCGGCGGGGATCGTGTGATGATCCTCCTCCTCGACAGGGAAAAACAATATCTTGAAGTCAAGGCTTCAATTGGCTACGCGGAGGACATCAGCAACATGAAGGTCGAGATGGGCTCGGGTGTCACAGGCTGGGTGGCGGCACACAGACGGGCTTTGCGCCTTCGCGATGTGAGGGAAGATCCCCGCTATATGCAAATCAGCGCAAATACCAGATCTGAAATGGCAATCCCTTTAATTTACAGGAATGAAGTACTCGGCGTGATCAACGTCGAGAGCGAACAAACAGACGCCTACTCCGAAAACGACGAAGAAATGCTTGGGACGCTCGGCGGAAGCCTTGCCGCGGTGATCGCGAATGCCCGGTTGGTGGAGCAGATACGGGCGCAGTCGGAGCGCGAACGATTGATCAACGAAATCACCGACAGAATCCGCCGCTCCACCGATATCCAGTCAATTCTCCACACAACAGCTAGTGAGATAAGCCGGGCAACCGGCGCCCGTTACACAAAGATCAATGTCGTTCCGAAAAACGGGGAGAGCCGGGAAGAAGGGATTCACTAATGGTCCAGGTTAATCCAGATAATACTTCTTCGGTCAAAACGACGGAGTGGGTATACAGGTCCTGGCGAGAACGATTCGTTCTTCCGCTGCTTGTGGGAGTTCTGATCTTCGGCACTGTCGCCCTTATTCCAGCCATCAGAGCCGCGGAGAGCCCGCTGATCGATGGGATCTTTATTACAACCTATATCATGGTTGTGATCGCCACGGCATTCAAGTTTCCGTACATAATAAGGATTTCCACATTTCTGTTTGGTGTTTATATTCTCGGTATCGCTGAATTGATCAGCCTCGGTATCCTGGGCGACAGCCTGTTCTTTTTCCTTGGGCTTGTGGTCTTTGCGACAATGCTCCTCTCCCCCCGCGCCGGGACCATTGCCATTGCTGTAGGAATCATTACCCTTGGTATCATGGGGTTTCTATGGATGGGAGGACGATTCGAGACCCTGAATCCAGGCGCAACACCCGCCAAATTGGAAGATTGGATCAGCGCAGGCGCGGCATTAATGATGTTCGGCGTGATCATTGTCTACAGCTTCCGCCAGTTGGAAAGTGAATTTTCCGACGCGCAATCCAGGATCTCACAAACGCTTGGCGCTTTGCGTGAGGAAAGGAATAATCTCGAAAACCGTGTTACGGAACGAACCATGCAACTCCGCCGGATCAACGAGGTCGAACGGGCGGTCGCCACAATTCTCGACATCGATGAGATCCTGCCCCTCACGGCAAAATACATCCAGAATGAATTTGAATTTTATTGCACAGTCGTTTATCTGCTTGATCCCTCCAGGCAATGGGTGGAGATGAGGGAGGTGGTGGGCGAAGCGGGCAAGATGATAAAGGAAAAGAAACAACGTTTCAGCGTGAACGGTCGAAGCCTGATTGGGCAGGTGATCCGCTCGAAAACCGGTTTGATTCTGCTTGATAGCGGCCAGATCCGGCAGGAATATCCTTTATTCTTCCCCTACACCCGTTCCTTGATCCTGGTTCCTCTTGTCGTCGGGGATAACGTCCTCGGTGCGCTTGAAATGCACTCATCAAAAGAATCCGGATTTTTCCCCCAAGACCTCGATGCTTTCCAGAATATGGCGAACGGGATTTCCGTTTCTATCGAAAACGCGCGCCTCTACCAGGAAGCCCAGCAAAGCATCATGGAAATGCAGGCGACTCAGCGGCAGTATCTTGAAGGGATGTGGAACTCGCTCGCCAGCGAACGAAACCTGAATTATGCCCTCGGCGACACGGAACAACCGGATGCCAACTCACTTAAGATTCCGCTTGCGCTGAGAAACCAGATCATTGGCGAGATCATCACGTCGAGTGAAAGCGAATGGACAGCCGAGCAAAAGAACCTGATCGAATCAATCGCGGCGCAAGCCACACTCGCTCTGGAGAACGCCCGGCTTGTCGAGGAAAGCCAGTTCACTGCCGCGCAGGAAAAGCTTACCAATGAAATCATAGCACGACTATGGGCTGCGCCGAACATGGACTCAATCCTGCAGACGGTCGTCCGGGAACTAGGACGCAACCTGGAAGCCTCTGAAGTGGAAATTGAAGTTTCGATGGAAGGCATGGGCAATGAGTAGCGAAGCGACGAAACAGGCCTTCGATCTATCAGAATGGAGGGAACGTTTCATCCGTTCCGTTCTTCGTATTGCTTCCGTCCTTGGGGTCATCCTGATATCGGTGTCCTTCCCGACGACAAGCGTCAAGGACCGGATTCTGTTCTTGATTCTTTACACGATATTGATCGTCATTACGATTCTACAAACCCCCTATTTGGTACGGGCTTATTTGCTGCTATTCATCTCCGGGATTATCGGTTTGAATGCGATCCTTGCCTGGGGACCCTGGGCAGACGGAAACATCTTTCTCCTTGCGACAGTCATACTCGCCTCCCTGCTCCTGGATAACAAGACCGATCTTGCCATACTTTCCGCCTCGATGTTGATGATCGCTTCACTCGGATTATTGACGGTGACAGGGATTTACCGCCTCCCTGCGGATGGAGTACCTGCAACTACATTTGCAGGTTGGGGCGTCTATCTAGCAGATTTTGCCGTGATCGGAATTCTCCTCGTCGCTGCGGCAAATATGCTTAAAAACGCTTTCGCAGGAAGCGTCAGTCAAATGCAAGCCGCCAACCAGTCGCTTGCAACCGAGAGACAGAGTCTCGAGGAAACGGTTCGGGAGCGCACATCAGAACTTGAGATGCACGCCTTTCAACTGCGGGCGGCCACAAGCACAGCGCGCTCCATCGCGGAGACTCAGGACATCTCGGAGTTACTGAAGAAGGCCGCCTATTTGATTTCAGAACGATTCGAATACTATCATGTGGGCGTATTCATCCTGGATAACCTACGGAATACGGCATATTTACAGGCATCTTCATCGGAAGCCGGCAAAGCCTTGATGGGACAGGCATACCGGGTCGATACAGATCGGAGACATCCGCTTGCGCGAGCGATCGAGATGAAAGAGGCTTGCATCATCTCCGACCACGATAGACCGCATTTTTACCAGGATGCACACTTTCCATTGACCCGGTCACGCATGACAATACCACTATCTGTCCGCGGGTCGTTGATCGGCATCCTCGATGTCCATTCGGATCAGCCGCATGCATTTTCACCGGAAGACGCAGAAATACTCCAGACCCTGGCAGATCTTACTGCGATATCGTTCGATAATGTCCGCCTCCTGGAGGAAACCCGGAGCCTGCTTTCCCAAGTGGAAGCGGGATCAACGTATCAAACACGGACAACCTGGTCGAAATTCACGAGCCGCCAAAAGAACGCATATCTATATACACCCGCCGGGGTTCGTCCAATCTTTGCCCGGGATAAAACCGGCAGAGAGAACGATGGACTCCTTATCCCAATCGTGCTTCACGGCCAGGCGATCGGACAAATCAAATTGAAAAGGAAAGGGTCATCGAACAAATGGCTGGATCGCGAGCGTGACCTTGTAGGAAAGATCGCAAACCAGGTTGCGCTTGCCCTCGATAACAGCAGACTGGTTGACGAAGCGCAAAAGAATGCCTTAAGAAATCAAATGATCACAAACTTCTCCACATTCGTTCGCGAGACCCTCGATGTGGAGGCGGTCGCTCGTAGTGCGGCATCTGAATTGAGAAAGGTCTTCGATTTGAAAGAAGCCGAAATATTGATCGGTTTCGCTCATTCGGGTTCGCCCACGGCAGGCTCGAACCGCGCGTCGAAATCGTAGCAAGGTCAATATATGGACCATCAAGGCTCTTACGAAATTACATATACAGCCTGGCGTTCCGCGTTCTTACGAGGGACGTTGATCGCTGCATGTATCCTGGGCCTGGCGGCGTTGATTCCCTCCCTGATTGCCAACGCACCTCTTTACCAAGCCATCTATACAGTCCTGTATCTGATCGTCCTGGCGATCACTTTGTTACCGGTGAGCGATAATTTCAAAGCGGGCATACTGGTCGCCATTCTTTATGCGGTCGCCATTGTGGGCATCACGGAAACAGGCATTCGCGGGGACGGACGTCTTTTCATGCTCGGCGCAATCATCATGGCATCTTTGTTGTTTTCCTGGCGAATAGGGTGGGTCGTTTTTTGGCTTGGGGTCGTTACGTATCTGGCGATGGGCTGGCTGATCCTGAACGGCTTAATTGTCACGACCAGCAAAACCGTCGATTCTGGGACGCTTGAAGTCTGGGTCTCAAATTCGGCGTCCATGCTGATGCTTTCGATTCTGGTCATCAATGGAATCCGACTGACCCAGACGGAGTTTGAAAATTCCAAAAATCGTGCGCAATCCTATTTCAATGAACTGACTACAGAACGCCGGAATCTGGAAGAGCGTATTCAGGAACGCACCGGCATTCTTGACAAACGTACCGCCCAGTTACAGGCCGTGGCGGAAGTCGGCAAATCCATCGCCTCTTACCGGAACCTGTCTGAACTCCTGCAAAGGGCCGCGCAGCTTATCTCCGACAAATTTGGCTTTTATCACATCGGGATCTTCCTCCTGGATGACCGAAAAGAGTTTGCCATCCTTGTCGCGTCGAACAGCGAAGGCGGAAAACGAATGCTTGAGAAACGGCATGCCCTGAAAGTCGGCGAAACCGGCATTGTTGGATATGTTGCAGAGAACCTCAGGGCGCGCATTGCGCTTGACGTGGGAACGGATGCCGTTTTCTTCAACAACCCCGACCTGCCAAATACCCGTTCAGAGATGGCGCTTCCCCTGGTGGCGAGCGGACAGATATTGGGAGTCCTCGATGTTCAGAGCACGGAGTCCCGGGCGTTTGTAGACGACGATATCGCCACGTTACAAATCCTCGCAGACCAACTTGCCGTCGCAATTCAAAATACGAATCTATTCAGCGAAACGGAACAGGCGCTCGAAAGCGCGCGTTCGTCCTACGGTCAGGTTAGCCGCGAGGCTTGGAGCAAGATCCTGAGGAACCAGGCGCGGATCAACTTCCTTGCCACCACACCCGCAACGGTAAAAATCCAGGATGACCTTGTCGAAAGCGCCATTTCGAAAGCCATCGAGACCGGCGACTTAATCCTTGGCGAAGACGGTTTGACGATCAGTGTGCCAATCAAGATTCGCGGACAGGTGATCGGCGCGATCCGATTAAAGAAACCGGAGATAGCCGAAGCCTGGACCCAGGACGAGACCAATCTCGCCATTTCATTGACGGATCAGTTGAGCGGCGCACTCGAAAGCGCAAGGCTATATCGCGAATCACAGCAACGCGCAGCACGCGAATCGCTGGTTTCTGATATCTCCGCCCGGATCAGCGCTTCGGCCACCCGCGATTCCATCATCCGCGAGACGGTTCAGGAACTCGGGCAGGCGTTAGGTGATGCTTCGGTATCGTTCCAACTAATAAAACGATCCAATGGCAGGCAACATCCGGAGGATTCAAGTCATGGTGCTGTTCCATGAAGGAACTAAGATAGAACACCGATGAGATATCCAAGATTATTCGACTTTTTATTGAGGGACCGTCCCGGGGATGCGACTGGCAGGCGCGCGGAACTGACTCTCACGCTGACCCTCGGCTTCCTGGTAACAGGTTTATGGGCGTTTATCTATCGGCACCCTGTTGTGGTTGTTATTTCGGTTCTGACAAGCCTTACCGCGCTCCTCAGCCTTGTCCAAACCATACGCGGAAAATCGAATTTTCCGTTCATCTTTCCAACCATGGTGATGGTGGATGTGATTGCCATATCCTTGCTCGATGGATATGGCTTGCATGATTTGATCTGGATGAGCGGATTGGGCGTATTTCTGCTGGTAAATATCTACAGCGTAAATAATCGCAATCCGATACCATTGTTATTTGGGCTTATCATCATCATACCTTTCATCACCATAGGCCTGCTCGAAATGAACGGCTTTCTGCCGAATCCCTATGGCACGGACATTCGATACTTCGTTTTGAGTTCATCCCTGCTGCTTGGCGTCATGGGTGCCATCACTGCGATATTTCACAGACACCGGACCCTCCTTCGAATCGAAAGTCGGATAAGGGAGGAACAGGAACATTCGCGCGAGAATCTTGAACTTGTCAACCGCACCCTTGAAGAGCAGGTCCGCTCGAGGACCGGGGAATTAAACAGCCTGAATGAACAATTATTGGCGAAAACTGCAAGGCTGCAGGCTGCTGCTGAGATTTCTCAAGCGCTCCTCGGAAATCCCTATGAGGTGATGGACGATCTTCTGGTGCGCGCCACAAGGTTGATCAGTGAGAAGCTCGGGTATTATCACGCTGGAATATTCCTCCTGGGCGCAGATCGAAAGTATGCTGTTTTGCGGGCCGCGAACAGCAAAGGCGGACAGGAAATGCTCGCAAAAGGCCACCAGCTAAAGGTCGGTGGGACCGGGATCGTGGGTTATGTCTCACAGAGCGGCATTCCGCGCATCGTCAGAGATACAGGCGCGGATGCAATTTTCTTTAATAATCCATATCTTCCTGAAACCCGCTCTGAAATATCGCTTCCCATAAAATATGGAAACACAACGATCGGTGTCCTTGACGTTCAAAGCACACAGTCCTCGGCCTTCAGCGACGAGGATGCAATTACGTTGACCACGATCGCCAACCAACTCGCCTTGATCCTGAGACTGCGGGAGGAATCAGACATGGCCGCAACACCGGAGATTTCGCGCCGTATCCGGTCTCTTGAGAGGCCTCGAAAAGATGTCGCATACTCCTTCACGATCGACGGCGGCATCGGTGAATCCGGGGCCATACCCTCAAACCCCTATCTGGATAGAGCGGTTGCCTCAGGTGAGACGGTTGCAGTGGGTAAATCCTTAGACGGAAACAATCCTCAATTGATCGTTCCGGTTCGGATTCGCGATCAGGTGGTCGGCGTCATCCATATCGAGTCGGTAAACGAAAACCGGAATTGGACGGAGGAAGAGATCCTGCTGGTGCAGGCGGTTTCTGAACGTGCCGCCCTATCGCTTGAAAATTCGGGGTTGTTCGAAGAAGCCACCCGGCGCGCTGAACAGGAAGAGATGATTTCCAGGATCACGAACCAGATCGGTTCATCCACCGATTTCGAACGCATAATGCAGACGACTATTCAGGAATTAGGGCTGGCTCTTCAAGCCTCCCGATCGTTCATCCAGATTGGAACCGGCACTCCGACAAACGGAGGAGGGGCGGAATGAACAACATGGAGCGCATCCCCTCCCCCTCAGACCTGGTGACAGCGAACGTGAGCCCACCCACCCGGAGGATAAATCTCGGAATAAAACTCCCGGGGGCTGTCATCATCCTTATGCTTGCAGCCCTGACCATTTATACATATCTTAGTATTCGATTTTCCCAACAGGCGCTGGTCGATACGCTTAGAGAGGAGTTAACAAGCGAGTCGCTCACACAGGTGGAACTCATCCAGTCAAAGTTATTGGTTGCGCGGGCTGTGGCGCTGGAATTGGCTGCCTTTGCCGAATCCGAAACCATCGAAGAGGCTCAGTTGATCCGGATGCTGCGGACCACGCTGGCGCGAAACGAAGACGTCTTTGGTTCGACCATTGCCTACGAACCGGATCAATTCATACCAGGAGTCACCTTTTACGCTCCGTATTTCAACCGCCAACCGGACGATACTCTTGTTTTCTCCGATCTTGGCACGCCGGAAAACAATTACTTCAACAGGGGATGGTACACGATTCCAAAGAAAAACCTGACCACGGTCATTTCGCCGCCTTACTTCAATTACGGGGGTGGCGAGATCTGGATGGTGACATGGAGCGCGCCTTTTTTCAATGAGAATGGCGGTTTCAAAGGTGTTGCCACGGCGGATATTGCATTCGCGCAAACACAAGAGACCGTAAACTCCATTGAGGTTGGCAGACAAGGATATGCATTTCTTATCGATTCGAACGGCATCATTTTAGGGATCGGTTCGAACGGCGGCGAGTACAAAACCATGTCCGATTCGATGATCATCGCCGCTTTTTCTGAAAAGACCAGGGGCTGGATCGAGCTTATTACGCAAATGCGGTCGGGAAACTCAGGCTTCCTAGAGGCAACTGACCCGCGCGGCGAACGAATGTTGGTCGCCTTTGCGCCGATCGGTCTGGAGACAGGCTGGTCTCTTGCGCTTGCCTACTCTAGAAGCGAATTGGTGTCGAGCACAACGCAACTGAGAAACACCCTGATCGGGTACACTTTCGTCGTCGTTCTATTTTTCGGGATCCTCCTGTTTTTATTTACAAGGACCATCACTGAACCGTTACAAAAGCTCAGGGACTTTGCAAACCGGGTTGCTGGCGGTGAGTATGAGGCGGAAGATCGGATCAAGATCCAGACTCGGGACGAATTGGAAGATCTCGGAAATGCCTTCAACCAAATGTCTGCCAATCTAAAGCAGGCTTTCGGGACTCTTGAAGAGAGCGTCGAGACCAGAACAAAAGACCTCTCACGGCTTGCGAATGAGTTACGGACAATCGCAGAGGTCACCCGCGAACTATCCGTTATTCGCGATCAGGGTACGCTTCTAAACGTATCAGCAAATCTTATTCGGGAACGGCTGGAGTACTACCATGTGGGAATTTTTCTGGTGGACGACAAGGGTGAATATGCCATCCTGCGAGCCGCAAGCAGTGTGGCGGCGGAACAAATGCTGGCACGCAATCATAAATTGAAAGTCGGCGAAGCGGGGTTGGTGGGTACGGTTACCCGCACCGGCCAGGCGTATATCGCACAGGATGTCGATCTGGACTCCACCCACATGGATAATCCGTACCTCCCCGATACCCGATCAGAGATTACACTTCCGCTTCGCAGCTACAACGTGACCATCGGCGCGTTGGACATCCAATCCACCTCTCGCAAGGCCTTTGCTGAAAGCGATATCCAGACCTTGCAGATTCTGGCTGACCAGTTGGCGGCTGCCATCGAAAACTCTCTGCTCGTGCAACGTCTCGAAAATGCATTATCCGAACTCTCGAAATCAACCCGAAATCAGACTCGCGAGGTCTGGCAATCCTTCCTGGATGGCATGGGAGCATCGGGCTATGAATATGATGGCTTGCAAATTCGCCCGATTCCAACTGACCTGCCGCCTGATGTTTCCGATTTGCTGCACAAGGGCAGCCCGGTCGTTTTGAACTCAGAGGACGAGGGATCGAAGAACATACTTCTGGTTCCGATAATGATATTTGGGCAGGCCATCGGCGTCATCGGCCTGGAGCAGGATGACCCCTCCAAGGCCTGGGGATCTGAGCAGATCGCGATTGTCCAGGCAGCCGCGAATCGCGCCGCCCTCACATTGGAAAACGCCCGGTTGCTGGAAGTGAGCAACCGTCGCGCTGCAAAGGAGCGAGCCATCCTCGATGCGACAAGTCGAATTGGAGCCGCATACAGCACAGAGAACATTCTCCATACGGCGGCGGAGGAAATCGAAAAGGTGTTGAGCGGGTCTGAGATCGTCATCCAATTTTCGGATGTTCAAGTTCCGGATGCAGAAGGCGGGGAAAGCCATGAATAATTTCCTCCGTGAAGTCTTCGCGCCCCCGTTCTTCGAGGACGGGGAAAAAACCAGAATCGCCGCCTTATTGAACAGCATTCTGTGGGCGATGATCATGATCTGCGCGCTTTACAGCATTTTCGCGTTGATCTCGCTCGGCCAGCCTTTCTCCGCCCTGTTAACGATGGCTCTGGTGATCGCAGGATTTTTCCTCCGTGCGCTGCTTGCGCGCGGATGGATCAAATTTACCTCGATAAGTTTGTTGACGATCATCAACTTGATCTTGATCCTGTCGATCGCAATATCCGGCGGCATTACCGGAGCAAGTTATTTCTCCCTGATCACCACCATCGTCCTTGCAGGATTATTGCTGGGCGGCCGCGGCGCGTTTCTTATGGCGGTAATAAACACCTTGATCGGGCTTGTTTTCCTCTTCTACCAGGATTCTCTCCCCTCCCCCGTCATACCACAAAACCTCATTACATATTTTTCATCACTGGTCGTGTATCTTTTCTTCATCGCAATTCTGCTTCAAGCATCGGCAAACGGCGTATCGAAACTTCTCGAGCGTCTCAACATGACGACGGCGGAACTTACCGCCAAAAACCAGGAAATTCAGATCATTGCCGATACGCTCGAAAGCACAGTCGCAGCGCGCACTTCGGAACTGGATGCGGCAAATCTGCGCAACGACCGCCGCGCGCGTCAGTTCGAGGCGATCACAAAGATTTCCCGGGTCATTACCCAGACTCAAAACCTGGACACGCTTCTTACTCAGGTTACGGAATTGATCAGCGGGCAATTCGGCTACTATCATACAGGCGTCTTTCTTCTGGACTCCAATAATGAATTCGCGGTTCTGATCGCCGCCAACAGCGCAGGCGGAAAAAGGATGCTCCAACGCAACCATAAACTAAAAATTGGCCAGACAGGCATTGTCGGCTATGTGGCGGGAGCCGGACTTCCACGGATTGCGCTAGACACAGGCGCGGATGCGATCTATTTCAATAATCCCGACCTGCCGGAAACCCGTTCGGAGATGGCTCTTCCTCTGATACGAAAAGGGAACGAGATCATCGGCGTCCTCGATGTGCAAAGCCGCGAGCCGAACGCGTTCAGCCAGGAGGATGTCCGCATATTATCCACCCTTGCCGACCAGGTGGCTGTTGCCATCGAAAATTCCCGGTTGTTCGAAGTTCAGGAAAGGATTTTGAATGAAGCCCAGGCGATCTACAGCCGAGATCTCCGCGAAAGCTGGCTGCGCTTCACCAAGTCGAAAAATATTGTAGGTGTCCAACGCCGCAACCTCAAAACCAAAACCCTTCCCGAGCCTGTCGACCTTCCGGGCGCGGATGACGCCCTCAGTTCCGGAAGAGTTGTTCAAAAGACCGAGGCGGATGGAGCGTCGTCATTAACGATTCCCATCAAATTACGTGATCAGACGGTGGGCGTCGTTTACGTGAAAGTCGGTAAAGAGCGGGTTTGGTCTGACGACGAGCTCGATATCATCAACGCCATTGTGGAAAGAGCAGCTCTGTCAATCGAAAATGCGCGCCTGCTGGAGGAAAGCAGGCGGACTGCCGAGAGGGAACATATTATCGGCGAGATATCGACGAAGATCAGTGCTGGAACGCAGATCGATGAAATTTTGAAGACCGCTGTCCGGGAACTGGGAAGCCACATTATCGGCGCACAGGTTACAGTCGAGATCGGAGGCGGCGGGTAATCCCGCAAGGACTGACATGCAAAACACCTCCAAACAATCCCTGGAAACCAGACTCGCCCGTAACGGCTATATCATCACGGTTGTATTGATGATATCCGCCTTCTTTACTTCGGTTTTGTTCTTCATCCTCGGGTATCTCTACGGATCACCGAATTTATTCCTGCCGGCAGGGCTTTTACTCGCAACCGTGTTCTTCGATTTGCTGGTTCCTCTTCGGTTGCTCAGGCTGGACAGGCGCGATCTCGCAATGGCTGTCCTGGGTATCGCCTTCATCATTAATGTGATGGCTGTGTTGCCCATCGTTCAGGGTTTGGGACTCATCGTAGCGAGTTCCATCGCCCTTGTAGTGTTCTTCATTGCCGGACTGGCAATGTCCTCCCAATTCACGACGCTGGGCGTTATCACGGCATCCTTTTTTAGTGTCGCAGCCTTTGTTTTGGATTCGAGATTAGGCGAAACCCGCCTGAGCGTCCCGGGTCTTGAGCAGTACACCTTCTACATCGTTGCATTCATTTCGATTCCAATCGTTTTCGTCTTCATCCGGGAATTCAATCGGTTCAACCTTCAGGCGAAGATCACGCTGGGCATCATCGTAACAGGCGGAGCCGCAGTCATCACCATCTCCTACTTCGCGCTGGACGAAATGAGACAAATCACCAACCTGCTGGCGGGCAGGCTGGAAGGCAGTGTTCGCCGCGCCGCCGAAGAGCAGCTATTAAACACCGCCGCACTGAGCGCGGAAAACGCAAATGAATTCTTTGCCGAATTCGCGTATAAAGTGGAAGACCTTGCAGGCTATCGCGTCACCCTCCAGGATAAATATGGAATTCTCAATCAGGGCAGTTATTGGAATGCTGCTGAAAAGATGGTCCAACTCGAAGGAGGGCAGTACGGGAACTCGGCACAGGACACCTCGTCTGTTTTCATCCCATCCACCCTGCCAATGGATGAATCTGCGATCCTTGGTTTGAATACCTCCGCCTATCTTGATTTTGCCGTTCCATATCATCTTGAAGACAATCCCAGCATCCTCGCCATCTATTCGATCGACTCGCGCGGCATCGTCAGGTATTACCCGAATGTCAATCTGGCCTCCTTGATTCCGCCGGATTTCGATGCGACCCAGCGAAGCTACTACAAGATCACCGCGCCTCTATTCAATCCCGAACGGAAGACTCGTTGGTCGATCCCTTATGTGGATGCAGCGGGAGGCGGGTTGGTGGTGACCGTTGCAGCCCCCGTCTACTATCGAAATATTTTCGATGGAATTGTGGCCGCCGATATCCAAATCGCGGTGATCACGGAACAACTTTCAGCACTTTCCGTGGGCCAGACCGGATACGCCTTCATGGTGGATGACGCCGGCCGTCTCATCTACATGCCCCCCGATGGATATGAAATGTTCGGCATCGATCCGGATCAACTGGTGGCGGACGATTTCTATAAATACACCATACTGGGCGAAGGCTCGCCCGAATTGCAAAATTTTACAAACCGCATGGTTGCAGGCGGAAACGGATTGGGCGTCATCGAAGTGAATGGTGTCGAAACGTATATCGCTTTCGCTCCCGTACCCTCCAATGGGTACAGCGTCGCTCTGGTGGTTCCCACGTCGGAAATGCTGACGTCCATACCGGCCTCACGCCAGGAAACCTCCGCCCAACTCGAGGCAGCCACCCAAACAGCGATCATAATTCTGTTCGCAACATTCATCGGGGCGCTTCTGATCAGTATCATGCTTGGTCAATTGATCTCGTTTCCAATCCAATCGCTTACAAAAATCGCCGATAAAATTTCAGGCGGTGACCTTACTGCGCGCACAGAAGTAACCACGTCAGATGAGACGGGTGTGCTCGCCAGATCTTTCAATACGATGGCAGATAGGCTAACGGACACCCTTCAAGGACTGGAGGACAGGATCGAGGAGCGCACGCGAGAATTGGAAACGGTCAGCAAAAGCAACGCCTATCGCGCCTCCCTTTTCGAATCGATTGCCCGCATCTCCCGTATCATCAGTTCCACCCGCCAAATGGACAGGCTTCTCCCGCAAATCACCGAGACAATCTCGAGTCAGTTGGGTTATTACCATGTCGGCATTTTCCTTGTTGATGCGCACAAGGAGTACGCAGTCCTGGCAGCGGCAAACAGCGAAGGCGGGCAGATCATGCTGGCGAGAAATCACCGCCTGCGGATTGGCGAAACGGGTATTGTCGGTTATGTGACCCAGACAGGAACCCCCCGCATCGCGCTCGATGTAGGGAAAGATGCGGCCTACTTCAACAATCCTGACCTGCCTGAGACCCACTCTGAGATCGCGCTTCCACTGAGAAGCGGTGCGGATATCATGGGCGCCCTCGACGTCCAGAGCAAGGTAATTAATGCCTTCAACGAGGAGGATATCAATATTCTGTCCGTTCTTGCCGACCAGGTTAGTATCGCTATTCAAAATGCGCGTTCCTTCAACGAAAGCCAGGAAGCCAGGGAACAGGCGGAACGCTCAGCCGCCCAATTGAGCGAACAGCAATGGAATCGATTCTTGAAAAAAGATGCGACTCCCGGATTCCATTTTGACGGTGTAACGATCAGACAAGTCGGTCCGGCCTTGAACCCACAACCGGCTCAGATGGCGATTCCCATCATCCTGCGCGGTGTCCAAATTGGAACTCTTAAATTGAGCGCATCTGACCCGAACCGAAAATGGGATGCGCATGAGATCGCCATTGCCGAAGCGACTGCCGACCGTGCCGCCCTGGCCATCGAAGCCGCGCGATTATTGCAAGATGCGCAAAAGCGCGCGGCAAAGGAACGCACCATTGGTAATATTTCCGCGAGGATCGGAAATTTGGTCAATATAGACAATATCGTTCAAACCACGATGCAAGAGCTGGGTGATACACTCCCCGGAACCGACGTGGTCATTCAGTTCATGTCAGGTCAGATCAGGGATTGAACGATTCCCGGGAGCGTTAATGTTAACCAAATTTCTTGATAGTTTCAGAAACAGGGAAGATTCAGACCCCAACTTCATCCGCTTAACACGGAATATTTTGTTCTTCACGATGGCGGCAAACCTGGCAATTCTGCCCATTGTCGGCGGGATTATCGGAGAGGGCACCGAGACGGTCGAAGCATTTCTTGCCCTTGCGGCTACTTTCGCAATCGAAATTCTCGCATTCCTTCGGCTGCGCCGGGGTGATATTCTCATCGCGAAACTTGTGGTCCCGATTGCGCTCGTTATTGCCGTGGCTGCGATCGCCTACAGTATCAATGGCATCCGGGACACGTCGTTGATCGCCATGCCCCTCATTCTGGTCATTTCCGCAATCCTGCTTGGAGAGCGCTCCCTGACACTTATCACACCTCTGGCAGTGATCGCAGCCGTGGCGATTGCGGTTCGGGATCTTTACATTGTGAAGGTTCCGGAACCCATCGAAATCGACGATGCCATTATCGTCCCAATCCTGCTTGCCACCACTGCCATTATCACGCACCTGTTGATCCGAAGGCTGAACGAAAGTATCCTCCGTGCTCAGGCCAGCGAACAAATGCAGCGCCAGGAAAACGCGGAACTCAACCGGCTGCGCGCAGGCCTTGAGGAAAGAGTTCGCGACCGGACTGCGGAATTGGAAAAGGCAAATCAAATCACTGAACAACAGGCACGCCAATTCAAGGCAGTGGCGCAGGTAATGAGCGCAGTATCTTCCGTTCAATCACTTGATGAACTTCTGCCGCTGATCACCAGGGTCATCAGTCAGCAATTCGGCGTCTACCACGTGGGCATTTTCCTTCTGGACGATAAAAAGGAATCGGCGGTGCTGCGCGCCACGAACAGCGATGGCGGACAAAGGATGCTCGCCAGAAAACACAGCCTCCCTGTCGGGCAGGCAGGCCTCGTGGGATTTGTGACCGCCACCGGGCTTCCTCGCATCGCCTCGAATGTCGGGGAGGATTCTGCGTATTTTAACAATCCCGATCTCCCATCCACCCGTTCGGAAATTACCCTTCCGCTTCGATACGGAAATCTGATTATCGGCGCTCTGGATGTGCAAAGCACAGAACCGAACGCCTTCCTGCCAAGTGACGTCGATGTATTGACCACGCTGGCTGACCAGGTTGCGGTCGCGATAAACAATGCGCAAAACCTGGCAGAATCACAGCGTGCCCTGGCAGAGGCGGAAAGTGCGGTCGGCCGATATGCGCAGGAATCCTGGCAGGTGCTTCGCCCGACCGAGCTCGGAATTGGGTTTTCCTATTCTGAATCGGGAATCAAATCCCTTCAACATCCAGTGGAAAATCCTCAAGTAAATGAAGCAATAGCCAGGGGTGAGGCGGTTTTGACGACCGGACCCGGCAATTGGTCTCGGCTTGCGATCCCGATCCGCCTGCGGGGCAAGGTGATTGGCGTGATGCAGTTGACTTCGCGAGGCGACTCCATGCTTACAAGTGACGATGCCGAGATCGCTCAAGGCGTGGCGGAGCGCCTCTCTCTCGCGATCGAGACGGCCACCCTGCTCCAATCCAGCCAGCACCGCGCCGACCTTGAAAAGGTTACCGCAAATATCACCAGCAAAATCAGCTCATCCACCCGGTTCGATACCATCCTCCAGACTGCCGCCCGCGAATTGAGCATTGCGCTCGGCGGGTCGGATGTCATCGTTCAAATCGAGCCGGCTTCATTGAAAATGGATGTTTAGGATCGAGTAGAAGAGTTGCTTCATGGAATTTGACCGCCAACCATCTCAGGAAATATCAGAAAGTCGTCCCATAGAGACAAGCCTCGGTCTCAAATTGACCCTGGTAGCTGTGGGTCTGCTGCTGTTTGGCTTTATTGTCTATTCTGTCATCACAATTCGCATCAGCCAGGGGGATCTTGTGGCGAATCTCGAATCCGATCTTACAAAAGAGACCGCCGATACGGTTGCCCTCATCCAGACGAAGCTTGAACAGGCGCGTTTTGCTGCTCTCAACCTTGCCATCGCGGTTGAATCTGGAGTTTCCGAAGAGGCTGATCTGCAGCAGCTTCTTGAGACTTCGTTGGCGGCAAACAGCCAGATATATGGAATGAGCATCGGGTTCGAGCCGAATCAATTAAAGCCAAACCTATCCTCATGGGCGGTTCGATATCGCCGGACTGCCGATGGCAAGATCGAATCCATAATGCTGGATGATTACTTTGAACGCGAATGGTACCTTCATCCCAAAAGTGTGGTGGATGTCTCACTTTCAGCCCCGTATCAGGATGACAACACCGGCGACGGCAACTGGATCATCACTACCAGCCTCCCGTTCTTTGATGATTCCGGAGGCTTCAGAGGCGTCGTTTCCACTGATCTCGAGATGACCGCCATACAGGATATTTTTATCGATACAAAGGTTGAGTCACTTGGTTATGTATTCCTTCTAGACGACCGGGGAACCATCCTCGGTATCGGTAAACAGGGTCAGGTGTATGAGCCAATGGTGGATTCCATGTTTGCCCTTGCCGAGTCGGAGCCAACCGGCACCTGGACGAACCTCATCGAGAATATGACCGGCGAAAAGTCCGGTTTCCTACTGGCGACCGACTGGGAAGGGAACCGCATGTATGTTGCCTTCGCGCCTGTTGGCATGAATACTGGCTGGTCTCTTGCCTTCGTTTATCCGGAAACTGATATCATCCAAAAGTCAAGGTCACTCCAGACCACGCTTACTGCATACAGCTTTTTGCTCGCTATTTTATTCGGGATCATCATTCTCTATTTTTCGAGGAACATTACCAATCCCTTGAAAAGGCTCACCGAGGTGGCCGAGGAGATATCCAAAGGAAACCTGCAGATCTCGGCGGATGTGGCATCGAACGACGAAGTCGGTTTGTTATCGGAAACCATCAATCGAATGACCGTGCAGTTGAGAGATACGCTTTCAAACCTCGAAAACCGCATCAACGAACGCACACGTGATCTCGAGGCTTCACGCCGCCAATCGGAAATGCGCGCCGCCCAGTATCTCGCCATTGGAGAAATAAGCAAACTGATCAACAGCAAACAGGAATTAAACATCCTGCTTCCATTGATCACGAGATTGGTGAGCGAGCGATTCGATTATTACCATGTGGGCATATTCCTCCTGGATGCAACCAGGCAGTATGCCGTCCTCCAGGCGTCGAACAGCCTCGGCGGGCAGGAAATGTTGAAACGGAGTCACAAGCTTAAAGTCGGAGAGAGCGGCATCGTGGGATTTGCAGCAAAAAGCGGAGTTCCACGCATCGCCCTCGACGTTGGGAATGATGCGGTATTCTTCAACAACCCGGACCTCCCCGCCACACGTTCTGAAGCGGCAATCCCCTTGAAAGCCTACGAGACGATCATTGGCATCCTGGATCTTCAGAGCGATAAGCCGGGCGCGTTCACAGAAAACGACATTAACATGTTCAGCATCCTTGCGGACCAGATCGCCATCGCCATCGAAAACACAAGGCTGTACGAACAGACCCGGCAGGCGCTCGTCGAAGCCAGGCAGGCTTATCAACAAACACTTCAGGAAGGATGGAAAAACCTCGCTCAGGAGGAGGGCACGATCGGATATTACCAGAGCCTTACCGGCAACAGACGGTTGACGAAACCGATCACTACCGAAGAAATCAATCAGGCGATGTTCCGCGGTGAAACGCTCATCTTTCATGCTGACGGTAAGATCGACGATCCCGTGCTTGTAATTCCCATCAAACTGCGCGAACAAATCATCGGCACGCTGCACATAAAATCGCCTTCAAGAGATCGCCAGTGGACTCAAAGTGAGATCGATCTCGCTGAAGCGGTTTCGGAACGCCTCTCGCTTTCTCTCGAAAATGCGCGCCTTATCCACGAGTCGCAGCGGCAGGCGATCAAGGAGCAGACCATCGGTGAAATCACCGGCAAGCTCGGTTCGTCCATTAACTTGTACAACGTGCTTGTGACCGCTGTCGAAGAGCTTGGACGAACGATACCGGGCTCGGAAGTGACGATCAAACTTAAAGATGACAAGAACGGGAATGGCTAGGTAAGATTCATGAAACGGTTCCGACAATCCGCGATTCAGGACTCCACATCGAACTCAACATTGCCGCGCCTCACTCTCCGGAGCAAACTGACGGCGGCAAACATGCTGATCGCATTCCTGATCGTGCTGGTTATGGGCGGTTATGTGTACCTGCGCATCCAGGACGGCAGCCGCCGCTTGATCCTCAGCGTGGAGGAGAATGCCAGGTTACGCGTCGAACAGGATTTTTCGCGATCGAACAGGGAACAGGCAACAAGTCTTAACGGCTTTTTCCAAAGCATGAGCAGCAACACCCGGATTGCGGGTGATTCCATCCAGATCATCCTTGGCGACTCGCGGCTGGCTGAAAACACCTATTGGGATGTCGGATCGAAATTGACGAAAACCTCTGCCGGCAGCTGGGATAATCCCAACTCGGAACCCGCCTCAATCTTTATTCCGGCAGGAGTGGATCTTACCGACTCGCTGCTCCAGGAACTTAACTTGTTGAAACATTCGGAATTGCTCCTCCCTTCGATTTTGGAGCAGAATCCCGAAATCGTTGCCATCTACTTCGGCGGAGAAAGCAAGGAAACCGTTTATTTCCCGAACATCGACCTCGCTAATATCGTCCCGGCAGACTTTAATGTAACGGGCAGGCAATGGTATGTCTCCGCCACCCCGCAAAACAATCCGGATCGGTTCGTTGTCTGGTCGGAACCTTATGAAGACGCCGCGTTAAATGGACTTGTCATCACAACAAGCGTCCCGGTTTACGATGCGTCAGACCGGTTTCGAGGTGTGGCCGCGATGGATGTACAAATCACCCAGGTGATAGATCTGGTTTCCAATGTCCGCGTCGGCGAGACCGGGTATGCCTTCCTCGTGGACAACAAAAACAGGCTGATCTCCCTTCCGGAGTCGGGTTACAACGATTTTGACATTACCGATGATAACGCCAGACTGAGCGAGATCATCGACCCGGCAACTCTTCAGAATGTCTCGCAGGAATTTTCCGGGATTTTGGAGAAAATATCCAATGAAACCTCGGGCATCTTCACCGTAACCCTTGCCGGCAGCGAAAGACATATAACATTCAATGAAATCCCGGAGGTAAACTACAAACTCGTCTTCGTAGCGCCTTCGGATGAATTGCTCCCCAGCCGGACTGCGATCGCGAACCAGATCGCGCAGGAGACAAGAAACACGATCATTTTCAGCATCATTGTGATAGCGGTGGTCTTCGGGGCGGCAGCGGGGCTCTCCTTCATTGCCAGCAATCGCCTCACTGCCCCGCTCCAGTCGTTGAATCATGCATCCACTGAGCTTTCCAGGGGAAACTTCGATGCAAAAGCGGAAATCCGGTCTGGCGATGAACTGGAAACGCTTGCCGCCTCGTTCAATACCATGGCTGATACCGTAAAGGACCTTGTCTTCTCGCTCGAAAAACGAGTCGAGGAAAGAACAGCCGAACTGCGATTGGAAACCGAGCGGGGGCAGAGGCGCGGAAAACAATACGAAGCGATTGCCCGGGTCGCACAGGCGATCACGGTCCAGAAGAATCTCAGCGAATTGCTCCCACAGGTTACTGAACTGATCAGCGAACAGTTCGGCTTCTACCATGTGGGTATTTTCCTCAACGACGCCACGAATCAATATGCCGTACTGGTCGCGGCAAACAGCGAAGGCGGAAAACGGATGCTCAAACGCGGTCATCAACTGCGCGTGGAGACCCAGGGTATCGTAGGGTATGTTGCTGGAACAAAAAAACCGCGTATTGCCTCAAGCGTCGGAGAAGATTCCGTCTATTTCAACAATCCCGATCTCCCCGAAACCCAGTCTGAGATGGCGCTCCCGCTTCTTGAATCAGGTGAGATCCTCGGCGCACTCGACGTTCAAAGCAGGGAATTGAACGCCTTTTCGAATGAAGATCTCGATTCCCTGACCGTTCTGGCGGAATTGGTCAGCATCGCCATTCACAATGCGAAATTATATGAACAGATGCAGAGATCCCTCGCAGAAGCCGAGGCGGCCTCCCGTCAGTTCTTCCGGGAAAATTGGAATCGCCTTGCAGAAGAATACAGGATTGCCGGCTACCGGTATACTGCCAGTGGTGTAACCCCCGTCGATGCACCGGAGAATGGCGACAGTAACCTGATAGAGGATACGAACCGAAAACAGGTTGTCGTCCCCATTGTGATGCGCGGACAGGAAATCGGCGAACTTGCCGTATCGATCCCCAGGGAAGGGACCATTACCTCCGACCAGATGGATATGGTCCGCGCTGTGGCTGACCGGGTCGCGGTCATCGCTGAGAACGCAAGGCTGTTCGACGAGACCACGAGGCGGGCCGAGCGCGAAAAGCTTGTCACCGACATCACCACGAAGATTCGCGGCACCAACGACCCACAGGAGATGATCGACACGGCCATTCGGGAACTGCAGGATGCGTTGAAAGTATCGCGCATCGAGATCATACCGCAGAAGAACAAATCGCTTGACAGGTAAATCGCAAGGAAAGGAACCAGAGGATTTATGACCAAGATCATTGCGGTCTCCAACGAGAAAGGCGGTGTTGCGAAAACGACCACGGCGTTATCGCTCGGCGCCGCACTCGCAGAACTCGGCAACCGGACTCTTTTGATCGACCTAGATGCGCAGGCAAACCTCACGCTAGCCCTCGGTTTCGAGCCGGGCGAAAGCGAGAAGACATCCAGCAATATCATGCTGGACAACGAACCGCTTCTCAATATCCGCCGCCGGACAGAGGTCGAAAATCTCGATCTGATTCCCTCCAGTTCGCGCATCGAAACATCGGAGCAGTTTTTGCCGGTGCGCACAAATTACACCACCATCCTTCAGCGTGCCATCCAGGCTGTGCCGAATATGCCTTACGACTATATCGTTCTGGATTGCCCGCCCGCACTAGGGGCGATCACCCGCAACGCGCTTGCCGCCGCACACCTCCTGCTCATCCCCACCCAGGCGGAATATTTTTCGGCGTATGCGCTTCGGAATATGATGGGTCTCATCCGCCGCACGCGCGAATCCGATAACCCGAGCCTTTCCTATCGCATCCTCGTCACAATGCTGGACAGGCGTAACCGCACCCATCGGAATATTCATGAACAATTGCGCTCCACGTTCGGAGCAGGTGTTTTCAACACCGTGATCGAACTCGATACGAAACTTCGGGAAAGCCCGATTGCCGGTCAGCCCATTACGCAGTACAAGTCCGCCACGCGCGGCTCCACTCAATATCGTGTCCTTGCGCAGGAACTTATGGAATATGCCAAAGAAACAGAAAATCAACAAGCGTCTTGATAACCTATTCAAGGGCATCCAGCCGGAGAAAACTGCCCGGGAACAGCCTCCCAAGCCGAGGGGCGATAAAGAAGCGCCTCATCCCAAACCGGAAGAATCCTCCGCCTCTCCCCAGGTCGAGGTGGTTGCCCGCCAACCTGCTGCTGACTCCTCCCCCATTCCTGCGCCAAACCCCGAAGCTGCCACCACTCCCCGAAGGACGCAGCGCCGTTCCACAGGCGCGTTGACTTTACGCACCGAAGCGCTCCCTCCATTATCAGGATCGGAGACGTCATACTCGACCACCATTCAACTCGGAGAAGACGATTGGGCGCTCTTGCGAATGGTGGATCAAAATCAAAATCGCACATTCACCACCGACGAACAGTTGCTCATCCGACAGGTGACCGATCAACTGTCACTGGCTCTGGAGAACGCACGCCTGTTTCAGGAAACTCAACGGCGCGCCCAGGAATTATCGATCGTCAATAAAGTGGTTTCTGCGGTTGCGAGTTCGCTAGACCTGCAAACCACACTTCAAAGTGTTTCCGATAATCTGGTCAGTCTCCTCGACGCCCAGAACGTGGGTATTGCGATGATGAACGAGGAAAAATCGCACCTGGTCCTCGCCGCGGAAGCCAGCCGATCATTCGAACAAACGAATGATATCGGTCTTCTCCTTCCAATTCACGGCAACATTCCAACCGAAGAGGTGATCCGAACCCGGAAACCGGTTTTCGTCAAAGACGTGGAGAATAACCCCCTGGCTGAGCCTGTCCGCGAACCTTTGTTGAAACGAGGCACGAAGAATCTTTTGATCCTGCCGCTGCTCGATGAAAAGGAAGTGATCGGGACGATCGGTGTCGCATTTTCCGAACCGGCCCGTGTGGTCACCCAGGACGAACTCCGCATCCTCGAAACGATCGTGGCGCAAATCGGGGCTGCGGTGCAAAAGAACCAGTTGTTCACACAGGTCGAACAATCTGAAACGAACTTCCGCGCTCTCTTTTCAGCGATGGAAGATGTGGTGTTGGTCATTAATCGCGATGGACGCTATCTGCAGATCGCACCAACCAATCCATCTCTCCTTATCCGTACGCCTCAGGAATTACTGGGGAAGACGTTTCACGAACTTTTCCCCCAGGATATGGCTGATAATTTCCTGGATAAGGTTCGTAACACCCTTGCGTCGTCCGAAAAAATCACATTCGAATACGAGTTGAATCTTGGAGGCAGGCTGTTCTGGTTCCTTGCCAACCTGACGAAGATGGACGAGTCGAGGGTATTCTGGGTGGCGCGGGATATTACTGAGCGAAAAATGGCAGAGGAAGCCATTCGCCGCCGAAATGAATATCTTGCGGTTTCGGCAGAGATCGGCAAACTTGTCACTTCCACCCTCGACCTTAACACCATTTTTGCCAGGGCGGTAAATCTGCTTACCGACCGTTTCAAGTTTTATTACGCTGCCATCTTCATCGTGGAGGAAACCGGTTTTAATGCAATTTTGAAGGAAGCCACTGGAGATACGGGTGCTGAAAGGAAAAAACGGGGATACCAAGTGTTGCTCGATGATAAATCGATCGTCGGTTCGGTCGCGTCGAGCGGATCTGTGGTCGTGGCAAATAATGTATCCGAAAACCCGCTTTACGTTCATGATCCTCTTCTGCCGGAAACCCGCGCGGAAGCCGCCATCCCTCTTCGCATTGGTCCGCGCATCATCGGTGTGATCGATATTCAATCCCAGGAAGTCAATGCCTTCAATGAGGATGAAATATCCGTTCTGCAAACACTCGCTGACCAGATAGCCGTTGCGATCGACAACGCCCGGTCTTTCGAACTTTCTCAGCATGCGGTCCTTGAGATGAGGGAGGCGGACAGGTTAAAAAGCCAGTTCCTCGCCAACATGAGCCACGAATTGCGCACGCCATTGAATTCGATCATCGGTTTTTCACGTGTGATCCTGAAAGGGATCGATGGTCCCGTGACTGAACTGATGCAGCAGGACCTGACCGCCATTTACAATTCCGGCCAGCATCTGTTGGGCTTGATCAACGACATCCTCGATTCCGCCAAGATCGAAGCCGGTAAGATGGAACTAGCCTTCGACGAAGTCAATATTACCGACCTTGTCCATAGTGTGTTATCCACCATGACCGGCATCGTCAAGGATAAACCGATCGAGCTGAGGCAAAACATCGATCCGTCCACACCTCCCGTCCGCGCCGATGCGATCCGCATCCGCCAGGTCATGATCAACCTTCTTTCCAATGCCGCCAAATTCACCGAGGAAGGCTCCATTTCAGTGGAAGTCGGTCCTTACAAGGAGAAGGGCAGGAACATGGTGAGGATCAGTGTCAGGGATACGGGTCCTGGAATTTCGATCAAGGACCAGGAAAAACTCTTCCAGCCGTTCTCGCAGGTCGATGCTTCACCCACGCGCAAAAGCGGCGGCACAGGCCTGGGCTTGTCGATCTCCAAGCAATTGATAAATATGCACGGAGGTGAGATTTGGGTCGACAGCCTGGAAGGCCATGGCAGCACTTTTTACTTCACCCTGCCCTTGTATCACAGGGATATCGAGGCGGAACTGGATGGCAGCAAGGTAATCATGACCATCGATGACGACATGCAGGTGATCGGGTTGTACGAGCGCTATCTCCAGCCGCAGGGTTATCACGTTGTGCCGTTGACCGACCCGGCGCGCGCTGTCGAGACCGCCAGAAAGGTCAAGCCATTTGCGATCACTCTCGATATCATGATGCCTGGGATCGATGGCTGGGCTGTATTGGATTCGCTCAAATCGAACCGGGACACCCGCAACATCCCGGTCATCATTTGCAGCATCGTGGAAGACGTCGAAAAGGGATACAACCTCGGCGCTTCGGATTATCTCGTCAAACCGATTCTGGAAGAAGACCTTGTCAACTCGCTCGATCGGTTCAACGCCGATGGGACGATACGCGAAGTACTGATCATCGACGATAACCCGAACGATCTACGGCTCATCGGTAAAATGCTCACAGACGACGGGCGTTATAAACCGATCCTGGCGGAAGGTGGTCATAATGGCTGGACGATCCTTTCATCGGGGAACCCGCCCCAGGCCGTGATCCTGGACCTGTTCATGCCTGAAATGGATGGATTCCAGATCCTCGAACTGATGCAATCGGATCGCAAACTTCGAGACATCCCCGCCATCATCATCAGCGGGATGGATGTCACCCCGGAACAAAAAAACCAATTGAAAGAATACGGTCAGAGGCTATTGACCAAAGGTTCATTCAACGAAAAGGAATTGCTCACCTCCATCCAGCGTTCGCTTGAACGGATGCAATCCAAGCTCAAATAGCAGGGTACACAACGCTCTAGCACGCTGTTCGCATTCGCCATTCCACGATCGAAGAATCATCACAGGAGCACCACGTGACGTTTATCATCAAATGCCTGGACTGCGGGCATAATGCGCCGTATTTCCCAACTTCCACCACATGCCCCAAGTGCGGCAGTCAATGGCGCGAAGCGGAATACGATTATGAATTGCTCGGTAAAACCCTTCGGGACAAAGTCAGGACCAGGCAATTCGACCTGTGGCGATATCGCGAACTCCTCCCGGTGCGCAACCCAAATACCAGCCTTTCATTGGGTGAAGGCTACACTCCGTTAATCCGCGCCGGAAACCTCGGTTTGATGCTGGGTTGTCCGAACATTTTCATCAAAGATGAACGTCAAGGTCCGACAGCCTCGTTCAAAGACAGGCAGGCAGCAGTAACAATCGCGGCATTGAAAGAGGCGGGAATTACGGAAATGGTCGCCGCATCAACCGGTAATGTCGCGATTTCATATTCGGCTTACGCATCACGATCCGGGATGAAACTCTGGGCGTTTGTTACAAGTCTCGTCCCGGCGGTCAAGATGCGCGAGATTGCCTTATATGGCAGTCAGGTCATAAAGATAACCGGGTCATACGACCAATGCAAACAGGTCGCGGCAGAATTTGCACGTCAGCGCAAACTTTATCTGGATATGGGTGCCCGAACGATCACTTCGATCGAAGCAATGAAAACAATTGCTTTTGAGATCTCGGACCAGCTGACGGACATCCTCGGACCTGGAGAAAACTCAAAGTTACGTACCCCCGATTGGTACGTCCAGGCAATCAGTGGCGGAATGGGACCGCTTGGCGTGCATAAGGGGTTTCGCGAAATGCAGCAAATGGGTTGGGTCGACCGCATTCCTGCATTCGCACCAATCCAGGCGGATGGATGCGCACCGATGGTTTACAGCTGGAAGAAAGGCCTTGCAAAAGCCGAGCCCGTGGCATCGCCCAAGACACATATCGAAACGCTTGCCACAGGCGATCCGGGACGCGCATATGAATTTCTCAAAGGTCATGTCGATTCTACCGGCGGGGTGTTCGAAAGCGTGACCGACGAAGAGGCATTCCGGGCAATGCACGTACTTGCCAAGATGGAGGGGATCTCAGCGGAACCCGCCGCTGGAGCCGCTTTTGCAGGGTTATTCAAATTGATCCGAGCGGGGGTCATCAAACCGAGCGAGACAGTCGTGATCAACTGCACGGGGCATACCATGCCCGCCGAGCAGCGCATCCTGGGTGAAAATTGGGCTCGCGATGTCAAGTTCCCCTCGGTAACCCAGGCGCCGCAGGAAGAGGGATTGCTCTCCGCACTCACTCAGGTTGCCCCGGAACGTTTCCCCAAAGTTGCCATTATCGAAGACACTCTTGAAGCAAGGCGCTTGATCCGCCGCATTCTGCAATCACAAGGGAACTTTACGATTCTCGAAGCGGAAAATGGGCGTGCCGGCATCGACCTTATCCAACGCGAGCTCCCAGATCTTGTGGTACTTGACCTGATGATGCCGGAAATGGACGGCTACTCTGTTATCGAAGCGCTGCGCGCTCATCCCGAAACGGCAACGATACCCATTATCGTTGCAACCGCAAAGGAATTGACTGCTGACGAAAAGAACAGATTAAGCGGGCATATTCAGGCGCTCCTGCAAAAAGGGGATTTCCTCAACGATGAATTCCTCGAAGAGGTGCGGTCCTTGTTGAAGTAATTCTGCGAATTGCAAAAAGGCTGGCGAGATTGGCAAATAAACAAACAGCCGGGATCATAGCGGCAATCACATCTGCGATCTTTCTCGGAACAACTCCGGTGTTCGGCAAACTCGCCATCCTGCATGGGTATTCCCCATTCACTGTCGTCGCCTTGCGCACAGGATTCGCCGCGACGATTCTACTGCTCTTCATTGCGATATTCGACAGACGATATCTCTATATTTTCCCTGTGGGCTTGATCGGATGCGGACTCGCCGGGATGATCAATGGATTGGGTTCGCTATTCTATTACCTGGCTCTTGAGAGACTTAACGCCAACATGGGACAGTTGTTATATTCGCTTTACCCTTTTTTTGTGGCGATGTGGTTGATCCTCGACCATCAACCGCCGAGCCGATTGACGATCTTCCGCATCTCGCTTGCAACGCTCGCCGTGCTTTTTCTGACGAACGTCCCTGATAAGCCCATGGACCTTGGCGGGGTCGCCATGATGATCTGTGCGGCAATCCTTTATGCGATGCACCTGCCCATCAATCAGCGCGTTTTGTACGAAGTGCCTGCGCCGACTGTTGCGTTGTATACCCTTCTGTCAATGAGCGCGGTTGTGGTCCCGGCCTACCTGATCTTTGACCGGACCCTTCCGCCGCCGGATGCCCCATGGTTTCCAATTGTAGGCTTGACGTTCGTGACCGTCTTTTCACGGGTGGCGTTGTTCCTCGGGGTGAAAAAGATCGGGGGAATGCAAACCGCGCTTCTTGGGCTGGCTGAACTACTGGTTGCCATTCTGTTCAGCCATCTGCTGCTTGGGGAAAAATTGATATTTACCCAATGGCTTGGTGCGACAGGACTGGCTGTAAGCCTTGTGCTTGTCATGTACGAGAAACCGGCGCCAATGGCACCTGCGGTAAAGACCGGCTGGCTCTCGTGGATTCGCCCGCCTGCATTACCCAAGGATACATTCGGACCATATGAATAAAACATAATTAACCCGAATTTAATTTGGGACGCGGACGAGCGCAGATTTATGCGGAAAAGGGATTATAAATCCGCGTTTACCAGCGTCCCATTTGTTCTTAAGAACGAACTCACCCGCGAAACCTTAATTTCGGGGTGAGTCATGTTTAGGAGTGTTTATCATCCGACACATCAGATTATGTCGTTGCGAGGATGGCATCAGCCCGACGCCTATCCTGAATCTGCCGGAGGGAAGCAATCTTCCCCGGGAATCCGGGATTGCTTCGCCCTATCGGGCTCGCAACGACATTTCCTATTTTTGATATTGGACACTATCCGTCTTTTTCATTATATTCACTGCCGAACTACCGCCGTTCACCAAGCATCTCCCTGTCGAAAATGGATGGATTGGTAAATAAACCGGCGCGTAATTGGGAACGAGCCAGGTCGAGGTCATCGAGGATTTGATTGATATCATCGTAATCGGCATCGCATAACAATACTCCTACATTCGCGCGCAGCCCAAGCCCGCGGTCGTTGGTTTCAAGAAATCTCTTCATGCTGTCTCTCAAACGACCGGCGATCTTCAAGGGCGCTTCAGGGGTTGGAATATCTTCGATAAGGGTCAGGAACATGCGCTTCTCGGGAGACCAGGCCATGGTATCCGTCGGGCGAAGCGTGATCCGGAATTGATCAGCAAGTTTCCGCAGGAACTCACGCAACTCGTTCTCGTTGAGGTGGGATTTGAGGTCATCCATCGGCGAAACATCCGCAAAAAGAACGCCGAAGCGGCGGAACGAACTTTGCTTGATCCGCTCGAGCGAGAACGTCATACGGACATTGAAGAACGGGAGCGTGTACAAACCGGTGACAAAATCATGCGTGGGTTCATCGAGCGCGCCTTGTGTGGCTTGCAGCCGCTGGACGAGATTGCTCAATTGATTGATATCCACCGGTTTTAAGAGGAGCAAATCCGGTTCGACGGGCAGGCTGTCGGCGTAGGGAGCATACGCGGTGATGACCACCACCGGCACGCGCATGAGCCGCTCGTCGTCCCGCATCCGCTTCAGGATCTCCACCCCCGACATGCGCGGCAATTGCAAATCCAACAGGACAATATTGGGGCGCATAACACCGAGACGGTCCATGGCATCCTTTCCATCCAGGACAATCTCGGTCTGATAACCGGCGACATCGAGAACATGCCGGAACAGGGCAACGATATCGCGGTCGTCTTCAACGATCAAAGCAACAGGTTTATTCATGGTTACGCCCTTGTTAAGTTGGGGCAGCAAAGACGTTTTCATTATACGACCACCTCCCACCCTCCCTGTCATTTCAGGGGTTTTATCATACAATTACAATGAAGATGAGCCTCCCCCTCAACTTGTTCCGTGCGTTGCGGCTCGACCAGACCGCCCGCGCTCCCATCATTTGTTTTATCGGCTCAGGCGGCAAGACCACCGCGCTCTTTCGGCTTGCCCGCCAGATTACTGAAAACAATGCGAATTCCCCTGTCTTCGTCACGGCGACCTCGCATCTCGGTGTGTGGCAAATCCCACTGGCAGATCATCACATCATGGTCGGCGCAGAAAAGGATATTGTTATTCCGGATACTGGCATCGTTTTATTTACAGGTAAGGTCGAAGATGATAAAACCAAGCCGATTGAACAGGATCCTTTGAACTGGCTGCGCACAGTATCATCGCAAAAAAACATTCCCCTTCTCATCGAAGCAGACGGGTCGCGACAGAAACCGCTCAAGGCTCCCGCAGCTCATGAACCTCCCATCCCTGGGTTCGCCGAGATCGTTGTTCATATCTCAGGATTATCCGCCCTCGGTATGCCCCTTGATGAAGAACATGTCCATCGCGCTGAACTATTCTCCCAGCTTTGCGGTCTTGCGCCCGGCGAAACGATCACAGCGCAGGCGCTTTTAGGAATCCTCACGCATCCGATGGGAGCGTTGAAAAACATCCCCGAAAAAGCAAGGCGGATCGAACTGCTTAACCAGGCAGATACCCCGGAACTCCAATCCATCGGTGGCGGGTTGGCACGCACATTGTTAAATCATTTCGATTCAGTCGTCGTTGGGTCACTCGAACACGGAACATTTCGTCTCATCGAACGCACGGCAGGCATCGTCCTCGCGGCTGGGAAGTCGAGTCGCTACGGCCATTTCAAGCAATTACTGGATTGGAAGGGAAAGCCCTTCGTTCGACAAGTGACAGAAACTGCGCTTCGCGCGGGACTTGAACCGGTGGTTGTCGTTACAGGCTTTCGCCACGCTGAAATCGAATCTCACCTAAGAGACCTCCCCGTGAGCCTCGTCCATAACCCGGATTTCGAACTGGGGCAGAGCACATCTGTTACTAAAGGGATCGACAAATTGCCAGATAATGTGGGTTCAGCCGTATTTCTGCTGGCAGACCAGCCGCAAATGCCGGAGGAAGTCATTCGCGCATTGATCGAATCTCACGCAAGCGAACGCCAATCCATCCTCGCTCCTCTCGTGCTGGAGGAGCGTCGCGCAAACCCCGTGCTCTTCGACCGGGTGACCTTCCCCGATCTTATGCAATTGACCGGTGATATCGGTGGCCGCGCCATCTTCGACAGGCACCAGGTCTCTTACCTGCCCTGGCACGACGACATCCTGATCTTCGATGTGGACAAACCGGAGGACTACGAAAGGCTGAAGAATCTTGAGGGGATGAACTAGGATGATAATGGGTCGCTGAAAATGAACATTTCAGCCATTGTATTAGCCGCCGGGAGATCGGTTCGCATGGGCAGGCAAAAATTACTCCTGCCCTGGGACGATAAGACCGTGTTGGGAAAGGTGTTGGAGACTCTGCAAAACGCCGGGGTCGAAGACATAATTATCGTTACAAATTCGGAAATCGCCAATTCGATCTCCAATCATCAATTCCCGATCGCTCTCAACGATGATGGCGAGATGCTGGCATCCATACAATGTGGATTGAGCGCGGTTAAACCGTCAGCAGAGGCAGCGTTGATTTGTCTCGGCGACCAGCCCCAAATGGAAGCAGGAAGCGTGAGTACGGTTTGCAGCGCGTACTTGAAGAGCAGATCCAGTCTTGTCGTTCCGAGTTACCAGATGAGGCGTGGGCATCCCTGGCTGGCGGCAAGAACGATTTGGGATGAAATTCTGGTAATGGAGGAAGGGCAGTCCATGCGCGAGTTTATGAACGCACATTCAAACGAAATCGAATATGTGAATCTGGACACTCCCACCATTTTCCAGGACCTCGACACGCCCGACGATTACTTGAAATATAAACCAGGCTTGTGATACACTCGCCCCGCTTTAACCATCGGAATAACGGATGTAGAGAACGTCCGCCACGCGGCAATCGGGAGTCTGCATGAAATACTTTGTCATCGTCAATCCAACCTCTGGGCGCGGGCTTGGGGAGAGATCCATTCCGCGGATCGAATCCTTTTTGAAGGAGCACAACTTTAATTATACGATCGCCCAAACGAACGGCGTATGGCACGCTGCTGAACTCGCTGAAGAAGCGGCTCGAAACGGCTACGACGTGGTGGTTTGCGCGAGCGGCGATGGCACCGTGAACGAAGCCATCAATGGCATTATGCGCGCCAAGAAGGCGGGATACAACAGCGTTGCTTTCACTGTACTGGGGGTGGGAACCGGAAACGATTTTGCCGGAGGTACGGGCATCCCAACGACTCTGGATGATGGCTTGAACGCTCTGAAGGCAAATAAACGAAAACGCATCGACCTTGGATGGGTCAAGGGGGGCGATTTTCCCGATGGGCGGTATTTTGGAAACGGCATCGGCGTCGGTTTCGACGCGGCGGTGGGAAACGAAGCGGTCAAAGTGCGTTGGACGCGCGGACTGCTGGCGTATTTGATCGGTGTGATCAAGACCGTCTTCCTTTATTACAATCCCGCCGAGGTGGAAATTGTTCTGGACGACGGGGAAAAAATCAAACAACGTTCTCTGATGATCTCCGTCATGAACGGGCGGCGCATGGGCGGGGGCTTCCAAATGGCGCCTGAATCCCAGGCTGACGATGGCTGGTTCGACCTCTGCATCGCCGAAACCGCCTCGAAGGGACGCATCCTGGCAATGATCCCCTATTTCATCAAAGGCACGCAAAAGGTATTGCCAGAGATCCAGATGAAACGCGCCAGAAAAGTCACGATCAAATCATTGGACGTGACCTTCCCTGCCCATGCCGATGGTGAGTTCATCTGCCTTGACGGAAAACAACTGATCCTTGAATTGCTTCCGCAGGAATTGGAAATCATCCACGGTTGAGTCGCTCATGAAAAAATTCTCTCTTTTGTTCATCACATCTTTACTGCGGGTTTACTTCCGTCTGACGATGCGGCTCGACATATCAGGTTTGGAGAAGGTCCCCATGCAGGGACCGCTAATCGTCATCTCCAACCACACCGGCCAGGTTGAAGTGCCTGTGCTTGCCACCGTCTTACAGCCGCGCAAGATTGGCGGGTGGGGAAAAGCGGAGGCTTTTAAAAATCCGCTACTGCGGTGGGTTTTCTGGGCTTGGGACATCATCCCGATCCATCGCGGCGAGGCGGATATGACCGCCCTTAAAAGCGCGCTGCGCAACCTTCAAGATGGTTATATCTTTGGGATTGCGCCGGAAGGAACCCGCAATAAGACCGGAATTCTGAGGCGGGCCATGCCGGGAACCGCCATCCTCGCGGTTCGTTCCGGCGTGACTGTCCTGCCCATCGTGCATTGGGGCGGGGAAAATTATTTGAAGAATCTAAAACGGTTCAAGCGCACCGATTTTCATCTTCGCGTGGGAGAGCCGTTCAAGGTGCATGTGGAGGACAAAATTACCGCCGAAGTCCGCCAGCGGGTTGTGGACGAAATGATGTATAAGATCGCTGAATTGATGCCTGCTGAATACCGCGGAGAATACAGCGACATGAGCAAAGCCGGATACAAATATCTGCGAGCCAGCGGTCAATAGTACCGATTTCCTATCCCACTTTCAGAGTTGTAAATGCGTTTTGGCGGGGAGTCGTATAGAATAAGCTCAACAAGTGAGTGATATGTAAGGAGATAATATGAAACGAATATTTACCGGCATCGCTCTTCTGGCTGCGCTGCTTGCGTTTTCGACCGGGAGCGCCTTAGCCCAGGAAATAACACCGATCACTGGTACGGTTCAACTGGTCGAATTCGATACAGACCCCGATACGGGTGAGACCTTCGCGATCGTCACGCTTGAAAATGCAGACGGCTCGACCCAAACCGTGAATATGACTCTCGAGACCGCGGAAGCCCACGGGTTGATTAACACTTCCACTGGAGCGCCGGTCGTGAGCGAAACTGCGTACGGCACAGAAGTGACCATCGAACCGACCGACGTCCTTCCTGAGACACCAGGCGAGGAAGGTGAAGATGAAGATCAACATCCAGTCGGAGGCGCGCTGTCCGAGTTTTTCAGTGACCTGCTCGGCGTGGACTATGACACAGTGATGACGGTTCATAGCGACGGAGTTGGCTTCGGCGTGATCGCGCAGGCGCTGTGGATGACCAACCAGATCGGCGGCGACACCGAGACTTTCAATGCGCTGCTGGAAGCCAAGAAGACCGGCGATTACAGCAACATTACCCTCGCCGATGGTTCGACACCTGATAACTGGGGTGATATTGTAAAGGGATTGAAGAAAGGTGAAAATTTGGGCAGTGTAATGTCCGGCAAGGCGGATGCTCCCACTACGAATCCGACATCAACCACCACGGTGGAAGGTACGGCCGGCACCCAAAATGGGAATGGCAACGGTAATGGTATTGGAAACAACGCCAGCAATAACGGTCAAGGCAACGGAAACGTCGGTGGAAATGGGAACGGCAACGGGAGTGGAAACGGCAATGGCAATGGAAACGGTAATGGGAAAGGCAAAGGGAACAATGGCAGTGACGATGAAGGCGGGAACGGCAAGGGAAAAGGGAATGGCAAACCCTGAACCAGACTGAATGAGACCGCCGAAGGTTTGAAACCTTCGGCGGTCTTTTTATAGTTTCATCTGGTAGGCGTTCGTATTGCGTCTATGAAATCCCATCTTCAAATACAAACGATTTGCCGCCGCCCGCATCGGATTCGAGGTTAGCGAGATGTTCTTCGCGCTCTTCTCCTTCGCCATTTCGATCGCGCGCTGCATTAACGCCGCTCCCACTCCCTGTCCGCGGGCGGATTCATCCACAATGACATCTTCGATGATAGAGCGGACTCCCGTCGGGACGCGATACACGATGAGAGTCAACGCGCCGATGATCACGCCATCGTCAGCGCGGGCAAGCAGAAGAGTGGAGTCGGCATCTAGCAGGAGGGCATGCAATTCGCCAAGGGAAGGAGGCGGATTATTATTGGTCATTTGAGGGACAAGGCGTTGAAATGCCTGATAAAGCTCATCATCCGCCCGTGTTGCAATTTCAATTTGCATGGGCGGTCGTGTTCTTGTTTTTGGGGATCAGGCTTAACACAAGATAATATCCGACGTAAATGAGCGACGCCCACGCCACCCAGCCGGGCTGGTTTGGATATTGTAGAAGACCCCAAATGCCGATCGCGCCATACAGATAAGTAAGAACGAGCGTAAGAACGCGAAGGGTGGTGTTACGGCTGGGATAAATATATTTGACAGGTATAAAGACCATGACGTTGAAGAGCATCAGGAAACCGAAATTGATCCAGGGCGGCAGGTTCATTAGAAGCATGTAAAGCGCTGCGACATTCCAATAGGAAGGGAAACCCTTGAAGTGATGGTCCTCGGTCTTGGCGTCGGACTGGGTGAATTGATACGCAGACGTGAGCAGGATGAGACAAGCCGTAAGCCATTTGACTGATTCAGGCAAAAGGTCGGTATGGATCATAAAGATGGCGGGGACAAGGACGTAATTAAGATAATCGAGGATATTATCGAGTAATGCGCCGTCTATCCCGCTGGCGTATTTTTTCACATCCACCCAACGCGCCAACACGCCGTCGAAGCCGTCCACCAGCATGGCGACGATCATCCAAACGATCATCATTTTGTAATTCCCCTCGAAGACGGCAAAAATGCCGAGCAAGCCCCAAATGGCGCCGGTGGCGGTAAAGAGATGCACACCGTACGCGGCAGCGACTCGGAGGAAATTTGGCTTGGATTCAATTCGTGCAGAGCTGTTCATGGTCATTCCTTTGGAAACTTTCAGTCTATAACACCGATTATTATAAAAGGAAACAAAAAGGACGACTCGTCTGAGTCGTCCTTTTTCAAAACTGTCAGGCTTTTTGCAGGCCGATTGTCACCTTTTCGCCCTCAAACTCATCATCAACAACAGACGTACCGGCAGGCGGCGCAGAAAAGGATAACTTCGTACAGAGTGTCTCTGCGGTGATGTAATCTTTATGAGCCTCCACCGCGGACCTCAAACCTGCACTGGCTTCCACGAACAATTCGATGCGGTCGGCGACATCGAGGTTTGCGGTCTTGCGCAGGTCCTGCACTCGGCGAACGAATTCACGTGCCAAGCCCTCAGCAACTAGTTCGGGCGTCAATGTGGTAACGAGCGCGGCAACGTACGCGCCATCTTCTGCCACAGCAAAACCTTCCTTTGCAAGCGCCTTCACTTCCACTTCTTCAGAGATGATTTGGAATACTTCGCCTCCAGCATTGACAACAACCTGATCGCCGCCAAGCAAAGTGCGCGCAACTACCTCAGAATCCATCGCAAGTATCGCCTTTTGGATGGCAGGGAACTTGTTTCCATATTTCTGTCCAAGCTGTTTAGGTAGGGGTTTTACAGAGTGAGACACGGCTTCGGTGGAAGCATTTAATAGTCGTACTTCTTTGACGTTTAACTCATCTTGAATCACTTCAGCATTCTTGAGTAAAGCACCTCGCTCGGTGATATTACTTACTGAGAAAGCAGCTTCCGCCAATGGCTGACGGACTTTGCGGTTCGCCTTCTGCCGCGCCGAGTGACCAAGCGAAACAAGTTTCATAACCAGTTCCATTTCGCGGTTGAGAGACTCGTCGATGAACTCCTCCATCACAACGGGCCACTCCGCGAGATGCACCGATTCAGGCGCGGTCTCATCCACTGAGCGGACGAGGTTTTGATACAACTCCTCAGCGATGAAAGGCATGGCAGGCGCGACAAGTTTGGCAACTGTTACAAGCGCCGTATAAAGAGTTGAATAGGCGGACTGCTTGTCTGCATTGGACTCATTTTTCCAGAAGCGTCGGCGTGACCGTCGCACATACCAGGTCGAGAGCGTCTCGACGAATTTTTCGACAGGGCGCGTGGCATTCGTCACGTCGTAATCGTCGTAGGCGTTGGTCACATCGCGGACCAGCACATTCAACTCGGAGAGCAGCCAGCGGTCGAGTTCGTTCGTCGGCGCGAGGACTTTGAGTCCCTGCGGCTTGTCGAGGTTGGCATAGGTCACGAAGAACGAATACACATTCCACAGCGTAAGCGTAAAGCTGCGGATCACGTCCCCGACCAAATCGGAGGAGAAGCGGCGCTCCTGTCCCGGCGGCGTGGCGGTGAAGAGATACCAGCGCAGCGCATCCGCGCCGTGCAGGTTGATCACATCCCAGGGTTCGACGATGTTGCCCAGCGACTTCGACATCTTGCGTCCTTCGGCGTCTTGAATATGACCGAGGCAGATCACGTTTTTGAACGAGACTTTGTCGTTGAGCAAAGTCGAGATGGCATGCAGCGAATAGAACCAGCCGCGCGTTTGATCGACCGCCTCGCAGATGTAATCGGCCGGATATTGCGCCTCGAACTTTTCCCGATTCTCGAACGGATAATGCCACTGGGCATACGGCATCGCGCCCGAATCAAACCAGACATCGATCAAGTCCTTGACGCGGCTCATTCCGCCCCCGCACTTGACACACTTCCAATGAACGTTGTCCACGTGTGGGCGGTGCAGGTCAAGTTCGGTCAGGTCCTTTCCAGTCTTTTCAGAAAGTTCCTTTACAGAGCCGACACATTCCCGGTGATGGCAACCGTCACATTCCCAGACCGGAAGCGGCGTGCCCCAATAACGCTCGCGCGAGAGCGACCAGTCGATGTTGTTTTCCAGCCAGTTGCCGAAACGTCCGTTACGGATGTGGTCGGGGACCCAGTGAATGGTCTTGTTCAAGTTAACGAGTTGGTCTTTCCTTGCGCTGGTGCGGATGTACCACGACTCGCGCGCGTAATAGAGCAGCGGCGTGCTGCACCGCCAGCAGAACGGATAAGTATGTGTGTAGCTCTCCGAGCGGAACATCAACCCGCGCGCTTCGAGGTCTTTGATGATCTGCGGGTCGGCATCCTTGACGAAGACTCCGCGCCAGGGGGTGACTTCGGGGATGAATGACCCGTCCGGTTGAACGGTGAGCAGGACGGGTAGATCGTATTGCTTCGCCATCTCCATATCTTCCGCGCCGAAGGCTGGAGCCTGATGAACCAAACCCGTGCCGTCCTCGGTGGTAACAAAATCGCCCATCACAACAAAGTGAGCAGGCTTATCGAGCGGTACGAAGGTAAAGAGCGGTTTGTACTTCACGCCTTTCAACTTTTTCCCTTTGAAGGTATCGATGATTTTCACTTCCTCGCCGCGGAAGACCTTCTCCAAAAGCGATTTGGCAAGGATCAGTTTTTCCGTCGAGCCGTTGTGCGCTCTTTCGACAGTCACATAGTCCACTTCGGGATGCGCGGCAACAGCCACATTGGCGGGAAGAGTCCACGGCGTCGTCGTCCACACCAGCATGGAGGTATCCGGCTTATCCACGAGCGGGAAGCGCACGAAGACCGAGGGATCGGTCGCTTCATCGTAGCCAAGCGCCACCTCATGGTCCGAGAGAGGCGTGCCGCAGCGAGGGCAATACGGCACGATCTTGTAGCCCTTGAAGAGCAGATCCTTCTCCCAGAAGTTCTTCAAAATCCACCAGACCGACTCGATGTAGTCGTTGGTGTAGGTCACATAGGCGCTGTCCAGATCCACCCAGAAGGCGATGCGTTCGGTGAGTTTTTCCCATTCCTGGATGTAGGTAAAGACCGATTTCTTGCAAAGCTCGTTGAACTTATCGATGCCGTATTCTTCGATCTGTTGTTTGTTGGTGAAACCGAGTTGTTTCTCCACTTCGATTTCGACCGGCAGGCCATGCGTATCCCAGCCGCCGCGGCGTGAGACGTGATATCCGCGCATGATCTTGTAGCGCGGGAACATATCCTTGAACGCCCGCGCAAGGACGTGATGCACGCCGGGGCGTCCATTGGCGGTGGGCGGTCCTTCATAGAAAACATACTCGGGTCTGCCCTGCCGCTGCTCGACGGTCTTTTTGAAAATTCCCTGCTTTTTCCACATTTTGAGGACGTTGTCCTCCATCGCAGGCACATCGAGTTTTGGATTGACTGCTTTGAACATTCTCACTCCTGGTTGAAGGTCAAAGGTTGAAGATTACAGGTTCACACTTTCAACCTGCAACTTGCAACCTTCCAACCCGAATTAAAAGAAAAACTCTCATCTCACACAGAGACGAGAGCAAGGCTCACGCGGTACCACTCTGGTTTCACGCACTTGGCGTGACACTCAATGGACGACAACCATCGCCCTGTTCCGATAACGAGGGACAAATTCGGCTCACTTACTTTCAGCGACTGATCACTGTTTATTGGTCACTGATTTCTGCTCACAGCTCCGGGAGGATTTTCAACCGTCAGGTCGTATCCGCCTCACACCATTTCACGGACTCGCTGTTCGTTTTGAACGGTCTACTCGTTCCCATCAATGCTTTTGGATGCCGGGATTATACACAAGCCGGGGAGTTTGGGCAAGGAAGTCCTCAAGCCGGGGGTGTAAACCTCTCTTCCGTATCTGTACTCCAGACCACGATCTGATCCCTGCCGGTTCTCTTGGCCTCATACAAGGCATGGTCTGCGCGGCGCAGCATGGATTCAAGTGAATCCCGTCCGCCCATGAATTCGGTCAAACCCAGGCTGAATGTGATCTTTATGGAGTCTGTCCCCAACCCGAACGGGCTTTCTGCCACGACGGCGCGCAATCGTTCGACTGCCTGCAGCGCCGCCTGTTCGTCCGTTTTTGGCATGAGGATCGCGAACTCCTCGCCGCCCAACCTCCCGATGATGTCGAAATCGCGGATGTTCCCTCGAAGGATTGCGGCAAGCCCTGCCAGCGCCCTGTCCCCCGCCTGGTGGCCGTAGCTGTCATTGATTTCTTTGAAGTAGTCGAGGTCGATCATTGCGAAGGCGAGCGGGGTCCCGTACCGTCGTGCGAAGCCGATCTGGCTCTCCGCCAATTCCATGAAATGACGCCGGTTATAAGTTAAAGTCAGTTCGTCCGTAATGGCAAGTTTTTCGAGTTTATCGCGGGTCTGCTTAAGCGCGGTGATATCGCGCCAGACGACCAGCCTGCCCATGGGCCGTCCTTTCGCATCCAGAAGGGTGGAAATGCTTAAATCAAGCGTGATTTCTCCGACGGTAATCTCCGTACGGGCTTGAGCGGTTTTGGAAAATTTTTCGACGAGATCCGGCATGTGTTTAAAGGCGGATTCCACCCGATCGCCGAGCGAAAAATCGGGTGACAGTTCCCTTCTCGCGGCCGGGTTGACATCCACAATACGGTCGTTCGAATCGAGCACAAGCACGCCTTCACCCATGCTTTCGATCAACGCGCTGCGCGCGATCGGCACAATATCAAGCAGGCGGTAACGGATCAGCGCAAAGGCAATGAACAACGCGGTGAACGAAAAAATGAAAGGGGTCATATCCGCATTGGGCAGTAAGCCACCGCCAGACAGGACAAACCCGACGTGTACAAGCCAGGGCACTACAGCGGCCGCCAGGATCATCGCCGCCTGCCGTTGATACACTCCCTTCGAACGACGGAAGGTTACGACAAGGATCAGGAATGCGATCAGGATGAGCAGATAGGAATAATAGATATTCGCCCAATGGACCGGACCCGCGTCGAGAATCATGACCGTGTTCAGCGCGCGCTTCCCGCCAAAAACAGGTCATGCCACGGGTCCGTCCAAAGCAGGATGAAACAGATCACCGGCTCGATCAACAACGCCAGAATGAACGGGCGGTTCAACCAGCGCCGCGCATTGGAATATTCAAGCGCAAATATCAGGAAGGCGGTCGGCACGGTGAACGCGCCTGCCAGGGTAATATCCAGCCAGAAGTAGGGCGTGATCGCGGGTATATCGACCCAGAAGATGGCGTACGTAATATCCCACCAGGCAAGCCCGAGCAGAAAGATCGCCAGCGGTTTCGCGCCGGCCGCCTCGCGCCGAAAGTACCAGATCATGACCGCCACCACGAGGCACGCGACACCGGCGGCGAGCAGGATCGCAGAGTAATAGATATTTGGCGGAAGCATGATAGGTTGACTCTACACTTAAGAAATAAGGCGGGAGTTAAACCCCGCCTCGTTCTTTCATCACAAGCTGGATCTCCTCCTCGAGTTTATCCGCCGCCTTTTCCAGCGCGGCCAAATCCTTCAACATCTTATCGCCCAGCGACTTTTCCGCGAGCGAATTGATATTGATGCGCACATTGAATCCGGCCGCTGTCAGCGAGGCGCGCGCCATGGCAAAGCCGGACATGGCGTCGCTGATGGCGCTTTGCAGTCCGTGCTTGGCGCATTTGAGGGCGAGCTCCATCACTTTGACGGCATGCTGCGCCACATGGAGCGGGATATGCGCGGCATTCAATGTCGCCTGTGTGATCGCCGCATCCCGGGCGGAGTTTTGATCATCCGTCTCCTTTGGCATTTTGAACTTCGCCATTAAAACTTCAAAGGAAGCGGCATCGTCGTCCACGGCTTGGGTCAGCTCGGCGCGGAGATTCTCGGCAACGACTCGAATGGCTTGCATTTCGGCTTCCACATCGGCATATTTCTTTTTGCCGATGGTGACTCCTGAAACCATGGCAACCAGAGCCGCTCCCATCGCTCCGGCATAGGCTCCGGCAGAACCGCCGCCAGGAGTCGGAGTCGGTGCGGCTAACTGTTCGATGAAACTGGATCCGCTACCGGCGGAATCCGAAGCGTCCGCGGTGGGAGGAGAGTAAAGCCGGGATTCGAGAATCTGTTCGGGAGAGAAAGAATCCAATTGGGTGTACCAGACCGCGGCATCCACCAACGCTGCCTGCGGAATCAAGCCGACGAGTTCGCTGTGATGAATTCCCACGCCGTAACGCTCCGCTTCGCGGCGGATGAATTCGACGACGCGGGCGATGGGCGTTTCGGGGAAGTTGGTGAGATTCATCGAGACCTGCGCGCGGCCGTCCACGAGCAGACCGAGACCTTTGACATAACGCAATCCGCCCGAAGACTGACGCACAGCCTTGGCGATCTTTTTGGCGATATTGACATCATCGGTGGTGAGATAAACGTTGAATGCGATCAGCGGGTTGCGCGCGCCGATGACGGTCGCGCCCGCCTTCGGAAGTTTGCTTGGACCGTAATCCGGTTTGCGATTTGAATCGGTCTCAATCTCTTTCTTCAAGCCTTCGTATTGCCCCCTGCGGATGTTTTCGAGATTCGTTCGTTCGGGCTTGGTCGCAGCGGCTTCATAGAGATAAACAGGGATTTTGAGTTCCCTGCCGACGCGCTCGCCGAGTCGTTTGGCGATGGCGATACATTCGTCCATGCTCGCGCCGCTGAGCGGAACGAATGGAACGACATCCGTCGCGCCGATGCGCGGATGCTCTCCGGTATGCGCGTCGAGATCAATTAATTCGGCGGCGGTCTTGATGGCAAGAAAGGCGGCTTCCTCCACACCCGCAGGCGACCCGGCAAAGGTCAACACGGTGCGGTTGTGGTCGAGGTCGGAGGAACGGTCGAGGAGTTTGACCTCGGCGACCGACTGGATGGCGGCGGCGATCTTATCTATCACTTCCGGTCGCCGCGCTTCGGAGAAGTTGGGGATGCATTCGATGAGTTGGGACATTTACGTTTTATTTCAGGCTTTGAGTATGGATTAACACGTCGAAGTATAGCAGAATCGAGAAACACCTGTGGTATGCTTCGGTCATCAAGTAGGAGATGCCCATGAACTACCGACAAATGGGAAAAACCGGTTTGCGGGTCAGCGAACTTTGCCTCGGCGCGATGACCTTCGGGCGCGAGACCGCCGAGAATGAAAGCATCAAACTCCTTGATCGATTCGTCGAAGCGGGCGGGAACTTTATAGACACTGCCGATGTGTATAACGAGGGCAGGTCGGAGGAGATCATCGGGGGATGGCTGAAAGGCAAAAACCGTGATGATTTTGTGATCGCCACAAAGGTCCGCTTTCGCACGGGTCCGGGTGCCAACGACATCGGCTTGAGCCGCAAACATATCCTTGCCGGGGCAGAAAACAGCCTGCGCCGATTAGGCACAGACTACATCGATATTTACCAAATCCACAAATGGGATCCGCTCACCCCCATCGAAGAGACGCTTGCCGCTTTGAATTCTCTCGTGCAGGCGGGCAAAGTCCGCTATTTGGGCGCGAGCAACCTGGCGGGACATGAATTTCAGAAAGCCATCGACATCAGCCGCTTCAACGGATGGGAACCGTTCACCTGCCTCCAGCCCTTATACAACCTGCTCGACCGCGGAACGGAATGGGAATTGCTCCCGGTTTGTTTGAACGAGGGGGCGGGGATGATTCCGTGGAGTCCATTGCGAGGCGGGTGGCTGAGCGGAAAATATCGCCGGGGAATGTCCGCGCCTCCTTCCGGGACGCGCATCGATGATGCCGAGAAACACGGCTGGAGCGAACGCTGGTCCCTTTACGCCAATGAACGCACCTGGGACGTGATCGATGCCTTGTTCGCCGTCGCAGAAGAATCCGGTAAAACCCTTGCACAGGTCGCATTGAATTGGGTGATGAACCGTCCGGGCGTGACCGCTCCGATCATTGGCGTGCGTTCGATGTCAAATCTCGAAGAGAATCTCGGCGCAAGCGGATGGTCGCTTACGGACGATCAAATGCAAAAACTGACGCGCGCCAGCGATGTGCCGCTCCCCTACCCGCACAGTTTCGAGGGCTGAACCCTCCAAGTTAATACATTCCATTAGAGGTTTATTATGAGCAAAGGAAGACTCGAAGCCTTCAGCGACGGCGTGCTCGCCATTATCATCACGATCATGGTTCTCGAACTGGCTCCGCCGCATGAGCCGAATCTTTCCGCATTGACGTCGTTGATTCCAAAATTCCTGAGTTATGTGTTGAGTTTTATCTTTATAGCCATTTACTGGAACAACCATCATCATCTCTGGCAGGCGGTGGAGAAGGTCAACGGCTCGATCCTTTGGGCGAATATTCACCTGCTCTTCTGGCTGTCCCTTGTTCCCTTCGTAACCGGCTGGATGGGCGAGAATCCATTCACCGCATTGCCCGTTGCGTTGTATGGGGTTGTAATGTGGATGTCCGGATTGGCATATTACATCATGGTCCGCGCATTGACGGCGCATCATGACAGGGGCTCACTCCTCGCCGCCGCGCTTGGTAATAAAACCAAGGAATACATCTCCCTCTCCCTCTATACGATCTCCATTCCGCTTGCATTTCTGTTTCCCTGGGTTTCCCTTGTCTTATTCGTGATCGTCGCCATCATCTGGTTGATCCCCGACCGCCGCATCGAAGACCTTTTGAAGGACAAGTAAAACATTCGATCTGAATACATTACACTATTAAAAATAGGACGTAGACAAGCGCGGAAAACGCGGATTCAATGCGTTTTTTCGGACATTTCGTCAAAAAATCTGCATCCATCCGAGTTAATTCGCGTCCTAATACCAGTGTAAGGTAATCAAACCTTCGATGGTTCCAACCCGGTGATTCCGGGGTTATACTCGAGACCTGAAAGTAAATTTATCCGTGTGAGGCAACCATGCCAGACAGCCAATCCCTCAGCCTGTTCAAGTGTTCATCCTGCGGCGCCCCGCTCGACCCGGCGCCGGGAATGGCAACGATGAAATGTCCGTACTGCGGCGCGACTGTCATCATCCCGGAGACGTTGAGGGCATCCGCTTCTTCGCCCTCGCAAACCGGCAAATCGGGCGGATATACCAGCCTTTCCGACGTGACCGAATTGGCGAAACAGGGCAAATTCGACGAAGCCGCCAGGATCTACAGCAAAATCACCGGGCTGAAGCACGAATATGCGCTATTGAGCGTAAAGTCCATGGCGGGGGTTCGGGATGATGAGCCCGCGCAGTCAGTTCCCCCACCATCGAGAAACCCAACTTATTCGACGGGTCCCGTCATCGTCAACAGGCCTCAAACCGGTTCGAGACCCGGTGAGCCCTTTGTCGTCGATTCGATTCCTTCCACGCCGCGCGCCCGACCGCGAAATCGTTCGTGTCTCGGCGGATTGATCAACCTGATCGTGCTTATCTTCATACTGGTCAGCGTCTTTCCAAGCATCCTGGAAGCCCTTCCGTTCGAATTCCCATCGGAAATCCCCGGTCTTCCCTCGGGCGATTCCCTGGTCCCGGCTCCGTTCGCCGATCAAGTCTTTGCCTTCAGTCCCCAGGGAATGAACGATCCACGCGCCATCGGAGTGGATGGGAATGGAAATATTGTAGTAGGCGATTTCAGCAGCGATGAGATCCGCGTCTTCGATTCCGCCGGAAACCTAACCGCCAACTTCACACCGGAAGGCGACCCCTACCTGACGACCATCGCCGTCACCCGCAAAGGGATGATCTACGTCCCTGGAGATACCATTCAAATGTACAACCTGAATGGTGAAAAATTTGGCGAAATCGGCGAACCCATTTTCTTTGGGTATCGACACATCGCCCTCGGCCCGAACGATACGGTCCACGCAATGACGCACGATGCCATTGTCCGCTTCGACCAAAACGGGCGGATCGATCTCTCGATTCCAGTCGAATCGCTGGAAGAACTCTCGGGCGAAACGATCGGTACCGGGCAGATCGCGGTCGATGCGCAGGGGAATATCTATTTTTGGGGAAACTTCGATGCAACCATCTATAAGTTCTCCCCGCAGGGACGATACCTGATTCGATTTGGGGGAGAGGAAGGGAATGACGGATTCGAGCCCGGCAAATTCGTAAGCCCGCACCAGATCGCCGTCGACAATTTTGGGCGATTGTATGTCGTCGATTTCTTCAACATCCAGGTCCTCGACGCGGACGGGAATTACATCGACAGGATCGAAAGCGGACATTATGGAGCGGCGTTCGATTCGCAGAACAACCTTTATGCGACCACTGCCGTGGATCATTCAATCGTCAAATACGAGGTTAAAAGTCCCGGCGACCAGTGACGTGCCGAAGAAAATTGAACCGAATTACTCCACTATGTTTTGGGTCGCCGCGTGATACAATTCCCGCCGGATGCATGAATCAAGGCGGGTCATCAAACGGAAGGACGCCTCACGAACCAAGGCCTGGATGTTTGCCGATCGACTCATCATGCACCGACTATCCACCCGCCCGGCTTGATTGGGCGGTGCTTTTGTGCAGTGACGCAATCCTTCCGGCAGCGCCGCGCACCCAGGAGATACGCAATGGAATACAAACTTTACGTCGGGAACCTGGCTTACTCGGTCACCGAAGCCGACCTTCAGACGCTGTTCGCGCAGGCAGGGGCGGTCAAATCGGTGGCGCTGATCAAGGACAAGTTCACGGGTCAATCCAAGGGTTTTGCCTTCGTCGAGATGGAAAACCAACAGGGCATGGATACCGCCATCAACATGTTCAACGGCAAGGACTTTCAGGATCGCGCCCTGACCGTCAGCATCGCCCGCCCGCGAGAGGAACGCCCGAGGTTCGGCGGCGGGTACGATAGCCGCGGCGGCGGAAAAGACCGCAAGCGAAAACCCCGGGGCGGAGACAATAAACAACGTTGGTAATCAGAAATGGATCCCCCGCATTGGGGGATTTTTCATTCTGCTGCCATGGAAGTACAAAAAAGTGTTTTCGCCATGTGGGTTTTGAATTAAGAGGGAAGTCACTTCAAAAAACCGCAGCTATACTTTGACGGAGGTCAATTCCCCTGCTATACTCCGATTAAGGCGTCAGCCCGCAATTTGAAGGCTGGCAGCAGAAACGAAATCCACACACTGGAAACCAAATTCAAGGAGAATTCCTATGGCTTTCAAACTCACGTACGCCACCATGTTCAACCCGCCTGAGACCCTGCACAAAGGCTTCGACAAAGCCGTCGCCCACCTCAAGGCGAACCTCGGCAGGGAATACGGGATGATCATCGATGGCAAGGATGTATTTGCCGACGAAAAATTGGACGACTTCTCCCCCGTCAACACCGAATGGAAACTGGCGGTGATGCAAAAGGGCAACGCCTCTCACGCCAAAATGGCGATCGACGCGGCGCGGCGCGCCTTCCCCAAATGGAGTCGCACCCCCTGGCAGACCCGCGTCAAACTGGTGCGCAAGGCTTCGGCCCTGATCGAGAAGCGCATTTTCGAACTCGGCGCGGCAATGGCATTGGAGGTCGGCAAGAACCGCATGGAATCGCTCGGCGACGTGCAGGAGACTGCCGACCTTATGTATTATTCGGCTTTGATGATGGAGCAGAACAACGGCTTCATCAAACCGATGGGCAAGGATCCGCTTGTCGGCTTCGACTCGACGAATGTTTCCGTTCTCCGCCCTTACGGCGTCTGGCTGATCGTCTCCCCGTTCAACTTCCCCTTCGCTCTCACGGGCGGACCGACAGGCGCGGCGCTCGTGGCTGGCAATACCGTCGTCATCAAACCTGCCACCGATACCGCATGGATCGTGCGTTTGTATGCGGAATGCCTGCGCGATGCGGGATTCCCGAACGGTGTGGTGAACTTTGTGACCGGACCCGGCTCGTCCCTTGGCCAGGCTTTGGTCGAAAATCCAGAAATTGATGGTGTGACCTTTACCGGGTCCTTCGATGTCGGCATGAAAATGTACCGCGATTTCGCGAACCGTAACTACGTCCGCCCGATCGTGCTCGAGCTCGGCGGGAAGAATCCCGCCATCGTGTCGCGCAATGCCAATTTGGAAGATGCAGCCACCGGCATCGTCCGATCCGCATTCGGCTTGCAGGGACAGAAATGCTCCGCCGCCTCCCGCATCATCGTGGAAGAGCCCGTCTACGATGAACTCGTCGCCAAACTCAAAGCCAAGGTCGACGCCTTCGTCATCGGCGACCCGACCGAACGCAGTACCTACATCGGTCCCGTCGTCAACAAAAGCTCCTATAACGACTTCAAGAATTTCTGCGAAGAGATTCACGGCGCAGGAGGAAAGTTCCTCACCGGCGGCAAGGTCAAGACCGGCGGCATGTACGACAAAGGCTACTTCTGCGAACCGACCCTCGTCACCGACCTGCCCTTCGAACATCGTTTGTGGCAGTACGAGATGTTCCTGCCCATCAGCACAATCGGCAAGGTCAGCAATCTCGACGAAGCCATGAAGATCGCCAATAACGTCAACTACGGGCTCACTGCAGGATTCTACGGCTCGCTTAAGGAAACTGACTGGTTCTTCGACAACATCGAAGCCGGTGTGACCTACGCCAATCGCCCGCAAGGCGCGACCACCGGCGCATGGCCCGGCTTCCAACCCTTCGGCGGCTGGAAAGGCTCCGGCGCCAGCGGCAAGAACGGCGGCGGTTACTACTACGTCCAGCTTTACATGCATGAACAGATTCGAACATTGGTCAAACCCGCCAAGCCTGCACCTGCAAAGAAGGCTGTGAAGAAGGTGATTAAGAAAAAGATTGCCACAAAGTCCCTGAAAGGGAAGAAAGCGGCGAAGAAAAAGAAGTAATGAGTAACGAGTGACTAGAGAGCCTCCCGGAGTTTGTTCGGGAGGCTTTTTTGATTCAAAACCGGGGAAGTGGAATAAAATAAGCTCATCACCTAAAAATCAAGGAAACCAGATGATCCATACTTTACGCGAAAAAGCTTTTCTTGCCCAAGTAAGAGAGATGCTCCAGGAACACAAAACCATGATCAAGATCGTGGTGGATATACGCCAACGTATTCTTTCGGGAGGCGGCGAGATGCACGCGGATTGCGAATCAGTTTTGCTTGAGAATGGGAGTGAACAAGACGACCTTTGGGGTGCGAACTGGTACCCGTCTGAGCAACGCATCGAATTTGAATCGCTGATCAACATCCGCCCCCGCCTGGGAAATCGGAGTATCATTTTGCAGGATGAAAATCTCCGCAAACAGGTCGAAGATGTGACCCGTGCCATCCTTGGAGGTGTGCAATGACGGATAAAGAAAAGAAGAGACAACGCTTCCTGCGCGACCCGCTCGAAAAACGGCTCGGCGGACTCGCCGCCACTCTCGCGCGGATTTCGTCCAGCGCGCGAAATTCGGAGTCGCCGGTTGTTGTGGAAAATCTATTGGATGAAGCCAAGCATTACATCGAGTGGACCGCCGCCGATGCCGAGATCGAAACTGCTGCAGAGTTAGTGCAAATGCAAAGACTGATCACCCTTTGGCAAAAATCATGGAAGAATGCTTTTCAAGATTCAACTCAGCGGATTGTGCTTTCCACACAGGCAAAGGAATGGTCTGATAAAGCATTAGAGAGTTCAGGGTTGGTATAAACCTCCTCCCGTGGAGACTCGTACCCTTCCTCGACCACTGCGTTGACCTGATCTTCCTGCGCCGTGTCGGTGGCGGATGCATCTTTATCCACCGCCTGTTGATGGAACACTTCGCTGAAATGTACGTGGAAACAAAAAAGACCTGACAGGTTTCCACAGAGCCTCGATAAACCAACATGACTTTGATTCACAGAACCCGAATCGACTCGATACTCATTAAAACTTGTCAGGTCTGCCTCATCTTCCTGCGCCGCGTCGGTGGCGGATACATCTTCGTCCACCGTCCGTTAATGGAACACTTCGCCGAAATGTACGTGGAAACAAAAAAATGAAATTCGCAGACAACCATCCACGAATAAAAACCTTCACGAATTCCTATAGACTCGCCCACCGGATCGTTTATTCGTGGATGGAATATCCATGCTGCGCAAACTCCACGCCCTCCTCAAAGGCAAAGACCCTGGCTTCGGCGGTCTCGTCCGCGTAATGAATAAACGCCAGGAGTTCTCTGGGTCCACGCGAAATTTGCGAGCGAGTATTAGGATGTTCTAAAGAATCGTCAACTTGAATCCCAACATATAACTGACCCCCACCAAAAGCGTATTCCACATATACGCCCCGCTGAAGGATGCGCCGAAGAACAAGGCGAAGTTCATGCGCGTGATTCCCGCGGGCAAACTGACCATGGTCCGCACACCGGGCAGGATGCGCCCGAACATGACCAACATCACCCCCCAGCGCTTGAATACATTCTCCGTCCAGTCGATGTGACGGGTGTTCATACGGAAGCGGCTCGCCACCCGCCACGCCAGCGGACGTCCGCCCAGGCGCGCCGCCCAATACATCAAGATTTCGCCCAAAACCGAGATCACAGCGGGGATCAATCCGCTGACCAATACGAACAAGACCGGCTGCCCTTCAACGAACGCGCGGGCGATGTAATACAGACTTTCCAACTGACCGAACAATGCTTCCTCTACGACTCGAGAATTGAGCGCGCATTCTAAGAGGAATCAATAAGTATGGGATGAGAGGAAGTAACCCCGCCGATTCGAATGAGGCAATCGCGATCAATCCGATTTGCGAGCGGAAAAATAATACCGATGGATGATCAACGCGATCATCGCCCCTAAGTTATCGAAAACGAATACATCGATCAAAGATGCCCTGCGGCCTGGCACAAAGGATTGATGGAATTCATCCGTGGCGGAGTAGAGGATGGCAAAAAACCAGGCGAGGAAGTAATTCCGCTTCGGTAGTGCGCGCAGGTAGGACAGAGCAAGCAATCCATACCCAAAAGCATGAGCGCTTTTCTTGAGGAAATAATCCCAGCCGCCGAAGTTCGGCAGTTCATCGGATGAGCGCGAAGAAACCGCGAAGATGACGATCATCAATACCAGGGCGGGAAGCCAGCGCGGTACAATATCAAGGATTTTGTTCATCAGAGGCTCCTTTGATCGGCGATGTGATTCTCAAACAGAATGACGCGTGGTTAAAATTTTCCCGTCCGCGCCAGGTGATTGTAACCGGTAAGTTGGAGGATGTCCGCAAGGGATTGAGGGAGGTGGAGAGGCTGGTCGACGAAAAAGGCTGGACTGCCGCAGGCTTCGTCAGTTATGATGCCGCGCCCGCTTTCGATCCCGCCCTGAAGGTAATCCCCTCGCAGGGTTTTCCGCTTTTGTGGTTTGGATTGTATGACGAATTACAAGAGCTTCAGAATTTCGAAGTTTTTCAAGACTTCGGAATTCTCTCTCCGACCACCTGGCATCCCGATACTGAAAAGGAAGCCTACAATACTGCCATCCAGAACATCAAAGGACACATTGCAGAAGGCAGAACCTACCAGGTCAATTACAGCATGCGGCTCAGCGCCGATTTCCATGACGATCCCCTCCGCCTCTTCGCTCACCTCGCCCATTCTCAAAATAAATATGCAGCTTTTTTGGATATTGGAGACTGGGCGATTTGTTCCGCATCGCATGAGCTATTCTTCGATTTGGATGGTGAAGACATAACCGGACGACCCATGAAAGGAACCGCGGTTCGGGGACGAACCAATGAGGAAGATAAAAATATCTCGAATTGGCTACGCGCATCTATCAAGAATCGCGCCGAAAATGTGATGATCGTCGATATGATCCGCAATGATATCGGGCGGATCGCAAAGATAGGCAGTGTGCATGTTCCAGAGTTATTCACCATTGAGAAATATCCCACCCTATTTCAAATGACGTCGACAGTAAAGGCAAAGATCCACGCCTCGGTGACGGAAATATTCTCCGCACTCTTTCCTTGCGCCTCCATCACTGGAGCGCCAAAGGTCAGCACAATGGAAATCATCGCCGACTTGGAGACCAGTTCGCGAAAGATCTATTGCGGCAGCATCGGTTATATCGCCCCAAACCGCAAAGCGCGATTCAATGTCGCGATCCGCACGGCGCTGGTCGATAAGCAAGAGAGCAAAGCCGAGTACGGGGTCGGCGGCGGCATTGTTTGGGACTCCACGCCTGCCGATGAGTATGACGAAGCCCTGCTCAAAGCCCGCGTACTCACCGACCCACCGCAAAAGGAATTTTGCCTTTTTGAAACAATGCTTTGGACGCCGGAAGATGGATATTATCTCCTTGATCGTCATATCGCGCGGATATTGGACTCAGCGGAATATTTCAGTTTCGCCGCAGAGGATCCAGGGAAAAAAATCAGGCAGTTTTTGATCGGATTAAGCTCTGGATTGGATGCGCCCCAAAGGGTAAAAGTCTTTTTGAACTCGAAAGGAGAAGTCTCTGGCGAAGCCAGAGGTTTCCAACCGAGCGACAAAATATTCAAAGTTTGCCTGGCGGGTGGACCCGTCAACTCAAACGACCGTTTCTTATTCCACAAAACCACCAATCGGGAACCTTATGAACGAGCGGCGGTCGCAGGATTTGACGATGTCCTGCTTTTCAACGAAAAAGGCGAGCTGACGGAATTTACCATTGGCAATCTGGTCGTGCAGATGGCTGGAAACCTTTTTACTCCACCCGTTGAATGCGGGCTACTGGGGGGCACGTTTCGGGCGGAGCTGATCGCTCGCGGCGAGGTGAAGGAACGGGTGCTCAGGGTCCAAGACCTGGCCGGGTGCGAAGCGGTGTTCCTCGTCAATTCTTTGAGAAAATGGGTGCGGGTTTTGTTATAATCCAAGCCGAGCAAGATAAAGAAAAGAGGAATATATGTATATCGACCCAAGTTCAGGCGGAATGCTGGCACAAATTCTCGCGGTTGCGTTCGGCGTGGTCTCCGGCGCGGTGCTGATGTTCTCCGGCAAGATCAAAATGACCATCGCCAAATGGCGCCGGTCCATGCGCAAGGAAGAAAACGAGACAGGCGCGGATAACACTTCAGAACAGAAATAACTGCTGCAAAACAAAGGAGGCGGTCATCTATGCAGCCGACAGTCGCCTCCTTGTTATAAAATCATGCGAACTCTCATCATCGGGTTGGATGCATTCGACCCGGCTTTTTTTGAAAGACTCCATTCGCAAGGCAAAACGCCAAACTTAAGCAAACTGCTCGAGGCTGGTGGCTATTCGCGTTTCCGCGTATCGGACCCGCCGCAAAGCGAAGTTTCATGGACGAGCATCGCCACCGGCATGAATCCCGGCGGTCATGGCATGTTCGACTTCGTGCATCGCAACCCCGCCAACTACAGTTTGCAGGTCTCATTGCTGCCGACCCAAAAAGGCTTGCTGGGTCGGCAATTCATCCCCCCTCACGGCGCGCGGACGATCTTCGATGAGATGGTCGAGGAGGGTTATCCCGCCACTTCGATGTGGTGGCCCGCAACATTTCCCGCCAGGCAAGCCTCGCCGGTTCAAACCATCCCCGGTTTGGGCACGCCGGATATATTGGGGCGTCTTGGTGTGGGAACTTTTTTTTCGGTCGAAGAACTTCCAACCGACCCGGAAAGAAAAACCGCTGTCCGTAAGTTGGTTGTAAAAGGGTCGAGATATACCGGCACGCTTGAAGGTCCGGCTAAAAAGACCGGCACAGTAAATATCGATTTTGAGTTTGAAGTCAATGACGGCGCCGCAACTCTGTATGTCGCAAAGCAAAAAGTAATTTTGAAACCCGGCGAATGGAGCGGTTTCCTTGAATTACCCTTCGCGTTGGGTCTCGGCATGACTGTTAAAGCCATCAGCCGCGCCATTCTTATCGATCTCGATCCCGTTTCCATTTATTTCCTCCCGCTGCAACTTCACCCCCTCGCCTCGCCCTGGCCCTATGCCACACCGAAAAACTTCATCCAGGATCAATGGATCAAGAACGGACCGTTCCTCACGCTTGGCTGGCCCCAGGATACGACGGCGCTTAATGAAAATATCATCGACGACGAACAATTCCTCAAACTTTGCGAAATGATCGACGAGGAACGCGAGCGCGTGCTAATCCATGCGCTTGATTCGTTCAATGAGGGTTTGCTCGCCTGCGTATTCGACAGTCTTGACCGCGTCCAGCATATGTTCTTCAAGCGCCGCGAGGATGTCATCGAAGCCTGGTATAAACGCCTCGACCTGATGGTTGGACGAATAATGGAAAAAGCCTCTCGAAACAAAAAAACCCGCATCATCATCGTCTCCGATCATGGATTCGGTCACTTCGATTACAAAGTCCACTTGAATGGATGGCTGGCAGAGCGCGGTTATTTGAAGACGGAAAACCCCGCTCTTCGACAAGCTCAGGACAGCGCCTCCTCCGACCTTCGGTCTGTGGACTGGTCTCAGACTCAAGCCTACGCTCTGGGTTTGAACAGTCTTTATGTCAACCTCGCCGGGCGCGAAGGCAGAGGCATCGTCAATGAAAACGATGCGGCGCAACTTCTCGCCAAACTGAAGGATGAACTCCTTGGATGGAATGGCCCGAATGGGGAGTCTGTGATTCAATCAGCCTTGATTCGCCGGGAAGCTTTCGATGGTCCGCTTGCAGAACACGGTCCCGACATCTTCGTCGGCTATCGCCCGCCTTATCGCGGCTCGGCAGAGACAGGCCTGGGTCAATGGCGGGGCGAAGCGATCCAAAAGAATGAAGAACACTGGGAGGCGGATCACTGTTTCGATTCGAGAGCCGTTCCCGGTGTGATATTCTCGAACGAAGGGCTTGCAGATTTTTCTTCACCCTCCTACAGAGACATCCCTGCGCTCACGATCGGAAAAGACCTAAAGACTCAGTCGTCCGCGCCGCCGCCCAAATACAGCGATGAAGACCAGGATGAGATCGAAAAGAGGTTAAAGGACCTTGGCTATCTCTAAATATTATTCCCGGCAGGGATTGTGGACCCTGTTCCTGATGTGCGCCCTGCCGCTTCATATCTGGACGTTCATCCTCGCCTTTCGCGATTTCGACTGGGTCGCTGCGCGCACCAACTCGTGGGATGCCGTCGGCGTGATCGCTTATGGCTTGCTCTTTGCATTCATCGAAAGCGCGATTGTCTTCTTCGTGGTGGTGCTGCTTGGGTTTTTCGTGTCGAACAAATGGGGGGAAAAGAGGCGCGTCGGGTTGATGAGCGCACTGATCATCATCCTCTCGCTCTGGTCGATCTTCAATCAATACTATTTCCTGAATGAACTGGATACTCCCGCCTGGTTGGTCAGCCTCGCGGCCGCAACCGGACGACCTCTCGTGACCTTGTACGCGGTTGCGCTGGCGGCATCGGCGATATCGATTCTTTTTCCGGTATGGTTCATTTTGAAATCCGACAAGGTGTTGGGATTCGTCCATGAATCCATCGACCGGCTCTCCATCCTGATGTTGCTTTATCTGTTCTTCGACGCGGCAGCGCTCGTCGTTGTGCTGATTCGCAATCTGTGAGGATTTGATGAACGGCGGAATAAACAGGCGCGATTTTCTGAAACTCGCAGGGCTTGCTTCACTCGGGTTGGTCATCCCGCCCTCCATTCAACTTGCCGGGAGTCGCTTGCAGGGTGATAAGAAGAACGTTGTGATCGTCGTCTTCGACGCATTGAGCGCATATAACATTTCATTGTATGGATACGAGCGCGACACCATGCCCAATCTTTCGCGGCTGGCGAAACGCGCAACGGTCTTTCACAATCATTACGCCGGCGGAAATTACACCACGCCTGGAACGGCGTCTCTCCTGACCGGGACCCTTCCTTGGACCCATCGCGCCATCCGATTCAATGACGGCATGAAAGATGATTTCGCCGGGAAGAGCATCTTCCGCGCCTTCGACGATTATTACTGCATCGGCTACTCCCACAACACACTCGTCAACACGCTCTTTAGTCAGTTTTTAAGCGACATGGACGAGCGCATCCCGCAGGATAAGTTCTTTATCTTCAACGATGGTTTCATCCAATCCGCCTTCAGGAACGATCAAGACGCCGCCACTGTCGCCTGGGCGCGGACCATTAAACGCACCGAGGGATATTCCTATTCATTGTTCCTTTCGTCGTTCTACGAACAATACCGCAACAGCAAAGTTAAGGACGTCGCTGACCGGTATCCGTACGGATTACCCAACGTCAACAAGGACAATTACTTCATGCTCGACCAGAGCATTGACGCTCTTGGGGCTCGAATGTCTGAAATCCCCCAACCCTTCATGGGGTACTTCCACTTCCTGCCGCCGCATTACCCCTACAAGCCGAACAGAGATTTCGCCGGGGTCTTTTCATACGATTCGTTCAAACCATTAAGCAAACCCCAAGACCTGTTCACCGAAGGCAGGTCGGACGATTTCCTGAACAAATGGCGGGTTCCCTACGACGAATTCATTCTCGATCTCGATAACGAATTCGCCAGATTTTTCGACAAACTCGAATCCTCGGGCTTGCTGGATGATACCTGGCTTGTCTTCACCTCCGATCACGGCGAACTCTTCGAGCGCGGCATTTGGACCCATTCCACTGCGGCGTTGTACCAGCCCGTCGTGCGCGTGCCGCTTTTGATCTTCGAGCCGGGAAATCAGACCGGGCGGGATGTCTACGCTCCCACCTCAGCCATCGACCTGATGCCCACGCTTCTTCATCTCACCGGGCACGAGATTCCCGCCTGGGCAGAGGGATCGATCCTGCCGCCATACGCCTCCGCCTCTGGTTCAGGGACAAGCGGTGTGATGGCTGTGCAGGCAAGATATAACGACCCGGCCTTGCCTCTTACCGAAGCCAGCGTGATGCTCGTGCAGGACAATTACAAACTCGTCTACTACACCGGTTATAAGGAAATCGACGCGGATAAGGAACGATTCATACTATACGATGTAAAGTCAGACCCGGAAGAACTCAGCGAATTGTCCCAAACGAAAAGGGAAACCGCTGCCGAAATGGTTGACATGGTCAAGACCCGGTTGGACGAGTCGAACGAACCGTATTTGTGAGCCGGATTGCAACTCCGTTTTACTTCCGTTGGCGGTAAAACTGCTCCTGAGGGACAGCGATCATGGCCGGGGTATCCAACGGGATTCCCAAGAAGTCCGCAGACTTTGCTGCAAATTCAGCAGGCGCCTTCAAAAGATCGTTATACCGGACGAATAATACATCCATATTGAGCTGCGCCCCCAGCCAGGCTTTGACCTTGTCCAGGTGTTTCCCATACAATTCGGCAAACTTTCCATCCTCCGCGGGATTCCCTGTCTTTCCACGCCGCTCGAGCATCTTGCGCTGGGAGGCGAGGATCTCCATCATCTCACGCTCCATAAAGATGACCTTATAGGAATATTCCGAAGGCAGGTGTTCCAGTAATGCGGAGATGACCTTGACGACCTTCCCCCGTGCATCGCCCACCCAGGCGATATCCCCTTCCTTCAATTGCTTCACCCGCTCGAATTCATAATAGCCCTGCAAATTATCGTCGTCCGCCGTGCGGATGTTATCGGTGAGGATTTCCAACCCGCCCGCTTCGAGCATCTTCATCATCATCGATGTCCCCGAGCGCGGCAAGCCGGAGACGATATAGATCGGTTTGTTTTTTTCCATCATTTCAGTTGACCAGTCCTTGTTTCATTGTGCGGGCATGATACCCGTAAATCCAGGAATTGAAAATACGTGCTATCCGATATAATTCGTAGACCACTCCTTTCAAAGGCAATATGTCCAACCGTCTTGCAACTGCAACCTCCCCCTACCTTCTCCAGCATGCAGAAAACCCGGTGAATTGGCTTCCCTGGGGGGATGAAGCATTGAATAAAGCCAAAATCGAAAACAAACCGATCTTTCTATCCATAGGGTACGCCGCATGTCACTGGTGTCACGTCATGGCACATGAGTCATTCGAAAACCCCGAAACCGCGGCGTTCATGAACGAGCATTTCGTCAACATCAAAGTGGACCGCGAGGAGCGCCCCGACCTCGACAACATCTACATGCAGGCGACCATTGCAATGACTGGCTCGGGCGGCTGGCCCATGTCCGTGTTCCTGACGCCGGACCTCAAGCCGTTTTACGCAGGCACGTACTTCCCGCCGACCCGCAGATACAACATGCCATCATTTCGGGAGGTGCTGGAAGGGCTTGCAAATGCCTGGGAAAATCAACGCAATGAAATAGAAGATACCGGCGTCAAGGTCTATCAGCATCTACATTCTCAAGTAAAACTCGACGGGGATGAACGACTGACGTCAGAACATCTCGACGCCATCGCAAAAGCCATTCAGGCGGCGTATTACTGGGGCACGGGCGGTTGGGGTGACGCGCCGAAATTCCCCCAGCCCATGGCGCTCGAATTTTTACTTCATCATGCGATTGCGCGCAAACAGGATGAATATCTCAAACTCATCGAACACTGTCTCAAAACCATGGCGCGCGGCGGGATGTACGATGTGGTCGGCGGCGGCTTCTCTCGCTACAGCACCGACGATCATTGGCGCGTTCCGCATTTCGAGAAGTAGGGTCCCCAATCGATAACTTGTTTCTACCCAAGAAACACCATACATCTACATATTTTTGATTGTCTTCCACTATAAAAGATGCTCTCACATCCAACAGTTCAATAATTCTCCTGCGATCTTCAAACGATTCGTCGCCCGGCTCCAACCCCTCTGCAATCTGAGCAGCGAATTCCACAATTTGACGAATCTCATTATCTGTTAAAGCTTCCGATTCCAGGTTCAAATTCAATTCATCACGTTCCTTCTCAAAAGCTGCAAGGGTCGATTCCAATTGTTGTTTTTTATCAATCAGCAACTCCCTTTGAACCTGTCCAGATATATATAGATCGAGAACACGATCCAGTTGAGATTTTGAACCCTGCCATAGATCCTCCAAAACAATCAAGCGATCGCGAATCGGAGCGCAGAACTGCTCTCTTCCTTCCTGATACTCAGCAAGTCCATGCTCCAACACCCCGGGTTTCGTGAGGAGATCTTTTACCCAGTTCCAAACCAATGGGTCAACAATATCGACTCGAAAACTCGGAAGGTTGCACTCGACATTGGCAATGTTCCCCATATAACCATTACAACGATAGTAAAGATAATATCGAAGCTCCTTACCAGTTGGTCGAGTAGCATAGCAATTGACACTGCTTTTGCACAAACCACACCTAACCCGACTCCGAAGTAAATACTCTCTCTTTATATGGCGAAGTGATTCACTGGTGTTCAACTTTCGTTGAATTTGTGCGCGTTTCCATGTTTCCTCAGAGACAATCGCCGGTACATCAAAGGACAGCCACCATTCACGGGCGTTGTTCGGGTGGTAACCTCCGAAAGTGTTTCGCTTTCCGTAATGCCAATGGCCTGCATATGTTTCTGAACCCAAAATCCGCATGACCAACCTCCCGGACCATTCTCCTTTTCCGCGCTTTTTGAACATCCCGCGAATATCCGCCCAGGTGGGAACTTTCATTGCGGTCAATCTTTTGGCAATATCACGTGCAGACAGACGTTTTCCACGTTCGTCGCCCTCAACATAAAACCTGTAAACCATTCGTACGACTGCTGCCTCCTCTTCATGAATTACCAAATTTTTTCCATCCTCTGATAAGCGATAACCAAATGGGGGCTTATTTCCGTGAAGCATAATCTTCCCGTTTTTGACCACCTGCCGCCTTCCGCGCACCATGCGCTCGGCAATTTTCTCACGTTCGTATTCAGCGATAGTCGCACGAATATGTTTGTTCAAACGCCCTTCCGGCGAGTTCTCGTAACTGGCAAGTACATAAACAACTTCGACACCGGCCCGGTTCAATTGTTCTTCAACGATAAGTTGCTTCGCAAGCTTACGACTGAGGCGGTCAATCTCGCGAACCACCAATACATCAAACTCCCCTTTTTGCGCCATATCACGTGCGTGATTAAGTTCAGGTAATTCAAATGAAGCGCCGGATGCACCACGATCATCCTCGGCTAATTCTGCAATGACTTGCCATCCATTGTCGAGTGCAAAATCCCGGCACATTTCCAATTGTCCTGCCAGATTACGTCCTTCCTTGCCGCGGTCATCGCTGGAAACTCTTGCATATAGTACAGCACGTTTAATTGTATTCATAATCTTCCTTCAGGGGTAATATTATTTTTGGGGGAATGGTATAGGATTAGCAGTGCCAGACCGGGCTGGCTGTCGCTTAGTTGCGGGACGGCTGGTAAAGGATTTCCCGCATTTCCTCAAAGAGCTGTGGTCCCAACACAAGGGATTGTTCATGGGAGGCAAGTTCAAAGGAATTCACAAGATCGGCTAATACCATGCCGATATTTCCTTCAACCTCCAACAGGCTCTTTCCGCTTGCTGCCTCCTGCCACTCCTGGCGGAATTTGGAAAGGATCGAAATAGCTTTTGTTCGTGGACTTGGATTCATGTTTAGCATCAGATGGCTCCTTTTGATTATTGGAGCGACCTCATTCTGCCCGGTCAGAAAAGAAATCGCCCCGGTGAATCCCACCAGGGCGTGAAAACTGGGCTGATATAATGAAGTCAGCCCGTCCCTCCGCTTCTATCGGTGGGTTGGGTCAGGGTCGTGCGTGTGTTCCACCACATTCACGGCCCGTTTCAACAGATATAATTATCGTACTGATACGATAATTATACTACACAGAAATCAAAAGTCAATAATCCCCCGCCCCATCGATTTATCGTCTTTTTGAACCAGGCTTTGGCTTTGCTCCGCGACGTTCCCCCAGTTTCTCTGCATGCTTTATATAAGTTTCCAGGGAACGCCGGCTGACCTGCCATGACGGTCCCCACTTTCGCCCCACCACTTTGTTAGATCGAATCAATTGACGGATGTAATCCGGGTTATAGCCGCTTACACGCGCAGCATCATAGGTAGTCAACCAATCGTCCATAAAACAATTCTCCCAAAATTAATTATAACTTGGATGGCAGTAAGTTTGCTTGTCGCAAGGAGTATGTATTCGATACGACGGCCATTGGCTTGGGGAATTTCATGAATTCGTAGTTAGGTGATTGTAAGTTTTTTCACATTCATTTTTTCGGGCTTCTCAATTAAAATTTTAGCCTTATGTCTAAATACACCAAACGTAGTCATATTCATCCTAAATTACGGATGGTGCTGTATTTGATTTTGTCCATATTCGGTGGATTATTGTTTGGTTCGATCCTCTGGGTCTTCCATCGAATTCAAACAAGATTTGGGGAGGAACTCGCCGAAGTTGCGGCAGCACTCATGTCCATTCTTATCCTGGCGTTAATAATGGTTGGAATGCGCGCCGGCTGGAGCCTGGACCGTTTCATTCGACATCGCAGAATCGACCTTTGGCAAATTCACCGATCCATCAGAAAGACCGGATATTTCCTTTCGTTGCTGGGATATGAGGAAGTTCAACCTCAGACGAGCCTGCTCGAATCAGGGATTTCAAACACAACCCAAATGCTGGCAAGCATGGATAGACGGAAACGGCGCGGCAGACCTCCCACCCACTCGCTTGATCGCTGGATGCGGGTCGTATTAGCCTGGGAAAATCGCGATCCATTCCGAAACCCCATGACCTTGACCGAATTCCTTTCCCAGGAATTTGGTACGTATGCTGACGGTACTCCCTGCATGTCTGAGAACAGTTTCTACGAGAATCGAAAAAAGGTATTTGAGGAACTTCGCAAAAACGCTGCCCTACAACAGGAAACTGGAACATAAAATCAAGAGAGAGTAATCCCCAATAAAAGCCGCTGCTCATGCGGCTTTTATTTTTTTTCAACGAGATCTGTAAATCCAAGTTGATAACAACGCCTAAAAAACATTACATTTAGCATAGGATTTATGTGATTTGCGTCTATGGCGGTTTCTACTTGGCATTAATCTTTTTGAAATACAATTATTTTTCACGCAAATGGGGTCCATTACACTAACGATAGAGGCGTTTACCATCCCGATTTCAATTCATACTGCATGAAATGGTACTTAACGTAGTGTTTTTTTGACCCAGTATCATACCTAACGGGTAAAAAATGAATTCATTATTTATCGGTCTCCTCGTGGGCATTGTATTCTTCCTTTTCCCCATTGTGATTGGAATAGTGTTGTTCTTTATCCTGATTGTACGCATCAGATGGATATTCAGGAAAAGAGACGATGATATTCAATCATATCCAACCCGCCCATATAAGACTCATCTTTAATTCACTCCACTACATTTTCCAAAAATACTCTCAGGGGCTACATGAGTATCGAGAATACCCATCAAATAATGCCGCCGGAATTTCCGTAGAATTCCTGTGACTCATAATGGGGAATTAATTGACTCCCGCCGTGTAAAAGAGCCGCTGTACGTGGCTCTTTTATCTTAACCCAAGCGAGGTTGAACATGGCCAGAGTTGTCATATACCTTCTCGAACCAGAAATGAACGCACTCAATCAATTAGCCCAACAGGAATATCGACCCGTGAAGTCACAGGCAGCATTGATCATCAGAAATGAACTCAAGCGTCTTGGACTGATCGAGGGACAACTGGCAGGCGGAGACAAACAAACCGAGTTATCTGCCGAAACCGATGACAGGGGTGCAGCATGTTAGAACAGCCCACCCAGGAAATCGAACTGACCGCCGAACAACGCCGCAATCTGGGGCATGTATATCGCATGATCCTTGGCTGGCGAAGGGATCGTAAAAATAAAACAGCATCCCCACCTGTATCCGAATCGATGTCCGGAGAACACCAATCACCACAGACTGAATCGGGTTCCGCCGAACAGACAGAAAGCGAGTCCTGAGATGTTCACAGGAATTTTCGTCGGACTCGCCATATTTGGCGGAAGCATCCTTATCGGGGTGATCGTTTTCTTTCTTTTGTTCTGATCCCCTCAGAGCCTGATCCATCTTCATCGTTTTCAAAAATAGGAACATATCATGTCCACCAAAGTCATCTGTATTGCCAATCAAAAAGGCGGGGTCGGCAAGACCACGACTGCCGTATCCCTCGCCCACTGCCTGTCTCAAAAAGGCCGGCGCGTATTACTGATCGATCTTGACCCACAAGGTCAATCCGCCACGGCACAGGGACTCAACCCCGAACCCGGCGCGTTTTATCTGCTCACAATGGGAAGCACACCGCAGGAGACCACCTTTGTGCAGTCATGGGTGCGTTTCTCCGGTCGGGAAGGACTATACCTCCTGCCCGGCAACCAACAGACGATGGCTGCCCAGACCGTGCTCAACGCGCAGGACAAACCCATCTCCGCCATTCGCCAATCGATCCAGCGCTTCTTCAAGGACGGACTCCACTACATACTCTTCGACACCGCGCCCAGTGTCGGCGGCATCCAGGAACGCGCGGTCTGGGCCTCCGACCTCGTGATCGTGCCGACTGCCACCGAGTTCCTTTCCGCCGACGGCGTCTCGAAGGTGCTGCTCATGATGAGCGTGCTTCAGGAAAAGAAAAACTGGCGCGGAAATCTATTGGGCATCCTGCCGACCTTCTTTGATGAACAAACCCGCGAGAGCAAAGCCACGATGGAAAACCTGAAGGAACGGTTTGATGCAAGTGTTCTGCCACCCATCCATCGCTCCACGTTGTTACGGGAATGCGCCGCCGAGGGAAAAACCATTTTTGAGTTTGATCCTGTGTGCCGGGCTGCCAAGGAATATCAAACATTGACCCAGCACGTGCTGAAATTTTAGGAGATGGATATGACCGGACGACGCGACCCTTTTGACAAGACCGAAACGCCCATCCCTGTTCAACCACCCAGCCTCTATGACTCCCTGCGTGTGGCAGCGCCGCGCAAACGCAGCCGCCAGTGGGAAAAACAGCAACAGAGCCGCAAGGTGGTCTATCGCGGCATCGATCCCAAACTGGCATTGAAGGTGAAGGCAATTGCGGATGATCTACAAGTCCCCGCAGGAGAGGTGGCATGTGCGGTGCTCGAATACGCGCTGCGGTCCTATGAACGCGGTGATTATGATCTCCACCCGCGTCCCAATCCGGAACGCATGCGCATGACCCTCTTCCCACGAAGCGACTCCGCACATTCGATCAACAGACCTCAACGTACTGCCAAACATAAACGACCGGAAGCCTTGTGGCGGGTCATCACCACCTGGCGCGGCTTCTCTCCTGAACTCAAACAGGAACTGGCAGCGCTTGCCTCCGATGATGGCTTGCATGTACCCATTGGGGAATTGATCACGGCTCTGCTACGCTTTGGTCTGAAAGCGTATGAAACCGGATTGCTGGTGCTTGAACCCAAACCGAAATCCACCACATTTACTTTAGCGCACAAAGGCAAATGATGACGTTCCGCCAAAAATTACTTTATCAATGGAATGAGATGAAGAACGTGGGCGGCAGAGACAACGTGCCGCCTGCGCCCTGTCCACGTTCCGCCCACGCATCCGCCTGCGTTGCCGCCTACGTTGAACGCACAGGAAGGGCTGAGGCGAAAGAAATCCTGCGCGAACGGTCTGTGAGACCTGTGAAAAAAAACAGGCTTGTTTTGCGAGGAGGTTATGCATGAGCGATCTTCAACAAGCCTGGAGTTCCGTGTTGACTCAACTACAGATGGACATGCCGCGCGCCTCCTTCGAAACCTGGGTGCTGGGCACGGTTGCGTTGGGATTGGAAAACGATGTACTGCTTGTTTCCACGCGCAATGCCTATGCCCGTGACTGGCTGGAGTCCCGCCTGACCAGCACGGTGCAGCGATTGCTGGTTGGCATTCTGAATCGTTCCGTCTCTGTGAAGTTCGTTGTCGGTGATGAGTCGCAGGAAGAAATGGAAACAGAAGCGGAGGAAACGGACGAACCTGAATTGAACATTGAGCCGGTGCAATGGCTGGATTATGACCGCATCGTCCAGCCGCACAAGCAGGTCGTGGTGAAGGGCTACTTGCGAAGACTGGGAATGGAGATCGGACCCAAGGCGGTCTGGTTGTATGTTGGATTTCATCAAACAGCATGGCGGGTGCAGGATCAGCACCAGACATCTGGAAAACCATTGCACAGCCGCGAGGTGATGCGTTTCAGCGCACTGAGCAATGGCGCCTTCTGGCGGTTGTTGAAACATGCCGGCATCCAGGATCAGTTGAATGGGTTGGTTCAGCGCGTGGATCCACAGGATGCACGCCGTTTCCGGCGTGGACGGGACGGACGCCCTCATCGCGCACCGATCCGCTATCAGGTCTTCATGACTCCGCGCCTGACACGCGCCGACGCCATTGCGGTTCATCTGCGGTTGAAAGCATGGATCGAAAAACATAACTCCGTCTCCAATGCCCTGCAGGAGCTGCTCGCCGTGGAGGATGTCATGGATCTGCTTACTCCGCTGGATATGAAACTGCCTCATGCACCCACACCTGCACTTGCGCCAGGTGCAAGTGTGAACACGGTGATGGATATGGCGCGTTTGGAAACAGGTGAAAACTTTTCACCTGAAATCGAGCGTCTCGCGCAGGAACTGCATCGCAGGATCATCAACTGCCTGGGTGACATTCACATCCCACATTACTTCATCACAGAGACCATCCACCGCTATAACCTGACGCCCGCGCAGGCCTGGTTGATCACGGTCGCGCGCGATATGGCGTTCATCAATGCCCGCACTGGCGAGCGGCGGGATGTGGTGACCTTCAAGCATGGATATCAGGAGATGGCAGAACTGATCGGTTCCAACCGCTACAAAACCGTACAAGCCTGGCTCCATCTGCATTGGACTTCGCAACAACGCGGGGGCAACCTCTCCCGCTTTCTGCAAGAAATCGATCTGCCCGATTCAAAGACCTACGCCGACCTGCGCGTGGAGTCGATGCCGCGCGCCTTTCGGGTGTTGCTGGACGAACCGCTGGACGCAGATGGGAGTAATAAGGTGGACGCAAATGGGAGTCATATGGCAGACGCAGATGGGAGTATTAGCTGGACGCAAATGGGAGTATTAGCAGACGCAAATGGGAGTCATATGGTGGACGCAAATGGGAGTGATTTAAACTCTTTTAAACACCCCTTAAACACCTACAAGAAAAACACTTCCACCACCCAGCACACGCAAAGCCGCTGCGCGAAAGCGGCGGAGGCGGTCGCTCCTGATTTTTGGGAACTCGAAACCCTGCTTGCACAAAACGATGTGCATCCCAAAGTCCAAAAAGAACTACTCGAAATCCAGGCCTCTGTGCATGCCTTTGTCTCGTGGGTGCTGTACGTTGCCAGCCCGCAAAGTGGAAATCTTTCCGATCCCTTGGGCTATGCCATCAGCCGCTTGCGCGAACATCCCCTGCGTGAAGCACGCGGAGTCTTCCGGCAATTTGCCGACCTGCCACCGGAAGAGTTGCTGGCCTTGATCGACTCCACCCCCACCCGGGCATATGAACTGCCCGCGAAAATTGAACACCCACTCGCGCACGCCTGGAAGAAGGCAATGGGTTCCAATAACCCCAGGCTGCCCGTTGTGCGCGAAATCCTCTTTGGCGAAGGAGCCAGTGAATAACATGCAATTACAGTTTCTGATCACCTCCGAACAACGCGCCTCCGGCGCCATGTTCATGGAGTCTTTGAACGATACCGTGCTGGCGTTTATCTATCCGACAGATGGAACGCGCACCTTCCACACCTTCTTCTGCCCGCCCATGCGGATCCTTGCACTCACCGCAGATGGACAGGTGATATTCGATGAAGTCATCACCAAATGGCGCTGGGTGAAATTGCCCGTTTGTAAGTACGTGATCGAGACCGGCCCCAAGGTGGACTATCGCCCATATCTCCAAACAGTTTTATCCGTTGCGCCGGACCTGCCTCAACAAGGTTCAATCGACCCGAGCCTGCGCATGGACAGTTTGTTGTTCGCACTGTTGGCAGAAGCGGTTGCCGACATCCGACGCATCCGCGATGCCCATCGCGGCGAGGTTCGTCCCGAGGTCCAACGGCGCAGATTCGAAGCCTGGGAACGCGGGCAAATCGTGAGTTCTGCCGGGTTCATCCTGGATCTTTCGCATGCCTGGCATCTGCCGGATGGCGCGGTGAAGTTATCGTATTCCGTCTTGAAAGCCGAGGAACCCTATCTGGATGAGATCGTGGCGGCGTCCGTGGCTGGCATCCCCTGGCGACACGAATTTCCCAATCACTGCATTCGCTGCGGCAAGTCCGCTTCCTGGCGACCGATCCTCAACCCTGCCCCGAATGCCCCGGTGGAAATTCTGTGGCGGTATCAGCGACCGGAGAATGCCATCCCGATCTGCCATCACTGCACGGAAACCTTGAACTTGCTGCGGGATGAGTCATTGCAACTTGACCTGGTCTGGGGCCTATGGGGTCCGCGCTTCGAAGCCTTTTGGGGATGGCATCGCGCAAAGAAGAATAACCGTTTGTCCAAGGAGTGGGATATGTATACCCACCCGCTTTGGCCGGCAGATTTTGGCGGAGAACAGTGGGAGACGGGCAGCGGCGCTTTGAAGTTCGCCGAACCGCGTCCGCCTCATCAGGTTATCCGGGATGAAAAACACATGCAAGCCTTGCGCCGTGGGTTGTACAGCAAAAAGTTTCGCGGGCGACAGCCGGGGGAGACCCCCTTGCAGAAGTTATTAGACTTCCGTCTCGATATTTCACAAGGAGAACCTCGATGACTTTTTTTGCCTTTCTCGGCGCGCTTAGTTTGAGCGTGCTCGCATTTGAACTGCTGAACGTTTTTCAGAATGCCTTCAGCACCTTTGGTGGGAACCGCCTGAGCAACTTCACTTCACAACCCCAAACCAAACGCCGTTCCACATGGGAAGCGTTATTGATCGCTATCCTGCCGGGACGCTTCGATCCGGATCAGGCGAAGAACATGGGGGATGTGATCAGCCTCTTGAGACGTGCTGGCTATCCCTACGATACCCCCGGTGAATTCTATGCCGTGGCGATCCGCGATTTCTCGACCTTTCTGCTGGTGGGCGGGATGTTGGCAGGAGCGTTAGCCGCCATGAACATCATCGCTGTTGCGCCAGTGATTGCCGGCATCTTCGTCTTACTGGGATTACGCCGACCCTATGTGCGCCTGAAGACACTCGCAAAGAAACGCGCCGAGTCGCTGCGCAATAACATGTTGATCGGTCTCTCTGTATTGAGTTCATTACTTTCTTCCGGCGTTGGGGTGCAGGAAGCCCTGCGCCGCGCTTCGACCGTGGGTGGACCATTCTGTAATTTACTTGGTTTGCTTGTTGCGCGCATGGAAGTGGAGGACTTCACCAAAGCCATTGATGTGACCCGCGCTCATTTGCCAGATCCAAAGGATGTGGAGGCGAATCTATTCCTGCGTGACATCTATGACTTCTTCGCCAACAATCGTCCAGTCCTGTCGAGCGTGCAGGGGCTGCAGGAGTCTGTTCACCGTTCCGTGGTGGAATCAACTGAGGAACGTGCAGCTCTCGTGCGTCAGCGCGCCGGCTTATTCGGGGTGATGGCGGTGCTGGGTCTGGTGCTGGCGATCATCGCGCCGTTCATGGGGTCGGGGTTGATGTAATGCCAGGTTCACGAACTCCGAATATTTATCATCCCTTTTGGCGTTCGCTTGCCTATTGGATCTTTGTTACGGCGGCTATGCTTGCTGCGTTTTTCATCGTCCGCAAACTGACTCTCTGCTGGACCCTGACTGCCCTGCCAGGTGTGCCATCCGCAGAGTGCACTTTACAAAACCAACCATCTTCCGATCTGCCGACATCTCCCGATCCGGCAACTGCAAACGATCTTCCAATTGAAATATCCGCGCCGAAAATGGAGCTGCCTCAATGGGACGGCGCCAGTCGGATCAACATCGCCTTCTTTGGCTTGCGCGGCGACGATGGACACGGAGAAGGTTGCCCGACCTGCACCGATACGATCATGGTTCTGACTGTGGATCCGGTCACAAAAACTGCGGGCATGTTGTCCATCCCGCGTGATATGTGGGTCAACATCCCCGGTGCAGGATACAGTCGCATCAATACCGCCTGGGCAATTGGCGAGAATGCCAAATTGCCGGGCGGCGGACCTGCCTTGGCAATGCAGACCGTTTCGCAATTCATCGGGGTTCCGATTCATTATTATGTGCAGGTGGATTTTGGGACCTTTGTTTCGTTCATCAATCTGATTGGCGGCATCGATGTGTATGTCGAGGAACGCATGGTGCTTGATCCGCTCGGCGAGGGACCAGATCATTTTGTGTTGAAGCCGGGAGATTACCGCCACCTGACCGGACCGCGCGCCCTGGCGTATGCACGCTGCCGGCATGAATCACAAGGCTGTTCGGGCGGAGACGTGGGACGCGCCAAACGCCAACAACAGGTCATCCTTGCGATCCGCGACAAGGTGCTGGAAGGGGAAACCTTTGCCACCTTGATTACCCAGGCGCCGCAGTTGTATGCAGAATTTTCCTCTGGGATCCACACCAACATGTCGTTGGAAGATGCGATCCAACTGGCAGTGTTGGGGAAAGACATTCGGGTGGAGGACATCAAGCGAGGCGTGATCGATACCACAATGGCGATCCCGGCGGATACAACCATCAACGGTGTGCCTGCCAATGTCCTGCGCCCGGTCCCCGATCTCATTCGCATCCTGCGCGATGAGATCTTCGTTCCCGGCGGACCTCTCAGTCCATTGGCGCAAGGTGATCCAATGGCGCTGATGCAATCTGATCAGGCGCGGATCAGGATTATCAATAACACTTATACTGCCGGATTGGAGCAAAGCACAGCCTCTTTTCTATCCACCCAGGGTATGCAGGTGGTGGAATTTGGTCCACCGACTGATGCGTCCAACACCACCAAAATAATTCTGTACACCTCAAAGTTATATGCCCTGCGGTATTTGACGGAACTCTTTGGGGTGGGGAGTCAACAGGTAATCATCCAGCCTGATCCTGCATCAACGGTGGATATTGAGATTCGCATTGGAGAGGATTGGGTCGGCAGATTGCCAGCAGGGTATTAGAACGCACACTGATGATTTCGTACTACTTAGTTGTATGTGCCGTAACTCCATTAAATCAATTCAGCAGTGTAAATCCGAATGTTGCTCCCTGCCCAGGTTTACTGTCCACCCACACTCTGCCGCCATGCGCTTCCACCAGTTGCTTGACGATAGCCAACCCGATCCCTGACCCACCGCTGGCGCGCGAACGGGATTTGTCGGCGCGGTAGAAGCGGTCAAAGATATAAGGCAGATCATCAGGCGGAATCCCCTCGCCCGTATCGGATACGGTGACGGACAACTCCTGAGGTTTATGGCTTTGGCAGGCAACAGTCACACACCCACCTGCGGGAGTGTGACGCAGGGCGTTGCCAAGCAAGTTCCGCATGACCTGTGTCATGCGATCAACATCCACTTCAATTGGTGGAAGGTTGGAAGCGAGGTCGAGATTGAGCTGCACTTCGCTGGATTGCGCCTGAAGGCGGAATGGTTCAACCGCGCGGGTTATTAGTTCAACCACATTGATTTTGGCGCGTTCGAGTTTCAGTTGTCCCGATTCAGCCAGTGAGAGCAATCGCAAGTCCGTGACCAGGCGTGTCAGCATTGCCGCCTCGTCCCGAAGGGTTGCAATTTCCTCCGGGCTGGTCGGCAGGATGCCGTCCAGCATGGCTTCGAGATTTCCCTGGATGATCGTAAGGGGAGTCCGCAGTTCGTGGGCGACATCAGCGATCAAGTTGCGGCGTAGTTCCTCGTGTTGTGCGAGCGAGTCCGCCATTTGATTGAACGCGGTTGCCAGTGTCCCTATCTCATCTTGTGACTGGGTGGGAATGCGCTGTCCCAAATCTCCAGCCGCGATTTTCTGGGCGGCATTGGTCAACTTCTGCACAGGGGAAACAATTTGAAAGAATAAGATCGAGCCAAGGACTAATGCTACAACAGCCGCTATCACTCCCGCCAGCCAGGTGGAATGATTGACCGATGAAATAAAATCCCCTGCTGGATTGGATACATTCGTCCCTGCATAAACTGGCAGGAGCGTTCCCACCTGCTGATTTCCTACCAGAATGGGCACACCCGCCGCGAGGTCCGCCGAGGAAATGGTCTTCCCTCTATCCAGCGCGGCACCGTCTGCAACGATGGTTCCCTGCGCGTCGGCAAGCAGAAGGCGTATTCCCATCATGTTCCACGGATTGGAGTCCCCCATGCCCATTTCGCCGTTCATCGCCATGCCGTCCCATATGCCCCAACTTCCCTCATCCATCATCCCCATGCCATCCCCCATCATGGAATTGCCCCAGGGGTTATTGAGAAGACCTTCCACACCCTGCCAGTTTCCCTGTCGGCTGTAATACTGAGCAAGCGTCGGCGCAAGTTGTTGCGCAAACGCTCTTCCATTTTGATCAATGTATTGGCTGAATTGAGTCCGCGTTGAATGGCTAACCAGGTACGTGTCAATCCCGCCGCCGATTAATACGATCAGCAGAAAAGCGCCCATCAACTTAAGCCACAGACTACGCATCATGTCGGAACTCCGCGGAGAATCGATATCCCACGCCAAAGACAGTTTGAATAAAGCGTGGAGCACGGGCATCGTCATCCAGTTTGGCGCGCAGATTTTTGATGTGTTGATCGATCACGCGCTCGTACCCTTCATAAGCCACACCTTGAGAGGCTTCCACCAATTGCAATCGGGTAAATGCCTGACCTGGATGGCGCATCAAGGCAGTCAGGATTTCGAACTCAGTGGGAGTCAGTTCGAGAGTTTGATTCGCTTGCGTTACAGTATGACCGTCGAGGTCCAGAATGAGCGTATCCGCGTGCAGGATCGGAGGTGGCTGTACCTGTCCACGACTTCGGCGTAGCACCACCCTGACACGGGCTGTCACCTCACGCGGGCTGAACGGCTTGGTGACGTAGTCATCTGCGCCCAGTTCCAATCCGATCAATTTGTCACTCTCTTCGCTGCGGGCGGTGAGCATGATGATAGGTGTATCCCTCTCGCGGCGGATCTGGCGACAAATCTCCCAGCCATCCACGTGCGGTAGGTGTAAGTCAAGAATCACAAGGTCGGGCTTCTCATGCCGAAAGGCTGGCAGAGCCAATGCGCCATCGGCGATGATGACGACCTGATAGCCAGCCTGTTCGAGATACAGACGCAGGGTCCGCGTGATATGCGCCTCATCTTCTACAACCAAGATTTTATCTGCCACGATCTATCTCCTGCTATTCGCACCCGACTGTGAAGCTCATGCCTGTTTTTGCGTCAGAGTACGAACGATCCAGAAAATGCCACCAACGACCAGTGCGAGAACGCCGAGCGGAATGAACCACATGAACAGCATGCCGAAAAATCCAAAGGGCATCATACCCCAGCTGCCCATCATGGGTGTGAAGCCGCGATAACCGCCCATCATATTTCCATAACCGTTCCAGCCGTTTGCGCAACCATACCCATAGGCGGAGCTGTTTCCTCCGAAGGGCAGGAACATGCCGCCGAACAGTCCAAGAACGAAGAGGGTGATTGCGCCAATTACGATCCAGAGTGCAATGTTTTTCATTTTATCATCTCCTTAATTTGAGCAGTTAGTTATTTGGAGCGCCCAAGGCGATCCAATCCAGGATGGTTTGAATTTCTGTTGAAGTAAGCGGTGTGCTGCGGAAGGGCATGTAACCGCTGTACACGTAATAAGCAAGGCGGCTGTTATTGACATCACTGGGGAATACGACTGCACCGTTTACACCACCCTTCATAACATTCTCATATGTGTCGAGAAACAATCCATTCGTCCCGCCGTGACAGGCAATACAACGCGCGGCAAAGATGGGCTGAACGTCATCCTTGAAAGAAACGGGAGTGGAAGGAGTGGAATATGTGGTTGAGTCGTTGGAAACATTGGGAGTGGCATTCCAATTGGGATTGGACTGCCAGCCGTTCATCATGCCGCCGTGCATACCATTCCAATTTTCATAATCCCCGTCGTGCATTCCCCAACCTGACTGTCCCTGAGGATTCATCATCCAGCCATGTTCCCATTCTCCCTGGGGATTCATCATCCACCCGCCGCGTCCCCACTGTCCCTGTGACGGAATGACAGGCGACGTAGTCTGCGGGACGGGCGTTACCTGGGGCTGTTGTGGAACTATCGTGGGTTGAAATTGCTGTTGCGGAATAAATGTCGGCTGAAAAAATTGTTGAGCAGGGATGTTGGCATTTCGTGTCTGCGTGATGAATGTCCCAGCCACAAAGCCGCCCACTAGCAATACTCCTGCCGCGACCAGTCCGAGAATAATTTTTACGAATTTCATGGGTATCTCCTGTTTGTGAAGTTATACACAGGATACCCGTCAGATATATAGAAGTTGTGTAGAAAAAGTAAAAGTCTGATATATGCCTTGACAATTCATCTTGATTGAGTAAAATATCATTACATACTGATACGATGATATGAGGAAATATGCTAATCACTTCCACCACCTCCAGCATTGACCTGCAAGCCAAACTGTTTCGTGGCTTCGCCGACCCCTCGCGCTTGGGAATCCTGGATGCGTTGCGCAATGGACCGTTAACCGTAAGCGAAATCGTCGAGGCTACCAGTCTCTCTCAGCCTAATGTTTCAAATCACCTGGGTTGTTTGCGTGATTGTGGATTGGTCACGGCTGAACAGCAGGGACGATATGTCACCTACTATTTGAGCGATGACCGGGTAGGTGAACTGATTGCGCTTGCCGAGTCGTTGCTCGCTGATGTCGCGCGCGGTGTCTATGAATGCACACGTTACAACATAAAGGTTTCTAAAAATGGCTAACACACAAACCCTTGAAATCCCCATCTCCGGCATGGATTGCGCTGAATGCACCCAGCACGTTCAACATGCCATTGAGAAACTGCCCGGCGTGCAATCGGTGAATGTATTTCTCGGCACGGAAAAGGCAGTCGTAAAACTCGACCCGGCTCAGGTGGATATTCCGATCATACGCGCGGCAGTTCAAGGTGCCGGATATGACGTTCCTGCTTCAGATGCCCCGAAAGCTGATCCCGTTTCAATGGGCGATTTCAACCGCCGATTAACTGTCATGCTGGTCGGCGTGTTCACGATCATTATCAGCGTGGTCATCTTTGGTGAAGTCCTCGGATTGTTCGACTTCCTGAATGAACGCGTCCCCTTCCTGTTTGGTTTTGCGTTAGTGATCGCGGGCGGTTATCCTGTCTTCAAGAATGTCATCCGAGCCACTCTCAAACGCCAGATCATCTCTCACACCTTGATGACGCTCGGTGTCATCGCCGCGCTGGTTGTTGGTCAATGGGTCACTGCGGCATTGGTCGTGGTATTCATGCGCATTGGTGATTACGTGGAAAACTTCACCACCGAGAGCGCACGACGCGCAGTCAAGGAATTGACCGCCCTCTCCCCGCAAACCGCCCGCGTGGAACGCGACGGTACGGAAGTGGAAATCCCAGTCAGCGAAGTAAAAGTCGGCGAGACCATCATCGTGCGTCCTGGAGAAAAGATCGCCGTGGACGGTGAAGTGGTCAGCGGGCAGGCAACCATTGACCAATCCGCCATCACAGGCGAGTCCATGCCCGTCGAAGCGGCGAATGGAACGCATGTCTACGCCGCGACCATTGCCAAACTGGGCAGTCTGCGCATCCGCGCTGAAAGAATTGGATCGGACACCACCTTTGGGCGCGTGGTCAAAATGGTGGAGGAAGCCGAAGCCCATCGCGCTGATGTACAACAACTCGCAGATAAGTTCAGCGCCTGGTATCTTCCTGTAGTCGCTGTCATTGCTGGGTTAACATTCCTGTTCACACGCAATCCGTTATCAACTGCGGCGGTATTGCTGGTCGCCTGTTCGTGCTCCTTTGCACTGGCGACGCCCGTTGCCATGCTTGCGTCAGTGGGCGCAAGCGCCAAACGCGGATTGCTCATCAAGGGCGGCAAATATCTTGAATTGCTCGCGCGTGCTGATGTATTACTCGTAGATAAGACAGGCACACTCACCCTCGGTCAGCCGCAGGTGACGGATGTTGTTCCTTTGAATGGACTCTCACGCTCTGAAATCCTCTCCCTTGCCGCCTCTGTCGAACGCTATTCCGAACATCCATTGGCGGAAGCGGTTCGGACGCTTGCCCGTGAAGAGAATGTCTCGTTGGTCGAACCCCAGAATTTTGAATCCGTGCCTGGGTATGGAGTGCGCGCCGTCATCGACTCTCGTCGTGTTGCTGTAGGCAATCGTCGTTTGATCCCCGCCGCTGTCGCATTGTCCATTGCTGGTGAACTCGAAGCGCAGGGTAAAACTCTCCTTTTCATGGAAAGAGATAACGAACTTGTTGGCGTGTTTGCCGCCGCGGACACCTTGCGCTCTGAAGTTCCCGCCGCACTGAAAGAAGCGCGTTCCTTGGGCATCCGTCATATCGAGTTGCTCACTGGGGATAATGAACGCACTGCCTCGGCCCTTGCCGATAAACTGGGTGTGTCCTATCGCGCCAATTTGTTGCCCGAAAACAAGATTGACATCGTGAAGGAATATCAGGCAAAGGGACATGTGGTTGTGATGGTCGGTGACGGCGTGAACGACGCGCCCGCGCTTGCCCAGGCGGATATTGGCATGGCAATGGGTGCGGCAGGCACGGATGTCGCCATCGAAGCGGCGCATATCGCCCTCATGCGCGAGGATTGGAATTTGGTGCCCGATATCTTGAAGATCGCGCAACGCACCATGCGGGTCGTAAAAACAAATCTCTTGTTTACGACTGCCTATAATGTCATTGGGCTGACACTTGCCGCCCTGGGTTTTCTTCCCCCTGTCCTTGCCGCCGCCGCGCAGTCCCTGCCCGATATCGGCATCATGGGAAATTCAGCGAGATTGCTGAAACAAAAATAACCATCCCCATTCCCATCATCGGATAAATACCTTGCAACTATAAGCGACACGGATCAACCTCCCCAATACTCAACTCTATATGATGTCGGCTGGCAGAAAAACTGTCAGCCGATTTTTTATTTCAAAAAGGAGATTCCATGTTCACTTTGTTCAAACGTTTCATCCGCGAAGAGGATGGTCAGGACTTTGCCGAATACGCCCTGATCCTGGGCGCCATCGGCGTGGTCGCGATTGCCGTGATCGCCCGCTATCGTAATGAACTGATCGCCGCCTTCGAAGCCGGCATCGAAGCCCTGCGCATGGCGCGAGGCGGATAAATGATTCGCCGCAGGGAAAAGGGGCAGACGATGGCAGAGTTCGCCCTGGTCATGCCGATTCTGATTCTGCTTATGTTCGGCATGACCTTCGCCGCGTTCTATGCCTTCCGATCCGCTGCCACGGACTGGGGCGTGTTCATCACGGGCGTTGCTTCAGGTTCATACAACACACCTGCCACCGAGCACGCTCGTGACAATGTCTTATGGCCCGACCTGGCGGATCGAATCAATGCCGGGCAGACCGGTCCGCGTCAGGTGCGCTCGTTGATCAGTGTGGAGGACTCGCGCAATTGGATCTTTGGTATTCGCCTGATTGAGGCGCAACGTGCCGAAACAAATTTCCGTCTTTGGCGGTTCTACCCCGGTCCGCCTCCTGCTGGAGGGTTCGAATGAAGGCCCATCATCGAATGGGCGAACGCGGACAGGCACTGGCAGAGACTGCCTTATTCGCAATGCTTGCAGTCATTATGGCATTCGGTTTGTTGGCATGGATTCCGACCCATCGCGCCCGTACTGCCGCGACTGCCGCTGCGTATGCCTGCTCACAGTTCCTGTCACAATCGCCGGATCCGGCACGCGCCCGAAATAATGCGGTGAATGTCGCCTGGCAAACCCTGAATGCGGATTGGTCCGCCACCGCAGGCGTGCAATATCGCGTGCGGGTCTCACCCCCCAGTGGGCCGGGAGAGCCGGGTCAGTGTCTGGTCTCGTTTCAAGCACCAACCTTGTTCGATGGGCTACTTGGTTTGAGTCAAAGCGGATGGAACAGCGAGTGGTTCATCTCGCGCTCGGAGACCTGGAAGGCAAAGTGGCGATGAAGATCAAACTCAAAGAGCGCGGACAATCTGTTGCCTTGTTCGCCATCCTGATGCCGATCATGTCGCTCTTTCTGTTAGGCATCCTCGATTACATGGTGACCAACGCGCGCGTGATGGAGACCGTGGCTGCCGCCGACCTTGCCGCTCATGCCGGCGCACAGGAGATCGCAGTCTTGCCGGATGGGACCATCACCGCCACCACTGCTGGCAACGGGATTGCCGCTGCCTACTTCAATTCACAGAGACCGGGGTCCGCGCACCTTACCTCGGTCTCTTGTGGACGACATCAAGGGCGCCCTGCCTGTTATGTCACGGCGCAAGTTCAATCGGCGGGGTACTTGTTCCCCGCACGCTGGGTGACCGTGCGCGCCATTGGATATCTGGCGCATGGCGTGACCCGCGAAGATCAATAATTTTTTTGGAGAAGAATGAAATCCCTTTGGAAAACAATCCTGGATGGATTGACCTATAAAGACCTTGCCGGGAAACGGCAACCCCGCATTTACACCGTTGTCACCGGGCTGATCCTGCTCCTGCTTTTTATGGCTGGAGGGATGGCAGGATTGAATCGGTATCTGTTGATGAGCCGTGTACAAGCAACTCCGGAAGCAGTCACCCTCCCGACACAGACGGTGGAGCCGGTGGCAACGGAAACCATTGTGACCAGCCCATCGGGAGGTGTTGATTCGTTTGGTTGTCCAACCGATTCATCGGAGTGGTCATTCACGCCGACCATGATCAGCGAGAATTACCAAATCATCCAGCCGGCTTGTGTATATCAAGGCTTGGAGAAAACCATTGCATGGGCACTAGCAATCCGTGAAGGATATAGTCGCGCTGAAGCCACAGAACTACTTGGGTTTAGCGAAATGCCCATGCGACAGATGGAAACCGTCACCCTTCCAAAGGATACAAATGATCTTGTGGATGTGCCGGTTAGTTTCATCCCACCCAATCCCGATTTCAAGGAATGGCGTCTGAATGCCAATGGCAAAGCGGCAGTAGCATATGGACTGCGCGGCTGTTTCGAGACATCCTCAGTGAAAGGCAATCGTGTGGAGATTTGGGGCGGTGAATATCCGGTAATCTGTCTGGTGGTGGAGGATGCCGAGAATACGCACATCCTCTACGCGTTGAATGATCACATATACACATCGACCGCAACGCCGATCCGTTCGTTTCTGCTCTTTGGGTATCTGGGTGATGGGCAGTGGGTCTGGCTGGGAACACAGACGGAACCCAAGTTGGAAATCACCGATGCAAAGGAAAATGCCAGCGACCGTCTAACCGTGGCAACCCTATACGACTCCCAGCCCTGGGATGCGAAGTGGCTGAGCAACACTTATCATCTTGACATGCAACCGCTGCCGGAAAACTGGCAGTCTTTCACGGATGAAAACGAAAAGCAGTACATCCTTTCCGTCTTATCGGGAGCCGCACCATGAAACGGGCGAGTCTATTTCTTCTTCTGATCGTCCTGATCTCCGTTCAACCTTTATCCGTCCTAGCACAGTCTGCCCCATCCTGTTCCTTTCAACCGGATGGAAGCATCATTTGCACCACAGGTGGAGGAAATGAAGGAGGCGGAGAGGAAGGCGGTGGAAATAACAATAACAACAATGGCGGTGGCGCTTGCACACCCGGCAATCATCTAGCATTCCAAGTCGTTGAATATTATTCGGAAAGCAGTTCCTGCAAGGTGTTTCCCATCCGGGTGGATAACTGTACCGGGCAGGTTCTGCATATCATCGAGCAGCCGGCAGTCATGCCTTGTGAACTGCCCAATACCACGCCGCCTCAACATCCCTGTACATCGTTCTCTGTGACGGCTGGCGGTATCACCTGTGCCAACAACGGCTGGAACGTAAGTGCGCGTGTCACATTTCCCGAGATCTATCTGGATGTGCGCCCATATCCTGCGACTCTTGTTCGTTGGCCGACCGTTGTCCGCAATGGCGGTATGCCTGAATCCTCCGGATCAGGTGGCGTGAACTATATTCCCAATGGCGGCGGATCGCCCAGTCATCCACAGGTGGGCGACTGGCAAAATCTTCGCCTGATCCTGACCTTGCGACCTGCTGGTCCCATGTTTGTGACTCTGCCTCTAGTTGGAGACCTGATGTTATCCAATGGCGCAAGCCAAACCATTCAATGGGAAGTACCATCCCATCCGGCTGTGGGAGCGACCACTCTCGCAGGGAGTGTCAGTGGGCTGGATGAACTGCCTGGGGACATGCCCCTGTTCGTTGGCAACGGACGCGCTCCGTACAAGTTGTTCTGGGAGTTGCGTTATCAGGAGTATGAAGCCATCGAGGGCTGTCTTGCCGGTCCGAATGGCAACGGAAATTACAACTGCGGCGGCGGAACCGGACATCGGGGCATCACAGGCTATGAATGGAAGAGTCATTCAAGCGGTGGCGAGATTCCCCCGTCCGCCGTGGCAAATCTACCTGCGGCAAGAATGGCGGATATCAACAATGATGGTACGCCAGACGCCTATTGGGATACCAGCCTAACCCTGCGACGCATGGATGATGCCGGCAGTATCAGCAATCCTCAATATCAGCGTTCCTGGAATTGGGGCGGGATCATCTATTGGGCAGTGCGTGAAGGGCAGGGACAGATCGGCTGGCCGGGACAATAATTACATCAATTGTGATGATCATTGGGATAATTGATATCGGGTTACTGGAGAACAAAATAGATCTGAGGCAATAAGAGTATCTCGTTTTGTTGGGAGCATCTTGTATATGAAATTTTATCCAACAAAACGAGATACTTCCACATTTGATTATTCTTTGTTAAAAGAATTGCTCGCATCGATTGCCCGTTGAGCCGCCTCTGGATACAGGCGAGCATAGTATTTGAACAGTAAAAATATTTCTTCCGTATTTTCCGCCAATTCCAGATTCATAAAACATAGTTTTGCAATCGCACTATACATACTCTTAAATTGACCTTCCAGAGGCGATGATCGCCATACATCTCCGTCGTTTACCGGTTTGATTTCCCGGGCGGTATATGGATCCCTTTCGTCATCAGTCAGCGTTATTTCGAATGTTATGTTCATGTTTGCCTCTCAAATAAAATTTTAGTAGTTTCAAATATATGTTGTTGGTAAGCCCTGTCAATTGATGGGAATATCCACTCTTTCGATTTCTACTATCCAATTTGAGGGAATTGCATTCCAAAAAATCATACCGCAATCGAGCTTTAATTGTCCTGATTGAAATTTGGGATGGGATAACTTAAAACTCCATGCCTCCAAAAACTCTTTAACAATATTGGGAATATCGCCCCTGGCTCGAATATCATCCATGCTGATAAATGGATGCGCGGCTTTTAATGCCGCCTCGCCAGGGACGGCGACCTTGACCACTTTGGGCTCACCGTCAAGCGAAAGAAGTTTCATGCCATCTTGCCCCAAAAGCTTTCGGGCTACATGTTGATCGAATTCAGAGCCGTAAGACAAATAATGATTGAATCCATAAACCAACCCGGTCATTGAAAGTGTAAGATGCACCTGGCCTTCCCGTTTTCCTTCACGATTACCTGGTCCGTGGGATTGCAGTAATTCACCAAGTCGCTGTGATACCTCGTGCCATCCTGGATGGGATGTTAGCGCCCTGCTGATCCTTATATGCCGGGCAGATGCACTTAGTGGAAGCAATCCATTTTCCCAAATTGAAATATCTTCAGGCTCAATCGTTCGAGTACCATGATAGGCCATCAACCTTTTTGAACGAAGCCAATCCAAAACAGCGTCTATGGTCGCATCGCGATTTGTTAGTTCAAGCATTAAGTCCCGAGTATCTTCTATATACTGCAACTTTGATTCTGCAAGCTCCCTTCTTGCTGTATCCGTCATTAAAGGATATAGGATGCTCTCAAGACTCCCGAACCATTCATCAATACTATCAAAGTCAATAATTTCCACTGCCATCATTTGTCTCATTCACCGGATACACCAGAATCTATGGACAAGCAAAACGCTTCTTCATCAAAGCAGAAAATTTCAGTTACGAAATCTTCAATATCATGCGCATTTTGCTAGTATTGTTTTCAATAGAGCAAATCTGCACCTTCATTCCATCTAAATGCAAAGCGGACATGGTCCGCAATTTCAGTGGATTTTACAAAAAGATTAACACTGATACCCATTGCTTTATCCTCCTTGCCGAGGGCGATAAAATGAAGATGAGATTGAAGATGATTACGGAAATAATTATCTAATGCAGTCGCAGGCACCTTAATTCCCAGAAACAGTATAACTCCTTGGGTGTATTCAGTTTCATGCAAGGGAAGGAATTTGCCTGTCGTGCTTCTGAAGAGAGCGGGGAAATCCGTAATGGGATCGCTTGGCATTGACGGAGAAGTTGCTTTTTTTCTCGTCATTTCCCGCGCCATCTGCCCCGGTCTATTCTTGACTTCGAGCAAAAATCCACCTTTTTCCTTGGTTTTCAGTAACCAGTCGATTTTTTGGGAACCAATTCCCAACCCTGCTTGCTCATATGCAAGATCGTGGTCAAGGGCAACGTTGGAAATAGACAGCATTTCCACTATTGCATCGAGGTGCTTTGCTGGTATGTCGAGTTGTTGCCACCAACGCCGGAACTGCGAAGCAGTAAGAACACGATCTGCCAGGGCGGACGCGCGTACAAGATTTGCGACTAGCGGTGCCTGATGAGGAACTCCAAAACCACGGGAATTTCCATCAAAATGGAATTGCTTACCAAAAATGTAACGCCATTCTTGATCGAACACAAACTTTATAGCTTTTGTAGACCTAACTGATGCGGGTATTTTTTTCAACAATTGTTCTGAATCAAATCTGCCAATGCCAAGACCGGCAGCCTCATCATGGAAAACATCTACAAGGCGTGACTCAGCGGTAATGAATGATGGAGGAAATGGATGGTTCATATGTATTCGCTACACCTGATTATCTGACACACAAATACCGGAACTGATGATGTTATTCATCTGACGGGAATGATTCCGAAACTGGAAAACCGATCCACATGTCAATACCTTTCATAATGTTTTGTCACCGACTTCGTGACCATATGCTGGCCAACGAGAACAATTTTACCCATATTACCCACCCCCATTTAAAACCTGATTCCAAAACTCCATGAAATCAATGTTGCTTTCTGGGTCGAGATGCGGATCAAATTCGAGCCCATATTCTTCACAATACTTTTTATACAGGAATTTAATAAATTCTATTTCGACTTCTTCGTGGTCCTTTTCATACCACCACATATCACCATAGATCCGGGTCGCAAATCCATGCAGCCTTGCTTGATAATATGAGGCTGTTCGCCGTTCATCCGTTTCTCTATCTCTTTGTTTATCTGCCTTTCTATGACAGGGAAAGCAGAGAACCATTAAATCATCAAGCCGCTCATTCCCACCCGCCCTGTCATAGGTCAGGTGATGCACGTCGGGGTCCAACAAAATTACCCCGCACTTTTCACATTTGCCATTTGCGCGATCCAAGACCTGCCTGCGCTTTTCTTTCCAAACATCAGATTGCAAATAGGCGCGATAGACATTTTGCCATTCCCGGCTATTCCCATCGGCTTTTTCAAATCGCGATGTCCATTCTCCAATCCTTTGCTCCCGAAGTTTATTTTCCTGCCACCTTTTCCAATCATTGTTAACCATATTCGTATCCTTCAAATAAAATGTGTAAGTGAATACATATCATGTACAGCGCCAATTTAATAACTTTATACAATTTAGATAGCGCATATTATTTTGGAAGTCTTGAATGGAGCACCTTTGGAAAATCCCATAACAATAGTTGTTCGTGGATACCAGGCGATTCACATGATGATACAACAGACTGTATGGCTCGATCCAACAACCTAAAATACCGTTTGAAGTTTATGCTTTGATGATCAGTCGGTATCCCCAATTCCACGGCATGCACCCCGGATAGATTACGAGCAAACAAGAATTCCATCGATTGACCGGGGAAAAGCTGCCTGCCGTGTGACTGCAACTGCCGGGCGGCGCGTGCAGCTGGAGATGGAGTCTTGTATGCTTCAATTGCCCGACTTAATCTTTGACGGACAATCAACTCATCCAATGGGACACGTCCAATTCTAAGGTCTCGTTTTGCATCTTCCACCAACTTCATCACATCTGGAACACGGTCGGCAAATTCACGCGGGGTGTCTGCATGTGCCAAGATTTTCAGCGCCTTCAATTGAATCTTTCTCACCCACAGGGTTGTATCCTTTCGGCGCAACTCAATGCCGCGATACTTGAGCGTTCCATCCTGAAACACACCAAAGTATTGGTTGGGCACGGGAACACGTGAATCCCGCTTCGAAGCCAGGAATGCGACCCACTTGAATACTCCCTCCAATGCAATGGGAATGCCTGTTTTCTCTTCGATGGCATTCATAAGTGGCGTAAATTCTGATGGCTTGTGAAACCCATCCTGCTGGACGAACAAACAATCCACATACATATGTAAAATCGTGAATCCCATATCCTCTGCCACCTCCTTGGCTTGCAGCATCAGTTCGCGGCTCATGGCAGTCACGGCTTCATGGGATTCGATCTTCCCAAAACGGGCATTCTTGTATCCCAAATACCCAAAGCACACGACCAACAACCACTTGAGCGCCACAGCACGGGCCTTGAGGATTTCGACTCTACAATCGCGCGGGTCGAGATCGGAGAGGATGTTCTTGAGCATTAGGCGTTTTTCCAACAGAGGTCGCAAAGTTTTTGGTATCAATCCCTCTGGAGCACTTTCCAGCCCAACGGTTTCCGGGGAGATATTGTGTTTCACCATGATCGCAGGATACATGGAAGAGAAATCGATCTGTGCTACATTCCCGTGTAATCCAATGAGGGGTTGATAGATCAAGCCGCCATGATCAGCACGGATCAATTCGGACAGCGTCTTCGTCCCTTCAACCTGCTGCTTTTGAACAGGAACCATGACTGCGTTGCATAACGCAGTCAGCATCTGCATGGCAGTGATGCCTGCGCCAGGAGATTTACGCGCCATCTCCTGCACACCAATGCCTGTGACACGTGCCTGTTCCATCGCGCCTTCCAGCCCATATTCCCCAAAAGACATGGCATTTTTGCGGTCAATGTGCCAGCGTCCGAACAGATGGGATTGTGCGCCGCGATAAGTGACTTGACCATAGGCAAAATAGCTATCGGCTTTGCGCGTCATGATCTGTCTGTTCTCAACACGATTCGGATTCAACTCAATGCCGGTTTCCTCAGACCATGCACCAAGTTGCGGGAACAACCAGGTATCACCGTAATCGGTCAGGATCAGATCGGGATCAAGTCGCTGCAGGTCGGCTTTCAAGCCGATCAGGAAGGGTCTGGGTGAATCAAGGGACAGACTGTATTCCCTCTGCCCGTATTTCACATGCAATTGTTTGGGTTTCCGGATCGCAGGATTACAGTCCGGTGCGAGAGTCAGAATGCGCAGGGGAATGGGCGCAGGGTCGATCTCCCAAGGCGAGGACAAAGGCTCGATGGATTGAATCCATTCCTCATCAAACCTGACATGGCAGCGCCCCAACAAATAGGTATTTGTCCGGGCAATAAAACGCAGGGTGACGGGAATATCCGCATCGTAGTAATCGAGGGAAGGGAATTGCCTTTGTAGTTCCCCGAACATTTTTTGAAGACCGGCTGGATTGGATGTAGTAACTGCCATTACATCCCGTTCGCCGAGAAAGAGATCGCGACGAACGGTTCGTTCCAATTTAACATCTTTTTCTTTCAGGTATTTCCACGCCTGCCGTAATAAATTGAAGTCCCCCGCTGCATAAAACGTGATGTCAAATTCCATACGCAGGTGCAGGCGTTTGTCATCATCCGTCAGCAACCATAGGGTGATTCCATCCTCCTCCGCATATACATCCAGGAGCCAGCCAATTGCCTCAGCCATATTTCGACACGGCTCCGCCAGTCAACCCAGATTTTTCTTTTTCAGTTCATCAAGTTCCTGCTGAAGCACCGCGATTTCCTTGGATTGCTCCAATAACATGGCAAGCAAGGCGGTTTCAAAAGGCAATAGAGACTCCGCCTGCCCGATGGCAGCGATGTGCCGACGCGCAGCAGCAAAGAGACCATCGAAGATATACTGATCACTGCGACGCAAGGTACGCCGAAATGCCGAAAGGTTGGCTTCGGTTTCTGTCAGAAGTTGGGTGATGGTGACGAGAGTGCGACCCATATGGTTCGATCAGAAAAGCGCTGGTTGGGTGGGTTGGCAAATAGGCACTTCTTTGATGATGACCTCATCTGCTTGTCGGCAGACCTGCTCAAGCAGAAAACCGCGTTCCTCTGCCAGAGGTGGAGCAAGAGTCACAACGACTGGTCCGGATAGCCCGAGGCGTTGAATCTGAGACAGGCAGGATTTCAACAGTCGATCCGCTTCATAGGCTGGTACATGATCGTCATAGAATGTGTTCAACAAGTCCAGGATCAAATAGGGCTGGTTCAGGGATGGTGTGGAACTCAACAAGGTATTCATCTCATAGCAGGTAAAGGCGCGCCGGCTGAACAAGCGGTTTGCTGCCGTTGAAATATCCACCGTTTTCGTGCGCAGTAATTTAGCAACCTGATACGGACGATACCGGTTACCACCATCCATGATGGTGACTGCGCCGCGCAAGCCAAGTTCAGCGATCAAGACCATGCTTTCGGTGCGTGCAGCGTCCGGGGTGTAGAGGACGATCAGCTTGCCTATTTTAAGAACAGGGAGGATTTCCATTCTGTGAGATTAATATCTTTCACTATTAAACAACAGCCCCCACCTGGGTATCAGATGGGGGGAAAATGGGGGTACTAGATTTAGGGGATGAACACGGGGTAACCCCCTATTGCTGGCGATCCCACTCACTAAAATCCCAGTGGGACATAAGAACGCGCAGATCATTCCGCTTGTGTACTTTGAATTTTCGAAACGCTGTTTCCAGACGATCCTTGACCGTTTCACGCGAGATATGCAATCTTGCCCCGATCTCGCGGTTGGTATAACCCAGACACACCAGCGCGGTGACATCCTTTTCGCGTTGAGAGAGAGACTCCCAAGTATTCCAGAGTCTTTCATTGGCGGTGTATTGTGTCAGGCCGGCGACCAGGATATCGGGGATCAAATCGTATTCAGGACGGCCTTCGTCAGAAGAAAGTGTGGAAAGCGTGACTTGCAGGCTTTCACTCGCATCAAAGTGGTAGGTTCGAGGACCGGGCGTAGGGCGCAAGCCTATCAGGTACAGAAGACGATCCCAGATAGACATAAAAAGGATTATAGTAGAACAAATGTTCTTTAGTCAAGGAGTGGGCTATTCTCCTTGTAAAGGCTAATTTACAAAACCAATCTATCCAATATAACTATAAATAAATAGAAGCGAAATAGCGATTTATTGAAAATCAAAGCTAAGAAATTAAGTAAACCCTCAGGTTGTATCTATATTGGATAAATGTAATTGCAATATGGGAAAATTGAGACTATACTACCTACTTGGATTGAGCCACTTGATAAGTGACCCAGAAAACGCAGGCAAATAAGTACTTTTAGTGGGGATTAGTGTAAGCAGAATAATAAGTGTATACCAAAAGACCATTTTCTAGACAGAAATCACATGTTCGAAATTTGAAAAAAGTGTCGAGGTAAAATGCCTAAGACAGGAAATACACATAGAACCAATCTAAGTGACATAGCACCTCTTCAGATATCAGAGCTTTCTCGGATACTTACCATTGCTGGTAGCATGCCCAACGTACATACCGATGTCAGGGACAATTACTGGAATAATCGATGGTGGCCAACAGAGATTACAGATTGGAGATTAAAGATACTTTTTGCGGGTTTAAGCACACGAGTCAATTACAATGCCATTTCTAAATTCCAGAATGTTCGAGATAATCTGGCACATCGCGGTTTTGATGGTCTTATGAAACTTAGTAGTAAGGAGTTTATGAGCATTGTGACCCCACTCGGGTTGGCGGAAAGTCGTTGGAAGTTCTGGGAGTCATTAAGGATATTTGCAAATTCGTTCCCGAACACTTCTGAAGTTCCACCACAACTTCAGAATCTATCCAATGATGAGCATATAGAATTTCTTCAAAAACATATTAGGGGCGTTGGTTATAAAGTTGCCGAAGGAAGCACGTTATACATTCGAGGATACCAATGTGGAATTATCCCAGTGGACTCAGGCATGAAAGATTTACTTGGGCCTTGTCTGGGGTTTGAAACGGAACAGAATGCACGCGGGCACGAGCGAATGCGTAAACACATAGAAGCTCTTGCATCAAAACTAGACTTTTCAACATTGCTTTCTGCAACTGGCTTTCAAGATATACTCTCAGAAATGAGGGAAGGTCAAATAAACACATGGTGGGTACATCTTACATTAATCTATTTCAAAAGAAGATATTGTAACTTGCACGATGCTTCGAAATGTCCACTAGCTAAAGATGCATCACTTTCTCGTCGAATGAAATACACCTGTATGCAGTCAAAAACATGATAGTAATCGTGGAGGGATGCGATAAAGCCGGCAAAACTACACTAGCGCAAACACTTGCGGCACGTGTCGATCTTATCTACTATCATGCAACTATATCTGTCGAGACTAATCTTTTCGAAAAGTATGTAGATATAATCCGCTCAATAAATCGTCCCACGATAGCAGATCGCTTCTACCCAAGCGAATTAGTGTATGGCCCTTTAATTCGCGGGCACTCAAGGCTGAGCATTTCGCAATTCCGCAATCTGAACAAAATGATTCAGATTCAAGGCGGATGTTTTATTTATTGTTTTGCAAATCGCAGCATAATTACTGATCGCTTTACAAGCGAAAAAGAGAATTATTTACCCATTTCGCTAATTCCAGAAACATTAAGGAATTATAAAAGGATAATTGCCGTCGCCAGGGAAAATCTTCCAGTTTTCACTTATAACAGTGGCCTTTCTCAAAATGCATCATCCTTGAGAATAGAAGAACTTGTTTCGTTGTTACAAAAGAAAATAGCCACCTAAAAACACAACACCATGAGGTAGCATGGATCTTCTAGTCATAGGAAATGTCTCTTTAGACACCATAGAGATAGGCAGCCAAAAAGTGGAAACCATAGGCGGAACGGGATACTATATGGCCTATGCAGCAAGCCTTACAGGCTGCACAGTTTTCCTTGCTGCAATTGTAGGGACTGATTTTCCTTTTGAATCGATGCCGAAGATGAAGCAACTAAATCTTAAATACCTAAAATCCACAACAGGGTCCACTACACGTTTTACTCTTCGATATGATGATACAAAGGCACTAAAAAATATAATAAGCAATTTCAACACCAAAATAATTGACCCAAGAGATACCCCCTCTTTGGCTGAAGGCACATATGTTGTGCATTTAACCTCTAAAGATCCAATACTCCCGGAAAATTTTATAACGACTTTTAATTCATCTGTTTTTTCTACAGACGTCTCATTGTCGAGCCTTGAGAAAAAACGCGCATCCATTCAACTGCTTTTGCCATACATCAAATACATTTTCTTGAATTTGGAAGAATATCACCAGTGCAGTAATTGGCTAAAATTCTCTGACCATCCTAATTTAACTGTTATTGTTACGAATGACAAAAGTGGGGTACAGGTTTATAGAAACAACAACGTAATCCTTGATGTTCCCGCATATAAGGCTCACTTAGTTGACCCAACAGGGGCAGGAGATGTACTGGCAGGTGGTTGCGTAGGAATGCTTTGTCAAAACAAAGATCTTGTTGCCGCTCTTTCAGTTGGATCTGCCTTGGCATCTATCTGCGTGGAGGGTTGGGGAGCTTCTCGGATTACAAATGCATCCAGCGAAGAAATTTACAAAAGAACAACATGGATCCAGTCGAGAGTGAAGAGATATGCAGAATAATTACACAGAACAACATCCGTTTACAGATTTGGCGTCAGGTAGAAAGATTTTATATATAGCCACACGCTTATATGATTACACAGAAAAACTGGCAACCATAAAACTGGAAGAAGCGATTCTAGCAGGACTTTCAGACGCCTCCGAATATCTCCAAATACCACTAACCTGTTTTCCGGCATTTATGCCTTTTCGCGACACCGTCGAAAATAACGAAAAAATAGCAAATACGATAAAAAGGGAAGATAGAGCAAGAGAGATTTATTTGGATGACATAAAGCGGCTAGAACGCCTTTTTGCCCTTGTGTCTTATCTTAATGATCCTTGCAAAGATGACGGAATTTGCATGGAAATTGGATTTGCTTTTGCCAAAAAAGTCCCCGTCTTAGCAATTGTTACAGACTTCATTCATTATTCATCAATCTCGAATTCAGAAATCGAGTTTATTCTTGATCCCATATTAGTTCGTATGTGCAATCAGGTATTACACTACAAAGATCTTCCTGGAACCAAAATGACCTTCCCAAAAGATAACAATTATGATGCAATGAGAAGAGTAACGATTGATTTTGAGGAAAGACTCAATGCTGCAAACAAGCAATTATATAGTTTGGTTCGAGACCGTGTAAAAAGGATGGCAATAGAGCCGAACGATTTTATAAACCCATTGTCAATTGAAAGTAATAGCCCCAAAAAGCCAAAAAATGGGCGGACAATCTTTGTTGATTTCGCTGGTGGGATGTACGAGTGGAGTAGAGATTACACTAAACGACTATCTGGAATGTTAACCAAAAAAGGGTTCATTGTGCAGACTGGTAAACGACATGACCCTAACCATCAATCGAACCTACATAGCGTTGAGAGGACTCCCCTAAATCCGTATCGTCTTGGCGAAATTGATCTTCACGCGGCACTAACATCTGATGTTCTTGTACTATCTGCAGATGCAGTTGAAACTGACAGTGGAACTGCTGCTATCCAGGGAGCTGCAAAAGCCTTGAACAAGGAAGTGGTTCTTTATTACTCTGGAAATATTCAAACAAATGCGCGTGATCGTGCCCCTACCATGCGTAATTTGATGCTTCTCTACTCAGCAAGCAGGATTGCCACTAAGATAGATGAAATTCCTGGGATAATTGAAGCCACAATGTAAATTGGAGGTGCCTCATGAATAGAAAACTGTCCTCTTGTATTGGTTATTTTTTATTAGTATTTGTATTTTTAATCACTGCCTGTTCGTCAATGGCGGAGACCAAACAGGCTCCCCTTTCGGAGTTCGATTTGGTCGAGCCAGGTGTATTAACTATTGGTGCTGATGCTGCCTATCCGCCTCATACATACTTAGATGCCGATACCAAACAGTTAGTTGGGTTAGATGTTGATTTGGCGAACGAGATTGGAGAAAGATTGGGGCTGGAGGTCAAATTCGTCACAATTGAATGGAAAGGCATAATCCCAGCTTTACAAGCAAAAAGGTTCGACATTATCACAGCAGAAATGAACATCACGGAAGAAAGGAAAAGCACCGTTGATTTTTCGGACGTTGTCTTTACCAGCGGTCATGTGTTGGTAGTTCGTTCAGACAACACAGATATACATAAACCTGAGGATCTGACTGGGAGGATAGTACTTGTTCCAATTGGAACGACTGAAGAGCAAGAGGCCAAGAAATATACCGAGAACGTAAAAACATACTCGCTCCTCTCGGAATGTTTTCGCGAATTACAGTTAGGGCGCGGAGATGCGATTATCGTTGAATTATCTGTCGCATCTGAATATATAAAAAAAAGCGGTGGTGCCTTAAAAGTTGTATCTGGGCCGTGGACAGAAACCCAAAGTGCATTTGCTTTCAGGAAAGATACAGCCAGCATTAAACTCCGGGAGGCAATAAACAAAACGCTTTCAGAAATGCGCAGTGATGGGACTTACGACCTGATACTTTCACACTGGATTGTAAAAGTAGAACAATAGTTATATTCAAGCAGCTTGCAAATTATTATTATGCCGTTTGATTTTAGTGTTTTTCTGCGATGGGATTTCTATGTCTTCCTTGGACAGGGAGCGCTAATTACCTTTTTTATTTCAACCATTTCCCAATTTATTGGTGTTTTTTTGGGTCTTATTCTTGCACTGTTACAATCGTCTCGAATTTCCATCCTGAAAAATTTTGCCAAAGCCTATATTTGGATTTTTCGCGGTACGCCACTTCTTGTCCAACTTATCATAATCTATAGTGGACTCCCGCAATTAGGAATTAGGTTTACTGAAATACAATCAGCAATAATTGGATTGGGATTAAACAGTGCGGCCTACATTTCGGAAATATTTCGCGCTAGTATCGATGCTATTGACATAAGTCAAATTGAAGCTGCAAGGATTGATGGGGCAAACGACCTTAAAGCTATGCAACATATCATATTGCCTCAATCTTTGCGCATTGCGGTTCCGCCTTTGGGAAATGAATTTATTGCTATGCTGAAAAACTCATCACTAGTATCAGCAATCAGCCTCTCGGAACTTCTACATCGTACAACATTGTTAATTAGTTCCACATATAAGTCTCTGGAGCTTTTTATCATGGCGGCAATGTTCTATCTCATTATGACAACAGTCCTGACCTATTTTCAATCAAAATTGGAACACTACCTCCAAGAGAATGTCAAATAAAATCTGATCCAGGATTGCACCATACGGTTGTTGTCAATTTTCCCGACAATAATTGTTTGAAAATATAAGTTTGTCAAAATGCCAAGCTTATAAGTTGCTAATACAGCTGTGGCGTAACCCATAGTTTTGCCAGAATTTATTTAGTGTTTTCGCCACAAATTGCAGTCAATTACCGCAAATGTAGTCAAATCTTTGAATCTGCCTAATGGACAGATCGTCGATGAAGAGCTTTTTCAATATTCGCGCTGAGGAGATAGCTTTTTCACCTATGTGCCATTTGCAAAACTAGGATTCTGGAAGCATAGTTTTGCCAAAACGGCGAAACTATGGGTTAAGTTACATGTCAAGCATCACGCATTAAAAATGCAACGCCCAGGGTGAGGGGGGCACCCTAGACGTTGCAAAGATATTTTACCAAATATTTCATCAAGTATAAAACTTCTGTCGCCAATTCCGATCATGGGCAAAAGCGACACATCCACCATACCCTTTCAAATTCTTCAATATCATGAGCAACCAATGACCTGGTTGCTTTTTTATCTTCTGGCTGTGAGTCTGTATGACCTGCGTACCCATCGCATTCCGAACTGGTGTACGTATCCATTGATTCTTGCGGGCATGATCGCGCATTTCCCCGGACATATTGATTTGTGGCTGGCATGTTTTCTGCTGCTTTCCGTCTGGGCAAGTGGATGGATGGGTGCCGGGGATGTCAAACTCTGGATGGCAGTTCTTTGGGCTTTACCCAATTCCAATATCCCATCCCTGATCCTGCTTGTATTCCTCTCCTTCCTGATCACCAGCATCATTCAGTTCTTCTGGAGATTCTTTCAGAAGCAATCCCTCACTGGCATGAAATCCCCCGCCGCCTGGCGAACGATTCTCTTTCTTCTGATGGTCTGGCATGTACACTGATCTCTTCCTTGCCATGCTCAACCCCAAAAACGCGCGCGGGAATCCCATTCTCTCCGCGCTGGTTTATACCTTCTGCCCCGCTGCCGCACGTTGGTGGCTGGTGGGCGCCGACCCTACCCCGCCCTTCGATCCCGTCTGGAAATCCCTCGAAGATCTATCATCCGGTGGGACTCTGCTCGAATTCTTGATTAAGTATGACTTTGACTCTTTGATTGAGGAAATTCGAACCTACATCCGCGAAGTGGAGGAATATAGAAGGCAACATAATAATCTTCGCGCCCCGGAACTTATGCCCCTCTTTCGCGGCGGGAATATCTCCATGAGTCGCCGGTATGGTTCCCAGAATGCGATCAATCATCTCGGCGGCGATTGGCGCAACCTGTTTATTTACGTTCGCACATGGGCGTTCCTCTCCCAGGATTGGCGCGCCGCGATGCTGATCGGACGTGACGCTGGCTACAGCCTGAATGCGGAGAAAGTCTGCCTGACCCTGCCTGGGGTACGTCTGCCTGTCCAATTCGATACCTGGGTCTGGCAGATCCCTGTGGGACATGTCACGGAAACCAAGATTGGTTCACTCGTCTCCAATGGCGAACAGGATCAACTGCGCTTTTCCTTGCTAAGCCGCTGCACCACGTTGGGAAAACAACCCTGGTCCAACACGCCTGCCATCGTTGCCCTGGATCGGGAGACCGGCGAAGCGAAGCATTTCGATCAACTCCTTGCCAATAGGGATCTGGAAAAAACGGTGGAGTCCCTGTCCAACCTTGCGAAGAAGGGTCCGCACCCACCCATGAATGCCCTGCGGCAGCCATCGATCTGCAAACAATGCGGATACCAGCAATTGTGTTTTACAAGGAACTATATCTCCCAACACGCCTTGAAGGACTTATGAAAAAACTTCGCATCCTTATCATCCTGACAATCTTCCTTGCCGTCCTGTTCCTGAGTGGATTGACAATGTCTGCCACGCCAGTGTATGCCTCCAACGCAAACCTGCTCCTGACTCCCACACCCACTGTGACGGTCACAGTCACGCCGACTCCACCCACGGGAGGTGGAGGAAATACCACAACCACTATCTCGCAGATCTTCAATCACCTGATCTTCCCTGCCGAAACCATCTCCGAAGCCCTGGCGGGCATCTTCGATAAAGCCGCCGACAAGGAAGTGCGCGCCATGAGCGAGGAAGTGGCACGCTGGACAAGCGTGATCGGCGAGATCGTACAGGCTCCCAGTCAGGGCGACTACAGCACAGTGGCACAATCCAGTTTGCCGGTTGCCGCCGCGTTAGCGCCCGCTTTGTTCCTATTACGACTGGCGCTGTATCACTGGGGAAGGCTACTCGGTGATGATGACAGTGGCTTGCGTGTGGTTGGGGATTGGGTGACTGCTGGTGTATTGGCGGTTGCATCCGGTCCATTTTTGGATCTGATCGTTCGTCTTGGATGGTGGATGGTTGGGAAAGTAATTGGTGAAACGGGAGGACTGGCGATCAGCTTCGTCGAGAACACGACAGCAACTTCCATTCTATTGGGTCTTGCCAACCAGACCTTCCTTGGCAGTTTGCTCAATATTGGTCTATCCATCGGTTCGTTACTCGCCATCGGCGGGATGTTGTTTGCGTTTGCGTCCGCCAATGCCGTTCTTTTCATCCTCGCTGTTCTTGCTCCACCACTGGCTATTGCAAGTGTTCTGCCTCAAGCAACCTGGTTGCGTTCGTTATGGATGAAGGCAGTGATCCTGATCGCGCTTCTTCCCATTGTTGCGGGTGGAGTCTTCAAAGCAGGCATGGCAGCCAGCACCTGGATGGGTCAGCAGGGATTATTGTCTGCCATTCTACGTGTGGTCTGGTTATGGGGGGCGACCGGATTGTTGCTGTCACTGGCAGGCATCCTGGGCAAAATGACCATCTCCACCACAGCAGATGCCTTTGGCGGGATGATCAAGGCAGCGCAACAGATCGTTTCCATCGGGATGCTGGCTGCCAGCGGCGTGGGAGCGGCGGGAGCTGGTGCGGTTGGCGCGGCAGGAGCCACGACAGGTGCTGGCGCATCTGCAACATCTACTGCCACGAGTGGACTTACCGGCGCGGAAGCCGCAATGAGTCATTTGAATGCAGCACAACAATTGACACAACAAGCCGGAAATTTGGAAGCAATGGGATTGCGTGCCCCGGCTGCCTATAATCGTTCTCTGGCACATGGGCACGAACTGGCGGCGCGACAGGCGGAATTGGGAGAACGGATGCAACGCTTCAATGGCGCGCCACCCACATCACCTTCGGATGACTTTGGTTTCTCGACATCGGTGAATGCCTCCATTCAATCCAACTTCAACGGCTCCCCTCAAGAATTCCAGCAGGGCTTTCAAGCCATGTCCGCAGACATCTCTCAACATGGGATGGACCCGAATGTTTTCGCCGCTCAATACCCGCAGGAAACGGCGCAGATGACACGTGCTTATCTGGATCATTCGGAAGAGATCATGACAGCGCGCGATCCATTGATGCGCGCTTCTGAAATCGGCAACGCAACACGGGTGAAGGAGATACTTACATTCATGCCAAACTCCAGGGATGAAGAGGATCGCTCATGACCCTCGCAGAAACCTTTGCACTGGTCTCCTTTTCCATATTCAGCTATGCCGACCTGCGTTATCGCCTGGTTCCAGGAATCGAAGTCTTTCTGTTAGGAACGATCCTTTTGACATTTCCCGCCACACCCATTCAGACCGGGATCGTATTGCTGGCATGTTTGTGGAGCATCTTCCGTAATCTATCCGGTTGGTTCGCCATACCCATGTTGTTTTACCCACCTGTCTGGCCGGTGTTGTTCACCGGATATGGGTATCGCAAGAGCATTATTGGCAGGGCAGATTTGCTTGCGATTAGCGGGCTTGCCTGTCTTTTTCCTTTACCTGCCGTATTGCTGTCTCTTCTGGGATTGGAACTCTGGCGCAGGCTTTGGATACGTAGACAACAAGGGAACATCCCAGCCCTGCCAGGTCTGTTGCTTGGATTGATCGTCTATCTCTTATTGCGTTTATTCCTACCGACTCCATAGCGACACGGGCACACATCCCCCTTCCACAATTGAATAAGATGACCCCATGCCACGCTCTGGAACTTTGGGCAATCCCCAACCATACACTCCCTTTGGTGTCTTCGCTGGCCTGCCTTTCTGGGGCGGCGGCTTGACTCTACTCGTCGCAGCGCCAGGAATCGGAAAGACTTCCTGGCTGCTGCGGATGATCTTCGAGTCTGCCTGTCTGCATATTCCATCTGCCATTGGCTGTTATGAACACACCCCGGAAGAATTGCGTTTTCGCCTGTTTCTGCAAACAGAGGCAATGACTGGTGGACCTCATACGCAACCATCACAACCCGTTGTGGAAGCAGCCCTGGCACGCGCCAGTGAAGCGGTATTGCTGTCGCTCAACTCACGTGAGGATACAGTGCGCGCGTTGGAAGACATGCTAATCCATGATTACGCCTTCCCTGTCAAAGGACCAGCGCTGATCGCCGTGGATTACCTCAACCGCGTGCCTGTCATTGGCTTGACCGGCATGATGAACGAAGAAGGTCGCAGTGGCGAAGCCGCCGCCACGTTGCGTGAGATGGCGCGGCATCATGGTTGGGCGATCATCGCGGCAGCCGCCTTGAAATCCGAACGCTTCAATGACGGTGATGATCTATCTGCTCTCCTGGGCGATGAACGTGTCCCTTATGAAGCAGATCGTGTGTTGGTGGTCAACCGCACCGGGGATGTCCGCGATTGCGGCTGCGCTCCACTGGAAGTCCTGACCCTCAAAGATCGCACTGGTCCTGCGCGCCGCTTCCCGATGCAGTTCTGGGGTGAACGTTTCTATCCCGCGCTCGAAGCGGAATTCCATAAACATAATCCGATGGCATTGTCATGAGTGAAGTCACATCCCTTTTATTGACCTTCCTGCGCGAAGCCTGGGTTGCCCTGGCAGGCGCATTTGTCGCCTTCGCGTTGCTGGCGGGTATTGCCCAGATGTTGCGCGTGAGTTCCGCCTCTGTATTAGGCGCGAATCTTTGGGTGTGGGAATCCATATCTGCGCTGATTTCCATTCTGGTGTTGGGCTTGTTTGCCTTCCTTGGAATTCCGCAGATCGTAAGCGCTTTGCAGTCCACCCTGCCAGGTGGAGGCAGTTGTGGACCGATCAGTGAATTGGGCACACTTGCCTCTGGATTGATCGGTGGACTGGCAGCCTTGCGTATGTTGAAAGCGGCATTTACGACGATGTTGTCCGCTTCGATTGGCGGTGCATCCTCATTTGCCAATGCACTCATTGAATCTGGTGAAGCGCTCTTTGGCATGATCCTTGCCAGCGCCGCCATTCCTCTAGCTGCCTGGTTTCTCGGTACTTGTTGAAAATTCAAAGGAGAAGATATTTATGTTCGATCCCATCATGGAACAAATTCTGGCGATTGCCCGCGACGCCTGGGCATTCATGGCAGGACTCTTAATTGTCGTGGCTTTACTCGGCGGTCTCTATTTCATTCTGCAGGGCACAGCAGGCATGGCCTTCGGCGGCAGCCGCATGACCTCGATGGCGATCATCGGTGTGGTCGGTCTGGTCATTATCGTGTTGTTTGCCTTCCTCTTCCTTCCCCAACTGGGTGAGATGTTGAAGAACTTCCAACCCAAGCCCCCATTCTAGGAGTGTCATGTTCAACGACCGTGATCTTGGCATCCTAGGCGCTGGCGCATTGCTGGCTGTCTTATGTTTATTCCTTCCGCTATCTTTCACCGGAAAGGTGGTGATCGGTTTTCTGGTATTGGTCGGGTTCATGGCGCTGGCTCTCCTGCGACTTGGACCCGACCGCGTCCCGCCCGAAGTCTGGTTGATGCGTCGTTTTCGCTATTCGATGCAGACCCGGCAGTATGTCAACCAACAAGCAGCCACCCGCAGAACCGAAGGCGATCCACCTCCATCCAAACAAAAGGCACAGCGTCCGACAGTGGAGCGTGAACGTCCTGCTCCTTCATACCAACCACAGATGCCGCAAGCAAACATGCGCCCCATTGACCTCGCATGGAACGAAGTCGGAGTCTATCCGCTGTTGACTGTCCTGCTGGGAGTCGTGGGAATTTACTTTGCCGTCTGGCTTGCAAATGGTGGAGCGCAGGAACTCGCATTCTGGTTTACGTGGAGATAAGATGATTACGTTGATTTCAATACTTGGCGCCCTGGCGCTGGCAACCATCCCCATCGCCTTTGGCTGGCGCCGTACCGTGGATGAAGCGGGCATGGCACGCGCGATGGGCATCGCCCAACCAAAGAAAAAATTCGATCCTGAAAAGTTCGCTCGACAGACCGGAACGGGACTGGCATTCAACCAGATTGCGTATGGGTTTCTGGCGTGGGTCGGTGGTGGACTGGCAGGAGGGATATTCTTCGGAGTCTTTCCTGCGATCCTGTTTGCGATTGCGGGTGGTCTGTTATATGCAGGCACGCTCTCCGACAAACGTCAGGAATTCCGCTTGAAGCAAGCCAAGGACATTTTGCGTGGCTTGGGTGTGGTGGAGACGTTGTTATCACAAGGTAAGCCTTTGGGCGATGCCCTGGATGATGCGGCACAGGCCGTGGGACCGGATGGCAGGATGGTGCTGGGTGATTTAGTTGTGCGTTTACGGACTGCACCCGCCGATGAAGCGGCATTAGCTGTACGCGAATGGACCACCGCCTGGGACAACCCCGCCGTGGACATTGTAGCCACTTCATTATTAGCATCCATCGAAGGACGTATCGAGATCGGACCGTTGGTTGCATCCTTGCGAAAGACTCTTGGAACAGTGGTTGAAGTCTTATCCCGCGCGCGTGCTGCCGCCAAAGGCGTGGAATGGCAGGCGCGTTTTCTTGCTCTTTTCCCTCCTGCCGTTTTGGTATTGATTGCCATCACCACTCCCGAAGTCGGGAAGTTGTATTCTGGTAATCCATTATTTCTTTCTCCCGTTATTCTCGGCTCAGGAGTTTCCTACTGGCTCTCGATGCGCATGATCCGTAATGGCTTATCCATTGAAGCCTCGATGGGCTTACAAGCTGGACAACAAGGCGAAATTCGCCTGGATCGGCTGGGACGAGTCCTGTAATGAAAGGTTTCTTCCGATTTTCCATTGTCTTGATGACCGCCCCGTTGTTATGCGGGGCGGCTTTGGTGGTGGGTTATGTCATGCTGGTGGTTCTGACCATTCCGCAACTCCCGGCATGGGCGCAGCCCGGTGTGGAGCAATGGTTGTTCGATATCCCCCAATATGCAGAGACCAGCGACAACGGTTCGTATGGCAATTCGCTTCCATCTGGAATGAGCGCTGTTCCCTTCGATGGCTATGTTGGACCCGGTTCTGATATCTATGGTTTGCCCTTGATCGGCCCCATTCCACATTGGGGTGATATCTATGACAAGCCATTATTAGGATGTAAGTTCCAAGACCCACATTACCAGACGCATACTGGTAGTGACTTTCCCGTGAATGAAGGCACGCCTATTCATACAACCATCGCAGGCAAAGTCGTGTGGGCTGGCTCGAACGGTCCGTGGGGTAATCTGGTGGTGATTGAGAACAATAGTTATCAGGTCTGGTTGGCTCATCTGAGCAGCATCCAGGTAGTGGAGGGGCAAATCGTAAACTACGGCGATATCGTTGGATTGAGCGGCAACACCGGTAACAGCACCGGTGCGCATTTACATTACGGCATTCGCCAGAAGACAGGGGAACAAAGCGCTGTCTGGCTGAACCCTCAAAACTATTTTACGGTTGATGAGTACATCAACATTGGATGTTCGGATTAACCCATGACCGTACGACTGGGTGATGTAACCTTCTCCGATTGGATCAGCCTAAAATTTGAAGGCGGCTATACCGATACCTTCATATTCGATATTGACGCCTTGAATGGATTGCCACCATTTGACTTTCATCCCCTCTTGCAGCGCCTGGTTGCCGAGTTGGATAAAAAAAGACCCGGTGCGTCTCTTTGGATCCGTGTGACATCTCCTGGGGAATGGTATCTGATGGAGGTCAAACGATCCATGACAGCCGGGTTTTCCATTCCATATGTTGTCACTTCAAAAGACAAGACACCGGATTATCGCAGTTTCTCTTTTGGTCCAAGATTATTTTCTTCTTCACTTCTTCGTCCTCCCAAGGTGGACGATGAGTTCTCGCGTTTCTCTCGTGAAGAGTTGAAATGTCTCCAGGTTTTGGCAAGAAACCGGAAAGGAATTGAGGAGGAGATCGCTTCTTTGACAGGCCTTCCTGAAACAACGACCTATGATGTTTTGCAAAGGCTTCAAAAGAAAAAAATGGTGGTATTCAAACTTGGCGAGCAGTTCCAAAAAGATAAGTCGAAGTCAAAGAAAATGGATCCGTACTGGATGTGGCATCCAACCCGCAAAGGAGTATCCGTTGCCTTACGCAGTTGGGGGGCATCAAATGGAGTGGATTTTAGCGGCGTGAAGGAATTGAACCCGCACTTAATTGGAACATCACATAGGACGAATTCCCGAAGGTGGCCGGCATGGTTACGATCCGCCTATCCACAAGTTGAAATATGGACGGGATGGAGCGAAGTACAACTTCCTGTAACATCAGTGCGCCCTGACGGGCTTGCCTGGGGTCGGATTCAGGGTTTCGAGACCTTGTTCTGGTTAGAAATTGGGGATGAGCACAAAAAGAAGGAAGAAATAGAAGATATTACACGAAGGAGATGGACAGAAGCCTTGGCATTCTGTCGGGAAACTGGTGTCCGGCTTGTTTATGCACAGGTAAGCCCGGATTGGGTCAAGAAGGCTGCTCTCTGGGCATTTAAAAATTTACCTGAAGACATTGCAGTGTTGATGGGGAATAGGCGAAAGTATGGAAAACTTCCAAATGTTGAGTGGGGAAAAGTGACGATTATCTAAAATATAGTATTGACCATATAGCAGATTATCAAGTGGTGAAGATGTTGTTTTGATTGCAAACAAATTTAAAACCATAAACAGAATTTCATCTGCTATACTTTACAATCTCGGACCGGAAAGATAAGGGAGATACCATGCCGACACGTTTGATTGTTTCAGCCCCTGCCACAGGCAAAACAAATGCCTGTATCGACGATATTCGCGTCGTACTTGAAAAATACCCGCTTGCCAAAATCCGTGTGATCGTCCCGGATCGTTTGCAGGCTGCCTATTTCCGCCGTCGCTTGTCGGCCAGCGGCGGATCAATCGGTGTATACGTTGGAACATTCAACGACCTGTATAAGAATATCCTGGAAAAATCTGGCGGATATGTTCCTGTTGCCTCGAATGCGCTCCTGCACCGCATTGTTCAGGATGTTGTGGATACAACCCCATTGGTTCATTATGCAACCCTGCGGACCCAGCCGGGGTTCATTCTTGCCTTGCAAGATGTCTTTGCTGAACTCAAACGCGCCCTGATCTACCCAGAAACTTTCATCAATTCTTCAAAAGGTACATCACTCGCCCAACAGGAATTGGCACAGCTGTATGTCGCCTATCAGACAAAGTTGCGAAATATGGGATGGGCGGATTTTGAAGGGCTGAGCTGGCTGGCTGTCGCCGCCCTGGAAGAGTCCCCAAACCTGATGGAAAATTCAATGCAACTCCTGGTAGTGGACGGCTTTGACTCCTTCATCGGAACACAAAGAAGGATATTACAGCTTCTGGAGAAATTCACCAACCTGCTGATCACCCTACCTGGTGATGTCACATTTTCCCGAACTGCACATAGACGATTTGCTCGCACCTTTTCCTCTTTGCAAAAAGAATTTTCACTGGAACTCTTAATAGATAGTTCAACAAACTTTCTTCCCGCCGATATTGCCCATGTGGAAAGCCATCTTTTTACGTCCATCCCCACTTCCATCATAAAACCCATTCAACCCTTCCTGCGGGAACTACGCTCGCCTGCTGAAGAGTCCAGGGAAGCTCTGCGTTGGATCAAGTCCCTTGTCATACGAACTGCCATTCCTTTACAGGAGTGTGCGATCTTTGCGCCAAACCTTGATCAATATCGATCCTATCTGCACAGCGCGGCACTTGAGTTCGGAATGCCAGTTCATTTCACTCAAAGCGACTCTCTCACTACGTCTCCGGCCATCACAGCACTTCTCCATCTATTGAGCCTGCCAACACAAAACTTCCGAACTAATGCATTATTCAAAGTGCTGCGATCCCCCTACTTTTCCTTTGGTCTGCCCTTGGAAACAATCGACTCGCTGGAACAAATCAGTCACATCGGGATGGTTGTTGAAGGGCGGGAACAATGGAATGAAATATGGGAGAGACTCTCCCCATCCGGCACAAGCAGCCCTTTTGATCTCGACGATGAACGCACACTAAAAAAGCTTCCGCATGGGATAGCTATCCAAGCGCTCCAAACCCATCTCGATGATTTCTTCCAAATGATCGCACCACCGGAAGACGTTCGTTCGCAGACGGAATGGACACGTTGGCTGGAAGACCTGCTGACCAATCTTCATTTTCATGAAAATAGCAACGGTGAACAAGATGAAATTGCTTTGGAAGGATTCCGAGAAGCGCTTCGTGCCCTGGTAATGAGCGAATCCATTGTGGGTGCTCGTGTGGTGGACTATCAACAATATCTCTCCGACCTGCAAAACACGCTGGCGGGCAGTGCACTCTCCGAACCATCTGCTCCGGGCACTTCCATCCTGATCGGAAATATTCGTGAAGCACGCGGCTTGCGCTTCAAGGCAGTAGCGATCCTTGGTCTATCAGAGGGGCTCTTTCCATCTGTAGAACGCCCTGATCCTTTCCTGCCTGAATCATTGCGGGAGGAATTGGGACTGGACTCGCGTTTGGAACGTGAACAGGGTAGTTTGTTCTATCAATCAGTCACCCGCGCCGATGCCCATCTCCTGCTGACACGCCCCTATCTTTCAGAAGATGGTGAACTGTGGGAAGCCTCACCGTATTGGAACGCGGTGGAATCATTGTTTGAAAAAAACACCACCGTACAAAAAATCCGTCCGGACGATTCGCGCCCTCTTACGGATGCTGCCTCATCTCAGGAATTGTTGTTCTGGGCGGTCCGGCGCAAAGGCTTGCCTCAACATTATGCCGACCTTGAAACACGCTGGCATCAACTGCAACACGCACGCGATGTGATCCAATCCCGCCGTGCCAAACTTGCCGATGGAACCTACGAAGGCGCAACTCATGATTTGCAAACGGAACTTACCAAACGGTTTGCGTCCGAGAAGGTTTGGTCCGCTTCGCGACTGGAAACCTATGGCACTTGCCCGCAGATGTTCTACGTTAAAACCGTACTTGACCTAGAGGTAACTGCACTCCCATCCCTGGGATTGGACATTGCCCAGGTGGGTTCGATCCTGCACAAGGTCCTGGAAGAGGTATACCGAACTGCCAATAATCCAGAGGAAGTCGATTCAGTGCTGAAGCGTCTCCCCGAAGTCGCCAAATCGGTCTTTGCCACAGCGCCACAGGATTTTGGCTTTCGTCCCTCCGAGTTGTGGGAACTCGAACAGGACCAATTCATTGCGATGTTGGAAACCACAATTGTTGCACTTGCTAAAGCCTCGGACGGCTGGACACCAATGGCATACGAACAAGCCTTTGGGATCCAGGACACTCCTCCCTTGGAGATCGAGTTGGATGGAGAAAAGGTGCTATTGCGAGGCTTGATCGACCGCATTGACCAGGATGCAGGCGGGAATCTGCGCGTTGTTGATTACAAGACTGGCAGTTCTCACTTATCCAAAGAAGATCTGATGCACGGCAGGCGTTTGCAACTGCCGTTGTATGCCCTCGCTGCAAAAGAAGCTTTGAAGTTGGGTGAACCTATTGAGGGAATGTATTGGAAAATTCGAGCTGCAGAATCCGGTTCTTTGAAGCTTTCCACCTTCAAGTCTGAAACGGGCGAAGGCGTTGAAACTGCGATTCAAACCTCAAAAGAGCACCTCACCCGCATCCTGAAAGGCATCCGCGCCGGCGACTTTCCTCCCGTCCCACCCAAAGGCGGCTGTCCCGAGTATTGCCCCGCCGCGCAATGGTGTTGGCGTTATCAAAAGGGAGGCTGGTAATGGCTGAGACTCTAGCACAACGGGTAGTCAACACCTTTGGTTTGACGAAGGATCAGCGTACATCCGCATTAGAGCGCGGAAAAAATATTATCGTAACCGCCGGAGCTGGCAGTGGTAAGACCCGCACCCTAGTCGCAAGGTACGCGTCCTTGTTGGCAGATGGGCTTTCCCCACGTCTGGTGGTGGCAATCACGTTCACGGAAAAGGCTGCCCGGGAAATGCGATCGCGTTTGCGCGGGGCATTGCTGGACCTGGTATCCAAGGCGGATACCTTGGATGAACGTGCCAATTGGACATCCCTGAACAACCAAATGGATTCCGCCCGGATCGGCACCATCCACAGTCTGTGCGCCGAGATCCTGCGCGCCCATCCCGCCGAAGCCGGGGTCGATCCACGTTTTGATGTGATCGACGAGGGATTGGCAAAGACCCTCAAGAAGCAATTGGTGGAAACGGCTGTGATCGGTATGGTTTCCCAGACAGAATACAGATACTTGTTTCAAGCGTTGGGAACTCAGGGAGTACAAGACCTGCTTGCCACCCTGCTGGACAAGCGACTGGAAGCAAGTGAGATATTCGCATCTGCCCTGGATGGCGACACCATCGTGCGATCTCATCTTGAAGACCGGTTTCATGCTCCAGCGGTCATGGATTGCATCAAGAAATTACGTGGTTTCACAGAACGACAGGTATTCGATGACGCGGGCGATAAACTCGCCCCACAGATCATCAATCTATTGAAGGAATGGGAAAGTGCAGAAGAAGCCTTTGCAAAAGGAGACATCATTGCCTGCACCCAACACCTATATAAAGCCCGCCGTGACTATCTGAAAAAAGGCGCGGGCAAAAAAGGCAGGGTAAAGGAAATCCATGCCGACCTGCAGACGTTGTATGATGAATTTCTTGACCCCTTGATCGGCGGCGCCAACTCCAAGGATGAACCGCCTAGCGCTGAATCCGAAGCGACCTTCAAGACAATCCTGCCCCTGGTCGAAAAAAGTTTTGAAGCCTTGCATCAGGCTTACCGATCCGAATTACAACTGCGCCACGCGCTCGACTTCGATGACCTTGAATATGGTGCAATGTCCCTGCTCCAACAAGATGCGATTCGTGCTGTCTGGCAGAATGAAGTGCAGGCCCTGTTGGTGGATGAATTTCAGGATACCAACCCGCGCCAGCGAAACATTGTGGATGCACTGGCAGGCACAGGTGGTCGGCTTTTTGTGGTGGGCGATGACCGTCAAAGTATCTATCGGTTCCGTCGTGCCGATGTCACTGTCTTTCGTGAAGTGCAGTCGCGGGCTCGCGCCCAGGGTGATCTGGTCCTTGATCTGGATATCACCTACCGCGCCCATGAGTCCCTGTTGGATGCCACCGGCAACCTGCTCGCAGGTGTGATGGGAACAGAAGATCGTCCAGGGCAACCCTTTTATGTTCCATTCCGTCCGTTGAACGCGCATCGCAAGGCAAAACCAGATCATATCTCCGATCCGCATATCGAGTTCATCCTGGGCGCCGGGGAGGATGCCGAAGATGCCCGTCCCATAGCGGCGCAAGCCCTTGCCCAGCGCCTACTCAAACTCCGTGAAGAGGGACAGATCCAAAGTTGGGATGATGTTGCCCTGCTCTTTCGCGCCTCGACCGGATATACCTGGTATGAAGATGCCTTCGAAGATGCCGGCATTCCTTTCGTTACGGTGGCAGGACGGGGATTTTACGAACGTCCTGAGATCCGCGATATCCTGAACATCCTGCGCGCCCTGGCGGACCCTGCCGATGACCTCGCAATGGCAGGTTTGCTGCGATCCCCCGCGTTCGGTTTGAGCGATTCCGCGCTGTATCTCTTGCGTCATCACGGAGAGAAGAAGTCATCTTTTTGGAACGCCCTGCGTGAAGATAATTCGTACCTAAACGAATCAGATCAAGCCTGCACCAGACGAGCGGTATCCATCTTGAATGATCTCCTCCCGCGTGTGGATCGCGAATCTGTGGCAGACCTGCTCAAGGAACTGGTTAATGCAGTTGATTACCGCGCCGTTCTTGCCATTGAGGGTGAAAGCGGTTCAAGTGGACGACTGTGGCGCAATCTCGACAAACTGCTCGCTGATGCTCAGAGTAGCAGCTTGGTCAGTGTGCGTGATTTTCTGGAATATCTCATCACCCTCAACGATGCCGGCGCCCGCGAGGGAGAAGCCCCTGCTGATGCGCAAGGCGCCGTGCGTCTGATGACCATCCACAAATCCAAAGGGCTGGAGTTCCCCGTTGTAATTCTGGCGGATGCCACCCGCACCACCATGAATAGAAGTGACCCAGTTTATCTTCTGCCGGAGATGGGCTTGTCCATCCAGATAAAACCGGAGCCGATGCTGTATCGTCTCTCCAAACAATTGGATGACCTGCAAAACGAAGCTGAGTCTGGACGCCTTTTGTATGTCGCCATGACTCGTGCCAGGGATAAGTTGATCGTCAGTGGGCATGTCAGCCAGGGCAGAAGCAAGATTGCCGGCTGGATGAAGGAGCTATGTGGGATTTTGGAAATCTCTCCTGATGAACTTCTTGACGAAACAGGACTCTACTCTCAACCCAAGACTGCCCAAAAACATCCCGTCCTGGTATGGTGTTCACATGGGCAGGGTGCGCAGTCCCAAACGGAGGCGCTTACTCCATCTGCATTACCAGCAGAACCACAGGCACCGCCGCTGTATAAGCCCATAATCGATCCTGTACAAATTTCCATTGAAGCGGATGAGGAAACCGTTCGACGCGTCTGGCGTGTGACCGAGCCGACATTACATGTACCACCCAGTGTGATCGGACAGATGACACATAAAGCCCTGGAACTCTGGCTGCATGTGGACGACTCTCTCCTAATTCCCCTGATGGAATCTCTGGCTCTGGACGCCGGGCTTGCGACCGAAGAGCAGCGCGTCGAGGCGGTGCGGCGTGTGCGTGAGTTGATCGAGCGCTTCTGTGCCCACCCGTTGCGTGAAGAGATCGAACAGGCTGATGAACGTCACCATGAGGTGCCGTATACCCGCATGAATGGAGACCATACCGAGACGGGATATATCGATCTGCTCTACCGCAAGGGAGACGAGTGGTTCGTGTTGGACTTCAAGACCGATGCGATCCACTCAGAAGAACAGTATAAGGAATTGGTAGCGACGTATTCCAGGCAACTGGAACGATATGCCAGTGCCATCAAGCAACTATTTGGGCAGGATGTGAAGTTATCGCTTTGTTTCCTGGACAACAACGGGCGAACGCATATCGCGAATCAATCCTAATCATTAGCGGAAATATTCATTAGACAAATCAGCCTCCCTAGCCTACAATAACAGACAATCAAGAAACCCTGTTTAGGCACGCCTTTCTTCATTGTGGAGATAACAACCATTTTATTTTTTGAGATTGGAACCGCCCTGCGGGGAGTTCAGAAACAAATTGAGTAGTAGTGTATGCCAAAACGAAAAAGAAAATCCAATCAAGGTTGCTGTCTGGTTTCGTTGGTGCTTTGGCCGTTCCAATTGTTGGAGAGTCTTGTTAATTCCCTCAGTTCTCCGAATACCACCCCACGACCTCAGACAACACAGAGGAAGAAGATCGCGCCTGCCAATACCAAAAGGATAACAAGCGCGGATCGGTTTGTAGATGTTACGCCTGCCGGGAGGCAAGGCTATACGCCTTCCATAGGCGTCACCATCACCTATGAAAACAGGGGGACGAGCTTTGTAAAAGAAGCGCAAAAATTGAAGGGTAAGAAGGAAAATTTTGCCAATCATGTGCCTTTCAAATGTTACTGGCCAACCTACAGTGACATGAATGGCTCGCAGCAACAATGGTACTTTTATTGGAGATCCCAGACCCGACAGAATACATTCCATCCCTGTGACCTAAGTTACATCTTCATCCATGTATATGAGATCTTGAACCTGGTCGAAACGCCCGATCCAATTCAGGCGGCTGAAAGAATTCGTATCCTTTGGCTGGCATATCGCGAAAAATATCCAAACCTGGACCGCTACCTGCCAGATTGGGGAGGCGATCTTCTGGCTGTAAAAGTTGGTGGCGCCCAGGCATTGGCATGGTGGGAGTCCATCCTGAACGTGGATGGGGTGGATATTCCCGATTCCATTGTCAATATCATTGTGGAAAAAGCAATCCGCGCCAATGGCGTCGATGCGCTTCCTTATAAGATCTGGTCCCTATTGTCCGACTACCAGCCACGAAACAAGTTTTATCAAAAGTACAACACAGATCACTTCGTCGATCTTTCCTATGAGAAAGCCATCAAAGTCGCCAACGCTCACTACCTCAAAACAACCGGAAAATCTTTAATCGACCAGTTCGTATCAGAACGTGTTCTCAATTATGAGAAACCTGTCTTTGCCTCCGCCTTAATCGGTTTTTCCCATCCGGCTTCCGCACGTCTGGCGACCGGGAGGGAATATGCCGGTTCAACACGGTTGGCAAATAACATCACATCCATCATGAAGTATGCCGAAAACATCCTGAGAAAACAGTTGAAGTTCTCGGCAAAATTATCCGGCATTGAACTACCCGCCGACCTTGCCCAACAGCTGGATCTGGCGTTCCAACAGGAAAAGACCCGTCCCAGAAAACCTGAACCCATCAAGATCACCATCGATCACGAGCGAGTCGCCTCGCTGCATGAAGAGAGTCGGGTGGTAAGCGAGATGCTGGCTACAGAACAGGTCGGTGCAGAAAAGGAATTGCTGACCGATCTTGAAGAAACCCGTACCTTATGGAAATCTCTGCAATCCTCTGAGCGGATGGTGCTTGCCGGATTGCTTGCGAAGGAATGGAACACATTCGAACAGATCAAAATCGTCCTGGGCATGGAACTGGAACAAGTTTTCGTGCTTCTGGAATCGATCAACAAGAAATCGTTGAGTGTGCTTGGCGATAAAATGGTATATCAAACCGCCGATGCCATCCACCTGGCAGAGGATTTTATGGACGAATTGGAAGTTGTCGTAAAGGAGATGCCTCCCAGCCAGGATGACGCCTCTCAGGAAGGCATGGATGAACCCTTCAATCCGTGGGTGCAATTCTTTGACGCACTCGACCCCGTGGAAGTGGAGATCACGAAACTTCTTGGAACAGGCGGACAATTGGAGGAAACAGAACTTGATGTCATTGCCAGGACTCACAATGCAATGGGAAACGCGGTCATGGATTCATTGAATGAAAAGGCGCAGGTACACATTGGGCAACTCCCCTTTTACCTGGATGGGACAACCTGGTTTGTGGAGGAGGAATATCTCCCGCTCCTGCGCGGACATCTTGGACTTGAGGTGAAATAATATGTCGATCACAAAACGCGAAGCAAAAACAATCCTGACTTCATTAAGCGCCGGTGTGGTTCCCCGAACGGGTCTTCGGCACATCTCCGTCGGACGCCTGTCGGAAGTGGCTGCCCTCAAAAGCGACCTGGATCATAACCGGGAGGGCGGCGCGACCGTTCGTTTTGTCATTGGCAGATTTGGCAGTGGTAAAAGTTTTCTACTACAGCTGATGCGCACCTATGCCCTGGAAAGCAAGTTTGTGGTGGCGGATGCGGATTTCTCTCCCGAACGCAGGCTCTTTGGTTCCGGGGATGAAGCCATTGCCACCTATCGGGAATTGATGAAAAATCTCTCGACCCAGACACGCCCGGATGGCAATGCGTTGCCAACGATCATCGAACGCTGGATCTCCGGCATCCAAACCAGTGTCGCCACAGAGAGTGGTCTGGATCACGGCTCCCCAGAGTTCGTCAGTCAAGTGAAAAGCCGGATCCTCAGCACGCTCAACGACATGCAGGAACTGATCCACGGTTTTGATTTTGGTTCCGTCCTGGCTGCCTACTATCAGGGATATGCAGAAAACAATGAAGAATTGAAATCCAGCGCCCTGCGCTGGATGCGCGGGGAATATGGCACCAAGACAGAAGCCTACGCCGCCTTGAAGATCCGAACGATCATTGACAGCGATAACTTCTATGATTATCTAAAGGTGTTTGCCATCTTTTTCCGGAAGATCGGCTACAGCGGCTTCACGGTCTGTTTGGATGAAGCGGCTTATCTTTACACGATCACCAACAGTGTTTCCCGAAAAAATAATTACGAGGCTATCCTCTCGATCATCAATGATTGTTTGCAGGGCAAGGCGGCACATATTGGCTTTATCTTTGGCGGAACACCCGAATTTCTGGAAGATCAACGTCGCGGGTTATTCAGCTATGAGGCATTACGCTCCCGTCTGGCAGGTAATCGTTTTCTCGGGGAGGGATTGCAGGATTTCACCGGACCAGTTATCAAGTTATCTTCCCTAACCGCGGAAGAGATTTTCGTCCTGCTCCAAAAGATCCGCGAGATCCACCTAAGCCAGGCTGCAGCTCCGGTGAAAATGACAGACCAGGATATCCATGCCTACATGGAGGAAACGCTGCGCAGGATGGGCGCCAGGGAATTTACCACGCCGCGTGAACTGGTGCGTGAGTTTGTCAATCTATCGAATTTGCTGGACCAGTATCCGGAGAAGACCTGGCAGGAAATTGTCATGGGCTTGCCGGCACCGAAGGAAGACCAGCCGCAAGATGTTTCAATCCCAAAGGATGAAGATCCATTAGATCGTTTCAGCGATTTCAAAGTGAGCTGATATGTCTTCCCCAAATGCATTTGATCGGCTCGCTCCCTTTGTACAGGAATTTGTCTATCGTCTTGGTTGGCAGGAGCTTCGGGAACTTCAAGCCCAGGCGATTAACGCGATCTTTGACAGCGAGAACGATGTCCTGATCACAACCGGCACCGCCAGCGGCAAGACCGAAGCGGCATTCCTTCCCATTCTGAGCCTGATCGCCCAGGAGCCAATGGGATCGATCAAAGCGTTGTATATCGGTCCGCTCAAGGCGTTGATCAACGATCAATTCCGCAGGCTCGATCTATTGTGTGAAGCAGGCGATATTCCTATCCACCGCTGGCATGGCGATGTGGGCAGCAGTCAAAAAGCCGACCTCATCAAGCAGCCGGGCGGGGTCCTGCAAATTACCCCCGAATCCATTGAGAGTCTATTTGTCAACAAAACCAATCACCTGCATCGTTTATTTGGCGGTTTGCAGTTCATCGTAGTAGATGAAGTCCATTCCTTTATGGAATCGGATCGCGGTGTGCAACTCCGTAGCCAGTTGCAACGCATCGAGAAGTATGCAAAATCCAACCGTCCGAGACGGATTGGTTTGTCCGCCACCGTGGGTGATACGGAGGCGGCAAAGAGGTGGTTAAATCCAACCGACCCCTCGAAGGTGCAGGTCATCGACCCAGATGTCAGCCTGCCCCCAACGAAGTTAAGCCATTTGCATTTTTCTCTTACAAAAGAGGATATCCCTTCCGAACTGCTTGACGATCTCTATGCTCTTACCAAGAACAAACGGTCGCTGATCTTTTGCAACAGCCGTAGGCATGTGGAGGTTCTGACGGCAGAATTGAACCGCCGCAATCAACGCGAACGCCTGCCTGAACATTTCCTTCCCCATCATGGATCGATCAGCAAGGAAATCCGCGAGGACGCGGAAGTCCGCATGCGGGATGATGACCGACCTTCCTCCGTGGTTTGTACGAACACGCTGGAATTGGGGATCGACATTGGTCAGTTGGATCTTGCCGTGCAAATGGACAGCACTCACACAGTGATGTCCTTTGTACAACGCTTGGGACGAACCGGACGGCGGCAGGATGCCAGCCGCATTATGCAGATTTACACATCAGAGATCGAGTCCGAAGCAGGTGATGAATTCTATGAAAGAATTCCCTTCTCCTTGTTGAAGTCATTGGCAATCGTGGATCTCTTCCTCGAAGGCTGGCTTGAGCCGCCCCTTGAGAGAACCGTTGCCTACAATGTTCTCTATCACCAAATGCTTTCCAGATTAGTGGAGACACATGGCAGTTCCCCCAAGGATTTGGTGGGGCATTTCTTAGGCTCGAATGTTTTCCCTGGTGTGACATCGCAGGAATATGCCGATCTACTCAAACATTTGGGAGCTACAGATCATATTGAACAGTTGGAAACAGGCGAGATCATTCTGGGGCTGGCTGGTGAAAAAGTGGTTCGTTCCAGGGATTTCTATGCTGTTTTTACCACTCCGCCGGAATGGGATGTTTTCCATAAGGAACGCATTCTTGGACGGATCAGTCCTCGTCCAGATTTGGCTCCCGGTACTTGCCTCCTCTTGGTGGGCAGGATATGGGAGGTAAAGCAGATATTTGAAGACAAGCAGCAAGTCCTGGTGGAGCCGGCGAAAGACTCCCGCGATGTTATGTTCCTTGGGGCAGGCATCCCTGAAATGCATCCGCGTATTGCTCAGCGTGTTCTGGAAATTCTATTATCTGACAAGACCTTTTCATATTTGGATGCAAATGGGCAACGTGCTTTGGCAGATACGCGCCGGCTCAGTTTAGACTGGGGTATTGGACAAAAGCAGATATTTGAACTTCCTGGAAGTTGGGTGATCTTCCCCTGGACAGGCACACGTTCTGCCCGGACGCTTCAATATTGGTTCCAAGCTTGTGGACTAAAAGCCGACTTCCCCATGATGATGTTTCCCTGGGTTATGACCATTGCCAAGGCAGAAGGTGAAACCAGAGAGCAGTTTACGTCCAGATTGCAGGATGTTGCCAATTCGGGATATGGTTTGGAAGATATTGTCAACATGATCCCGGTCGAGATCCAACGCATCCAAAAATTCGATGAATTTATTCCTGATCATTTGATTGCGAGACGCACCGGACAGGAATGGCTGGATTGGGAACAGGCAAGAAAAGATTTACAAGGTATTATCGTTTCTAATTTATACAAGGATCAAATATACCAAAATGAGAAATAGTCAAGGCAAAATGCTCTGTAGCAATTTTTCTTGCTCAATAGGATTTGAACTTCATGAACATTAATCATGAAATACAAATTAATTACTCGACTTCAACGTCGGAAGATAATTTTTCCGATTTAAATTTGTTATTCGATCTTGCTAATAAAACTACTTCAACATCAACTATTTCTATAAACATGGAGAGAGCAGGATTTATCACACCATCTCGCGCTCTTGGATTAATTCTTGTTTGCCGGCATATATACGGGATTACAAAAAAAAAGGTGTTGCTGAGAAATGTTTCCCGAGAAGTGCAAAAATATTTACAAAGAATGGATATTCCTGTTGGAGCACAAGATTGGTTGGAAATAGAGAATTTAGGTGCAGATGAGTGGGCACGAAATTCACACACCAGTCAATTATTGGAAATGACCAGGATTAGTACAAATTCAGATGTTGAAAAAACTATTGAAAGAGCCGAGAATATTTTTAGTCATTGGCTAAACAAGAGTGCATTAAATAGCTTGTTGGGTTCTTTAAGCGAACTGTGCTCAAATGTCTACCAACATAGCGCTGACAAAAATGGGATTGTCCTAATACAAAAATACGAGAAACAAGCACTAAACGTGGTCAATGTGCAAGTGGCAGTTGGGGATCTTGGATGCGGGATAAGGGGAAGTTTAGAATCGCGCTATGGCCTCATAGCTGGCTCTGCAATTGATTACCTCAAATTGGCTATGGAAGGACAATCAGCCAGAGACACAGGACGCGGTGGACTTGGTTTAAGACGGGTTGAGCAAATCCTGCAAGATAATAACGGTTCGCTTTATTTGCGGTCTCATGACGCTACGGTACTAAGCCACTTTAAGGCGGGTAGGGTATTTACATCTGAGACAGTTTTTTTTCCAGGAACACAAATCGCGCTGGGGCTCAATTTCTCTTTACTGCAAAGCTAATAACACATTTTTCAAGCTTGACTCAACTCAACAGAAGTTGTAAAATAGCCCTATGTGTTCAAGTAAATTACTTGAACGGTCAATACAAACACTTGAATACATGTAGGAGAAAACTATGTTGGACATAAATCTTGGAACGATTTGTAGTGAAGTTGGTATTGGAAACTCTGCTCTCCTGATTACTCGGGAAAAAGGGCAAAAAGTGTATATAGAATTGGTAAAACACATACAGGCTTCTGATCCTGCAAATTGTCCAATCAGGATTATCTTTCCAGAAAATCAACTTATGGATGTGTCCTTTGCAGATGAAGTGGTCATTCGTCTCCAGGAAGGATTAAATAAAGATGCGTTCGGCGAAGGGCAAGGAATTATTTTGTATGGGCTGGGGGACGACTCCATCGAGAATCTGACCGCAGCAGTAAAATTACAGAAGCTCAAAATCGCTTTCATGGTGATAAAACAGACAGGCCAATGGGATTGCATTGGACAATTAGAACAAAACCTGCGGGAAACTCTGGATTTACTTTTCAAACAAGGACAGCTTACGGCGCCAGATTTAGCGAGACAATTGGGGCTGGCGGTGAATACAGCAAGCACGCGACTCAAACGCCTTTATGATATGCATCTCATCCGTAGAGATTTTGAAATTACCGAAAATGGGCTGCAATATATATATATGTTTTGGCCCTTGGAGGAATCGAAACATGATTGAAGCAGACGATGTTCTTGCTAAGATTGCGACAGGGTTATCATTTTTAGGACGACCTGCAATTGAGTTCCCGGAAATCTTGGAACTAGGGATTCGGGATTTGCAAGCACGAAATCTTTTATATGGGGAAAAGCCGTTGCCTGTCAGTCGTTTTGATTTACTTTCTGAGTTTGAATTCCCTATAAAGCAATGGTGGCCGGGCTCGTTACCAAATTGTGTAGAAAACGATGTACTGTTACGGTTTGGGGAGCCCTCAACATTCTGCATGGAATGGGCTTATTCACTACGAGGACTAAACGCTCAAATTGATGAAATTGACGAAAGCGTTATGAAAAAAATACTGGACATCTGCCGGTCAGACCGGTCAAGTTATTATCCACTTTATTTGAAAAGCCGGCGTTTTATAATCGAGAATCCAATTGTTAGGCTCAAGGAAATTATTGATCAGATTTCCCGAGGTAACATTTTGAACGAAGTACAGGATGCCTATGAATCTATTCCTACGGAATGCGTTGAAAACAGTAGAGTCTTCTTATGCCATCATTGCCACGACGCACTGCTTTTGAAAGATGGGCACTTGTATTGCAGAAATTGGGTCATCTGTGAAAAGCACGGGGATTTTTCAAAGGCTAAATCCATCGAGTTCACTACTGACTTGAAACGTCTCAAGCGAGGCATAAAAGCGTATGTCTGTCTCCCCGGTCTACCAGAAATTGAACTGAATAATAAGCTATCTAAGATGAAACTCACAACTAAGTTATGGCCAGGAATTGATGAATATGATTTGCAAATTATCCTGCCTGACGGCAAGGTGTGGGCGGTGGACGTCAAAGCCAGCAAGTCACCGTGGATATTGGGTCGAAGGGAAGCCGAAAAAGGTTTTATCCAGAACTATGCCTTGCAGGATCTGCATTGGGATCGGTCATTCTATGTGATTGAAGATGATTTTTTCTTACCAAACTATGAAAAATTATTCTGGGAAGGTGCATTGTTGACGGGCGCAAGAAAAAGCAGAGTGAACCTTTTATCTATGAAGCAGTTTCTACGCCTAATAAAAAGGGAAGTGAATTATGCGTGATACAAACCAGTGGTGGCGTCCTCTATACAATGACTTGAAGGACTTCTATGAAAAAGGGAATTTGCCGGAGAATTTACCTACACTCTTCCAAACGGAATTTGGCATTTGGCTTGCGTTCACACTAAATTTACTGCCTAAAGACATTTGGGCTGTGTTTGGCATGGCAAATTTCATAGATGGCGATTGGACAGATGACGAAAAAAAGATTATCGCCATTTCCAGTTTTTATATTAGCAATGATCGAAGAAGTTGGAATGAAGACATTCAACGCTACCAAACTTTCGATGCAAAGATCAGGCTTTTTGACTTGGACAACGAAGAAAAGTGTATCAAGCAAATTCCGCCCAATGTTTTGACAAAGAGGCGATTGGAATTTTTTCAAAAACTTGCCACGACACCTCCCCCACTAACCAGATCGGGCAAGGAATTTGCTGAACCCGGCAAAAAATATTTTTATAAAATTAGGACTGCTGATAACCGTAGAGTTATTCGAGAAGTAGTCTTGCCTAATGAATGGGGGCAGTTGACACAAAAACCGGAAAATTTTCTGAATATAAATTTACCTAATCCAGAAAAGATAATGGTTAAGTTTGCAGAACTAAGGGAAATCGCCAGATTCCTTGATGAACTCGAGGCAGTATCCAAGCTTCACCCCCCTCTGATCCCACTTGGTCATTGGCGTGAGAGGCTCGACAATATTGGGTTAAAGATATTTTCACACAGAGGACATCTTAAAGACTCATCTGAGTTACTGCTGGAAAATACTGTACATCTTCCAGGAACATTATCGGTCGGGAAATCTACGCTTGCCTTTTTACTAGCTGTGTGGAGTGTATACAAAGGTTACAGAATAACCTTGATATTGAATGATGTTTCTTCAATCCTCCGGTTTGTCAACGAAATCAATCAGCGTTTATTACACCCAGTTTTACGCCAAAAAACGCACTTGTTTCCCATGATTGAAAAGGCAAATTACGCTCGTTACCAAAACACAATCCGAGGGTCCTCTTTTGCCGTTCCTATTTTGGGCAGGAGCAGTAAAGCGAAACATATCGAGCAGCTTTACCAGGATTCTTATGAGGAAGCGAAACGAAAGAATGTCTCACATATAAATCATTACGGGTGGCATTATCTGAATACAGCTTGCGCCATCGAATCTCATAGCCTTGTCTCTGATGATTATGCTGGCCCTATTCCAGCTGGCGAATTTCCTTGTGAAAAATTAGGGGAGGCGTCCAGTGATGGGAGGCAAATCGCCCAGGATAAATTATGTCCATTGGTCAATATATGTCCTGTCCACCAAAGTTCGCGAGATATTCCAACTGCGCCAATATGGGTATGCAGTCCGGCATCATTGGTTTCATCAAAAATTCCCAGCAACCTGTTGCCGTACAAGATGTCTTACTACGAGCTCGTTTATCGGGCAAGTGATATTGTAGTTATCGATGAATGTGACCAGGCACAATCAACGTTTGATGATATCTTCCTGCCTGATAGCATCCTTGCAGGACCAGGTCAAGGACATCTTCTCAATGACCTAGCACAACGGGTTGCTCATATGAGAAATGATCAACGCAGTCTACCAGACCTAGCTAGTCGAAAATGGGTACGTGCTGTTGAAATTGCAAATTCTGTCACCGATCAAATCTATGATGTTTTAACCGGCCCATCTTCTGGGCAAATTCGCAAATGGATAGGTGAAGGTGTTTTTTGGAACATGAATTTGTTTTCTATGATTACCTGGGAATTGATGGGCATCAGGCCAGAAGATTGCACACACCAGCAAAAACATCAACACGAAGAATGGCTCAATATTCTGGGACAATTTGCATCGGCACCTTTAGATTTTGAGAATTTAGAAAAAGAAGAACTTCTACGCGAGTTGAACCAGATTGCGTCAACGTTGATCGCTACAGGACATACTAAGCAAATTCAAGTCCGGTGTGCTGAATGGGTGCAACTCGCCAGAAAAAATATGCGGGCAAACACCAAAGAGGACCCTCGGCTTGTGTCATTGAATAATGATAATTATTGGTCATCTACCGCCGGGAAGATTGAGTTTGCAATTTTGGTCTGCCTCCTTGATGATCAATTGACTCTGGTTGAGCTTAATTGGTCTGCTGCGCCTCAAGATCTCAACTTGGATGATTACACTTCACTTCAAGACCGCGATCGAGAGCTACGTCCGTTTATCCCAGGGCCACCCACTGGCAGGATTTTTGGATTTCAATACAAGCATGAAAAGTACCGTCCCGTCATTGATGGAATATTGCGGCGTATCCGTTTTGCCGGGATGGGACGCTGGGCAATCATGCATTTCCACGATCTGTTTCTTAGTGTGGATGGAATAAAAGGACCCCAAACCCTCTTGCTCTCAGGGACATCCTGGTCTCCATCATCGCCATTTTTCCATGTACATGTTACCCCAACAGGAATTTTGGAGACAAGGCACGATGAAAAACATGTTACGGATTGGCTCTTCAAGCCTGTTACAACATCAAAGGGTACATATGTTTCCATATCAGGTGCGTTCGGCGATCAACGCCAGGAGCAATTACAAACTGCTGCCCGGCTGATTTCCAGACCGAATCAAACTATCTCACAAGTTCTAGCCGAAATTTCCCATCGTCAACAAAATGGAGTAGTAGAAGTATGGCGAGATAGGCAGCGTATACTTATCCTAACTGGTAGCTATGATGAAGCTTTTACGGTTACTTCAATTATTCAGCAGACTCAACCAAGTTTACATGCTGCCTGCATGAGTCGAGGTGATGAATTACTGGAGTCGGCCCATTCTGGATTTCTAAAAATAGGCACAGGTGAAGTAAACCGCTTTGCTTTGCTTTATCCGGAAAGTAAGGTTCTCGTCGCCCCTATTGATGCAATTGGGCGCGGGCGAAATATCTTAAACCAAGCGGGAAAAGCAGCCTTTGGAAGCATATTCTTTCTGATTCGTTCTCTTCTTCCACCTAACGATCCTTCTGCCGATGCACGTCATCTTATGCATTGGGTTCTCAGCAAGAGAGCTGTCATGGTATCGCGAGAGTTATTTGGTGTGGCCGCGGAAGACTTTCGCAGACAGGCTCGACTGGAATGGTATCGGCTCATGTCCACAAAACAAACCTGGCGGAACATGGAAGACGATGACCGAAATAAGCTTGCTTCAACACTATTCACCAGAGTATGGCAAGCAGTAGGACGTGGTATTCGCGGAAATGTGCCTGTAATCGTTGTCTTTGTCGATTCAAAATGGGCACCTGAGAGCACAAAAGAAAAGTCCGACTCAGCCCGCACAAGTTTATTAATAGCCATGCGTGAGTGCTACGAACAGTTTATACATATTGGACAGACACCAACTACTGCCAACCAAATTGCAACTGCCCTGTATGGTGAGCCCATTCATGGGCTGCAGCAAATACATGGTCTAGGACACGACACTAATTAGGAGGTTTCATGGAAAGCAAACGCACTGCTCGCCCAAGAGGAAATTATTCCACCTATCGTCGCTTTGCATATCACCTGGTTGATGGCAGTATGCCTAGCCAGATTTTGTGGCAGGCAAGGTTTCCTTCGGAATGGGAGAGTGAGTTGAATTCAATCGCTCAGTACATTTCTTCCAAATCCCAAAAATGGTATTTACCGTACCGTTCTCTTGGGAATGTACTTCTCCTCACCATCCCATCCGGCATTACCCCTGGTTTTGATTCCTTATGGATTAACAAAACATCGCTTCGCGCGTTCATTACTGCTGGCGATAATGCACCAGACGCTGCACCTGTCACTACGATTGTACGAGGCTGGGCAAATTTTGAGATGGAACAACTCGCCAACCTGGGAGGTTCTACTTATGCGGAAATTCACAGCCGTCTGAACAATCTATTAAACGGAATGTCACCGTCTCACCTGAAATTTCAAGATTTAAAAATAGACTTGCCCCTTGATCCAAGTGGGCCTGGTGTATCTCCGGAAAACGAAGGTTATTTCTATAAGGCTTTACCTGCCTGGATTGTTAAGCAATTACAAGAAAAAGTGTTTTATATCAGAGATATACCATTTAAGATGATACGAGCCCAACGTCCTGATGGAAAAGGTTTGGAACTGGTGTCTTGGCCTCCGCAACCATTTGGGAATGGCTATCTGTCTTTGGTGCTAACCATCGATGTCCAAACCATACCTGGAAGTACCAATCACCCACTTATCTATCCCAAACTTCATATTCGCAGGTGGGTTCATAAGCCATTGTTGACCAAAACTGCATCCATTCTTCCGGCCAATCAGTCTACAACTGTCATGGTGCGAACAGATATACCTTGGCTTCCTGATTTAGTAGTTGAAAAGCAAGCGTTGGCAGCTACCAGGATTCTCTCGCAAAGGAATTCTGATGGCATCTATTTGCCAGCATGGGATGACAACCTTCCTGATCTATTAAAATTTATTGGCGCTCAGCCTCTCATTTCACCCGAAGAGTTTGCCGAGTCTCCCAATCGTTTTAATACTTCTCCAGAGATGTCGTGCGTTTTGAACAATAAAATAATTGGATGGCTAGGGAAAAGCCCGATTGGAGATGGTTTATTCCCCGGCGATTTGATGATTCTCCACGAACAGGTTGATGCAGAATTAAGGCGCATCGGCCTTGCCCGTGTGCCTGACCAAAATTTGGACAAGCTCAGTCTCGCACGAACCAATAGAAACAAAAACAAGACCATTGTCGCTTGGGAAGAGATTTGGCATTCGGTCCAAGTGGCTCTTAGTTCAAGAAAAAATATTGTGTTTGAAGTCTTTTATCAGTATCGACAGACTGCCGAAGCGATTTGGGCGGAGTTTGTTGACGCATTTGGTATTGCCAACATTGAAAATATCGACCCATTCGAGCCCAAGGGCATTACCGTCCAATCCAGCGGTGGTTATTCAATAACTTTCCGGGCTGTATTGAATAACTACTTATCTGTAGAAATTGGAGTTGGACAGGCCCTAAAAGGCGCGCAATCGGAACTCGTAAATAAAGTAAAAGCAGAACAGGCAGAAATCCCCTTCGATACCGTAGGTTTATCAATAATTGAATTGAAGAATTATTATTCATCAAAAAAACGAAATGAACAAATGCGAGACGCAAAACGAACTTTGCGATTTGCGTTTGCTCAAACTGGTCGTTTGACACAATTTTTTATCCCGGAGGACACAAGCGGAAGTGAAAAGGAAAAGCAAAAAGCTGAAGCGCTTATCAAAACAAAAGCACATGCCGCTGTCTTGGATATTCGTCGTCAACTAGGCTACATGGGCAATGATCTTTCAGAGATGTTGGAAGAAGTGGGATTACAACCTGGGACCCAATTAATTGGATTAAACCTCGAGGTGGAGAATGTTTCCTTGCGATCAAAAAGACTTAGAGAAGAGGCTATATTCTTTCCATCTGCAGTAAAAATAACTGTTGGACAGAAACAAATACTAGCAGCAACGCCTGATGCAAAAGGTGATTCTAGCGCTCTTTCTTGGGAGTCCTATTTCCAAGCCGGATTGAGGCTTGGAACCTACTCTGGTTCTCAATTACATATGGGCATCGGCAATCGTTCTGAGGGTGGGCAAGTGTTAGAACGCTTTATTGAGCAGATAATAGAAATAGAAAAAGATCGACCAACATTGATTTTTGTCCCTTCAAACGGGTGGCGCATCTATTGGGGATGGTTACAGGATAAACTTATAAGTTTCGACCGCATGAAACTTAACAACACTATTTATTTGCCAGCTTCACATGGTTTGGTTGGAGGAAACACACGGAAGATCGAGAATATCCGTGTTATCCGATATCGATTTGGCGAGGTTCCTGCATATTTGACGCTCGACCCAACAAAGGGCTCGGAGAGCCAAGCTGGGTATGGTCATGGTGTTTGCAAAATCGCTGATCGGACTTATTACAGCATCGCCCAAAAGCCTGATTCTTACCAACCATCCTATAACTGGAGCAGATTTTCAGAGACTGCTTCGGGAGGATATAAACACAACGCTCGGATGTCTGCCCTTATTGAGGTCGTTCCAGCTTTTTTGCAGCCAGAGGACGATCCAGATATATATGCACGGGCATTCCACCTCTTGCGCGCTGCCGCATCACATTGGGTAAATGGCTTTACAAGGCACCCCTTACCATCGCATCTCGCGAATAATTTAACGGAAGATTATATTTCAATGAGATCCTCAGTAAATACGGATATTGATGTTGAAGAAGAATGAATCCATACGGTTATTAGGAGCAGTTTCGTCGAATGCGTTGACATGAAAACGAAAAATAAACCCACTGAAACAAAAATCATTCTCTGGTCTATACTTATCACACAAGTCGACTATTATAATTGTTTCATGAGACTTTTTTAGACCGGCGACTAGGCATATAGTGGATGGGAGATATCCACCGACTGCACATATTGGTTGGATGAATAATCAACGCTCATTTAGTTTTGACAACACATCAGCAGGAGTGGCTCAATGACGAATTCTCAAATAATTGAAAAATTTATTCAAGATGTAGAAGACGAAATACTTCGCGAATTGCTGGATATTTACAACCAGTCTCTTGAAATGTCAGACGATGAAAAAGTACAAAGCTTGACAGATAAGTTAGCATCGCTTTTCGAGGAGCGGAACAATGCACCTCAATGAGCTTACTCCACATTTTTTCAGAGCATTTGGAAATAGCGCTCCAATTGTATTTTCAGAAAAAATCACCATCTTTTATGGCGGCAATGGTTCCGGCAAAAGCAGCTTCGCTGAGGCACTGGAATGGCTTTTTTATGGATATACCAAGCGTCGTCGTAAGGGAGATAACTTCAGCAAGAATGAATACAAGGATAGTTATATAAACAAAGGTTGTCCAACAGGTGATGCGCCGTATGTTGAGGCAAATGTTACTTTTCGAGATGGCACTGCTCATATCCTGAAGAGAATAATGAATATTGATGATCGTGGACGCATAATTGAAACCGACATGAAACTTTTCGTTGACGAAAATGAGGTTTCTGATTTCCTCTCATTGGATGTTTCGTCGGATGCTCAATGCCCTGTAGTAGTTCAACATGGTATTCAAGACTTTATTCATGCGCGCCCCATTGATCGCTATCGTACGATTTCCGAAGCGCTTGGACTGGCTGACTTAACAAAATTCAAAGATGTTCTTGAGAAGGCTAAAAATCAATTTAAAAACAACCCTCCTCAAAAAGTGATTGAAGCAAAACAGAAATTAAAACAAGCATCCAAGGATTTGGAAGAAATTCAACTAAATGATATCGCCAAACGCTGGCAAAAGAAAGAAATAGAAGTAGATGAGAATGTTGATTTACAAACCATTATCAGTAAAGCTAAGCAACTTACCGATAGCTTGACAGACAGTGCTGGTGATTTGTTGAAAGACGTTAAGGAACACCAATTGCTCGAGATGAGCAAGCTATTTGACGTGACTCCGTATCGTCCATTGACTAATCAAGATACGATATTACAAGAGATGTCGAAGAAGGTCATTGATCTAGCCCAAAGAAATGACGATTTGTATGCCACAGCAAGCGAATTAGCAAATGTAATGGTTGCAACATATTCCGAAAAACATCTTGAATTCTGGCGACAAGGCCTGGCATTGGTAAATCCGTCAGCCGAGATTAGCGATTCACAGAACGAAGTTGTCGAATGTCCATTCTGTGGAGAAAACACCTTGTCAGCGAGTAAATTGGCTGAGATTCATAGCCGCTCTACGAGTGGTCAAGAATTGGATGAAAAACGGCAGAAATTGAGAGGGGCTTTAACTTTTCTACAGAACGTGGTTATAGCAATTCATGAATTATTGCCCAGGGTTGGGTTTGATGTCATTCCGACTGAAAAAGTTCAGACCCTGAAAAAGATGTTTTCTCGAGGAGAGAAACAGCTTGATGAGTTTGTAAAATATAACAAAGAATGCGTTGAAACACTTGCGGAGATAAAAAGCAGAGTTACGGAGCTTATACAAGTAGTGAAAACATTGCAAAGTCAAGATTTTTCGCCTGAAGAATCGTTAACATCAGTGGAATCTGTCGTTATTCTTGTACGAGAATTGACAAATCTTTTCCCCAAAACAGATATTAGTTTACGAAAATATTCAAAGACCTTCACTGAATTTCAGCCAATTCTGCAAGGGGAACTTTCAGACGAAAAGACAGTCGCAATATTTACTAGTTTGATTAACCTTCTTTCAGTGAAACCACACTTTGATTTAGTGATTCGAGCAAGAAACTTTGATGCAGATATATTAAAATCACAGCAACAGGCTGATGGATATATTTTAGAACGTCAAAGAGAAATGGTTCAAAAAAGAGAACAGGATATCCTTGTCTGGTATGGGTTGCTTTCGCCAAATCCCGATGTGAAATTCACTGGGTTAATACCGGGTAAGGATGAATATAATCTTAAAGCCACTGCTTTTGGTAGAGAATTAAACGCCGCAGCATCTTTGAGTCAATCGCAATTGAATTGCCTTGGCTTGAGCGTTTATATTCCAAGTATCGTAGCGCCTGAGGCGCCATTCGAATTCATTGTTTTTGACGATCCAGTTCAGGCAATGGATGACGAGCACCACGAGTCGTTCCTGATGAAAGTCGTTCCAGAGCTGCTTAGAAATCGAAATCGTCAGGTTATCGTCTTGACGCACTTAAAACCTACCGCAGATCGTTTAAGAAGCCTTAACTACGAACGATCTCCAATTTATTACAAGTTTGATAAACTAACATCTTCTGGACCTAGAATCAAAGAACATATTGTGTTCAAAGATGAAATTGACCAGATTCGTGATTTGTCTGGTGGCGATGAGGAAAACAGAAAATTAGCAGTAGATCGAATAAGGGTTTTATGCGAAATTATCATGCGGGAAGCCCATATAAAAATTAATAATAATTCGATGCCGGACAATCTTCAGAATCCCCGACAAATGTTTCAAGCTTTTCGTAAATTGAATGGTGTAACCGTAGGACATGCAAAAAACTTGGAAGACACGATTGGTTGGTCGGACAAATCACACCATACGGATACCACTTGGCAAGTACCAAATGGTGTGGATATTGAATTACATATCGAGAGATTACAATCAATCATTGGATCGCTTGGACTTCGTTCCGATAGAGAATAATCATGCCCCTCAAAAAATCTGAACTCTACTCTTCCATCTGGAAATCCTGCGATGAACTGCGCGGCGGCATGGACGCTTCGCAGTACAAGGATTATGTGCTTGTCTTGCTGTTTGTCAAATATGTCTCTGATAAGTACGCGGGACAAAAGGACTCAGAGATCGTCGTTCCAAAGGGCGGCAGTTTTGCCGACATGACCGCGCTGAAAGGTAAAAAAGACATTGGCGATAGGATGAACAAGATCATCTCAAAACTCGCCGAAGCCAATGACTTGAAGGGCGTGATTGACCTGACTGACTTCAACGATGAAGACAAACTTGGTAAGGGCAAGGAAATGCAGGAACGGCTTTCCAATCTTGTCGCCATCTTTGAAAACCCTGCGCTTGATTTTTCCAGAAACCGCGCCGAAGGCGATGATCTGCTGGGGGATGCGTATGAGTACCTCATGCGGCACTTTGCAACAGAATCGGGCAAGAGCAAGGGACAATTCTACACTCCTTCAGAAGTTTCAATTGTCATGGCGAAGATCATCGGCATCAGCAAATCGAATAACAAAAGTACAACACTATATGATCCCACATGTGGGAGTGGCTCGTTGCTTCTCAAAGCCGCCGATGAGGCTCAGAATAAAGTCACCATCTATGGGCAGGAAATGGATAACGCCACTTCCGCGCTTGCCAAGATGAACATGATTCTGCATGACAGTCCCACCGCCACCATCTGGAAGGATAATGTTCTCTCCCTTCCGCACTTCAAGAATGGAGATGGTAGTCTAAAGACTTTTGATTTCGTTGTGGCTAATTTCCCCTTCTCCACCAAATCATGGAGCAATGGATTTAATCCAGCCGAAGATTTATACAAACGTTTTGAAGACGGTATGCCGCCCAAGAAGAATGGCGACTATGCCTTTTTGTTGCACATCCTCCGTTCGCTGAAAAGCACAGGCAAAGGCGCGGTTATCCTGCCACATGGCGTTTTGTTTAGAGGCGGTACCGAAGGCGAAATTCGTAAGAACATTATTCGCAGGGGATACATCAAAGCAATTATCGGCTTGCCTGCCAACCTGTTCTATGGCACGGGTATCCCAGCGTGCATCATCGTGCTAGACAAGGAAAATGCCGCGGGTAGAAAAGGCATCTTCATGATCAACGCAAGCAAAGGCTTTGTTAAAGACGGGAACAAGAATAGACTTCGCCATCAGGATATTCATCGCATTGTGGATGTCTTCACCCGCCAACTTGAAACCCCCAAGTATTCCCGCATGGTTCCAATCTCGGAGATCAGCGATCCTAAAAACAATTACAACCTGAACATCCCGCGCTACATTGACAACACCGAGGAAGAGGATGTGCAGGATATTGCCGCGCATTTGCTCGGCGGTATTCCAGAACGCGATATCGAAAACCTTTCGGCATATTGGGATGTCTTCAAAACCCTGCGCGGAAAATTATTTGGCAACGGCAAACGCAAAGGATATAGCGAGATCAAAGTGGATGTCGTCAACATCAGGCAGACAATTTTCTCGCACCCTGAATTTGTGGATTTTACCAAGGTGATAACGGCTCGCTTCAATCGCTGGATGAAGAAGAATCAGCCGCTTCTTACTGCGCTGCAAGTTGGTTCTCACCCCAAAGCCTTGATCGAAGCTCTAAGCGAAGACATGCTTGGCACTTTCTCCGTTTCGCGTTTGATTGACCCCTACGATATTTATCAACACCTGATGTCGTATTGGACTGAAACCATGCAGGATGATGTGTACATGATTTCATCCGATGGCTGGAAAGAAGCCTGCAAACTCAGGTTGATCATCGAAGATGAAAACAAGAAGATCAAAGAGAAACCAGACCTTACCATCGGCAAACTCAAATACAAAGCTGATTTGATTCCGCCTAGCCTGATTGTTACCCGATATTTTGCGAAAGAGCAGAAACAAATTGACGATCTTTCTGCCGAAATCGAATCACTTGCACAGCAAATGGACACCCTTAAGGAAGAACATGGCGGCGAGGAAGGTTTGCTTTATGAAGTTGTTGATGAGAAAGGCAAGATCAGCAAAAACGCAGTAACCAAACGCCTGAAGGAAATCAATGCCGACACCGACGCCGCAGACGAACGCAAGGCGCTCGAAGAATATTTTGCATTGCTTGAAAAAGAAGGCGAGTTGAACAAAAAGGGGAAGGAAGCCCAAAAGAAATTGGACGAAACGGTGGCTGCCCAATACTCTAAATTAAGTGTTGAAGAAATCAAGACTCTGGTAATTGATGATAAATGGCTGACAACTCTTGCCACCGATATGGATTCGCAAATAAAAAATATTGCCTTCCAATTGGCGAACCGCATCAAGGAACTAGCAGAACGCTACACCGCTCCCCTGCCCGAACTCGCTGACGATGTTGTGACTCTATCGGGCAAGGTGAACGCTCACCTGAAAAAGATGGGGTTCACATGGAAGTAAAAAAAGGATACAAGCAAACTGAAGTAGGTGCAGTGCCAAAAGATTGGGATGTGAAACCGCTTGGTCAGTTGGTCTCATCAGTTGAATATGGATCATCTACCAAGTCCGATACGCAAGGTCAAATACCAGTTCTTAGGATGGGAAATTTACAGAGCGGAAAAATAGACTGGACAGACTTGGTCTATACTAGCAACGAGCGTGAAATAAGCAAATACCAATTGCATTCTGGAGACGTTCTTTTCAATCGAACCAACACCATCGATTTGGTAGGCAAAACCTCGATCTACAATGGCGAGCGCCCAGCAATATTTGCAGGGTATCTCATACGAATTAATACCGACAAATCATTGTTGAACCCCCAATTTCTTAATTACATTCTCAATGCTGAGTTTTCAAAGAAATACAGCAGTAAGGTTCTTAGTGTTGCGGTTGGGCAAGCAAATATTAACGGTCAGAAGCTAAAGACCTATCCCATTCCCCTTCCGCCAACTAAATCCGAACAGGACGCCATCGCTGCCGCCCTCAGTGACATGGACGCCCTGCTCAATTCGCTAGACGCCCTCATAGCCAAAAAGAGGCTCGTCAAACAAGGCATTATGCAAGAACTTCTCACAGGCAAAAAACGCCTTCCTAGATATGGTGGGAAGTGGAAAGTAAAGACATTGGGAGAAATAGGCTATAAGTTTCTCAATGGTGGAACACCATCGACACAAAGGGAAGAATATTGGAATGGATCTATACCCTGGATTACAGGCGCAGATGTCATAGACCAAAAAGTCGTTAATATAAGAAGATTCATAACCGAAGAGGCAGTCAAAAATAGTGCAACTAATATTGTAGAAAAAGGTCATTTATTGATTGTTACTAGAACAGGCGTTGGCAAGATTGCCATAACACCCTTCGATGTAGCCATAAGTCAAGACTTAACTGGTGTTTATATCAAAAAAGAGTATGCCTCACCCGAATTTTTGTTTTGGTATTTTGATTACAATTCCAGCAAATTGAAAAATCTTAATCAAGGAACATCAATTGCTGGTATCACGCGCAATACCTTGGTTTCAATATCCTTAATGCTCCCATCTCACTCCGAACAAACAGCCATCGCTGAAATCCTGAATGATATGGACGCCGAAATTGTCACCCTTGAAGCCCGTCGCGAGAAAACATCCCTGCTCAAACAGGGTATGATGCAGGAATTATTGACCGGTAAAACGAGGATGGTATGAGCACAATCGGGCAAAAAGAACGCCTCACCCAAAATCGAGTTGTCAGGCTCTTTCAAGATCACTTGAAATATGATTATCTCGGCAATTGGGAAAAAGACCGTGAAAACCATAACATCGAAGAACACTATCTGCGTGCGTTCTGGAAAAAGAAACGCGTCAGTGAAACGCTGGTGAATAAAGCCCTGTATGAACTCAACAAAGTGGCGGGCGATCAAACCAAAAGCCTGTACGATATCAACAAGGAAGTGTACGGCTTGCTGCGGTACGGTGTAAAGGTCAAGGAAGAAGCGGGGGAAAATTCAAAGACGGTTATGTTGATTGATTGGGAACATCCAGAAAATAATCATTTTGCCATCGCCGAGGAAGTCACAGTCAGTGGGCATCTTACCAAACGTCCCGACATCGTCCTCTACATCAACGGCATTGCGCTTGGGGTGCTGGAACTAAAGCGTTCTGTCGTATCGGTCAGTGAAGGTATCCGTCAAAATCTGGATAATCAGAAGAAGGAATTCATTGAGCGCTTTTTCACCACAGTTCAATTCGTCATGGCGGGCAATGACACCCAGGGTTTGCGTTATGCTCCCATCGGGACTCCTGAAAAATATTACCTGACCTGGAAAGAAGAAAGCGAAATCGAAGACCCACTCGATCGCGCCCTGCTTCAACTCTGTGAAAAGAATCGGCTTCTTGAACTCATCCACAACTTCATCGTCTATGATGCGGGTACGAAAAAGCTTTGCCGTCACAATCAGTACTTTGGCGTCAAAGCTGCTCAAGAACGCATCCGAAAACGGGAAGGTGGCGTCATCTGGCATACGCAGGGAAGCGGGAAAAGCCTCACAATGGTTTGGCTTGCCAAATGGATTCATGAAAATATCAAGAACTCACGCGTCCTAGTCATCACTGACCGCATCGAACTCGATCAACAAATCGAAGGTGTGTTCAAAGGCGTGGAGGAGGATATCCGCCGCACGAAAAGCGGCGCCGACCTGGTGGGCAAACTCAACCAGGCAAAATACTGGCTGATTGGCTCTCTCATTCACAAGTTTCCTGGTCAAGAAGAGGGAAACGTTTCAGAATACATAGATGATCTGAAAAACAACCTGCCGAAAAACTTCAAAGCCAAAGGTGATATTTTCGTCTTCGTGGATGAATGTCACCGCACACAATCGGGTGACTTGCACAAAGCCATGAAATCCATTTTGCCGAATGCCATGTTCATCGGCTTCACTGGCACTCCCCTGCTCAAAGCGGATAAACAAAAAAGTATCGAGATTTTCGGTAGTTATATTCACACCTACAAATATGATGAAGCAGTCAGGGATGGCGTGGTTCTTGACCTGCGCTATGAAGCCCGCGATATTGACCAAAACATCACATCACAAGACAAGATCGACCTTTGGTTTGACTCCAAGACCAAAGGCTTGAACGATATCGCACTCGCTCAACTAAAACAACGCTGGGGCACAATGAAAAAGGTCCTCAGTTCAAAAGACAGGCTGGAGAAGATCGTTGCAGATATTTTGCTGGATTTTGAAACCCGAGACCGCCTCCAAAGCGGACGTGGGAATGCCTTGCTTGTTTCAGGCAGTATTTATCAAGCCTGCAAATTCTACGAATTATTTCTCGCACATGGTTTCGATAAATGCGCCATTGTCACATCCTATAAACCAAACCCTGCGGATATCAAAGGCGAAGAAACCGGCGAGGGTTACACCGAAAAACTCCGTCAGCATGAAATCTACAACAAGATGTTGAACGGGAAGGATGTAGAGACCTTCGAGAAGGAAGTCAAAAAGAAATTCATTGAAGAGCCTGGTCAGATGAAACTTCTGATCGTGGTGGATAAATTGCTGACAGGATTTGACGCACCTCCAGCAACGTATCTATATATTGACAAACAAATGCACGATCATGGTTTGTTCCAGGCGATCTGCCGCGTCAACCGCCTGGATGGTGATGACAAGGAATACGGCTACATCATTGACTATAAAGACCTGTTCATGAGTCTCGAAGGCGCAGTCACAGACTACACATCAGGAGCATTCGATGCCTTCGATGAAGAAGATGTGTCGGGTCTGCTCACCAATCGATTGGAGAAAGCCAGGGAACGGCTTGAAGAAGCCCGTGAAGCAATCAAGGCTTTGTGCGAGCCTGTTGCTCCGCCCAAAGATACCCTTGCCTACCAACACTACTTTTGCGCCCAGGACACTTCCAACAAAGATCAACTCAAAGACAATGAGTCGAAGCGTATCGCATTGTACAAACTCACAGTCTCGCTCATTCGCGCATACGCCAATATTGCCAACGAAATGAGCGAAGCAGGATACGGCGGACAGGAAATCGAGAAGATCAAGCAGGAAGTGGATTACTACGAAAAAGTCCGCACCGAGATCAAGCTTTCGAGCGGCGACGCGATTGACTTAAAAATGTATGAACCATCCATGCGCCATTTGATCGACACTTATATTCGCGCCGAGGAAAGTCGAAAGATATCTGCATTCGATGACATGACTCTGATTCAGTTGATCGTCGAACGCGGAACGGATGCCATCCATGATATTCCAAAAGGCATTGCAGGTAATCCCACTGCAATGGCAGAGACCATTGAGAACAACTTGCGGCGCGTCATTATTGATGAACAGCCCATCAATCCAAGATATTACGAACGTATGTCCGAATTGCTGGATACCTTGATCCAGGAACGTAAGGCTCAGGCGCATGAATACGAGTTGTACTTGCAAAAATTAGTCGATCTGACGAAACAGGTGGTCAACCCAGCCAGTGGCGGCATCACCTATCCCAAGTCACTACGAACATCTGCACAGCGCGCACTATTCGATAATTTAGGCAGGAACGAAGATCTTGCCAACACGCTCGATCAAGAGATCATTGCCAATCGTCCTGATGAATGGCGAGGTCATCTCGCAAAGGAGCGCACGGTCAAAAGGCTTATCAGGGAAACTATTGAAAAATATACAACCCTGAAAGATGAAGCCGAACTGGACCAAATATTTGAACTGGTCAAAAACCAAAGAGAATATTAGATATGCACCAAATTGAAGTGAACGGGCTAACCGTTTATGTGGTCCGCAAAAATATCAAAAACCTGCACCTGGCGGTCTACCCACCAAACGGGAGAATACGTGTGGCTGCACCCATGCGCGTCAACGACGAAGCCGTACGTCTTGCTGTTATTTCCAAACTCGGCTGGATCAAACGTCAACAAGTAAAGTTTGTAGAACAGGAACGCGAGTCGATCCGAGAGTATGTGAGCGGAGAAAGTCACTATTTTCAAGGAAATCGCTATTTATTAAATGTCATTGAACATAAGGGCACACCTTATGTCAAAATCCGAAACAAAAAAAAGATCGATCTATTTATTCGCCCCAACAATACACATGCTCAAAGAGAAAGGGTATTCTCTGCCTGGTATCGAGAGCATCTTCGCCAAGTACTCTCATCTCTTATTACAAAATGGGAGAAGAAAATCGACGTCCGTGCAAACGATTGGGTCATAAAAAAGATGAAAACAAAGTGGGGTTCATGCAACATCGAGAATAGACGCATCCTGATCAACCTGGAGTTGGCTAAAAAATCTGAGCGATGTGTGGAATATATTGTTGTCCATGAATTGGTGCATCTATTGGAAAGATTTCATAATGATCAGTTTTTGTCATTGATGAATAAGTTCATGCCCAATTGGAAACAATACCGAGATGAACTTAATCGAATGCCACTGGCACATGCAGAATGGGAATATTGAACAGTTTTGTGCGCTAAACCGAATGTAATTCTTTTGTGGAGCAAATATGGAGCAGCTAATTGATTTCGTCATTCAATTAATTTCTATAAAAGTATCTTGGGGTCTACCTGATGAAGTGAGGATCTATTTATGGCTTTGGCTTACAGGGTTGTTTTTTCTAATTGGAGCAGTTGTTACGGCTATTAGATTTGCTTTCAAGAAGATCAAAGAATTTACTGAATAGCCAGTTTAGCAACAACATAGATACCCATGAAAAATATTTATTTGACAACAAAATCTGTTTAGACCTATTTAGGACAGCAAGGAGAAATAATCATGGAATCATACATTTGCCCGCTTTGCAAACAAGAAGTCTCCAAATCTATATTTGAAAAGATTACAGGTATATGGGATGAAAAAGAAAAAAGACTTCTAGCGATCAAAAACAAAGAAAGGGATCTAAAAAAGCGGGAACAAAGCCTGATTAAAAAATTCGAAGAGGATAAGAAAAAACTAACCGCAAGCATGGATGCCAAATTCAAAGCCAGCCTGGATTTGAAAATCAAGGCGGTCCAAAAATCTGCCAAAAAAGAACAAGAGAAACTGAAAAAAGAAAAGTCCACCCTTGAAAAGACCTTCAAGAACAGGCTTGCAGCAGAAACAAATCGTCTGCTTAATTTGGAAAAGGTAAAGCAAAAGCATTTAATGAACGATTTGCAAAGAAAGTTCGAGAAACAAGCCGCGCAGAAAATCGAAAAATCTAATCAGGCACTCCAAAAAGATAAAGACCGATTTGAGCGGGAAAAGAAAGTTCAAGCGAATAAGTACGATCAGCTCAACAGACAGTTTGGTGCTCTGCAGAATAAGAACGTGGAGGAAATCCGAAAGCGAGAGACGAAAATTCAGCAGCTCCAGGAACAACTCCGTAAGAACAAAACTCCGTCTGAACTTGGCTTTGCGAATGAAAAAGATATGCTCGCGGCCTTACAGGATAAATTCCCACTTGACCGTTTTGAACATACAGGGAAAGGCGGAGATATTGTTCATTACATAAAAGACAACGGCAAGGAAGTTGGGATAATCGTCTATGAATTAAAAAGGGTCTCCAATTTTAGCAACAGTCATATTCAGCAAACGCTTGCCGCAAAACAAACCAGGAGCGCAGACTATGCCATCCTTGTTACGAACGCAAAGCGTTCAAAAAACGATTTCGGATTTTCTGTTACCAAAGGCGTCATCATCATTCACCCCGCCGGCGCAATGACAATTATTGCCATTTTGCGAGAGCAACTTATTACTATATCCAAATTGAAATTGAGCAACAAACAGCGTGATGAAGCAACGCGAGCGGTTCTTGATTACATCCACAGCCCTGCCTTTAAAAACAGTATTGAGAGTATCATCGACAACACAATTGAGTTATATGACTCGATGAAAAAAGAGGTCAAAGATCACATTAGCACCTGGAAGGATAGATTAAATAGATATAGCGATATCAACGTCAAAGCAATTACAATTGAAAGTAGGGTAGTAAATTTGATAGCGCCAACAAGTGATATCAGGAAGAGATTGGTAAAAGATTCTAGAATTTCTCCAATTGAGTTGCCAGCCGAGATCAAATAGATACTGCACCCCCGTTACGCCACTTTCATTAGTGCATCAATTAGCAACTTCTATCTCAGAAGAAACAGCTTAAAACAAAAAAGCCCCTGATTTTCAACCAATCAGGGGCATGTTGTCTATATAAACCTGAACCTTACCAAGTATTGTTGTAGCCTTTCATGCGAGATCACTCTTCCGCTGTAGTCTTCCCGCCATGAGCCATCTTCCAAAGGGATGTACACCAGCGGCTTTCTCGCTGGCAACACCAAACCACATTGGAAGGGCAATCGGGTCTCAAACAATCGTCGGCGTTCCTCCCTGCGTCTGCGGAACAACTCTCTCCTACTAAGCCGCTTCTTTGGCAATTCACCTGTGAAAAGAGGTGCTTGCACCTGGATTAGCGACTTATCAGAATAAGCCACGCGAGAACTTGGTTTGCTATGGACACGAACACTTCTCCCAGAGGCGGGCGTAATCCCCGCACACTTGGGACCCATGCCGATTGCAATACTCAGGGGAGATTTCAACCGCCGACCACATTTTTTGCATCTTGGTTGTTTTTCCATCATAACCTCCATTACAGGATAGCGCAGTCCGGGCTACACACCCGGACTGCTGTCGTTTAGAAAAGCGATACTTGATTTTGCGTTGCCTGTTTGGAACGGTGTCTCCCTGCTGCCCTCCCCGCTACACCTCTTTGTGTCATCCAGTCAGACCAGGAAACCGTCTTAGGCGTTTCAGGAACAGGTAACGGCGCACTTGGAGCTGTCGGGCAACCCATTGGAGAATTCGAGACAACCACTTCATCCGCAAACAAGGATTGTAGGTCGGGTAGATCAGCCGAATCCAGCGCTTCACGCGCCAATTTCATCAGGATGTCTCCTTCCTCCTCAGGAACAATGGCGCCACCCACATTATCACCATACAACAACTGGGCAGCTTTCATTTTCGCACCGATGAGCGCCAGGGCACGCGACTCCATTGTGTCGTTGTAGACCGAGAAGATTGCCTTGACCGGTTTCGTCTGCCCCAAGCGCCAAACCCGCCTAAGGCTTTGCCAAAGCACATACAGTGAGTATTCGATCTCAAGAAACACAACTGACGAGAAGGCGATCAGATCCAACCCGGTTGCCACCAGTTTGGGATTCACCACCAGAGCATCCAGTCCGATGACACGCCTCGCAATCCATTCCTCACGTTTTCGTGGATTGACGCCGCTTGATAGAACCTCGGCGCGTACCCCGCCATCCCGTAGGATTTTCAGGATACGATCTTGAATGTCCCGCGTTCCGGTCTGGCGCAGGTAGATCAACACCTTGCGTCCCTGCTGGCGTTCAGCACGGCAGAAATCCACCAGCCAGGACTCTTTGGGCATGGTTTCGTCATCGACCACAGCCGGCAGTTCCATCAATTCCTTTCGTCGAATTACTTCTCCTTTCTGATTAACTTCATCCACCTCCACCACTTCATCCCGGAAGGCGGAATTTGGTCGTGCCAGAGTCCATTGCAACCAGGTGGAAAGATAGCGTCTGTTCTTGATCGCCAGGTCACGCAATTTCTTTGCCATCGAACGATACTGCCCACCCTGCTCATCCGTCATTGTGAGTGTCACTACTTCTTCTGCATAATGAGGCAGAGCAAGACCCAGATCTTTCAGGGAAAGGAATACAGTCGTATCGAGCAGGCGATTGACAATGGCAGGTGAAATACCAGGTTGCTCTTTAGCTTGGTTCTGGTAACGGCGATTGCCAGTGAAACCATCCTCATCACCATCCTCTGTGGCGCGTTTACTTTTGCGGGTCATCTCCAACACGCCATACAATCTTGCCCAGCGTTTTTCATCGTTGAAGGCAAAGTCTTTTCGCACACTGGCATTCAAACGATGGAGCAGCCAGAAGATCGATGTGCTTCGACCTCCAAAGAAGGTTCCGGTCAAGGTCAGGGTGTATTTGGTTGAGGCAACCAATTGATGAAAAGCGATACCGCGATCTGAAGCTTTCGCTGCAAGTTCGTGACACTCATCCGCGATCAACAGTTTGAATGCGCCTCTGGCTTGTTTCGCAATGTATTCGGCGATTGCCCACCGGCGACCGGTGAATTGGAATAACGGCGTGCCACAAATCCGTTTTCCCCAAACCGGCTTCCTGTTTTCATCTTGTACAAGTCTGCCTTTATCATCGAGTTCATATCCGCTGATCTCAGCCTCACAAAATCGGCGTTTGTCACCAAGGTCATCAAGGCTGGTTGCCAACTTGGTAAAACCACCCGGCAGATTGATCTGAATTGGCGAACCGCATGTTGGGCATGTCAGGGCTTCAAATACCCGTCCATCTTCATCATCCACAAACCTTTTACGCACCACGGCATGTTCCCAACCAGCGCCATATTTTGCGGATGTATGGGCAATGACCGCAACTGCCCTTTGCCCCAGTTCACCTGCTTTATAAAGATTCAGGAATCTGCTCACATCATTTACATCGCCGGGATCATCTGCATTGCGACCAATCCGCTTCAGTTCCATTGCTCTTGCGCCTGGAATGGTCTCTTCGATTTCTCTGATCCATTTGGGCACGAGGTGTGGCGGGCAGAGCACAATAGCGGGATAGGCATTCAACAGCTCCATGATCGCTGCGCCAGTAATAGATTTTCCGGCTCCCATTTCGCCCTGGACGTTTCCAACGCCATGTTTCTTTATCGCCCTGGCAACGCCAGCTGCGATATGACGTTGTGTTGGCAACAATCCCGGTTTTTCCTGTCCGGGTAATGGTTTTCGCTTTACTCCCAACATATCCAGGATCGCGGTCTCTTCAAAAGTCGGATCGAAGTTATACAGAGGGCGATACGTGGACAGAATGTGTGCCCCGATCTGATCCCCGTACCTGTGCATGAACTTGGAGAGCGGTTCCACCGTATCGATGATCTCGATCCCGCTTTGGCGCAGGATGGCAACGGTGGAGACAAAGCGATCACGAAAGACCTCGGAAGTCAGATTGCCTTTCTTGTCCGTGGTCTCATCGACCTTCTCCGTGATCTTCACAACCCGCCCCTTGACCAGCATCGGTTTGCCGTCCTCATCGGTCAGGCGCAGCGTTCCCATCATGCCGGATGCCATCAACATTGCGATATGCCCCTTCTTTAAGGGCATGACCGGTTGCTTCAACTCACCCAAGCCGCGCGATGGATTGAGCAAGTCCAGCCATTCCTTCGATGAATGCAATCCACGTTTTTGTGTCGCATCCACGATCTCTTCCGGCTGCCAATCGAGGCGGGAGAAACGGACGGGTTGTCCTCCCGATCCTTTGTCAGATGCAGGAAGCAGTTCATACGACGGTTCTTCCGCTTCCACCAACATGGGTGGTTCGGTATCTGCCCATGCCTGCACCTGATGGACTTCTTCATGGGAAGGAATCTTGTATTTCACCCGCTTGGTCGCCAGCACGATAACTTGATTGAATCCGGTTTCGGGATAGCGGTAGATGCGGATATTCTCGTAATACCCAGCCAAGTGGGATGCCACATCCAGATCGCGCAATAGCGGATGCGGGACGATATAGATCAAAACACCACCACGAACCAGTTTGGGCGTGGTGGATTTCAGGAACTCCAACTCCAATCGCTTTTGATCACCCAAACGATCATGGCTATACGGCGGGTTGAGAAACAACAGCGTGATCGACTCACTGGTCAGATGACAAGAACCCCAGGGCGTATTGAACAGGCGGTCCATATTCTCAGCAGCGAGTGCGGCACGCGCGGGCGAAAGTTCCGCACCCCAACTCTGGCAGTTCAAGGCTTTCGCCAGGATCGATGCAGCCGTGCCTTCGCCGGCACAAGGATCAAGAAGCCTGCCAGAGTCGGCAGGCTTGAAATGGGTTTTGAGTAATTCAGCGACAGGTATTGCAGTCGGATACCATCCCAGTTTTTCAATTGCTGGAGGGCGCATGATACTTTTCCTTTCGGTAATCGATATGTTTATCTTTCTTTCGGGAGTTACAGGGACCGCAGAGCGGTTGGATGTTGTCGGCAGAGTGTTTTCCTCCTAGGAAAATCGGAATGACATGGTCTATTGTCAATTTGACATCATTCCTGCCACAGCATAGACACTTGTGACCGTAGAAATCCAGAATGGCATCCCATTCTTCTACGGTAAGTTCACCTCCGTTACCTAAGATGCGGGCTCGGCGATTCTGTGCATAGTGCTTAATTTTTTCTTTATTGTTCTTTCGCCAATTTTTCCCATACTCCGGATTTTTATTACGCCATGCGGTATCAGTTTTTCGTCTTTTCTCTGGGTGTTCCTTTGCCCACTTTTTGTTTTGTTCATTGCGCTGTTTTTTATGTGTATGTTTCCAATTCATATTTATTTCTCTGAATCGAATGGCGTTTTGCGTCTGCCAATTTTTCACCGACTTGGCATGGCATTTTTTACACCTTTTGTAATAACCATCTTTACGCCGTGCATCTTTATAAAACTCTACAATGGGTTTTATCTCTTTACATGACGCACAGACTTTTTTTGTAATTTCTCTTGAGTTGCTCATGGGCATCCTCTTATCGGAATCAAAATCCCCCACACCGAATGGCATGGGGGATCGAGTTGAATTTTGTTTCCTTACTTCACCTTACAGAACAACCGCCCGGCGATGTTCACAAAGCCGAGCGGTTCATTCTTTTCCAGGTCTACAAACTCCGGCAATCCACGTGACCAGTCCGACTCTGAATGACGGAACTGGATCACCAGCGTGCGATGTTTCTTGCGGAGATCGGTCCACAACTGCCAGACCTCTCCACGTCCATCGCAGATGGTGAACTCGAAGCGCTGGAGGGCTGCTTCTGCCATAACTTGTTTCTTTGTCTTCACTGGAATTTTCACATTCACGAACTTCAGCAGATGTTGCCAGTCGGCTTTACGCATCTGCGCCAGCCAGTATGCCAGGGGATCGTTCGAATTCAAGGCTTTGTTCATATCGAAGATCTCCTCTGCGGGAATGGAACGTAACATGGGTTGCCTCCTATACTTTCAAGACTTCCTGCTCCAGCAGGTTCTGCACCAGGTCCTGCCAGGGTTTGGACAGATCGAGCCTGACTCCCCCACGGCAATCCCCGCCCGTAACAAGCCGCTGGATGTATTCCGCATCCAACGCATACTCCCAGAGCGTCTTTGCCCACGCGTCCGGGATGGGAAAGGCAAGCGTCTCTTGCAGGCGTTTCAAAGTCAGCGCCTGCAATTGCGCTTCATCATCTCCATCTTCAAAAACCAGGGCATAAGCGGCATCGTCCTTTGCCTCCCACTTGCCAGGCAGCGCCTTGCGGCAGACGATCCCGGCGTGCAGAACATTGAACTCTGGCAATGGCTGTGTCAGCATCTTTACTTCGCCATCAGCCAGAACAGAAGTGCCGCGCATGGAGCAACTGCCCTTGCCGCGGATCAGCGACGCCCAGAGACTCTCCACGCTGGTCTTGTGAGCGGCGATGCCGACATACACCAACGTATGCTGGTAGGGTCTGTCTTGAAGCACGGCATAGCCAGTCACATCGGCGCGGGTGTGGGCATTGGTCAGGGCGGGAATGCGTCCTTCCGGGTAGAGGTGCTGAACAGGAGAGACATCCTCCACCGGTTCGATGCGATAGACATACACGCCGGCATTGCCCCGCACCAATTCCTGGTTGATGTCCCGTAGCAGTTCATGCGCGTTCAAGCCCACGTTGATACTGGTGAAGGTGATCTCGATCTCCTCCACCTGAATGCGGACAGTACGAGCGTTCATATCCACGGTTGCGCTCCCTGACAGCCACTCCTTGATGTTCTTCAAGACAGGCGGCAAATCAGCGCCGGACAACGGCGTGAACCACAACGCCCCATGAAACGGGACGTTCGGAACCGACTCGAATTTTCCATACGGCGCGGTATACCGATCCCTGCCCTGAAACTCCACATCGGGTAGGTCGTTCAATGCTGGCAGCCAGAATTGTTCATAGGAAGACACGAGGATTTTGCCATTCGCGGTTGCCTCTTTTTGAGCAGTCCTCAACTCTTCAATGCGTTCCTTGATGTATTCATCTTCATAGGTTTCTGTCCATGCGTACATTATTCCTCCGGGGTAGTGATGGTGAGATGGAAATCCAGCAGCCCGAAGACCTCCCCTTCCTCGGGGTCGTCACCGGCTGTGACTGTGGGCTGGTATTCGGTGAGATACCGCCAGTCCAGGATGTAGCTTGTCTCTGAGCAGATGCCGTTCTCGGATAGCAGTGCGGACATTTCATCGGCGACCGAGTCGGGGTCGGCATCGGCGGCGACTGCGATCTGGATGGTCAGGATGCGAATCTGCTGATTGGGTTTTACGGCGTGCATGTTTCCTCGCATTCCTCCACCTGAGTCTCATCATCCTCGCGCACGACCGACAGCCACGGCTCTACCTCCTCCGAATGGCGCGGCTCACAGCCGATCAGGATCGGCACGTTCGGCGTTTCATCCGCCAGCGATTTTGCGAGCGTGATGGCTTTGGGCAGATTGCCGTGAATGTGTTCGGGGAACAACCCGACCTGATGGGCAATCAGACTACCCTTGCGCCAGACCTTGAAGACACCTTGTACGTCTGGATAACGCTCTTCGGGCAGGCGCTTCCAGTCCAGATGGTATTCCTGCAAGGCGACCTCCAACGTGATCCAGGTGATACCCAGTTCCGCGTTGTGTCCTTCAAAGAGATCCTTTAGGACTGCGACTGCGTCGTCCTTTGTGATCGGGATGCCCGCGTTCAAGGCGGTTTCCAGCAGGTCATCGACCTGCCAGATGGGGGCGATCTTGTCCTGCCAGTAACGGTGCAGGATGCGCAGCACGCCCTCGTTTGGAATGTGCAGTTCGGTTGAAATGGCATCGGCCATTTCTTCAATGACATGATCATTCATGGTTTATTCCTTTACAGATGCAGATGGGAATAGGTCATGCCATCATCACCAAGCAACCAGTAGTGAATGGCATAAGCTTTTCGGATGTAGCGGCGTGCGCCGCGTTCGAAGCGGAAGAGGGGTTCGTTTTCGTACAGATACTTCCTGGGCGTGCGGCGAAAGATCGTCCAGCCGATGGCATCCGGCGCACCAGGTTGACTGCGTTCGATCTGGACGTGTACACCGCTCCGCAACAAGGACAGGGTCCGCTCCAGAGTCAGCGGAAGCGCAGCCTCCGGCAGGGTTGCCTTGAAGGGCAGGATGACCAGGTCCGGTTTGGTCGGCATCATGGCGTCCCATCTCCTTGCTCATTAAGCCATCGCTTCAATTCACGTCTTTCTTTCTCGATCTGTCGGATGAGGTCCTCACGCACCTGCTTCTCATCCCAGCCAGAGCGGTGTGCCTGTTCCAATTCCTTCAAGAAGTTGGTAATGTCGCGTTGTTGCTCCGGGACTGGATCAAAGGTGGGATCGGTGGTCGCCTCCACGGATACATACTCATGCCAGGGATGATCGTCCTCGCTCACGACATCGAAGAAGCGTTCCTCGACCTGCACCTGCCGGGCGATGAAGAACAATCCATCGGAGAGAAGGGAACGTATTTGTGTATCAACTTCCTCAACGGTCCGTTGTGTTTCATTCGGGAGGATGACTTCGCCATGCTGCTTGTAATTGCTCGCATCGCGGTACATGTAGACAAAGCGGATGTTAGTCATTCGAGACCCTGCCTCCCTCCACCCAGCCTTGTGCCTTGATATTGCGCGCCCACATGCTCAGGAAGGAGGAGACCTGCTTGTGGAAGCGGGTGTCGATGAAGGTCTTGCCGTCCCGTTCGATGAACTTCGAGCGATACCCGAAGAAGGCTTGGGTGATGCCGGTCGGCACCCATGAGGGATAATGCAGTTCCACATCCGGGTCGGCGATCAGGTCGCCGTTCTGCTCGAAGTAGTGCGCGACGCTGATCATCTCACCGTGGCGTTCGATTACCAAAGGCTGGTAGCCGGTCTTCTCAAAGCGCACATGGAAGGAGTCCTTGTTTTGGAAATCATCCAAGAGGTTGTGGGCCTTCAACAGATGTTCGATGGTTTCTTGAAAGAGTGTGGTCATTTTGGTTTCTCCATGAAAAGATTGGAGGGCGACCTTGTCGCCCTCCAAATGTCTATTGATCTATTCGTCCCAGCCGCTGATGCTGTCTTCCATTGCGGCTTCCAGCCAACCGTCATCACCGAGACGGGAGGCATTCTCATACTGCTCCACCAATGGACCTTCATCGGGCTCAATTTCCGCCTCCTGGTATTCGTGATCGGGACGCAGGATGACATCTGCCGGGAAATCGCCTGCCTTCCAAATCTCCAGCGTGCGTGCGACTTCATAGCCGGGTTTGCAGAATTCCTGTGGGTCGAGTTCCGGTGAAACGATCACCACGTATTCATCGGAGTCGGAGGTGTAGTGCGCCAACATGTACGGTCCGATTTCGGAGAGAGCCGCCTGTTTGTATTCAAATGGCGGTATTGACACACCTGCTTCGCCAAACAACCAGGTGATCTTTTCCTTGAGCCATTCGATGTCGGCATCGCGGTTGAAGATCGTGCGGCGTTGGAAATCACGGGGGATGTCGGTCAGGTTGCAGAACTCATCCGACTTCTGGTCTGCCAGGGCATATGCGGAGGTTTCGATCTCCAGTCCGACAATGATGTCTTCCTCCCATTTCCAATGCACACTGCCGACATACTCACAGGGCTTGGAAAACGCGCCGGGATTCATCACGATGCCATCCCAGCCTTTGGGATGATCTTTGGGTGTACACCAGACCTGAAAGCCACCGCTACCCGCTTCGAAGATCGCGGCAGAATGGGGATTGGTGGTGATGTCGAGTTTGCGCGCCAGGTCAAGTACGGGTTTCATTTTTTGATGTTCAGAATGGTGGGACATGATTTGCTCCTTGTAGTTGTGATTTGGATTTATCCGCCGCGCGGACCATCGTATTCGTATTGATGATGAAATTCCTCGATCCCCTCAGACCAGCGGGCATGTCCACTGAAGCCGATACCGCCTTCAAAGTATTTCAACTCGAAGGTGTGATCGGGGAACATCGAAGCAAGTTTTTCGATTACGGGGATGGGTGGACTCCAGGCGGTATCGAATTCCAGGAAAGCCTGGATGGGTTCGGCATCCGGCAGGGGACTGCCGCACTGCTGGCAGGTCAGGATGACCATCGTTTCAGTCTTATGAACCGTCTGGCAGTAGGCGCACTTGGATGTCTTTCGGAGAGGCTTGGATGCGTCCGCGCGCGTGGTGAGATGGACATGACATGCGTTCCACTTCGTCGCCCAGTTCTCGCAGGTCCATTCATAGCCGCCTGAGTTGAAGCCATCCTTGATCCACGGCGTGCCGGGTTCCACACCATATTCCGCGCCGAGCGCTTCGAGTTTTTGTTTGCGTTCCGGGTCATCGTTTGCGATGGCGTTCAGTTTTTCCCGATACTCTTCCGCACGTTTATCCATATCGCGATACATCTGCGGATAGGGGATGATCGTGTTGAAGTCCAGGATGCGGACATCTTCATCCTCCCCGGATTGGGAACGGATGGTTTCGAGAATCTTGTTTACATCGGGACCGGTAATGGTCAGTTCGTTTTCATTCCAATTAGGCATGGGATTGCTCCTTGTGTTTGAAATAGTTCCTGCCGGTTGAAAACCGGCAGGGTGGGTATTGGTGAATATTCAGCTTGATCCTGCACATCGCATTCCAACGCAATGGTGAGTTCTTCAGTCGTCATGTTTTCCTCGACGATGAGCTGTTCCATGCGTGGGTCGGCGCGTGCCAGGCGTTCGGCATCAGCGGCTGTGCGGATGTCTGGATTTTTTCTTCCATAGCGTGCGAAGTAACCTGCCCCGACTTTGCTTTTGAAGGGTCCGATCACAGCCTTGTACAAATGTCCGTGAGTCTGTTTTGTGGGTGGCATGGCAGAGTGAAACAGGATCAGATCATCCTCTTCACGCTTGCCGAGATAGAATGGCATGTTCCCTCCTAACAATCCTGGATCAGTCCCAGCAGGATCAGTTGTTCCTTTTCTTCGACATGCAGGCGCAAGCTGGTCGCGATGAAACGACCGCTGATCTTGTCATCGCGCAGGAAGTCGAACGTGAAGGAGAAGGACGGACGCTGATCCAGCACCAGATGGTGATGCGCCATCCAGAGTGCATCATAGAGTTGCTGGTCGTGGTCATCCTCGTCATCCGCATGAATGGGCATCAAGGCATCGCTCAACGATTGGCTGATCTCCACCTTCTTGGTGAAACCAAGGCAGGCGGTTGCCCAGCCTGCATTCAACCAGGTGGTGTTCTTGAAGATGCTTTTTACAGTGGGTGCAACAGCAAAGGTGAGATTGAGAGTCAGTTGTTTCATCTCTGCCTCCTAGTTGAAGCCCAACCCGCGTTCCTTGAGGCTTACCCATTTGCCTTGACCGATCACAAGATGATCCAGCAGGTCAATGTCAAGCAATTTACCCGCCTGCACTATGGCGCGTGTGACCGCCACATCATCCGGCGAAGGCGTGGGGTCACCGGAGGGATGGTTATGAATCAAAATCAAGGCGGAGGCATGGCGGCTGATTGCGGCTTGAAAGACCTCGCCCACCCGTACCTGGGAGGAATTAACTGATCCCTGATATACCTCCACGATCTCCAATACACGGTTGCGACGGTCCAGCAGGATCGTTCTCAAATGCTCCTTTTCGAGCAGCGACATTTCAGCCTGAACTAATGCGGCGGCATCGGCTGGTGAGTTGATCGCCGTGCGTTCATCGCCCGGCATACTCAAACGCAACCCCAGATTGAGCGCCGCCTTGATGCGAATGGCGGTTGCCTGATTGATGCCTTTTACTTTGGCGAGTTCGGAGGGATGCGCCTGATACAAGCGGCGAATATCACCATCGAAACGCGCCAGCAGGGACTGCGAGAGTTCGATCTGTTTCTGCCCGCCGATCACCGCTGCCATGAGTTCGGTGATGTTGCAGGCATTTGCATTTTGAGTAATGCGGTATGCGGGTTGTTCGCGCAGGGGCATGGTTTTGAGGATGGGTTGTTCATAGGTGGACGGGGATTGGAGCAACAGGGAATGGTTGTCGTTCATGGGACTCCTTGGGAAATGAAAGACGGTGGCGCGTGGCGCCACCGTCTGTGTGGAAAAGGTTTGCCGTTATGCCATTGCCATTTCGGGCAGAGAGATGGTGATGGCTTCATCCTCCGGGAAGGGATCGCGGCTTGCCTCCACCATCATCGGCATGATGACCGCTGTGAAACTCCCGGCCTCGATCAGGATCGGTTTCGTGTTATTCGTGATGCGCATGACCAGTTCGCCCTTGCAGGCTTCCGCCGCGCGTTTCAGGAAAGCAGCGGACAACCAGGCTTGGGCGTTCTCACCGCTGGCAGTCCCTTCCAGAATGTTGCGACCCTGTCCGGTTTCGGTTTCCGCTGACGCGATCTTTGCAACGCCGTTCACGGCTTTGAGGAAGGTGCTTTGCGTGCCCATCGCATTCACCATGCGGATGGATTGCATCAGGCTGGCTTGCTGGATTTGAAGCGTGGCAACCGCGTTCTGTCGTGCCTCCTCGATCAGAGTCTTGATCTGCGCCGATGGGAAATTGCCGTCTGCCGTGACGGTCGCCAGGGTCAGGTCTTTGGAGTCATCGGCATTGGTGATCCGGAAGATGTAGCGGTTCTCACCCGCCGTGCCCATGCGCACGGTGTCGCGGTCCTCAACCAGTGTGGACAGCAGTCGTGCGCTGCTCAACGGGAGCGATACGGAGGTTGGTTCAGTGGGTCCCTCAATGTTCTCCAACACAAGTCCTGCCGAATATCCATCAGCGGTCTGCGCCATCACCGTGTCGGAGTCCAGGATCAGGTGAATGACTTGTAATACGGCGCGTGAGTCATCCGTGGAGGCAAAGGGCAGGGCGCGCATCAAACTGCGGAAGATGGTTCCGGAGAACGTGGCAACCGTTTGAATACTTTCCTCACCGATCACCGGCAGGGGTTCATCCACAATGCGCAGGCTGGTGCGGTTGGAGGTTCCCTGCTGGATGACCAGCGCAGTCCCATCCACATGCAGGCGGATCTGCCCTGCCAGAGTCTCCACCACGGCTTTCAAGGTGGCGGCATCCACACAGACGGAAAGATCTTCACTGCAATCCACATTCACGGTGGAGCGCGCGGCGGTCTCGCCGTTGAAGCAGGACAGGTGCAGGATGCCATCGGTATTCACATCCAGCCGCACGAGGGAGAAGGCGGTCATCAGGGTGCTTTTCGTGCTGGCGCGGGTCACGGCATTCAAGGCCGAGTGAAGCAGATCTTGTTGAAGGGTGATCATGAGTTGGATTCTCCTTTTTGTTGTTCCAGATACTCCTGCAGGATCAGGACATCCAGATAAATATAGTTCGTGCGTTCCTCAGGCGAGGCGCTATCAAAGTGGGCTTGTTCGTCCTGCGCGAGATAATCCAGGACTCTTGTTAGCGAACGGATTTGTTCAGCGTTCATTGAGTGATCTCCAAAAACGAGAGGCAGTCCTGATGGACTGCCTCTCGTGATGTGTGGGCTAATACGGAATATCATCCTCAGCAGGATCAACCTGCGCGACAGCAAGTTCGTTGTTCTTGTTGTCCAGGAAATGAATCTCCAGGACTTTGAGTTCATAATCCGCCGCAGCCGTGCCGTCCTGACGAACCCAGATGCGCGGGCGACCCGTGGCTTTATCCGGCGTCAGCCTGCCTTCGACCAGGACCTTGCTGCCTTTTTTCAGATACTGGTTGCAGACCTCGCCCAACTTGCCCCAGGCAGTACAGCGGAACCAGGTGGTGACCTTGACCGTCTCGCCCTTCTCGTTGTTGTACTGGTCATTCGTGGCGACATTGAAAGTGGTCACGGCGGTGCCTGCCGGGGTGTAGCGCATTTCCGGTTCACCACCGAGGTGACCGACGAACACGGATTTGTTGTATTGCTTTGACATGAGAGTCTCCTTGTTTGATTTTGTTTTTTGAAATTACTTGCAGATGTCGCGCAGGCGCTGGTCCATTTCATACTCGCCGGAACCAACGTATTGGATGAAACGGACAATGAACCAGACCGCCCAGATCAGGAACAGGGTGGTGATGATGGAAGCGAAGATGGTGAGAACAGACATTTTGTTTTCTCCTTGGAAATGAAAATCGGGGAGCGATGCAAGATCGCTCCCCGATTCAGGGAAGGGTTGGATTTGAATTTACAGAATGGACGGCCACCATCCGCTCAGGATGGCTTCGTCCGGGTCAAGTTGGTCGGGAGGTCGCAGGGTGCGCACTTTTGCGCCGCCATGTCGGATGGATGCCGACACACTTTGCGCCCATTCGACGCCGGCTTTGTCCGGGTCGCGCAGCAACAGGTACTCGTACTGCGGATGTTCGCGCAACCACTGGTGCATTTTTGCGCTCGGACTGGCGCCATTGGTGTAGACCGCGACCGTGTCGGCTTCGCGTCCCAGTTGATGAATCTTCTGGGAGGTGATGAGCATGTCGAACAAGCCTTCCAGCACGATCAACGTGCGCGTGGCGGGAGTGATGCGCCAGCTTCCGAGCGGTTGCACGCGATTGCCCCAGGTCTTGTGATTCTTCAGTGGCGCAAAGTTGCGTGTGCCTTTGGGCAGTTGTTCTTCCGGGATGTAGCGCACGTTCATCACGGCTGGGTGTGTCGGCGGATCGGCATACACCACACCGCCCGCCCACAACCAGATCCCGTCCCGGCGCACCATCATCGATTGTCGTGCCGCATCGAGGATCTCACGATGAACCCGTGGGGCAGGGATGCCATACCCGAGCCCATAGACCAATGCCGTATAAGGTGTCACGCCGCGCCCTGCCAGATAGTCCCAGGCAGGCGAACGTTGGACGATGGAACGCGCTTCCGACACGGCTTCATCGAGCAGTTGCACCTGTGTCGGCGGGCGTTTGGGGCGTGTCGGTGTGGTCGCCGATACACTTGGTTTCCAGTTAGCATCCCCTTGTGGGACCTGACCTAACTTTTTTTGTAATGACTTCAACGAACCGCCACTGGCTCCACAGCGCAGGCACTTCCAGTAGCCGTTGACAAGATTGACACCGAAATTGGGTTGACCACCCTCCCCTTCCCGGCTCGCGTCGTTATGGAAGGGACACCAGAAGATGGCCCAATTGCGATGATCCTCCACACGAACCGCCGTTCCCAAAATTTCTTCGGCGGCGGACAGGATGTTTTCCATGTGCTTTTCTGCGACCTCCTTTTCGTCTGACTATTTGCCGATACAGTGTGCGATGGCAGCCATGAGGACCGTGAGCCAGTGATGAGGCTGGCTGGCGGCGATGGCGACCAGAATGAGAAGCATTGCGAAGGTTCTCATGATCTATCTCCTTGTTTGGATGGATTAAATAGTCCCAGGGAGAAGGCATGATCACGCATCCGCGCAGTCCGGTGTGTCGGCTCATTCCACCTCCACGCTGGCCCAACTGGGCGCAGTGGTATACACGGCTGCATCTTCGTGCAGCAGTGTAACGTCGGCGGTATACAGGTAGTCCCCTTGCTGTCGTCCGGCGGAGGCGGCGACGTTGATCGCCTTGCCATTTACGATCACCATACGTTCATTGGCTGGGAGCGGAAAAGGCGCGTAAATCTTGACGGTTTTTACGGTTGTGATATGATCGGGCTTGTACATTGTTACACCTTGAAACCGTCCAGCGCCAACTGGGCGGTTTCACTTTTTATCTGCCGGGCCTCTCACCCCGGCGAGTCCTCGCTGTCAAACACAAACGGGCGTTGGCATGGGAATTCCATGCACAACGCCCGTTTGTGTTGAGGGGAGTATTCAGTTTTGGGGTTGGTTCGATCAGCCTCCTATGAGGGTTTCCAGGGAATGTTTTTCACCGACACACCCATGAAAATCATGCAGTGTGTCGGTTCCGACATTGGGCTTGTTGGGGAAGATTGAACCTGTTCCGATGGGTTCCCATTTTCCAAGCATTCGAGATTCCTTTCGGTGGGTTCATACGAATTTCACAACAAGCCTGTTTCGTACATGGGGAAAGTGGAGGATACGGATGGATTGGTTTGGGGATGGTAAATTTGGGCTCCTTTCGTTGAATGGATGGTGGGGATTGGATACAACAGCAGAAGCCCGGCGGTTTGCCAGGCTTCTTGAAGAGAGGGATGGATTGTGGAAAATAGGAACAGTGTGGATTATATGGAGTTTGAGAAAACTGTCAAAGTACGTAGGCGGCAGATATTCCTCTTGCATATCATTATGCGACCTGTAAAAACGCCCCTATTCCCTACGGGTGAACTTGTGTGTGGGGACCGGGAAATGCAGCCACAGGATGCCATCGGACACATCAATAATCCCCTTTCCGGGGATTATTCAGAGGCGACACGTTCCTCATACCCCCTGACAGCCTTTCGTATCATCGCGCAAAAAACGAAAAAGGATACGAAATGGACATCAAACAAGAATGGAAAAAACGCTTTACATGGATTGCGCTTCTGGTTTTGACGCCGGCAGTTTTATTCGCTGGACTTAACTTTCAGCAGTTGTATTTCGCCTGGACAGTCCGGAGCGAAACCCAGCGGCTTGCGAAGCTGGCGGGAGATGCACCGGATGATTTTGAAAATCCTGTGCCACTCACGGAGGATTTCGAGGAGGGTCTTTCCACGGCATTTTGGGATTTCACGATCATCAATGGCGCCGGTCAGGTCTCCAATGAAACCGCCTGGCACGCAGCGGAAATGGAGATCGATCATCAACTCACCCTCCGACATGTCCAGGACTCGGAATTCGAGACGGAAAGCGCGGACTGGCACGAACCCTCCAGCGAGCAATACAACAACGTCACGTTGATCGGCGGCAGTGGCTTCCAGCCCACATCATCGAGCGACGTGATCGTGGAATTCAAAAGCCGGGTGGATGAGAATTTTTATGGAACGGCAGGTGTCATTCTACAGCCGGCCGGAACACTTCAGGCAGATGGAATGTTTGCCCTGCCATTCGATATGTTCGGTTTCTCTGTGATCGGCAGCGAGTCCACAGTCAACGGGATCAATGGTCCGATTTGTTATCTGGCGTTGAATTGGGCACCCGTCGAGGTCCAAGCCTTGAATGTGGACCCGGAAGTATGGCACACCTATCAAATCCGCCTGCATCAAGTCAGCCGGATCAAATGGATGGGAACCGTGTCGGTGGACGGGTCGGAACTGTGTCGGCTGATGATGCCGGCGTTTGGACCGCTGGAGATCCAGGTCTGGAGCGATAATTATCTGGTGAGCACCCAGCCGCAGCGATGGTGGCAGATCGCACCGATCCTTGAGTTGGGTTTCCAGGTGGGTGGGAACAAGGAGTTTCATCTGGATGACATCCGTATCTTTGAGGAAGTGAAGTAAAAATCACGTAATGAAAAATACGCCCGGTCGTGAACCGGGCGTATTTTTTTGAAAACAATAAGCGACACATGCAAACCACCTTGTCCTCCTGAAAAGTATAGTCACGCCCATGAGTGAGTCGTACCAGTCCAAACAGGAACGCCGGCAACGGTTGTTGGAGTCAATGCCCGAGGGACTTCGTCCGCACGTTTCCGTGCGCAACATCGAAGCTGTGGTAGCGCTTTCCCCGCTGGCGCAGACTCGTTTGCTGGAAGCCGTTCAAGCCGGGCTTAAACGTTTGCCGCGTGCCATTGAACAATTACGCGCCAACCCGGAGACTTCTGTTGCCGACCTGCTTGATCCTCCTGCACAATCTGAAACAGAACTGCCTGCACCGACCGACTCTTCATCCATTGGACAGGATGTGGCGGACCTGATCCAGGAATGTTTTCCAGACATGCCGCGTGTGTCGGCGGAAGCGCTGGCAGATGCGGACGTGATGCAGGTCGTGCGCTCCGTGGCAGAGACCCATCAGCAGGTCTTCAAGTCCAATCACATCAAGACGGATTTCGTCATGCTGACTTTGTATGGATTGATGCGCCAGACACTCGAACGACTCGAAGAGATGATTGAAGAAACCCCTGCCCTGCGGCAGGCATTTGAAAAAAACAATGAATGGAGAAAAGAATAAACATGTTAAAACGTATTGCTTCGACCGGTGTGAACCTGGTGGTGTTGGGCGTGTCAGTTGGAATTTTTTTGGTGGCGTTCATCGCCCTCAACGCCCTCGGTGCGGCGCAGAAGCCGCCCACCATTTCTGTGTTGTCCGCCACGCGTGACTTGAATATTGGTGACGTCATTATGGCAAATGACCTGGCGGTCAAGACCGTCTTTCAGGATGACAACGCCAGTCTGTATATCCCCGGTGAGGAAGTGACTGGTGTAATCGGCGGCATTGTCGCCCAACCCATTGGAAGCGGACAGCCGGTCTTTCGCAACGCCATCGTAGCGCCAGCAGCAGAAGGTACGCGCCTGTCGGCTGTGCTGGCTCAATTCCCTGGACACAGTTTATTCCCTCTGCCATTGGACGCGATGAATTTGGTATCGCCCGATGCAGAAGCCTTCCTGCCCGGAGACCTGATCGGCGTGACTGTGGTGATCAGCACCCGACCGCAGCAGATGAGCACACCGACCCCGATGCCGGAATTGGTCATTGATCCTGGGTATATTGAACCGACCGCCCAGCCCTCCCCGCTTGAATTGGAGCAGGCAGATGCGATGAACCGCACGTTCCCACCGCTTGCCAAGGATTTGTTCCCAATGGGTGTACGTGTGATCGCGATACAAGGCTTGCCGGCACAGACTGACTCTACTGAGAATAGCGATGGTGGTTCCTCCTTCACACTTGAAGATACGCAGAAGATGCTGATTCTGCTCGTCCCAAATGAGAGCCGTGAAGTGTTGTCGCTTGCCTTGCAGCAGGGAGATCGTTTGGTGGTCTCGCTCATGGCACGAGGGGATGAAATACCCTCTGCCGGCTTTACCTATTGGGATTTCGAAGACTTGTTCAAGCAGGATCGTGAAGAAATCCTGGGAGGAGGGCAGTAATGCAAGTTTTGTTACTCGGTGCGGGAACCGTGACATCCCGCTTGAACATGCAGCTTGCGGAACAAGGTCATTCTGTTATCGCTCAGATCGCGGCGTTCACGCCGCAACACATTGACCTGTTCGACTTCCGCGCGTTGGTAGTGGTATCGCCAGAGTCATCGGTATCCCCGGAGAGTCTGGTCAAGGCAGCCGAGCGGGGCAAGTTGATCTTTGTCATCGCGGGTGTCGGCGATGGCATGGCATCCTGGGCGAATGGCGTAGGTGTGCCATCCATTGCATATCCGCCCTCGGATGTGGACATCAATAAGTTGTATGAAGAGATGCGCCGTGCAGATGCTGGCAATCTCGCAGCGGACGACCAGTATCGCAGAGCGGTGCTGGGCAGTGATATGTCGGCACGCATTCAATCGGGCATGGCAGTGAGGAAGATCGCGATTACTTCTCCTAAAGGTGGAACGGGCAAGACGACTGTAGCAGTAAATTTGGCAGTGGCGCTTGCGTTATCTGGTATCACAACATACTTGGTGGACGCCGATGGCAATGCTGGCGCACTGCAATACCACATGCGCATGGAACGGGTGAATACCACCATGATCGGACTCTTGCGCCGTGAGATCGCCAAAGCCAACAAAGGCGTGATGGGTGATGTCGCATCAGGGGCAGCCTATCTCAATGCCTTTACCCCCTTGGAGAATTTACCGACCTTGCGAGTCCTGCCAGGTCTTATCACTGATGATCTGGGCGACGAAGTCTTGCAACAGGAAGCCAGAGTCGCCGAAGTAATCCAAGGCTTGTATGAAGCAGGTGTCGCCGCAGGCGGTGTGGTCATCATGGATGTCGGCATCAATCCTGCACATGTGGTGCATCGTGCCGCCTTGAAAGCCGCCGAAGGGATTGCAATTGTGATCAAACCCGAAATTCCTGATCTTGCTGAGACCCGCAGATGGATCGCACGCATGATCAATTCATTGGCAAGTGTAGTCGGCAAAGGTAGCGCTCATGAATTCGTCGGCAGCCGCGTCAAACTCTGCTACAACCAGGTCGTGGGTGATGGTTTTAAGGCGGCACATAAGATGTTACAGCAAGCTTTGAGTGAAGACAAGATTGAATTGGCTTTGATTCCGAACGGCATCATCCCGATAGTCGATCCACGCCTGGCAGCCCAAGCCGTGAACTCTGATCGACGGGAGGACATCCTGATCTGGCGCTACAAAAAGGAGAAGTTGGAGGAACTCGGACCGTTCGCGGATTCATTGCTCGGCTTTGCCTCCCACTTTGTCCCCGCTGTGCGTGAAGGCGCTTCACGGATTGGATTGCTTCCCAGCCCGACGAAAAAACGCGGCTGGTTCGGGAAGGGCTAAGCCATGTTTGACATTACCGGCAAAACCCTGAAGCCTGTTTCGGAAGCGCGTTCCTCGGATGAGATGGAACGCTGGTGGAATCTCCTTGCTGAGGAAGGACGTGCAAAGAAAGCGATTGAGTCTTTGCAGAAAAGCATGACTTCCACGGAAATCGAAGCTCTGGCTCGTCAGGTCTTTGAAGAAATAAGTGTTCGTGCGGTGGATGCAGGCGTCTCCTTGCCCAAGGAATACATCCTGCGTTTGATCGGTGAACTCTCCGGCATGGGACCTTTACTGGAACTGATCGCTCGTTCGGATATCGAAGACATCGCTATCAACCTCGGACATATCTATGTGTACACGACCACGAACGGCTGGGAACATGCCGGTCCTGCGCCGGATGGAATTGGCGATGCGCTGAGAGTCATGATCGACCGCGCTGGACAACGCGCGCCGACACCGGATTACCCGATTGCGGATGCGATGTTGCAGGTTATGGTTCCGCTTGTGGATGGAACCGTGCGGAGGAAAGGCGTGCGTATCAACTATGTCATGCCACCTGCCTCGCCTTACGGTGACACCATTACGTTGCGTGTTTCGAATTATCGAACAGCATCTGATCTCACACAAGGAAGCCTTGCTTTACTTTGTCAAAACAGACTACCACCTGTCCCACGTCCGAAGTTCGATCCGAAGGATTTCCCGCGTGGCAATGGCATTCTCACACCGGAAGCCGCGAATTATTTGTTGAGTGTCATGGTGCATGGCGGTACGTTGGTCATCGCCGGCACGACCGGTTCGGGCAAGACCTTTGTGGGGCAAAGAATTCTGCAGGAGATGCTGGACTACTACCCCCGTGGTGCGATCCGTTTGTTTATCGTGGAAGACAGTAATGAAATTATCCTCAATGGTTGGAACGGGGATGGCAAGGCAGATACAGGCAACATCATCTACACCGTAACCCGTCCCGAGATTCGTGGCGGTCCGCCGCCCGTCACCATGTATGATCTCATTCGTTCGGCATTACGTTCGCGTCCGCATGGAGTGGTGATCGGTGAAGCACGTGGAGCAGAAGCCTGGGAGTTGATCCGTGCCGCAGCCACAGGTCATGGACATAGCGCATTTACCATCCATGCCACCAGTGCTGAACATGTCTGGCCGCGCTTTTTGCAGGTGGTGCAGGCGCATCCGGATGCGGCACGCATGTCTGAGATCCAGATCGCGCAGTCCTTTGCGGAAGCGGTGACCGCAGCGGTATATATCGAGCGCAATCATCAGCATGGACAAATTGTGCGTGAGATCGTGGAAGTGTCCACGATTGTAGAACGCACCGCTGCACGTCCTTCGTTTTCGCCGTTGTTCAAGTATGAAGCCGGTAAAGGGTTGATGCCCACCGGCAACCGTCCCATGCGACCGGGCTTTCGTGCCAATGACTTGAACATTCCTGAGTCCATTTTCAAGGCAGGGTTGTAATGGCAGAGCAAACTATTGGTTCGACGAGAACCTTTGTTTTGGCAAAGGGCTTTACACAGGTCGGCAACCACGCGGCTTTGATCGGAGAGGATGATACACACCGATTATTTGCCGAAGTCTATGCCGACCCGGATCGCCCCGAGGTACGACCGCAGGAGGCGTACAAGGCGATCTTGTCTTCTATGCAGCCGGGCTGGACACTGCGCGTTCTGCAGTTGTTCTGGCCAGACCCCGAGCCGAGGCTGGAGTTCCAGAAGCAGGTTCAACGATGGGGGCGACCTGAGGCGGAAGGTCTGGATATCCTGCATCAGGGCTTATCCCTTGCCGTGCAGGAATATCCGCTGCCCTTTGTGCGGCGAACTGTATTGGAATTTGTATTACCAGGTGATGAGGGAATTGCCTGGTGGGAGGGACTTGTGGGATTGTGTGCCGGCTTTGGGTTACGAATTCGGTATCTGGATCAAGCAGAAATCGAAGGGTTGACCCGCTGGATATTAAATCCAAACCTGGTATACAAATAAGCTTCTAATTTTGATTAATTTGAAGAAGCCATTAATGAGATTGATATCCTTGTGCAGAACACCGTAACGGACGTTTTGGAACTCGCGGATGGCGGTGAGAGTACCGGGTGAAAAATTGAACGAACTGGCATTTGAACACGTGAAGTAAAGTGTTGGTGGCTAAAGTCTACTCAAAATGAGAGGGAGATACAGACTTTTCCATACAAGATACACCCCAGCCACAATGAGCATGACCGCGCTAAGGCGATACACATACGGCAGGAGTTTGCGATACCACTGCGCAATTGCGCCTTTTAGCAAGGCTGCGCCAAGCGCAACGCCCATCAGGATAACTGTGATGCCCAAAGCATATCCGCCGAACATAATTACACCTGAAAGAAAGCCAGAAACTGTAAGGCTTGCGCCAACAATGGATATGAATACAGGTAAAGTACAACTTAATGAAGCCAATCCGTAGCCAACCCCAAACATGAACGCTGATTTTGGATTCCTTGTGCGGGATGGGTTGATTTGAGGCAGGGACAGGGAGAACGGAAATGGTTTGCCAGCCAAAAGCCATAAACCGAGAATAATCAACGCAACACCTGTTATCAATGAACCGAAAGGCAGGTAGCGCACGATAAATCTTAACCCGATTGACAGGATTACAGCCACTGTGCTAAAGACCAGCAAAAAGCCGCCCGAAACCAGCAAGCCAAGAGTCAACCCTTCGGCGGCGCGGGCGGCAAAACTCCGTTGTTCGTACTCGGCTTCGCGTGAACCAAGATAGAATGATATGAAAGTGGGCAACATCGCCCAGGCGCAGGGATTGAACGTCGCCAGCACGCCCGCTGAAAAAGCAAAAGCAAAATTCAAGGTTTCCATTTTAGAAGCCAGCCTCCTTGATTACAAAGATAGATTCCGCCAGCCGCCGACCGAGTTGATACGCTTCTTTCACGGGCAGGGTCATTGCGCCTGGATGTTTACTTAACCATGCGGAAGCCGCTTCGTTTGAACTGAAAAAATTCACGTAGTCGCAAAATGAACGTCGGATGTCGGCTGAAGCGCCTGGAGCCACCAAGGAAACGACCGCTTCGGCTGGCTCAACTTGCTCAACACCGTTCGGTGTTACCTTTACTCGCACGGGAATGTTTGTGGTAACACACGGCGACTCAACCTGGACTGTCTGCTTAAGTAGCCCTGGGAACATCAACGCATCCAACGCGCACCAGGTAAACATCGTTCGGTCGTTGATCGTGAAACGGTGCGGCGTTGGACGAAGCGTCAAGCCTGCGCCGACAACATTTCCATCTTCATCAAGCTCGATGCTGGGCATTTGGCGCAGGGTGGTTTCGATCTCTTCGATGGAGCGTTCCAACGCTCCCGCAATACGCGCAGGGGATACAGCCTGTCCCTCTGCCAGGAGCAGGATCAAGCGGTGAAACAGGGCATAACCTTCCGCGTTGCTGTTTTCGCGGAAACTGGCATCCAGCAACGCCGTCAGTTCTTCAATCTCATGGTTTTTCATTGTGTTACCTTTCTTTGGTCGTATAGTGTTCATGGCAGGAGTTTTTCCAATTCGCCCTTGAGGGCGGCATGCGTGGTTGGGACCTGATCTCGATAGACGATGATGCCTTTCGCATCCAAAATGAGTGTGGTATCCAGAGCGTTTACTTGGTATGAAGAAGCCACTTTGAAATCGGAATCAAATGCCCACGTATACGCTCCATTGTCGGCGGCTTGCTTGAACTGCTCCAGACTTTCCGCTGTGCTGGATGCGTCAACATCCAGCGCGATAACGTTGATCTGATCGTCATATTCATTTTTCAGTTGCGCCAAAGCGCGCGCCTCTGGAAGGCAGGTGCCGCACCAATACGCCATAAACAGGATAATGGTAGGTTTGCCCCGATTCTCGCTGAGTACGAAGAGCTCGCCTTCCTCCAGTGTCAGCACGCTAAAATCAGGGGCGATGTCACCAATGCCAACTCCAGATTGAGGCGGTTTGGAATCGGTCTGGAGCGGCGAACGGGATAGGACAAATATCATTGCCACTCCAACAATCAAGAGCAGGGGTATACCCCATCGAAGCAGGGTTGACGATGCTTTGTTTTTCCCCGCGCGTTTTTGTGAAGATTTTGTTTTCATTTTTGTTCCTCATTGGAAGCCAGCGTAAAGAGATGACGGATAACCTCTGGCGGGGGCGGGACATCGCTGTGAAAGACCAGTTTTCCAGAGGGGTCAATCACCAGAAACGTGCCCAACCCGTAAACATCGTAACCCTCGAGGAACGTGGGTGTATCCAAGACAGCCCAGCGATAATTCGGCTGTTTGATTGTTTCTGCGTAACTTTGCCAATACTCGGGCAGATCTGGAATATAGATGTCTAAAACGAGAACATTCATGCTGTGTGGATTTTCAGGCTTAGCCTCTTCGGTGAGCAAGTACAAACTATATACGCACTCTCCACAGCCAAAGGAAGTCGGCAAAACCAGCAAGTATTTCCCCAATTCCTTTGAAAGGACAAACGTACCGCCTCCCAACAGCCGCGCAGTAAAATCTGCGGCGGGCTGACCAGTTGCCCGATTTCCAGGCATCTGATCGAAACTTGTGATTCCTTCCAAAGAGATTTCATTACCACCAAACGAATCAAGCGGAGCAATGGACAAGGTTGCCTGCGGCGTTGGCAGAGGGGTCGGAGTTTCGATCACGGATACGGTTTGAGTGGGAGGCATATCCGTTGCAGATAGTGGCTCCACTGTTGGTGTTGGCAATGCTGATTCAGGTGAACCACATGCCGCAAGAAACATCAACAGAAACGGAATGAACAAGCGTTTCATACCGTTTATTTATTCTTTGCTGTGGATACGGAAGAAATCGAACGATTTGGGCGCGGCTCGCAAACTTCGCCAGCCTTTTCATCTGGCGATCCCATCCACACAAAGCCCAAAGCCAGACTGAGGAGGAAGATACCCGTCAAAATCCCATATACCCAGCCGCTATGTTGCGTGATCCATACCGCCGCAGGCGTGCCCGCTAAGAAAACGAGAAAGAGCGGCATAGTGATGGGTAAATGACATGGACAACTGACGAACGCAACAACGTACATAACTCCACTGCGAATTTTTTGCCAGAACATGATTAACTCCATTTATCTCTAAACTGTTGCAACAACCAACTTTTCTGCCTGTTTGATTACGCCGCGCACATTCCCCAAACAGCATGAGCCTTGCGGGTTTCGCCAATCGCAGGCGCATTGCCCTGCCTTGATACCTGCGTTGATGTCGTCCAAAATGGCTGCTTGACTTTCAGACGAAGCGGTGCGAACTTCGCCGACGGTATGTCGAAAGCAATAGCAAACGAAAGTGTCATCCATATCAGGCTCTTTTTGGTAAACACGCTCCCGAACTTCATCCCTGCCGAACGTTTGCAGACCATCGTTTGAAAAATATACGGTGGGACAATTGCGGTTTTGGCAGAAAAAATACGGAACATCTTTGATCTGATTGAGGGAAACGGACAACATGGATTTCACCGTCGCCGTATCTACAGGTTTTCCCTTCTGCCCGCAGGTGGGACAGGCATTTTTGGCGCGTAGGGGGATCTGCGCGTTCTCTTCTGGGATTTCAATCAAGAACCCTTTTTCGTCAACAGGCAATGAACAACAACTTGACATTTCATACTCCTTTCAAAACACAGATGCAATTTACTCTGCGCAACAAGACAACTTGGCAGGGTCTTTGAAATACGAAATTGCCGCGATCTTCAACGCCTCCGCCATTGTCGGGTAGACATGGATCATGTCAATATAATCTTCAAGTTTGGCGCGGAATCTCAAAGCCATTGCCGCCTCATGGATTACCTCTCCCGCATTAGGCATGACCAATGAGACGCCTACTACTTCCTGCGTTTCTCTATTAATCACCATTTTCGCAATGCCGTTGGTTTGATGAGTCGCGCCTGCGCGGGGAACGAGTTCCAGCGGAATCGTACCGCACCAGCAACGAATGCCTGACCCAACCGCTTCTTCATCGGTCTGCCCAACGACTGCCACCTGTGGGTCTGTAAAAATCGTGCGGGGAATCACGCGATGGTCAACCTTCTGATGCGCACCTGCGAGCGCATTCTTGGCAACAATCACGCCATCATGCGCGCCAACAGGCGTGGCTGGCTGGCTTTCTGTTTGACGACCAATCACATCCCCCGCCGCCCAAATGTTGGAAATATTGGTTTGCAATTCGTCATTGACTTTCACGAAACCATGTTCATCGAGTTGAACACCGACCTTATCCAGACCTGCATTATCGGTGTTTGGCTCTCTGCCTGTGGCAACCAGGAGTTTCTGAGCTTTGAAAGGTTGTTCTTTGCCGCCAAGATTCGCAACTACTTCAATTTCCTTGCTTGATTTATTTGAGACGCGCACAACCTGCGCGCCCGTCACAATCTGGAGACCTTCTTCTCGCAGGGCAAACGTCAAAGCCTCGGAAACTTCTGGCTCGTAGTTGGGAAGGATGACTTGATTGCGTTCCAGAATTGTTAACCGTGTGCCAAAGCGATGAAACATTTGCCCTAACTCAAGCGCGATGTAACCACCGCCAATAATTACCATAGACTCGGGAAGTTCCTTTAATTCCTGTCCTTCGTCTGATGTCAAAAGGTCAGAAGTTAAATATGGAACATGGTCAAGACCCTCAATCTGAGGGATCGTTGGGCGTGTGCCTGTGGCAATCAGTATTTGGTCGCCGCTGACTTTCTGCCCGCCAACGAGAACAGTGTGCTTGTCGATCAATTCTGCCAGACCGTTAAAGACTTTGATTTTGTCCTCTTCATACACGAGGGATTGATATTTCTTATCGCGATAAGCATGAACGACATCCTGTTTTTGAGAAATCAATTCCCCGAAATCGAGTTTCATCTTTGCGGGTTTGAGACCTTTGTAACGCGGATGGGAAGATTCCCAAACAATACGCGCGGCTTCAATCAGGTTCTTGCTGGGCAGACAACCGCGATTGACACATGTGCCGCCCAACGTCCGCATTTCGGTCATGGCGGCAGTCTTGCCGAGTTCAGCCGCGCGTAATGCCGCCGCAAATGCGGTTGAACCAGAACCTAAAATTAACAAGTCAAAATGATTTTCCATGAAATTCTCCTTGTGGTTTCAATTGTTTTTTCGTTCTTTCACAAGATGGCAAATGCAATTTTTACCGTCTACGTCATCAGTCGGGAATGTCAAGCCGAGTTTATAAAGTTTCCGTAAATCTTTTTCCATTTGCTGTAATAGCACAATTCGCTCGTTAATTTGTTCTGCTTTGTGTTTGATCTGATTCAACATGGTTCGGCACGGAGCCTCTCTTTGATCTTGCATAGCCAGCAATTCCGAAATCTCATCCAACGAAAGTTCAAGGGAGCGCGCTCCCGCCACAAAACGAGCGCGCTCCAAATCTTGTTCGCTGTATTCACGGTAGCCATTCGGCGCACGTTGCGGAGAACGCAATATGCCAATCGATTCATAGTAACGAATTGTTTTGGCAGATAGACCAGTTTGTTGAGAAAACTCTTGTATTTTCATGGAATTACTCCTGTTTAATATACACCTTCCAGTTACTGGAATGTCAAGGATGGATTTTCAATCAATCATGGCATTTTTCTGCCGACACGAACAGACCACCCGTCTATATCTTTTTGTATCCTCACGTGTATGTCATCACTAACAGAACAACCCATCCAAATCCCTTTCATCCTGCGCGGGCAGGAAGTCACTGCAAAGGATCTGTTGTACCAAAGCCGGGACAGAAAGAATCAGTTCCTTTATCCCGACCCGCGTCCCCTGCTTGACCGGATCGTGCTTTCGAATCCAGTACAACTCCAGCGTGACTTTGCCTCCATACATGTTGGCGAGATCATCGACTTTCTTGCCGAAGCGGGCAAAGCCATGACCCTTAATCATGCCCGCATGGAACAGGCTTGTCGTTTCAGCGTGCCGTTCAGCGCCCTGCCGGAGTCCATCGTCCGCGGCAGCTATGACCTGATCCCGGTTGTGTTTTCGAAGATCGCGTTGCGCACGATGGTCGAGAATGAAATCGGCTCGAACTATCTGGACGGCTGGGTCGAGATGCCGTATGCGGACAAGGTCGCAAGGCGACGCGCCTACGGCGCGCGTACCCTGCATTTCATCTCCGGCAATGTGCCGGTTGTGGCCGCCCTGAGCATCGCCCGCGCCGCCTTGATCAAGTCGGACAATATCATCAAGATCACGCCAAACGATCCGCTCACCGCCTCTGCAATCGTCGGCGCGATGATGGATGTCGATCCGAACCATCCCGTCACCAAACATTTCTCGGTCGTGTATTGGTCGAAGGAACTGCACGACTTTGAGCATGAACTGATCCAACCACGCTATCTGGAAAAGATCATCTCCTGGGGCGGTGCCCTGGGTGGAGTCAACTCGACCCTCAACCACGGCAACTTGCAAGCCTCCGGCATTGATGTCATTGCCTTGGGTCCAAAGTTCAGCATTTCCATTTTGGGACGTGAAGCTTTCCAATCCAGTGCGGAGATTGAACAAGTTGCCATGCTTACCGCCAAGGATGCCGGCTCCTTCAACATGGAGTCCTGCGGTTCGTCGCGTTTCCATTTTGTGCAGGCGTCTCCGGGTCAGGCGATGGAATATGCCCGGCACTTGTACGACCACATGCAGCACCAAGACCCATCCTTGAGCGCCCTACCGAAGCATTTCCCGGCAGACTTGCGCGATGAGATCAATGCCGCCCGCGCCCAGGATGATTTCTATTATGTCGTCGGCGGGGATAGGAACGAAGGCGCTGTAGTTGTAAGTCTGACCGGCGACCTGCCCGATTTCTTCCCCATCCACAAAGTTGTAGTAGTCGTCCCCTTCGAGGATCCCATTCAGCTTGTGGATCGCATCCATCCTTCCACACAGACGGTTGGCATCTACCCCGAAACTCTCAAGAAGCCATTACGTGACCTCCTGGTGGCGCGCGGCGTTTGCCGCTTCATTTCCATCGGACATACCGTGGAGTATTCCATCGGTGGTCCCTTCAATTCAACCGAGATCATGCGGCGCGCCTGCCGCTGGATCCTGGATGAACGTTTTCCATCCAAATGGGAACTGCCCGGTTTCTATCTGCGCAAAGCCTGGCAGATCTTCAAACATCATATTTTTTAGGAGATTCATTTCATGACCAACTCTATTCTTTCGGGCACGCCCGAATCCTGGACGCGCCTGCCGGTCCAGACCTTGTTCTTGCTTTCCAAACCGGAATTGGATGATTTGCAATTGCATTGGGCGCAAACCCGCTTTCAACAATTGCAGGAGCGCATTCCCGCCCTGGATGCTTTGGCGGAAAAGCAGGGCGTGAAGATCATCACCGACTTCGAGACTCTTGCAACCATCCTCTTCACCCATCAGGTTTACAAGAACTATCTTATTGCCTTCATCGAGCGCAAGTTGTTTACCGAGTTGACGCGCTGGCTGAACAAGTTAACGGCGCATGACCTCAGTGGCTTGGACATGCGCAGCGTGGATACCATCGACGAATGGCTGACGCGTTTGGATGAAGCCGGCATGTTCGTCTTTCACTCGACCGGCACGAGCGGCAAGTTGAGTTTCTTCCCGCGCAGTCAAACGGAAAAGGAAGCCTGGGTCGAAGGCACGTATACCTTCCTCGAAGCCTTCATGCCAGGCATTCGCAATCTCCATCTGCCTGTCTTCTGGCCCGCCTATCGCAGCGGGCGGCAGGCTTCCATGCGCTTGATCACCCACTTCGGTCCGGCGCTGGCGGGGAGTGAGGCGGAGTATCACAGCCTGTTCAACGCGCCTATGTCGGCGGATTTCATGTCGCTCGCCATGCGTATGAAACATGCCCAGGAACACGGAGACCTGACGGCGATGGATACGATCAAAGCCATCTTCAAAACGAAGGGCGAGATCGTTACGCTCAAGGCACGCAAGGCAGGTCTCACTAAAAGTTTCTTCGACAAGATGGTGCGCGAGTATCGCGGTCGGCGGGTCTTCCTGATGGCTTCCGCCACGGATCTCTTGGATGTGGCGGTGGAGGGCTTGGCTGCCGGACAGGAGAAAGTCTTTGCGTCCGACTCGGTTCTTTTGACGGGCGGTGGTTTCAAAGGACGCCAGACCATTTCGGATTGGAAGGACATCCTCAAAAAGTTTTACGGTGTCGATCAGGTCTTCATGTCCTATGGCATGACCGAACTCAACACCTATAACATCGCCTGTTCCAAGGGTGTTTATCATGTCTTTCCGTGGAATATTCCGATGGTTCTTGGAAATGACGGTACGCCTTTACCGCGTATCGGGGTGCAGACCGGACGCGCCGGCTATTTTGATCTGCTTGCCCAAACCTATTGGGGAGGCATCCTGACCGGTGACCGCATCACGGTTCACTATGACGAGGAATGCGGCTGCGGCTGGAAGGGTCCGTGGATCGAAGACAACGTACAGCGCTTCAGCGAACTGATGGGCGGCGAGGACATCATTTCCTGCGCCGGGGTACAGTCTGCCTACAGTGACTTCATGGAATACATCGCCGCCGATGTGCCGGAAGGAGAATAGGCAAATGGATATCGCCGCTCTGACCATGTTGGTCTTTGGCATGGTGATCGTGGGGTCCGGTCTGACCGGGTTACTCGCACCGCAACTTCTTTTGACTGTGTTGGGTATCACGGATACCGGTTCTGCCACTCTACTATTTCTGATGGCGACCTCCCAGGCGTCGCTGGCAATGGGACTGTATTACATTCTGGCATCCGTCAACGGAACGCGCATCTTCTTTCATTGGAGCGTGCCTTTGCGGATCATCAACTTCATCGTGTTTGCCGCCCTGATCCCGCTGGGCATCGCGCCGATGCAATGGCTGCTGGTGGCAGGGCTCGAACTGGCAGGCGCATTGGCAACAGCGATTGCATTGGCTTCCAAAAGCGACTTCACATACAACCCGTTCCATGTAGTACGGATTGCCAGCCTGACTCTGGCTTTGATTGGAGGCGTCCTCGCGTTCAAGCCATTTGGTATCTATGGCAGCGCTTCCGCCTTCCTGTTGATTTCCAGCGCCGGCATGATCTACACCTATCGCCGTTTCGCGCGTGTGATCCCGGATCCATCCCGATAAAACAATCCTGCCTACCCTTAGCGACACGGACGGAACACCCGTCCGTGTCTTTTTGTATCATGCCGTCCATGCCTGAACCTCAAGATCAATTCGTTGCCTCGATAGCCTCCGAAGCCGTGGAAGTGTTGGAAGATCATCTGCTCTTTCCGGGTGGGTATCTATTGCCGCTCTCCGCGCGCGGAACGGGTGTACCGGGAATGACAGATCGCCCCTGGTCGCGTTTGACCTCGGATGTCTTTTATCCCAATCTGCCGGTGATGTATTCCTTGTCCATGCGCCGTGAACCGCCGGATGTCCTGCGTGGATCATTACGCGCGCGTCGCACGCTTTTCGAGGGTTTCATGATGGCGCTGGCAGAGAAGACCGGTCGCCGACCATCAATGGCGGAACGCTCCGCCGACCATGCAATGGATGCGGCGGAGTCGGAACTGACCTTTGGCAAGCCGGCCTTCAAGATCGCCCTGATGAGCGCACTCTTTGTCGAGCGCAATCGTTTCGAAGAAGCAGAGGCTGCACGCAGAGTCATTGAATCGAATTTGCGCGCAAGAGGACTTACTGCACAGAGACTCTTCTATATTGCAGAACGCGCCCTGCATCATTTCCAGCCGGGCGGAAAATTGTTTCCCGGATTGGATGAGCCGACTTTGTTCCTCGAAGAGACTCTGCCTTTGATGCCTGCACCATCCAGACAGGTCATGCCGGTGGACGATTCGGTCTGGATCGGAACGCATGCCCGCGATGGACGTGACATCCATTTCTCTTTTTCCAAGGGACTCGATCCGGCTGTCCCACCACCTCCCCATGCAACAACATTGATCCTCGGTGAACCAGGTGCGGGCAAGACCAGTCTCCTGCGCTGGATCATGTTGCAGCGTTTGTTACAGGGACGCACGGTTATTTCCATTGATCCCGAAGGGGAGAACAATAAACTCTGTGAAGCAGTGGGCGGCAGGGTTGTACCGGCTGGTATTCCCGAAGACAAGGAAACCTGCCTCATTCACCCCTTGCAAGGAGAGAACCCGGCAGAGTTGTTGCTGGCTGTCCGTTTCCTGATCGCATCTCTTGCTGGAGAGTCGGTCTTATCGCCCGGTGTGCAAGCTGCCTTACATGAAGCGGTAAAGAGACGTTGGGATCGTAGACCCGGTGCGATGACCATTGCGGAATTCGTGGAGACCCTGGGAACGATCAACGTTCCCGAAGCCGCCATGCCTTTGGCATTGTTACGTCCTTTTATGCGCGGTGGTTTATTTGAAGGTTTCTTCGATAGACCCAAGGCACTTCTCTCTCCTCATTTTCCTGCCGGTCAGTGGTGGAACTTCGATCTCTCCTCCCTACGTGAAGAGAATCGTGCCATTGTGCATGCGGTGTTGGCATGGTTTTTGTATCATGCGGTTACGGTCGGCAAGCAGCCAATGGATATCTTCATCGACGAAGGCTGGCGTCTGTTGCGCAGTGGTCCTTTCACCGACCTGCTGGATGAATTGGGTAGGCGTGCGCGCAAGCGTGGTGTCGGCGTGACACTAATCACTCATCTTCCAGCCGACCTGATGAAGAATCCGACTTCGCTGAGTCTCGCATCTACAGCCTTCATCGGTCGGCTTGGTCCTGATGAAGCCTTCGCCTTCTATCGTTCCCTCGGCGTTCCAGAAAGCGAAGCACGCAAGAATGCTGAGACTACTTCACGTTTGCCTCCGCGAGTCTTTCTTGCTGCTCCATCTGCGGGACGTGGCGCCTTGTTCCCGGTATTGGTCTCTATTCCTCCAGCATGGATCCAGTTCTGGAAGCAGCTTGGGGCAACAGGAGTCTCACGATGATTTATCCAAAGAGCGGGTACATGCACCCGCATGGCGGGTATGTATGTATTCACTGCGGATACGAACACGCCACGACTCCAGATCAATGTCCACTCTGTAATGGTGAATGGCAGGGATGGGAACTGCTCTTTGCGCCACACGCATTGGATGACCTGCGCGCGCAGGTCATGGGCTGGATCGCGCAACTGCCGTTTCCTTCCATGATGGAATGGAAGGCCTCCCCCAAAGGCTTGCGTGTAGTATTGTATCTGCCGCCGGACAGCGCCGAAGGCGTCGTGCAGGCCTGGTCCGCCATGACCGGGCAGCATTCGCGCTGGCGCAGTCTGGGCATGGTGAAGGTTCAAACCGATGGATATGCCTTGCATCCCTCCAACCGCTTGCCCTCCCTGATCGCCTCCGCCAAGGACAGCGATCCCTTGCTTGCCATTGGCAGCCGGTTGATCAGCACCGCAAGGGGAGGGCATGATGCCAGTCTACGTTTGTGGTTGCTCGGGAATGAAGATCAACTGCAGGAAAAGTTGCGCAGCCTGTCTTCTTACTCGTATGGCACGGAAGGCGGCGTCGGCAATGACACACCCAATTCATGGGGCCTGCAACTGGACTTCCTGCGCGCCGGGCTATTTCTAGGGATGATCATGGCTGGCATCAGCGGTGGTATTTTGTTCGCCGGTTGGTTCAATCCCTTTGGGGTCTCCATGTTCGTGATCGCCGGCATCACGATCTGCCTTGCTTCGGCACTTGGTATTCGAGACTGGCTCGCCTGGAGATCGATCCCCAAGGAAGTTGTGGAGAGACGGATACAGGAGCCGTTGTTGAAGGTTGCCTTTTCCATGTCCGAGCCGATTAGTCTCCCACTATTGGCTGGAGAACAATCGTGGCAACCCATTGAATCAGTCTGGCCTGCAATCCAGAAACACACCTTCCCATTACCAGCTGGCGAACTTGCCGGACTCATTGCCCCGCTGCAACTAGGAGAAGGATCGGGCTTGTTGGACCGCGCTGTCTGGCAGGAAGTGCCGGCGCCACCGCCATCACAACCGTTGCTCGAAGCTGGTTTCAAGATCGGGCAGAGTGTCGCGACCAGCGCGCTGGTCGGGGTCGATCCGGATGGACATGGTCTTGCGACAGGAGGTAGCCGTTCGGGTAAATCTTCCTTTGTGTATTCCATGCTGGAGCAGTTGATCGCCAAAGGTGATGATGCGCCAGGCATTTTTCTGGTCGATCCACATGTGTCGCTGGCAGATGCCTTTCTCGATGCGATTGCTCAATTGCCGGGGGAACAAAAGCAAAAAGCAATCAAGAGATTACGTGTCATCACCCCGGACCAGCCGCAGGTCATCCCTTTGAACCTGCTGGCTGTCCCAGATTTCACCTGGGCCGGCAATGCCATCGTGCAGGTCGGTCGGCGTATTTGGGATGACTACTGGGGTCCACGTATGCAGGCGGCACTATTGGGATTATTTCGTCTCGCGCATGTCTGGAACCAGCACCATCCGGAAGCAGGTCTTGGACTCCTGCATATCGTTTTCATGGCCTTCAATAAGAGATGGAGGCACACAGCAATGGCACTGTTACCTCCTGGCGAACGCATGGGCGCCTTGGCGCTCGATGCCTTATTGGGTCAGATCGGGGAGGAGGATAAAAAGAGTCAGAGTTGGATCACGGAGGTGATCAGCCCGGTGCTTTCGAAGGTCATGGCGTTGGAACTCTCGCCGTGGTTGTTCTCCGCCATGCACCAGGAACGCTTCGTGGACCTCAATCAATGGATCGACGAACGCGCCTGGATCGTATTACGTCTGCCTTCCGGTGAAATGGGACGTGAAGGCGCGAGGCTTACAGCAAGTGTGGTGTACAACGTTTTCGATGCCGCCTATCGCAAGGCGACCCTGGAAAAACCTGTGCCTTTTTATTTCATTGTGGACGAAGCCCAGGAGATCGGTTCGGGCATGCGTTTGGAGTCGATGCTTGCAGAAGGCGCGAAGTTCGGCGCGCGCATGTTCGTACTGGCGCAATCTTTATCCATGATGCGCAAGGTGGAAGGGATGGAACCGGTCGTGCAGGCCATGCTCGCCAATACCTCCACGCAGATGTTCTTCTCGCCTGATCCGGAGGATGCAGACTTGATCCGCGCCACGTTGAGTTCTACCGTGCGCTACGGCAATATGACCCTCGATCTGCCTTCCCTGCAGTGTTGGTTACGTGCGCGTATTGGTGGGAGATGGCAGCCACCGACCCTGACGCAAATTAAACCTCTGCCGCGTGCGGATGCTACGAGAGTCAGGATATTGATCGAGGAAGTGATTGCTGCTCATCCCACGGATTATCTGCCCGCGGATGGATGGCAGGAAAAAGCATCGAGTGCGCTGAGGGACATGCTCCCCAGGAATCTGTCCCACCTCCTGGATGAGTTTCTGGCGGTGTGGCTGGAAGAACAGAACAACACCCAGATCCGCCAGCCCGCGCCGGTGGAGGATGAAAGGCGGTTGGGTTTCTGATGACAGCGATGATGTTGCGTTTTCTGTTGGTGGTGTGTGGCGGTTCGCTTGCCTGTGTATTGACGTGCATTGGCGTTATTTATTCCGCCTGGAGAATGTCCCGGCGAGACAATGGATGGGATCGATGAGTGAGTTAAATGTTTTGATCGAGCAAATGGTGTTGGACATCGTAACACAGGCTTATCAGCTCGATGACCTGCGTTTGCGAATGTTCCTGAATTGGCTGGCGGCTCATAGTGGCAGCATGAAGGTCCTCGCAGGCAATGTCCTCGATATGGACATCGCCGTGCTTCGAGGGACAGACTTGCAGGAAGGATTCAAGTCAGCTCTGAAGACCTGGCTGGAGTCCCTGCCGGCGCAGGGCATGCTTTGGGAATACCGCACCATTTCCTTTGAAATTGCCTGGTGGCGCAACCTGGACCCTGTGCGGTTGAAGATGATCGTGGAATCGGAAACTGGGCAGTGAGATGATGCGCTTCCTTGCCGGCCTGGGTGTCGGCATCTTTAGTGGGTATCTGCTGGGACTTGTGATTCCGCTCCAGGTGTTCATGATCGCCTGTCTTGTGCTTCTGGCGTTGGTGATTTTGTTGTTCTTCCTGTTCCATCTCGGCATCCGGGATTTCCAGGAATATTAGGAGTTAGTTATGAAGCGTTATCAATGGATTGGGATAATCCTCTTCCTTCCCATTCTCTTTTTGTGGACATCCGCGTCCACCCATGCAGCGCCTCTGGCGGCGTATTCATTGCCGGAGGGACGCACTTATGACCAGGCTCACAATACTGGCTACATCGACTGGAGTGGTTCTGCCCAGTACGTGTACATTACTCATCGCGATGGATCCTCACTTCCACCCGAGGAAGGTGGCACATTTTGTGGTTCCAATTGTTCCGAGTGGGTCACGCGGCTGGGCAATGGTAGCGTTGCCAGCGGCTCCTTTGACCGCGATGTTTCATACTTCGAGATCATGGTCGGCTTTACGCCTGACTCAAGTGTGGGCAATGCCGTGTTGCGGGCATGTTCCTCTGTGGATACATGGTACTTGCAAACAGGCTCTGGACTCCCAGGGTTTGTGAGTATGGCGATTGCTGTTCCAGCTGGCTGTCGTTCCTGGTCTTTAACCGCATCAGGTGGATATGTGGATTTTCGTTCCATCGACGTGGAATACATCGGTCCACCGTCCACTGCCACACCCACCCCGTCGCGGACACCCACGTTCACACCGACCATAACTCGCACACCGACAGCAACCTTTACACCCAGTCTGACGCCGACGTTGACCTTCACGCCGACCATGACGTACACGCCCACGGCGACCTTCACCAATACGCCGTCGCCCACACCCACTCCGTTGCCGCCTCAAATTACAGGCGTGGTAGTTTGTGATCTATGGGGCGATGCTGGTTGGTGCAGGGGGGATGAAACATTGGAACTCACCGCCAGTGATCCACAGGGATTTGATGTGACGATCACTGGTGATTTGAACGGTCAACCGTTTACCTGTGGCGCTTCCTGTGACTTGCCTTTGCCAGAAGGAACTGGTACAGCCAACTACACTGTGACATCCACCAGTGGGCGAGCTGCGAGTGGTTCGTCCACCTGGCAGCGGGATTGGACGCCACCTGATCTTGAAGTCAGCCTTCCGCCTGTTGATGGCAGGAATGGTTGGTATGTTTCGGAAGTGGACTTGTCTGCTACGGCAACAGATGTGATCTCTGGACTTTCATCCCTGCTGGCAAGCGCTGATGGTGGAGCAAGTTGGATCACTCCACCGATGCACTTCACAGATGGGTCACATGCTGTCCTGATATATGCCAGGGATGTGGCTGGAAATGAAGTGACAGCATCCAGGGTAATCCGCATAGACACGGTTCCTCCGGTCGCTCAAATCACATCCCATTCCAATGGAGAGGTTGTGCAGGGTGATGTACGCTTCGCTGGAAGTTTGGTGGATGGCATGTCCGGTCCGGATGGAGGTGAAGTCTCGGTTGACGGAGGAAATACCTGGCAGGCAGTCTCGATGAGCGCAGGAGATGGCTGGTCTTATATCTGGCATTCCGGTGAAGTGCCCAATGGCGAGTACACCATCCAGATGCGTGGCAGGGATCGCGCCGGCAATGTTGGCGATTTGGTTTCGATTGCGTTGACTGTGGACAATGCCCCGCCCGCCGTGTCCATCACAGAACGGTGGTGGATTTGGGAAAACGGAACTCTGAAGGTTTCCCCCAATCACTTTCCGATTGCCAGCATCCAGGTGACCATCCGTGATCCGCGAAAGCGTTGGAAGGAGTTGGTGTTGGACTTTGATCCCGGCAGGAATTCCTATGTAGTGAAATGGGATCGGCGCTTTGGGGATGGAACGTTGGCGCCAGTTGGGGAATACCCAGTTCTGGCAGAAGCTTGTGATGTAAATGGGTTATGCGGACAGGATGCGGGCAGGATCGTGATCCCAGAGGTGGCAACATTGACTGCCACTCTGACTCCATCTCCAACAGCGACCAGCACTTTGATGCCTTCGATAACGCCGGTGGCAACACAAATACCGCCAACAACGACCTTGGTATTGAGCACACCTGTACCAGAGGAGATAACTGAACCTGCTCAGTCCTCCCTGCCACTTTGGCAGATCATTGGCTTGTTGGGATTGTTTATGGTGATCGCGTCTGCCAGTGTAGTTGACCCTCGCCCCAAAGCGCTGGAAAGATTGGGTGAAACGTTCAGGAACATGTCTGAAAGCTCAAAAGACGAATCTATTAATAACAAATAACGAAAAGGAAAAGGAAAAGAAAAATGGAAATACTTCTTGCTATTGTGGTGGCATCCGCCGTGATCTTCTTTGGCGCATTGATCAGTATGGGAAACGAACGCCAAAGACGGGCATTAGACAACTTGCGCGAACAGGTCTTTTTATGGGCTGTAAATGATTTGCAGATCAAGAGAGAGAAATTGGCGCGTGATGTCAAGGTTGAACATCCGTTGGGCTGGTTCAAAAATGTGATTTCAAAAACATGTAACCTTGAAGGAGATTTTCAGTTAGTTGAAGTCTTTGAAAGTCCTGCAGTGATGGTATGCACCTATTCCGAATCAGGAAAAAATATTATCCTGACACCATTATCTCCTGATGCAATACGCAGGCTGGCGTATAAGAATCATAGTCGGATAACCAAATTTGCCGATGGAAATCCATTATTGACCCTTCCGCGCAACGTCGCGGTGAAGGAAGTATCTGTGTTGAATGGCGGTTTTCTTTTTGATCTGGAATTACCACTTGCATGGAAGGGGCTGACTGGACGGGATGTACTACATATGGATCGTTTATGGGTGTATGCGTTGCCCTAGTTACTGCACCTGGGTTAGCTTCCTGCCGACCGCTCGAATAACCTTTACCATATCTTTATAGTCGCTTTACACCCTTTTCAACCACCAATCCTATACTGGTGTCATAAAACAACACACAACCGTGTGAAACATCAAAATAGGAGATTATCCATGAACAAAACTTTAAGTATGACCCTGACCGTTATTGCAGTCATTGCGCTGGCTGCAGTCGTCTTCTTCGCGGGGAGCATGTATGCCCGCGCGAACGCCTTTGGACCGTCCATGATGAGCGGTTACGGTTGGAACAATAACAATGCCTACGGACCTTCCATGATGAATGGTGGCGGACCCAATATGATGGGTGGCAACGGTGGAATGATGAATGGCAGTACTGGAATGGGACCCAACATGATGGGCGGATACGGCTACAATCCCACCAACGTTACTCCTCTCACCATTGACCAGACGAAAGCCGCCGCTGAGAAATATATGGCGAATCTGGATAATTCCGATCTGGAGGTTGCCGAGATCATGATCTTCGATAACAACGGCTATGTGATCGTCAAGGAAATCAGCACGGGGATCGGCGCCTTCGAGTTGCTTGTAGACCCCACTTCGCAGATTGTCTACCCTGAGCATGGTCCAAACATGATGTGGAACCTGAAATACAGCGGACTCAATCACCAATACATGATGGGCGTCAACGGTGGAATGATGGGCATGATGGGCGGCAATAATGGAATGATGAATGGTTGGAACAGCGCCACCCCACTAGATGTCACTGCTGAACTGACAGTCACTCCCGAACAGGCTGTTCAATACGCCCAGCAATATCTTGATACAAATTATGCGGGTGCAACCGCCGCGACTGATCCTGCACAGTTCTATGGTTATTACACTCTTGATTTCGAGAAGGATGGCAAGATCATTGGCATGTTGAGTGTCAATGGCTACAGTGGACAAATCTTCCTGCACACCTGGCATGGGACCTTCATCGAGGAAACCGAGTAAGACTCGGACTCAAACTATAAGATGCGCCGAGATAAGCCATTCGGCGCATCTTAATTTATGCAGGTGAAGTTACAATACTGGCAAACTCCTCAACCAATTATCCAACTATAAGAGTAGCACATGACAAAAATCCTGGTCATCGACGACGAGCCTTCCATCGTCAATCTTGTTACCGCCTATCTCAAGCCCGAAGGCTATGAGATTTACACAGCGACGGATGGTCCGTCGGGTCTTAAGTCTGCCCGTGCTTTCAAGCCCGAACTCATCATCCTGGATATCATGCTTCCTGGCATGGATGGAATTGAACTGCTCTCACGCTTGCGCCGCGAATCAGAAGTGTATGTAATTCTGTTGACCGCGAAAACCGAAGAGACCGACAAGGTTGTTGGTCTTTCCGTTGGCGCAGACGATTATGTGACCAAACCTTTCAGCCCGCGCGAATTGGTGGCACGAGTCAAAGCCGCGATCATGCGCATTCAAACGGGATCAGGTTCAGGGTTCGAAACGAGCGTGCTGTCCTTTCGTCATTTACATATGGATGTTGGCGCACGCATCGTTAAGGTCGATGATCAAGAGATTGAATTGACCGCCATTGAATTCGATTTGTTGAAAACGCTGGCTGAAAACCGCGGCAGGGTACTCACACGCGAGCAGTTGCTGGAGAAAGTATGGGGCGGCGAATACTTTGGCGAAATGCGCGTCGTGGATGTGCATCTCGGACATGTCCGTCAGAAGTTGGGACATGAAGATTTAATCGCGACGGTGCGCGGCGTCGGTTATAGATTTGAAGATGAACCGTTGTAAGTGAGGAATGATGATTGATTATTTCCGACGTCGCTTGGGCGCAAGGCTGTTACTGTCCTATCTTGTAATTATCGTGGTCGGGGTGTTGGTATTGGTGATCGCTAGTCAATTCATCCTGCCAACATCCTTTAACCGCCACATGAATGGAATGATGGATGGCGGCATGGGAATGGGGATGGGTATGAACAATTCGATGGGACAACTGTATGTGGATTTCCGCGCCAGTTTCAACGAAGCCCTGACGTATGCAACGCTGGCAGCCATGCTCGCCGCATCCATTCTCAGCTTATTCTTCAGTCGCAGTGTGATCGCTCCCGTCCATGCCATGTCGCTTGCCACACAACGAATTGCCGACGGGCAATATGACGAGCGCGTGCAAGTCAATGGCAATGACGAACTCGCACAACTTGCAGTATATTTCAATCAGATGGCTGAAAAGCTAAATGAGGTTGAAACCATGCGTCGCCAACTGATCGGTGATGTCAGCCACGAATTGCGCACGCCGCTCACCGCCATCAAAGGTTCGATGGAAGGATTGATGGACGGTGTCCTGCCCGCGACAGACGAGACCTATCAACAGGTCCATGCAGAAGCAGAGCGGCTTAATCACCTCGTAAACGATCTGCAGGAACTCAGCCGCGTTGAAGCCCGCGCCTATCAACTGGATATTCGCCCATTGGATGCTTCCACGCTGGTACGAACGGTGACCAAGCGCCTTTTCCCTCACGCGGAATCAAAACGCATCACACTCGACTTTGAACTGTCTCCTGACCTTCCACATGTTCTGGCTGATGAAGATCGCGCCGTGCAAGTGTTGACCAACCTAACAGGCAATGCTTTGCAATACACGCCAGACGGTGGTAGAGTCACCATTTCCGCAAAGAGGATCAGTAATGCGATCCAATTTTCCGTTCGTGACACGGGGATTGGAATACCGCCCGAACATCTTTCGCACATCTTCGACCGCTTCTATCGCGTGGACAAATCCCGTTCACGTCAGACAGGTGGTGGAAGCGGCATCGGCTTGACGATCGCGCGCGCCCTCATCGAAGCGCACGGCGGACGTATCTGGGTAGAGTCGGCAGGTGAAGAGCTGGGAAGCGTATTCAACTTCACAATACCCATCGCAAAATCAAAATAGCGGCAGGATTGTGCAATCTCGCCGCTATTTTGACTCTTGTGGATTTTATGGAATCCAATTAGACAATACGTTCACGATCATATCTGGATTTTCAGGGTCATTCGTCTTAAGATGAACCGCAAAGTTATGCGGACCGTCCATGCCTGCGTGCATCATAAACACGCTAGACTCGATGATCGTGCTTTCGCCAGGTTTAAGTACCATCGAACCGATGGTCAGTTGAGGAGGTCAGCACCCCTCCACGACTTCAACATATGGGTCTTCCTTGAAACGCAGTGTGCCATCACCCGTATTGGTGACTTTGATGGCGAAAGTCTTCTCGACGTTGAACTTCACATCGCCGTAATCGATCAGTTGCTGATCCACCGCAATGGATGGCGTCCCTCCTCCATTGCCACCGCCTTGGTTGGCAAAGAAAAACGCCGCCGCTGCCAGAAGAATCCCACCGAGTGCGACAAACAACCAGGGGAAATTCTTCTTTCTCTGCTTTTGATACTTCTTATTTTTTTTGCTCATTGAGCCTCCTTACTTTTGATATTCAAACTGGAACGAATAGATGTACGCAATCAGGTCCCAGATTTGTTCTTCAGTAAAAATTACGCCCCACATGGGCATGCCTGTTCCCATGCCACCGCGCAAGATTTTCCCTTGCAATAATGCTGGGCTCGCGCCAAGTATTCGACTTGGATCGGTGAAATCAACAGGGGTTTGCATGACCATATCCGTTGCGCCTTCCATTGTTTGCATGGAGGCTTCGCCCGCTTCGGCAAGGTCGTCGGCAAAGACGCCGTCGCCCGCGCCGTTTTCGCCGTGACACGCCGCACAGTTTTGGGCGTAGAGTTCTTTTCCGTTGGCAAGCGATTCAGGTGTGGTATTGGATTGCCAAAGATAGGCAACTGCATCCCACTTTTGGGATTCGGTTAAGGATGTGTCCGATAAGTCGGTGAAGACCTGGTAGGGGGAGTGAGAAAGATAGTAATCGAGTGATTGGTCGATTGGTAAATTAGCTCCAAGTAATTGACCATTCATTGCTGATGGCTTTTCATTTGGAATAACAGGCGAGTCGTGCGGAGCGTCAATGTCCAGGTCGAGAGAAACGTAGAGGGGAACAGAAGCAGGCTCGGATGAGCCCCCTGCGGTGATGATATCCGAACCGCCTGTTACTTCTATCGTGCCGCGCATGCGCCAGTGATTGAGTCCACACCAACGGGTGCAGAAGAAGGTATAGATCCCAGGCTTGTCGAAGGTCAACGTGATCTCGGTGACTTTGCCGGGGAGGATGTCCACACTTTGCATGTCCATCTGACCGACTGCAAAGCCATGCACAACATCATCGGAGGTGAGTTTCAAATGAAGGGGCTTGCCCGTTTCTGCTTGAATCACATCGGGGTTCCAGCCGCCATCCTCCGCCATGCGGGCGTGGATCAAAGGCGTGCGCGCCCAAAGAAACAATGGAGCACCAACGGCAAGGAGTATCCCTGTGATAATCAGGATGCGTGAGATGAGTTCGGGACGTTTCATAGCAATAACCATAGCATGATGGATGTGGCGACGAAGCAGTAGACGATGACAGGGATTGTGGACGTCCCCGCTTCATTCACCTTTTGGGCTGTTCGCGCCGACCAGACCAATCCTACGACCAGAGCGAGTGTCTGCGCGGGCGCAAGGATCGTGGTGAGCATGGGCTGCCATGCGGCATTTGCGGTGCCAAACAAATTCCAGCCAAGCGCCAGCGGATCGGACAATGCGGCGAGAATGTAAGAAGCATTTGTTAGAACGAAGGATAGACTGAAAGCAACCCAGAACATGAGTCCCAGTGGGATGAGAGCAGTGGAAAGAGACATGAAGCGTTGTTTGAGAGATTGCCTGCCTTTGGTTGTCATAATCCCCAAAGTGAAAAGCCCAGGCAGGACGATAAAGATGATCGCAAGAAAAATTACTGCATACATGAACCATGCGCCTGTACCGACGTTGTATGCCGCGTCTTTGAGTGTGCCCCACGGACCAAGCAACACGCCCGCGTAGATCATGGCGGCGCCAAACATAATGAAGGCTTTGAAGGCTTCGTCGAGTCGCGCTGTCGGTTTGGCAAGGTCAGCAGAGAAAGGGCGTAGGTTGACCGCGATATTGTCGTGCGGGCAGGTGCGGATACATTCCATACAAAGTCCGCAATAGGTGTTCTTGGTCATGCCGCCGGGGAAGACATCCCACGGACAGCCGTAGCCCGCGTCCGAGCCGTTGTAGCAGGGCTTGCCCACACACTTCACGCAAACTTGTTTATCTTTGATGCGTAGTTCGATGGGCGCGGTTTGTGAATACAAGCCGATGAATCCACCCACGGGACAGAGATAACGGCAGAAGGCGCGGCGCTCGAAGATGGCGCTCAGTCCGATTGCGACAAAGAGCATGGCAGCCAGGACAATGCCAGTGATGTTTGGGGTAGTGAGCAGGGCACTGCTAAAGAGAGCCAGAAGGAGAAACGAAATGTTCTGCATCCAGATATTGCGGAACATTTTTGGCACACGGAGATTCAACCATTTCGGTCGTTTATCTGGCGGGGCAAGGATCGCGCCGCGTTGCAGCCATTCCCCTGGAAGCGGGATCGGACAGACCGCGCACCAGCCGCGTCCGAAGAAGGGGACCGCGACGAGAATGAGGATCGCCCACCACGCGATCCAAACAAAGACAATGCTGAAGTTGTGACTGCCGACAGGCGTTCCGATGAGTCCCGCAAGGATGGCAAAGATGTAACCGACCAGCATGACGATAAAGACTGCCAATTGCGGGTAACGGCTTTTGAGAGTGTTCTTTATAAAAGGGATACGGGTAAGTTCGATGCGGTTCATGTTAGGAAGCAATATTTCTTTCATCTTTCTTCTTACTTTGATTCAGGAAAGACGAAAGAGGAAAGAAGCCAATGACTGCAAGAGACGCCAACCCTATTGAGCGATAAAGCCAATCGTTTGTGCCAACGGTTATTTTCCCGATCATGAAGGGATGCATGGCTCCGCAAGTGACGTTACAGCGGAAACGGAAGGAACCGGGTTTGTCGGCAACGAAGGTTAACCTGGCGCTTTGTCCGGGGTCAGCTTCGACGGAAATGTCGTAACCATCCACATATAGCCCATGAACAACATCTGTGCTGACCAGTTTGATGGTCACGGTGTCGCCAGCGTTGACCTTCAGTTCGGAGGGGGAATAGGCATATTGGCGCGCGTCCACCTCAAAGGTCCGCTCCTGAGGCGCAACGGCTGGAACTGGCAGAGGCGCGAACGCGACCACCAGTCCAGCCATCACGAGAAGGAGAAGAGAGAAATGAAGGCGCATGAGATTAGGGGATGTTGGAGGGTCCGTACTTGGAATACGTTGCGTCGATGTAAACCCTGGCATCCTGCGGACTTTTGCCATCCCGCAACATGCGCATCACATCCTGGGTGATGTCCACGCAGATGGAACAGCCGAGGGCATGGTTGTCGAAGGTGATGTTGTTTTTGTCATCGATGTTCGAGACGTAGCAATCGTAATTGGAAGTGTGACCGATGTCGCCGCATCCGCAATAGCAGGGAATGTCCTGCATGATGTCTGGGTTGGCGGTATTGAACTGGTAGGCTTCCTGCACTGCCACAGGCGCGGACTGAACTTCCATTGGCATTTGGTCGAGCGGCATCATGGCAAGATGCGCGTCATCAGGGTTGGAAGTGGAGCAGGCAGAAACCGCAGTAGCGGTCAGCGCCAAAATAACGAGAAGGAAAAGGAACTTTCGGGTCTTTGAAAACATATTGGGTCCTCCGTGTTCGGATGACCCAATAGTAGTCTGACCATTAAGTTATCTCCAGCGCAGTACGGCGGGTGGGGATATACGCCAAATGGCTTATGATGAATGTCATCTGACGAAAGGTCATTTACGATGCTATCACTTGCGCTTGATAATTGTGACGTCCATCGTTCCCTGCTCCAATTACCGCCTGGATCAGCATCTCGGCAGAGACCATATTCTCATCGAAGTAAACTTCCGCCATGCGCATGTTCAACATCACATCAGCGTCATGGACGCCATCCAGTAACAGAAGTCCATTACGTACCCTTGTGGCACAGTTGGGACAGCCCATCCCTGAAACGGACAGCAGGATTCGGTTGGCAGACTGGATGACATGATCCAGCGCGGACTTTTGGATCGGTTCAACGTGACAATTGTCGCTCATAATGGTTTCCTTTTAATTGTGTTGTTTTACGGGATAGTGCTGGACTTTCCTTGCCTTCTCTCCCAATTCGGGCTTGGCAAAGGTTTTTGGGGAACGTTCAAACTGAGCCTGGCATTGCGGACAGCACAGAAAATAGTTCACACCTTCGAACTCGATGGTGATATGGGCTTTGCCGCGATTGACGCGTTTTCCACAGACGGGATCTTTGAATGACATATCGAAACTCCTTGGTTGTGATCTGACGGTTGGATTGTAGAGTCGCTACTGGAATTATTGAAGCGCAGAATGGCTTGATGTAGGAATAAGCAATTCTGCGTATCGCCCTTCTAAAAAAAACAGGCTCCGATTTTTGGAGCCTGTTCCTACTCAACCTTTGATCCTGTAGTTTCGCATCATGCCCGCATCCTCATGTTCGAGATTGTGGCAGTGATAAAGATATATCCCTGTGTAATTCTCGAAGCGCACAAGCACCCGAACGGTTTCGCCTGGCATCACCAGCACGGTATCCTTCCAACCCTCGTCCACAAAGCCGCCGCTCAATTCTTGATACGCGGATTCAAATCCGCGCGCGATCTGCCTCTCAAGCACTTGGAATTGCACGCCGTGGATGTGCATGGGATGCGGCATTTCCATATTCATCATGCCCATTCCCATGCCACCCCCGCTGCCTTCGAGATTGACAAACTCCCAAACTTCCAGGTCGTTCAGCCGCACGATCTCATCCTGCGCCACTGCGTCCATCTCGAACAGGCGGTTGTTGATGGTGTGAACCATGCCCTGCATTGCCAGCCTGAACGAGCGCGGATTGTTTCCATTGACTGCATCGTTCACAGCATGTCGTTCAATCGTGGAGAGTTGCGAGGGCAACGGGTTCACGTCCGCTCCTTTCTCGCCGATCATCAAACGCAGGATGTCGAACGGCGTACCATTTGGCAATCCAGAACTGCCCATCATCCCGCCGCCCATCATGCCGCCTCCACCGCTGAAATCGGTATATGGCAGGCTGACCAATTTCATTTCACTGCCTGCATTTCTTCCGCTGAAATCCGCCCACAACTCCACGCGTTCGCCAGGTCCCATCGTGATGTAGTCGCGGGTCACGGGTGTTTCCAGTAAGCCGCCGTCGGTGGCGATCACGGTCAGGGGTGTGCCATCCTGCCAGGCGAATTTATAGATGCGCGAGTTTGAGCCGTTCAGCAGGCGCAAGCGGTATGCGCTGGCTTTGACATCCAGTGTTGCATTGGGTGAACCATTGACTAAAATCGTGTCGCCCAGAAATCCGATCATCGAATCCATCATGCCGTTTGCCAGATAGACCATTTGGTTTTGCGAATCAAAAATACGATCCTGAATCACCAGCGGCAGATCATACTCGCCCGCAGGCAAACCCAGCGCGGCTTCCTCTTCGTCACTGACGATGAACAAGCCCGCCAGCCCGTAATAGACTTGGGGTCCTGTCAACTGGTGCGGATGAGGATGGAACCAATACATGCCCGCGCGGTTGATCACCTGAAAATCATAGTCAAAACTTTTCCCAGGCGCGACAGCATAGCGCGGATGCCCATCCATCTCTTCTGGAATTTTCAACCCATGCCAGTGGATGATGGTCGGGTCGGGTAATTCGTTGTTCAACCGAACCTGGACTCGTTGTCCCTGTTTCACCCTGAAAATTGGACCCAAATACGAGCCGCTCAACGTTTGGATGAAATCCCCGCCTCCCTCCTTAACCGAAGCCTGATACCGCCAAACGGGCGTTTCCTTCCCCGAAAAAATGGGGAGCGTGCCGCGCCCAGCCGTCAGTTCCGCAGACAGAATCGGAAGATCAGGCAAAGGGGTAAGCGGAGTCGGGAAGACAGGAGCCGCTGTCGGGTTGGTTGAGGCGGACGGGAGAAGTCCGCAGGCGCTGAGGAACGCCCCTCCCGCGCCAAGTCCCATCAGTTTAAGAACGTCTCTCCGCGAAATTTGAGTCGAGTTGGTCATTGTTTTTGCTCCATAATGTATATTCAGGTCGGCAGTATAGTTTGTGCCTATAAAGATAGTGTGAAGAATTCAAAAAGAGAATATCAAGAACGACACCCGAAGTCACCTTCGGATGTCGCTTGAGAAGGAGAGATGCGCCGAACGAAGAATTACTTTTTTTGGAAGATCAATCCAGGTTGCCAGGGTGTGCCAACCTGAACCAGAAGCCAGCGGTCGAGTCCGATCCAGCCTGAGGTTTTCCAGGCAAGGATGAGCAGGATCGAGAGGATCAGGAAGACAGGATTGACAGAAGCCGAGCCCGCCATCATAAAATTCCAATTCATAAAACCGCCAATAAAAGCGGAGAACCAGATGAAGATGCCCAGGATCAGCGCCGCGCCCACCAGCAATTCGCCCACCGCCACGAGTTTGGCGAACCAGACGTAATTGCCGCTGTCCAGCATAAACTGGATGAAATTGCGATACCAGTCGAAGGCGATCAATGGGCGGGCAGGTGCATCGGGAATAACGATGGCGCGCTCCCAGAAGCCCTTCAATGCTTCGCCGCCCTGCATCCAGGCGGGGTTGGTGATCTTGCCCCAACCCGATTCGATCCATTGGTATCCCAGATACAGACGGATGGCAAGCCAGAGCCAGGCAAACGCCTTGCCTTCGAACAGGGTTTTCGTAAAGGGAACATCAGCGAGTTGATATTCCCGGGATAAGGTTTGAGTAGTCATTTTTTCTCCTTTGAGGATGAATTTTGTCTTGCTTTGAACTCATCTTACAACTCCCATGAAATAATCAACAGCGCATTTCGACCTGTTTCGAAATGCGCTGATTTGCTTATGATATTTATCAGGAATGATTTCCTGATTGTCATATTGAATTAATCAAGAGGGTGTTCGATTTCACCAGCCATAAAAGGGTCGGGATTCAAAAGAAATACATCCAAACATGCCTGCGTACAGAAATATATCCTCTCGCCGTGATACTCTGCGCTGGGATATTTGGATGGATCCTTGATTTTTCCTCCACAAGCCGTTATATATTCCGGTTGTGGAGGGGCAGGGAGGATTTCGTTTTGGTCCAACGTCATTGTTTTCCCTTTCCATGATGTTGATTTTCATTCCTGAGCCAGAAGATAGTCACAGCGGTCGCGGTTCCAATCATGCCAGCCAGAACCATCAGACCGGATGCCGAGCCGAATAACATCCTCCATAATACGGCGAAAAAGATCACGCCAATGACAAATGCCGCAATGTAGGAAAGGTTTGGCATATGGATTTTTTCGTGTTTCATTTTTACATGTTCCTTTCGTCATTATTCCACGATCAACTTGCCACGTAACATTCCCATCTGGCATTGGAAGCCATATTCGCCAGATTGTTCGGGGGTGAATTCCAGTGTCACTTGTTCGCCCTCTGGCAGCAAAGCATTCTGATTGAAGTCAGGGAACAACACTTTCTCAGAACACGCTGAACTTTCCTGGCGTGTGAACGTCAACCGCACAGGGCGTCCTTTTTGCACCACGATCACATCGGGTGTGTATCCGCCCTTGACCGTGACTGCCACCTCCTGTGCGCCAGATGCAGATACCGCAACACGCGTCTGCGCCTTGGGGGCAAACCAGAAATACCAGGCGATCAATACGGTCAACGCGATTCCCGAAAGAATCACAAAGATTTGGATTTGAGTCATATCAAGTTCCTTTCATTGCTTGGATGATGGATAACGGACCGAACACCGTGACGAAGTTCTCCGCTTCTTTTATAGACCCGAAGCCTGCCTCTGCCACGAAGCGCGGGATCAAACCGTCGAAGTTATCGGCGGTTTCCTCGAGACGACGCATGTAGGTCGTCATGAAACGTGTCGTTGAAGAATGCGGTGCGCCAAAGTCAAGCACATACAATTCTCCATCTGGTTTGAGCACACGATGGATTTCCTTGAATGCGAGTCGTTTATCGTCCGTGATGAGGTGGTGAATGACCAGGCTGGTGACTACTCTGTCGAAGGTGGAATCAGGATAGGGCAGGGAGGAGGCGAGTCCTTCATCCCATTGAATATCCGAACCGCGAGATTTATCTAGCGCAATTTTCAATACATCAGGGTCGCCATCCACGCCTGTAACCTGCGCGTTCGGATGGATTTTTTTGAGCATGATGGTGAGCGTACCTGTGCCGCAGCCGAGATCGAGAACCTTCATGCCTGGACGAATGTTCGCGTGTTGGATCAACCTTTGTTTAAAAGTTTCCTCGCGCATGACCCATTTGAGCAGAGGATCATACAATGGCGTGAGCCAGCGAAAGCTCAAGGCAGGGATATAACGTTTTTTACCAGATGCTTGCCTCATTTGGTTCGATCCTTTCCCATTGTCTCAACAAGACAATGCAAATAATAAGAACAAGCAACCCCATCACTTGCGCGGCGCGATAACCATCCAGCCAGAGTACACTGTCGCCGCGGAAGGCTTCGAGAAAGACTCGCGCCAGCGCGGAAAGAGAGACGAACTGCGCAAAGCGAATTCCTGGCGCGTGGGCTGGAAGAACTTTTGGAAGCACGAGTGTAAAGATCGCCAGCGCAAGAAAGATTTCATAAAGTTGCGTTGGGTGACGATAATCAGACCACACGTACATTGCCCAGGGGACACGAGACGGCGAGCCGTAGGCATTTCCGCTGAGCAGGTGGGAGACACCAATTGAGATCATGAAGAATGCCAACCCAGGCGTGAGCGCATCCAATGATCGGCGAAACGGAAGTTTCTGACGATATCCATATATCAAGGCTGTGGACATACCGATTAGAAAACCCCCGATGGGAGAAAGCGTGCTTGTGCTCAGCGAGAACAAGCCCAATGGATTTGCCACATAAACTGAGGCGTATTGCGCAGCATAGACAAGCCTTGCTCCGAGAATCCCGCCGAGCAATCCGTACCCAATCAGGTTATTGATTTTCTCCTTGTTTAAACCAAGGCGGGCGGCTTCACGCTCGGTGAATGTTGAGCCGATCCAAAAACCAATGAACAACATCAACAATGGCATTTGAAGCAGGAAGGGTCCAAGTCGAAGGTAAGGGAACATTACTCGCCCTCCCGTAATAGCTCTTCCACCTTGGATTGAATCAATGCCTCGCTCATGGGTCCGCCGACCACAACGGAACGAATTACTCCCTTGCGATCAATGAAGTACGAAGTCGGCAGGGCAGTGATGCGATACAGGTTCCCAGTCGCATTATCGCGGTCGAGCGCGATGGGAAAAGTCAAACCGATTTCTTTTGCAAAATCAGCCGCGGCTTGTTCTGAATCCTGGGCGGTGAGGTTCAAGCCGATCACCACAAAGCCAATGTCCTTGTAACTTCGATACGCTTTTTCGATGGCTGGCATTTCCAGACGGCAGGGTGGGCACCACGATGTCCAGAAGTTGACCAGCACCACCTTGCCGCGTAAATCGGAAAGCGCAACTGTGCTGCCGTCCAACAGGTCGAGGGCGAAGTTGGGCGCAGTGAAGCCTTCTTTGGCAACTGCATCCTGCTGCGCTTTAGGCCGGTCGGGCGAGACGCGCGAGAAAACAGTCCAGAACATTCCGAGAATCAAAGCCCAGGTCATCCACGTGATAAAGCGGGAGTTTTTCATTATGGTGTTCCAGACAGTGATTGCAGTTTTTCCCGCAGCATATGGACAGTGGGAAATCCCTTGACGCCTTCAGGCGTGGAATAGACGCGGCAACTCATCGAATACGTTTCGCGTTCCTCATGCCATAAATCCATACCATCAACACGAAAATGAGGGGAACCGAGGAATTTCAAACGCTCCGCATCTTCATCGGTCTCTACTTTCACCATTTCCACAGAGGCGGAGATTCCCTCCTCTTGTAAAGCAGTCCGAAGACTTTCCAAACCAGCTTCCCAGGAGGGACAACCATCGAAATAGAGAAGTTCAATTTTCATAACAGCTCACTTTACACTAAACTTCGGTCTGAAGCCTCGCAGGCGGTTGGCATTGCCAACTACGGTCACGGATGAGAATGCCATTGCTGCCCCCGCGATCAATGGGCTGAGCAACAATCCAAAGAACGGGAACAATACTCCCATAGCAACAGGGATACCCAACACGTTGTATATAAAGGCGCCAAATAGGTTTTGGTAGATGTTGGTCATGGTAGCGCGGCTGACTTCGATGGCAGTCACCACACCTTTGAGACTGCCCTTGATCAGCGTGATGTCCGAGGCTTCGATGGCGACATCCGTGCCTGTTCCGATGGCGAGACCGACATCCGCTTGTGCGAGCGCGGGGGCATCATTGATGCCATCGCCAACCATCGCGACTTTTTTGTTTTCCGCTTGCAACAGGTGAACGTTGTTTGCCTTATCTTCGGGCAATACTTCCGCCAGCACGCGCGTGACCCCAACCTTGCGAGCAATCGCTTCAGCGGTGCGGCGATTATCGCCGGTGATCATCACAACTTCAATGCCCATACCTTGCAGAGCTTTGATCGCTTCGGCAGAATCTTCCTTGACCGTGTCTGCCACGGCAACAATACCAGCGGCTTTGCCGTCAATTGCGACGAACATTGGGGTCTTGCCATCGTCGGCGAGCGATTTGGATCTATTCTCCAACTCGCCCAGCGCGATGTTCTCTCGGTTCATCAACTTGAGATTGCCAATCAGGATATTTCGTCCTTCAACCTTCGCGGAAACGCCATGTCCAGGGATGGCTTCAAAATCCTGCACATCGGTCAATTCCAGTTTTCGCGCCTGTGCTCCGTCCACAATGGCTTGCGCCAGGGGATGTTCACTGACCTTCTCAACGGATGCCACCAGGCGCAACAACTGATGGCTGTTACCATTCATGGAATTGGTAAGGATGACATCCGTTAACTCAGGCTTTCCCTTTGTAATCGTGCCCGTCTTATCCAACACCACGGTTTGAATGGCTCGCGCAGTTTGCAGGGCTTCGCCAGAGCGGATGAGAATCCCATGTTCCGCACCTTTGCCAATGCCGACCATCAAGCTCATGGGCGTGGCAAGACCCAAAGCGCAGGGGCAGGCAATGATGAGCACGGTTACACTGGTAACGAGTGCATATACCAATTGCGGTTGAGGTCCAATCACGAACCAAATGACGAACGTCCACACGGCGAGAATCATCACGATGGGTACGAAATAACCAGAGATGGTATCGGCAAGACGGGCAATTGGTGCTTTGGAATTTTGCGCGTCCTGCACCATCTTCACGATCTGCGCGAGAGCCGTATCCTTGCCGACCTTCGTGGCGCGGAATTTGAACGCGCCTGTCTTGTTCAAGGTCGCTCCGATCACCTCATCTCCCTGTTTCTTGGAAACTGGCAACGACTCACCCGTCAGCATCGACTCATCCACGGCAGAACTGCCTTCGACGATAACGCCATCCACGGGTATTTTCTCACCGGGACGGACCTGGATCACATCGCCGACCAACACTTCTTCTACAGGCAGATCAAGTTCTTTTCCATTGCGAATCACGCGGGCAGTCTTCGCTTGTAGACCCAACAATTTCTTGATCGCCGCGCTGGATTGTCCCTTGGCGCGTAGTTCAAGTGCCTGCCCCAACACAACCAATGCAATGACAACTGCAACTACATCGTAAAACGGCTCGGATGTCCCTTCAGGAAACACGGACGGAAATGCAATGGCAAACGTTGAATACAACCATGCCGCGCCGGTACCGAGCGCGATCAAGGTGTTCATGTTGGCTGAGCGATGTTTGAAGGCCGCCCACGCACCTGTGAAAAAGTCATACCCGGAATAGAACAACACAGGTAGTGTTGCAACGGCGGAAAGAACCCATGACCATCGGATGGTCTCCATTGACAAATCCCGGATGCCGGGAACGTATTGCGGGTATGCGAATAACAACACCGGAATGGAAACAATTGCCGAGAACCAGAACATTCTCATCAGCCGGATGTATTCACGGGCATGTGCCTCTTCTTGTTTGTCTATTGGCGCGCCAGTCAGCGCAGGACGTGGCTTGTATCCCCAAGCCTCAATGGCTGCATTCAATTGTACAAGGGTTGCCTTTTGGGGGAGATAATCCACGCTCGCTTCCTGTGTGGCAATGTTGACCGTTGCGCTTAATACGCCATCTGTGGACTTCAGTTCATCCTCGATGAACTTCACACAGGAGGCACAACGCAGGTTCTCGATTCCGATTTTGAGATTCGACCCGCCAGGTTGAAACCCCGCCAAGCGGATGACTGCCGCCATTTGCGGAATGTTCACCTTTTTGGAATCATATTCCACCTGCAACACACCCGCACCTGCATTGGTGGTTACTTGATGAACGCCCTCCAGGGCGCGCAAACCAGATTCCAGGGCGGTGACAGGTTTGTAAAACGGCAGATCGGCGACGGGTAGTTCGATGCGGGTGAGCGTCCGTTCGGGATTAAAACCCGTTGTTGCCGAAGTCATCACATAATGGTGCGGGTCGATATCGAACTGTTCCACGCAGGATTGTGAGCAAAAATACAACGTCTGCCCCATGTGTTCGCGCTCGGCGAAGGCACTTTGGGGTTCAATTTCCATTCCACATACAGGGTCACGGACAGTCATGGTTGCCTACCTTTTATAAAGATGCCAATAGTGTATATCCAATAGACGATGGCAGGGAGCGGATTTCAGCCTAGTGGTATATAAGCAAAATAGCCTATCTTCCGACAGGCTACTTTGAGAACGCGAGGTTACTTTACTTCAAGGAATTGCCGCAGTAGGGGCAAGTCTGCCAATCGGCTTGGGTGCCCTTTCCGCAGTTGGAGCAGGGCGTCAGGGATGAGGCTTGGGGAGGATTTCCTGTATTTCGCACCAGGGATGCGACACCAAACCCAATGAGCACGAGGATGCCGATGGGGATGAGCCACATGAAGATCATGCCCAATCCCATTCCGAACCAGCCGAAGGGAGAGTAGCCCCAGTTACCCATCATGCCATAACCGCCCATCATGCCATATCCACGGTTGCCCCATATCATGCCGCCTCCGAAAAGGAACAGAGCAGCAAGAACAGCTACGATGCCAACGATCCACCAGTTACCTTTTTTCATTTTGACTTCCTTTCATAAAGTTTGTCCGCAGTGCGGGCAGTTTTTCCAGTCGTTTTGCGCAGCCTGTCCACATTTGTGGCAGGTACGGCTTGCAACGGGCTTGAGCGCATTGACCAGATTATTGCCAGAAACGCTGTAGACGATCAAACCGACAAGTACTAAAGGGACGATCCACATGAGAAACATACTGTACTCCTTTCGATGATCCAAGAATACCCGGCATGATTAAAGAATGTGTAAAGGCACGGCAAAGAGTGATTGAAGATTTTGTTTCGGCAAATTGTCTAAAATAAAATAACCTGCCCAGTGGGCAGGTTACCTGAGGAGAAGAGGATGGAATTAATGATGATGCGCGTGTTCATGAGTCTTGCTGAGATACTTCTCGGGATCGGCATCAAACGCCTTCTTGCAGCCAAGCGAGCAAAAATAATACGTTTGCCCCTTGTATTCGGATGTGCCGGCAGCAGTAGCGGGGTCGATATCCATGTGGCAAACGGGGTCATGTACAGTGGTTGTCATAAGCTGGTCTCCTTTCCTTTGTATTATGCAATTAATAGACAGCCTCAACGAGAGCCATATTACTGAGGCTCTTATAGGCAATTCTGCCTATTCTATTTCTCGATTTCGCGTCCTGTCTGTTCCCATGCCACCATGCCGTCTTCGAGATTCCAGATATTGGTATACCCGAGCGAAACAAGTTCCTCTGCCGCAATTGCGCTCATGCGACCACTGCGGCAATACAGAACGATCCTTGCATTTTTATCCGCTGGCAACTGCGCCAGATTTTCCGGCGCACTGATCTGGTCGTAGGGAATGGACAGGTCTGTATCGGCAATGTTCCCTGCGAAAGGAGTATGCACATTGACAAGGATAAGATCCGTGTTCTTCAACATCGTGTCCAAATCGACAGGAGTGATGTTTTTATAGGAACCGTCAACGGTTGTAACCTCTTTGCCCGTAATCTCTTCGACGCTGCTCTGGCAGGCGGTCAGTGTCACAAGCAGAAACAAGGATATGAGGAGTATCTGTTTCATGGAATTTTTCCAGCCAACTCAAGATCGATGATCTGTTTGAACGCTTCAAGAGGTTGCGCGCCAACGATTGCCAGCCCGTTGATGAAAAATGTTGGGGTGGATTGAACGCCAAGGTTGAGCGCAAAATCCATATCCTGTTGGATGGCGTCCTTATATTTACCTGAATTGAGACACTCCTCGAAAGTGACTGCATCCAAATTGAGGTCAGCGGCGATCTGCAGGTACAACTCACGCCCAAGTTTGTCCTGATTCTCAAAAATCCTGTCATGGTAATCCCAGAAGGCCCCCTGTTCGTTGGCGCACATCGAGGCTTCCGCCGATGGAAGGGCTTCGGGATGAATGGATGTCAGGGGAAGATGACGATAGACAAAACGGATTTGACCGGGATACGCCGCCAGCAATTGTGCAGCCGTCTCATCCTGGAAGCGTTTGCAGAACGGGCACTGAAAGTCGCTGAACTCGACAATTACGATGGGTGCATCCACCGGTCCCTGGCTGGGAAAGCCTTCGAATGGGATTTCATAACGGGTGAATTGCGGTGCCTGTGTCGCTGCCGGGGCTTCGACAATGGGTCCCTGGGCAACAGATGGATTATTGACAATCGCTTGTTGTGAACGGGGGGCAAGCCCCCAGACAACATAACCCGTCAATATGCCGATGGCAAAAGCCAGTATCACCAGGACCGAATAAAAATGGGTTCGTTTAAAGGTGATGGTATCTTCCGAATTAATGGGGGAATCCATAAGGGTATCTTCTCTAAAAATATTATGATCTTTGTATCGTGTGCCCGCTCAGATAACCAAGATAGGCAGGCACGAGCGGCAGGACGCAAGGTGAAAGAAATGACAATAGACCGGCAAGGATGGCGGTGAAGTATGTCGGCGCGGCAGAGAACAGGGTAAACTTTTCGATATATAGACCATTCTTGAATGCCCAGATCGCTATCAGACTCATTGTGTTCGTAAGAAGCAGAACACCAATGGCAATGATGAAAACACCGCTGGCAATTTTGAAATACTTTTGATAGGGTCGCATGCGTTTGATCCAGCCTGAAGCGCGCTCCAAACCAAGCGCCATCGCCAGGAAGGGAAGCCCCAAACCAAGCGAGTACCCTGAAGATAGCCACATCGCCTGTCCGACCGTTTGCTGGCTGAGCCCCATTGTTAGGATTGCGCCCAGTGTGGCACCAATGCATGGGCTCCAACCTGCTGCAAAGAAAATGCCCATTAACGCCGAGCCACCATAGGTTCCGCGCTGACCTGTGTATTCCGTCCGGGTATCATAATAAAACCAGGGAAGGCGAATTACATCCAGAGTCGCCAGTCCGAACATGATCACGATCACGCCGCCTAATTGCGCGATAACCCGTTTGTATGCGCCGAACAATTGACCCAGCGCCGTCACCGAGCCGCCCCAGCCGATTACAAACACCAATGAGAAGCCGAGGACGAAGAGCAGCGCATGTAAAAATATTTTCAAACGTTCTGTTTGGGATGGAAAGGGGGGAATCGCAGTATCAGAGGTCATGAGTCTTCCTTTTCAATAAGGATATAACATCATGATACGCAAATCCCCGCCCCTGCATGAGCGCAGGATGGCGGGGAAATCGGTAGGCAAAATGGCTTATGACCTTTATCGCTTTACAAGCGAATTTCGATCCTGGTTCCCTGTCCTTGGGTGGACTCAATTCCCAGCCGTGCCCCGATCAGGTCCGCACGTTCATGAATACCGAGCAGTCCAAAATGCCCGTTGGGAGCAAATTCCGTCGGGCTGGCAGGAGCGACAAAGCCGTGGCCATTATCAGAGATCATCAGTGTTATTTCCGAATCAGAATAACGGATGGACAAGTCGGCACGAGTCGCCCCGGAATGTTTAGCCACATTATTGAGCGCTTCCTGCGCAATGCGATATAGCGACAATTCCACCTCGCGCGAGAGACGACGTTCGTTACCGGTTTTTTGAAAATCAACGATCAGAGAATTAACCTGGCTGATCTCCCGCGCCAGCATTTCCAACGCAGTGACCAGTCCCAGATCTTCGAGATAAATGGGACGCAGCGCCCGCGTCAGGCGGCGCAGATTTTCGATGGTCTGCTCCGCCAGATTTTCGAGTTCCTTAAGGGATTGTTTTCCATTTTGATCCTTGACCGATCTCTGCGCCAGTTGCACCCGTTGTTTCAATGCAATGACCGCCTGAATGGTGTCGTCATGCAGTTCCCGCGCCAGTCTGGCACGTTCCTCTTCCTGTGCCGAAGTGATCGCGCCGATGTAATCGTGCAATCCCTCCTGAGCCGCCTGCACTTTACGCGACATTTCGGTCAATTCCATTTGCAGGTGTTGGACCTCAGATATGCCGCCAACTGACTCCTTTATGGCTTCGAAATCCCCCCATGCCAGCGCCGCCGCCTTGGACTCAAGTTTTTGCAGGGGCTGGACGATCTGTTTGGCGCCGAACCAGATGGCAATCAATGCCAGGATGAAGGCAGGCACCATTACCAGCGGAGCCATCTGGGTCAATTGCAGGGAGGGGCTGATCACCATTTCCCATTCCTCCTCCGTGATCAATGCCCAGCCTGCAGTTTCAATGGGGCTATAGGCGACTACATGTTCCGTCGCTTCCTTTTTCACATACAGAACGCCACTCCTGCCTGCCAGAGCTTCCGCCACTCCAGGATGGTCCGCATCCAGGCTTTCGCGTTCGAGCGCACCGCTGACGAACAAAATACGGCGGGAATTATCCAATAGATAGATGGTCACGTGACTGCCCGCCGGGTAGGTGGGTGTCAGGGTTTCGGACGCGAGTGTCTCGGGTGAAAACGCGCCGGCGACAATCACATCGCGGGAGTCAGAATAGGCTGAGATGATGACAAAGAGTTGGTTGGAGTTTGGATCCAGGGTCGGGTCGGAGAAAACAAATTGAGGGCTGGATGAAGAAGCGAGTTTGACCGACCTGGAGTTTTGAGATACCCATCCCCAAAATCTGTCATTCCCCGTTTTCTCGATTAAGTGTCCATCCGTATTTAGAAAGGCAATCCCCCCGTTGAAATCCTTTGCCAGGTCGGTGGTGGTGGCAAATATATCCTTGAAGGAAATATCCTCGGATGCCAGCACCGCCATGCTCGAAACAGTCGCCATGCGATGATGAAGTTCGGATTGCAGCGCTGCGGCGGCGGACTGCACGGCGCGTTCGTCACGTTCCCCGACCAGGGTGCGCATGTCCTGCTGGTGCATGTTGACCCCGCCGAACGCAATGAACAATAACAAAAGCGTCAGCGGCAGAACCGTGACGGCAAAGAGTTGCGTCAGACCGCGCCAGCCTGGCAGGATTCGTTTCATTCTTCTGGAATATTGCCCGAGCTTTGTGAGATCAACCCCAGCGCCACCCCGCGCATGACAGCCTCGGTGCGGCTGTTGGATTGCAGTTTGGCGAAGATGTGCGCAAGATGTCCCTGCACGGTGCGGTCGCTGATATTCAGTTGCACACCGATGGATTTGTTGGTGAACCCCTTCGCCGCGAGTCGCAGCACATCCAGTTCACGGTCAGTTAATGGTTCGACGATCTTTTTTTCCGGTCCTTTGAAGATGGTGGACATCAACTTGCTGGTGATGGATGGATCGAGTGCAGACTTACCTTCATAGACATCACGCACCGCCTGGATCAGCTCATCCGCCTGCCCAGTTTTGAGGACATAGCCATTTGCACCTGCCTGCAAAACCGCCATCACGTAGGGATCATCGTTATAAGCGGTCAGGATTAACACGCCCACTTCGGGCAGATGGGCACGCACCCAGCGTGTGACTTCAATACCGCTGGCTTTGGGCATCTGAATATCAAGCACGGCAACATCCGGCTTGTGTTTTTGGATTAAGACCTGCGCCTCCTCCCCGTCTCCTGCCTCGGCAATGACCTGGAGGTCGGTCGCACTCTCAAGCAGTTGTCGCACCCCTGCACGGACGATATGGTGGTCATCCGCCAGGAGAATGCGTATTTTGGTTTTTGATTTGCTCGATGACTTTGGCATGGCTTAATGTATCCAATTGCTGATTATAAACTTGTGATTGATTAATGAACGGGAAGGCAAGCCAGACAAGACCCAGCCCCGCCAAAAGCCCGGTAAGGAAGCGCATGAGCGAGTTGAACGATCCCAGCGCATCACCGGCGTAAAACGTTGCAGGAAAGGTGTTGTTTGTCAACACTGCCAGCCATGCATTTGTATCACGAAATCCATTTCCGATACCGGCAAAATCGCTGACCATGTGTGTTCCACCATCCAGCGCCATCGGCAGCAGGAGCAGAACAAATCCCCACCAACTCAAAGTCTTTATCGTGTGTCGGAAGGGATACCACAATGCCGCAAAAAGCCAGACGCTGGTATAGAACGAGATCATGCGATCCGACCACGCCACCTTCCAGCCCATCGGTTCGTTGCCGATGAATTGGCGCAGGATCATGGGATTGGATGTGTTCTGCCAGACCGCCTGGATTTCGCCCAGGGAATACATGGTCTTTTCGCCGAACCAAAAGAGGGAGCGTTCCGGGAGTTGGTGGCAGAAGAACGAGTAAATGAAGTAGACCGCCCTGCCTGCACCCGTCCAGCCGATCTGCATGAAAACCGGCGCAAGGAAGGGAACAAATACCCAAACACCATAGATGGTCAGAAAAACGGCAAACCAATGAGTGCCTATCCACTGAAAGGCATTCGTTATTTTAGGGGCATTCAAGGTGGTTGTTGACATTTTATTCCCTCATGGGGCGTTTGGTTCGGGGGCGCGATTGAGGTTGGCGCGATAGAAGGCTTTGGCTAGTTCCATATCAAATATCTCGAACTTTTGGATCCGCCCCCATGAGGTCATCGCCACCGGAACCTCAATGGAATTCCAGGGATAGGCGATCATCTTCACGCCGCCCAGATCATCCATGACCGTGCGGATTTGTGATTTTAACTCCGAACAACCTGCCTCTTCCAGTTGGTCACAGTTGTACCAGAAGACCACATAGCCGTGTTCCAGATTGTGAACCAGATAAGCAGCGGGAAATGTATAGATATTCTCATCATAAAATCCCGCCTGAGCTTCGGTTGCGTAATGTAATCCGGACGTTGGCGGATCGGAATTATATTGTCCAGGATCAGAGTCCGTGGGAAGATGCGGATCGCTCGTCATAATGGCAATCGACTCCCCTGCCGCCGGTCTGATTCCCTGCCAGACTATGACGCCAAGGATCGCCAATACGGCAAGTCCAATTGCGCCCCAGATGATCCCTGAAACCAGTTTTTGTTTTCTGTTTCTTTGTTGAATGTGTTGTCGTCTTTTTTTGTTGTTCATGAATAAACCCTGCCGGCAGGAAAGCGGGTATCACTGGATGTGACACCCGCTTTAGGCGGCTCATTATTGCACCTTGAACTCGATATCTTCCTTGTAATCCAATCCGTCCTTGCGAACATACACGGTTATCTTCCAATTGCCGCTCATGCTGAAATTGGCATTGATGGAATAGCGCCCTCCACCCTGCTCGGTGGCAAGACCGCTCATCCCCATGCCGGTCATGTCCGTATGATCGGCAGAGACATCCACTGTTGCACCCTCGATGGGCTTGCCGTCTCCGTCCGTGATAATCAGGATCAATTCCATGTCGCCCATCATGGCAGGGCTTGGATTGGACGCCACCGTGATGTTTACCTGGCTCGACGATCCAGACTCGACCGGGGCGGCAGGCTGTGCGGATCCACCGCAAGCCGCCAGTACAGCCGCCAACATGACAAACATACTGATAAAGAACATCTTTCGCATTTTTACTCTCTCCTTGAGTATTTTATTCAACGACTTCGATCATCAACATCAAGCCGCCCGGCTCGACGTTATCGTTGGTGGTGTGGTGCAGGATGTGACAGTGCAGCATCCATTGACCGGTTTCGGTGGCGATGAATTCAATGTCGTAGCGTTCACCCGGGGCAACACTGACCGTGTCCTTGGTCAACTGCGCCGCCTCGGGGACCGGGTGCCCATCGGTCGCCACGATCTTGAAAGGCACACCATGCAGATGCATAGGGTGTATGAACTGACCAATGGCAATAAAGCGCAGCCGGACCAGATCCCCTTTCTTGACGGTAATGGTTTCGGTGGCAGGGAAGGACTTGCCGTTGATCGTGAAATAGTTCGGCTCCATCCCGCCCATTGGCATGGCGGCAAATGTTTGCCCATCGGTCATGCGCCATTCCGAGATCATCAGGGTTTTATCCACAACGGGTGGATTGGCATCCGGTTCCTTTGGGTCAATGATGAACGGCGCGTACAGCCCGGCGCCAACCTGCACATCACCTTCATAATGGGAGTGATACATAAAGGTTCCTGCCGGCTTGGCAGTGAATTCGTAGGTAAACGTCTCGCCCGGCTGGATCGGGTCCTGGGTGACACCCGGGACGCCGTCCATTGCATTGGGAACCTCCACACCGTGCCAGTGGATTGTGGTCGGATCGGGTAATTCGTTCTTCACGATTATCCGAACCTGATCACCCTCGGTCACGCGGATCATCGGTCCAGGCACAGTTCCGTTATACGTAAAAGCAGTCACAGTCACCCCATCCAAAATCTCCCATTGAACCGCTTTCGTAGTCAATTCAAAAACTTTGACGCCATTCTCCTCGCGATATTCCAGCGGTTGTCCGCCCTCAGTTTCTGTGGCTGGCTGGACGTTGGGAGCCGTAATCGGCTCCATCATGTGCGCGGCTTCGGGGTTGTCCATCATCATGCTGCCCGGGGTGGGCGTCCCATCCTCCATGCCTGAATTGTCATTGTTCATTGGCATGTCGTCCCCATTGGATGTCGCGGCAGGCGCGCAAGCCGACAATATCAAAGCCAGACTTATTATCGTAAAAAGAAATATTTTCCTGATCATGGTTCCTCTGTAAAGTTGGAATAGCAGTTGAATATAAGGATTTCCCCTTGATCCATCCAGCGCAATTTGACGCGGGAATCCATAGGCAATATTGCCTATATGAATATCAGGCAGACACCGCCACCTTGATATCCAATGCCTCTTTGATGGAGGCAACCAGTTTTCTGTCTGCCTGTTGGGATGGGTCATCGGCAATGGAGAAGCGCGTTTGTCCGTCACTTCCGTGCAGGATTAGGGTGGCAGGTTCAGCAGTCTCCCCATAGACCATCAGAACAACCATCTGGCAGTCGCATTCTGTGGTGCCGTGATTTGGGCAGGGACAATCCTGTTGGGTATGTCGCGCGGTATGCAGATCAAAGGTTTGCAAAGCCCGCAAACCGCCTTGCGATAATTTTTTCTTCGCCGCCTGCAAAGCCATATCGCAGGGCAAATCAACTGTCAGGAAGGAAAGTGTGGTCATACTATGCCTCTATCATTGGATGTTCTCCATTGTATGTATTTTTTCAGGTGAAATATAGAGCCGCGTGGCGCATTCAGGGCTAAGCCATTTTGCCTATAAAAATTCCCCTGTCATTGCGTACCGACAGGAGAACCATCTGGCTGTATGTGCCCATTAGGGCATGGGCATATTCATGCCGCCCTCCGGGATTTCAAGTTGGATTTCCAATGCGACATTGGCTGGCGCGGGAAGCGGTGAGAAACTAATGCCATTGGGCGCATCGCCGGTTGGAATGGTTGCGATAACACTCCGGCTCTCAAGATCGATCACCGACACCGTGTCTTCATAGATGTTCGATATGTAGGCGTATCGGCTCGATGGATCGATGACGACTCCGTGGGCGCCTTTTCCAGTTTCAACAGTTGCAATCACTTCGAAGATCGCAACATCGACCATCGAAATGGTGGTAGTGGGTTTTTCCTCGGTTCCCTGATTGGCGACCAGAATATATTGATTGTTCGGTGAAACAAAGACCTGGATGGGACCCACGCCTACTGCCACCTTGCCAAGCAGTTCCTGTGCGGTAACATCCACCTTGCCCAGCGCATTTTCGCCATTGAGGGAAAAGTAATTCACCATCCCATCCGGTGAGAACCCCACCTGCACCGGGCGCTCTCCAACTTCGATGTCTGTCACCTTCACATCCTGGGCAACATCGATAACGCTTAAGGTGGTGGACTTGGCATTGGCGACATAAACCCACTTTCCATCCGGGCTGACGCGCAAGCCGTGCGGGTACGCGCCGACGGGGATCGTGGCAATTACAGACATCGCTTCCACATCAATCACGGTGACAGTGTTGTCCTCACCGTTGGTAACGTATGCCTTTTTGCCATCGGGCGTCAGCACGATGTGCGCAGGCATCATGCCGGTCGGCACCACGCCATGAACCTCAAAAGTGACGGCATCAATCATGATCGCCAGTGAGTCATGCCCGCTCACTGCCCAGACGGTTTTTCCATCCGGGGCAACCTGCAGGTTGTGGGCGCCCTCGACTCCTGTAAGCGTGGTCAGGACTTGATTCGTCGCCGCATTGATCACGGTAATGCTGTTGCCCTCCTCGTCTGCAACCCAAACTGTTCCATCCAATCCTGCAACGGGTTGATCCGGTTGGGTCTGGGTGAGTTGTTCGGTCATTTCAGGTTCCGCCGGCGCGCCACATGCGCTCAATACAACAGTGGCGATGATCAGCGCGGGCATAATCTTCCAAATCAAAAACTTATTCATATGGTTCAACTCCTTCTGGTTGGATCGAATATCGTCCGCACTTATACAGCATCCACCCTCAAGTTGAACATACGCATTTTTGCCTAATACGTCATGGTTTGTCCAATTTATTCACAATTTCGATTCTATTCGCTATCTTCTTCCATTCGAATATATTGATCGGGGACACGTTCAAACAGATGCTTGCAGACCTCGGAACAAAAGTAATAGGTCATCCCCTTGTGAATAACCTGAAAGGGCGGATTCTTTGGATCGACTTTCATTTCACATACAGGATCGATTTCATACTCCTGTCCGGCTGGATAATATCTTTGCATGTTGAAACTATCCATGATTTCCTGATCTCCTGTTGGCGCGCCACACGACGAACAAAAGCGCACAATCGATTTATTTTGATTTTCACAGTCCGTGTAGTTTGATGAATTTATTCATTACCGAACACAAAGACTCTTTTCGACTGAATATCCTACTCGATGTGTGCGAAGAACATATAAAGAATCAGTGAGGACAAACATAGGCAGTATTGCCTATCAATTTTTCAGCCACTTGGCGCAAGACATCCAGCATAAGCCAGGGCTATGATCACACCAAAGGAGAATAACGGTGAAACGAATTCTTATCCCCCTTGCGACGTTCCTGCTCGGCTCAGTCTTCATCGCTTCATTCTATCTCGGCATCCTCACCTGGGCACAGGGCTGGGATTATGCCTCCTCGCAATTCGCGCGTGACCGGTGGTATGTCATCCCGATTATCCTCGGCTTTGGTGTTCAAGCCGCGCTCTATTCCGTTCTGCGATTTCGTCTATTCATTCCAGTTGCATCCACAGGACATGCAGGCTCAATGATGGGAGCCAGTGGCGGAACCTCTGCCACTGCGATGGTCGCGTGTTGCATTCATCATGTCACCGATGTTTTGCCCATTCTTGGTTTGAGCGCGGCGGCAAGTTTTCTCACCCGTTATCAGCGTCCCTTCATGCTTACCGGACTCGCCATGAACCTGATTGGAATTGGTGTCATGCTCTTCGTGCTTTATCGTGAACGTCAAAAATTACATCCTGTTCTTCTGGAGACAAAATGAAACGCCTCATAATTCCCGCCTTGATGATTTTGACTTTTGTTATCACAGCCTGTTCAGCGATTTCGTCTCCGCTTCCAACCCAGCCGCAACCTGATTCTGTTTCGACGGAACCTGACTCCCCTGAATTTGACCCTGCCACCCGCATGGACGATCAGGGAGCGATTATCTTTGAAGTCACTCCTCTTAACCTCGACTCAGCGACTGCTGAATCCCTTGAATTCAGTATTGTCCTAACTACCCATTCGATTGACTTGAGCATGGATCTTGCAGCAACCGCAACTCTCTCGACTGATACTGGGATAAGCGTCAACTCCGCCCTCTGGGATGCGCCGCGTGGCGGTCATCATGTGGAGGGAAAGTTGATCTTCCCGGCAATGCAGAATGGTAAATCTATTTTGGATGGAGCGACAAAACTCATCCTGACCATCGCCAACGTGGATGCCCCCACTCGCATCTTTGAATGGGAGTTGAGATAACAGGAGAAGAAAATGGCGAGCAAACCTGATATCAGCCGTCGTGACTTCATCAAATCGGTCGCCGCGTTTGTCGGGACCCTCATCGGCGTCGGGATCGGTCTTCCTTCCATTTTCTATCTTCTCTCGCCGTCGCTTGAAAAAACCGAAGATGATTCCTTTATCGATCTCGGCTCGCTGGAAAAATATCCGATTGGCATTCCAACCCGATTTGAATTTACCCGCACCAGGGTCAATGGCTGGGAGCGGACTGCAACCAATTATGGTTTGTATGTTTTCCGAAGGAATGAAAGTGATGTAAGAGTTTTTTCTGATATTTGCACCCACCTCGGCTGCCGTATTACCTGGCATCCCGACCAGGAACACTATATCAGTCCCTGCCATGACGGTCATTTTGATATTGTTGGCAACGTGGTTAGCGGTCCGCCACCGCGTCCGCTCGAAGAATTTATCACCAGGATTGAAAATGGAAACTTGATTGTTGCCCCTCCGCCTTTCAAACGGAGCGGCTGAAAGAAGGTTCAAATGAACAAACGACATATTTGGATCATGTTGCTTTGCTGTCTGCTCCCGCTCATCGGGTTGGCGGCGGTATTGCTCTTGAAGATACCAGTCAGCACGGTTGTGTACATTGGGCTGGCATTGCTTTGCCCGCTGGCGCATTTCTTCATGATGGGTAACATGCACAATCACAACCACCAGCCGGATCAATATCACGATCATTCCGTCCATGACAAAACATCCACTCACTCGCCGTGATTTTCTAAAAATCTCTGCGTTGGGCATCGGCGCATTTGCTTTTCGACCATTTACCTGGCAGGGGATTTCAGAATTACAACAGTCGGAACTGTTGGGGCGTATCACAGTTGGCAAGGTGGATGTGTATGCCCGTCCTGATGGGAACGAACAGATCGTTGGCGCGCTATATGAAGATCAGGTCGTTCCCTGGATTCGGGAGGTGGTTGGAACCATGCCCGGCAGGATCAATCAACGCTGGATCGAGACTCCCTATGGCTATGTGTGGGGCGGAAACCTGCAACCCGTGCGCAACTTGCCGAATTCGCAAGTGTCCACTCTGCCAAACACAAGTCTGGGTGCTGGCATGTGGATGGAAGTCACCGTTCCTTATGTGGACTTGATTCTCGATAACCCGCCACCACGCGCACCCTGGCTCCAATACCGAGAGTCTATCAGTCTGCCAGCGCGCTTCGTCTATAGTCAGGTGGTCTGGGTGGATCAGATTCGTACCGACGCGGATGGCAGGGTCTGGTATCGGCTAAATGAACGTTTCGGATCCGGCGACCTGTTCTGGGGTCCAGCTGAGGCGTTTCGTCCGTTGACTGCGGATGAAATCGCTCCAATCAATCCCGAAGCCGAAGAGAAAAGGATCGTGGTCAATATTGATTACCAAACCCTATCGTGTTTCGAGGGCAACAATGAAGTGTATTTTGCGCGTATTTCCAGCGGCGCTCTTTATGACGCATGGGGGAATCCTGTGGATGCGTGGGCAACTCCGGTGGGGGAATTTCCGATTTGGCGCAAGGCGATCTCATTGCCATTAAGCGGAGGAAGCGCATCAGCAGGCTGGAGTCTGCCGGCCGTGGGATGGGTCAGTTTGTTCGTCGGGACGGGCGTTGCCATCCATTCTACCTATTGGCATAATAATTATGGCGAACCATCATCAAGAGGTTGTGTCAATGCCAACCCAGACGATGCAAAATGGGTCTTTCGTTGGAGTCAGCCCCAGGTCATGTATGACCCGGGGGATGTCACAGTGGAGATGCCGGGCGGAACAAAGGTTAGTGTTGAAAAGATGGAGTTTTAAATTCAAAATTAGCGACATTCTTGAAACACCTATGCATCATTAACATCAAGATCATTTTTTAGAAGTGGCAAGGCATTCTCACAACCGCAATAGGATCTGTCCCACAGGGTACAAATCTGGTATACGGGTATAAATATCCGAATACAATAACACCCAACATAAATCCTGATTCAAATTTATCAGTTACCGCCTATTCGCATGGGCTATAATCCTCTACAATTCCATTTCGCAATTACCATAAAGGTAACTCATGCCTAACCATCTTATCTCGGAAAACTCTCCTTACCTGCTTCAACACGCAAATAATCCCGTGGATTGGCATCCTTGGGGTGAAGAAGCACTGAGCAAAGCCAAAGTTGAAAATAAGCCTATTTTTCTGAGTATTGGTTATGCTGCCTGTCACTGGTGCCACCGCATGAGGGAGGAAAGTTTCGAAGATCCTGAAACTGCTGCTTTGATGAATCAAGAATTTATCAGCATTAAGGTGGATAGAGAAGAACGTCCAGATGTAGATGGTATATATATGCAAGCCACAGTCGCGATGACCGGCTCTGGCGGCTGGCCCATGTCTGTCTTCCTCACACCTGACTTGCGTCCGTTTTACGCCGGCACATACTTTCCACCTGTTCGACGCTACAATATGCCAGCCTTCAAAGAAGTCTTAAGTAGCATCGCCAAAGCATGGCGTGAAGATGGTCAAGAAGTGGATCGAGTTGGAAATCAAGTACTCGAACATATCCGCCCGCCTATAAACAAGCCCGAGAATAGCAATGAAATAACCACAGAGGCTCTGGATGCAGCTATAAAGAGCCTGATTGAATCTTACGATTGGGGATATGGAGGCTGGGGCTCGGCGCCGAAGTTTCCGCAACCCATGACCATCGAATTTCTTTTACGCCGAGCAACCACTCATACAACTCAACGTGAACAAATACTTAAGGCTGTCACCCATGTTCTGAATGCAATGTCACGCGGCGGGATGTATGATGTCGTCGGCGGCGGTTTTTCCCGATATAGCGTCGATAATTTTTGGAGAACGCCTCACTTTGAAAAAATGACATATGATAATGCCCAGCTAGCCCTTGCATATCTTCACGGATATTTAGTCACTGGCAGTACCGACCATCGTAGGGTTTGCGAGGAGACACTGGATTTTGTCCTGCGCGAATTGACCCATTCAGAAGGTGGGTTTTTCAGTAGTTTGGATGCAGACTCGGAAGGTGAAGAAGGGAAATTCTATGTCTGGTCACAAGACGAACTCGAGGGAGTGCTCGGTTCGGAATTCGAATTTTTCAAAGCCGCATATGGCATTACACCATCTGGGAACTGGGAAGGCAAAACCATCCTGCAACGCGCCTTGGATGATTCCACACTCGCAGCCCGCTTCAAAATGGAGCAAGAAGAACTTTGGCAGAAATTGTCCAAATGTCACGCAAAACTTTTAGAAGCAAGAAGTTCACGCATCCGCCCTACCACCGATGACAAAGTGCTTGTAATGTGGAATTCCCTGATGCTCAAAGCCTTCGCAGAGGCTGGGCGTTATTTGAATAGGCAGGATTATCTTCAAGTTGCCATTCGTAATGCACATTTCTTGTTGGATAATCTTTACGTAAATAATCGGCTACACAGATCCTGGCGGGAGGGACAAGCAAAGCACAATGCCTACTTGGAAGATTATGCCGGGCTGATCCTGGCACTTTCGGCGTTATATCAATCCGATCCGAATAAAGAATGGTATCTTTCGGCTTTGAAACTCGCAGATGAAATGGTTGAACACTTCAGTGATCCCAACGGAGGTTTTTTCGATACCCGCGACGACCATGAAACCCTCCTTGTACGTCCGAAAGATATTCAGGACAATGCCACTCCATCTGGGAACGCGCTTGCCGCTACTGCCCTACTCGAGCTGGCAGCATATGGGGATAGGACGGATTGGCGAGATCTTGCCGAGGAGATGCTTTCCTCAGTATATGGAGCCATGCTACGCTATCCAACTGCCTTCGCACAATGGTTGTGCGCGGCTGATTTTGCTGTCGGTCCGACTCGTGAAGTGGCAATTATCGGTGACTCACAGCATACCGAAACCAAAGAATTTTTGAATACCCTTTGGAAAACGTTCCGGCCCCGACAGGTAACAGCGATTTCCGCTTACCCACCGGAGCCGGATGCGCCAGCCTTGCTGAAGGATAGACCTTTATTTAATGATCTCCCAACAGCTTATGTGTGTCAGGGATTTGTTTGTTTACAGCCTGTCAATTCGCCAATTGAGATGGAGTCCCAACTGGTGGGCAACTCAAATCCTAAGTGAGCCATCAGACCATACTACCGACTGATAACCGTGCTGAAAACACAACTCCGTTTGTACGATTGGGTACACCATTACGAGAAGATGCTTTACGACAACGCCTTGCTCGCACGCGCCTATCTCCATGCCTGGCAGGTCACGCGCGATCCGTTTTACAAGCGCATCGTCACAGAGACCCTCGATTTCGTCGCAAAGGAAATGACTCACGAACTCGGCGGGTTTTATTCCTCGCTCGATGCCGACTCCGAAGGCGAGGAGGGAAAATTCTATGTTTGGACTCTCGAAGAAATCCGCGGTGTGTTGAAAGAGGATTCCGATTTTTTTGAAGCGGCGTATGGGGTCGCCTCGCAAGGAAATTGGGAAGGCAAAACAGTGCTTCAACGCGCATTGGATGACTCCTCCCTCGCCGCCCGCTTCAAGCTTGACCTTGTGTCTGTTCAGGCAAAATTAGCCGAGTCTCACTCGAAGCTTTATGCCGCGCGCGCAAAACGAATCCGTCCGGGGACAGACGATAAAGTCCTCACCGCCTGGAACGGCTGGATGCTGGCAGCTTTTGCAGAAGCGGCAAGAGTGTTAGGCAATGTCGTTGCGAGTGAAACAAAGCAACCTCACGATGAACAGGAGATTGCTTCGTGGCGCCAAGGCGCCACTAGCAATGACATCTACCTCAATCTGGCTACCCGCAACGCGGATTTTCTCCTCACCCACCTGCGAAGGGACGGCAAACTCCACCGTTCCTGGCGGGACGGCAAAACCACAAATGAAGTATTCCTTGAGGATTATGCTTCATTGATCCTCGGATTGCTGGAGTTGTATCAAACCGATTTCAACGAGAGATGGTTCAACCCCGCCAAAGAACTCGCGGATGAGATGATCCAGAAATTCAGCGACCCCGCTGGCGGATTCTTCGACACACCCGTGGATGGCGAAAATCTCTTATTCCGCCCGAAGGATGTTCAGGATAATGCCACTCCAAGCGGGAATGCACTGGCGTGCGAAGCGCTGGTAAAATTGGCGGCGTTCACCGATGAAGGACCCTATCGCGATCTTGCAGAGAAAGCGTTGGAGTTTGTCACCAAGTTTGCCCTGCGGTATCCGCTCGGGTTTGGGAGATGGCTCACAGCGGCGGAACTCGCTTCGGGGACTTTGAAACAGGTTGCGGCTGTGGGTGAAGCGGAAGACCTCCACCTCCAGCGTTTGATCCAAGCGGTTCGAGCCGAATATCGCCCGGCTGTGGTGCTGGCTGCTTCATCTTTCCCAATCAAGGAGAATGCGCCTGCGCTTCTAAAAGATCGCGTCATGGTCGAAGGCAAAGCCACCGTTCATGTATGCGAAGGTTTTTTCTGCCAACTGCCGACAACGGAAGTGGAAATGTTGATCGAGCAATTGAAATTTTAAGAGGTGAAATAATGGAACCAGTATTGATGGAACAGTTGATCAAGGTGGGCATGGCGATCGCGGTGGGCGGCGTGATCGGGGCGGAACGCGAATATCAGGACAAGGCAGCGGGGTTCCGCACGATCATATTGATCACCCTCGGCTCGACCCTTTTTACGATCTTTTCGTTGAAGATGGACCCCGGCTTTACGCAAACACGCATTGCGGCAAATATCGTCACCGGCATCGGTTTTTTGGGCGCGGGCGCCATCATCCGCGAAGGCGGGCGCATCGCAGGTCTCACGACCGCGGCGACGATCTGGCTTTCGGCGGCGCTTGGTATGGGGGTCGGTGCGGGCGATCTGGTCTTTGTCAGCGCGGCGACGGCGGTAACGTTGTTGGTGTTATTGGTCTTTCCGAAGTTGGAAGCCCGCATCGACCGCATCCGCGAGGCGCGCACTTATGAGATCGTTGTTGGCGCGAGCGACCATAAAAAAGTGGAAGGGATCGCCAGCCTGTTCGATTCATTATCTCTGCGGGTGTTCGAGCATCACCAGGCCAAGAACGAGAAATCCATCATCAGCACGTGGAAGGTGATCGGCTCTCCGGATAATCATGATAATTTCGTGCAAAGGATGATGCGCGACAAGAGCGTGAAGGAATTGAATTATTAGCGGGCGTAAAAATTTTGGTGACGGTTACCTTCGAGGTGACCGTCACCTTTTTTGATTACCATACGAACGGGATCAAACGATACCTGACCTTCTGCTTGTACTCTTTGTGTCCTGCCAACTCATTTTCCTGGGCTCTTTCTTCATCCAAAATACGGAAACAATGACGGGGCTCATGATGAGCGCGTGAGACACCGCCCATCATGAGCCAGGAACGATATTAGAAATATTAGACTTCCTGCAAAAGTCACAATTTTATCTTGCTCAAGGCGGCGTCCCCGCCGCCGGGGACTGCGGCGGGAGCACTTATGCAAGAGGTCTATTATTACTTTTTAGGCATGGAAAATCGGTCTTTATATAGTCCAACAATGACAATGCAAGTCCCCACTACTCCCCATACGATCGCGAAGACGCCGCTCGCAATTGCCACCCAGCCGACATCTGGCTGGAAGAGAATCATAGTCGGAATGTTTGCCCCGAAGGTATCAGGCAGGGTAAAAAGAAGTACATAAGCGACGACGGCATTCCAGACCAATGGCAGGGCGACATGGCGCACGATTTGCACCTGCGTTGGGGATTGAACACTCTTCCGCCAGGAACGGATGCGGCGAGTCGTTGTCAGAACGGCGATACTATGGATGACAGGAATTAACATCACGAGTGCATAGACGATTCGCATATAAAGGAATTCATTTCCCGGTATGACTTCCTGTCCAAGCAACATGCGCAGTACACTGCTTGGAAGTCGCGATATACGAATCCCCAACATCGGACTATAGGTGTTCATCACCATCGCAATAGCCATGTCTTCCTCTGGCACAAGAAACATGTCAGTGGTATAGCCCGGAACCTCTCCATTGTGTCTTATCACTTCCACATCTTGAAAGTGTTGCACTTCCCAGCCCATGCCATAAAAATCCGTCGAACCTGTCATCGGAACGTCGGGGCTATGCAAGGCGACGATTCCTGCCGGGGACAGAATAGATACTCCCTGATAGTTCCCATCGTTCAACTGTGCGATCAAATAATGACCGAAATCCTCAGCGCTTAGGATGAGTTGTCCCGCCGGGAGTGAGCCGCGTGGGAAAGGTAGATTTGGCGAAGCGATGGGTATCCCAAACCACTTCTGATAGCCTATTGCGAGCCCGCTTTGTTCAGCTTCAGTTTTTGATGTGAAGCTGTTCTGCATATCAAGGGGTTTGTAGATATTTTCATGGATGTACGTCTCATAGGATTGACCGGTGAAAGCTTGAATAACCATGCCCAAAGTAACATAGTTCGCATTGGAGTACTCATAACGCTCGCCCGGTGCCGCAATCAGTTCGATCTTTGCCAATGCCCGCACGTTGTTCTCGATCGCAGATTCACTCAGGTCGGTATTTGCCAATTGCTCCCGCCCAATGGATACAGGGAGCCCGCTGGTCTGGTTGAGAAGCTGGCGGATAGTGATTAATTTGGACGCCTCAACATCTGCAACCCGAAACCAGGGCAAATACGTTTGTACGGGCGCATCCAACTCGATCTTGCCTGCTTCCACCAATTGCATAACGGCAAGCGCGGTAAACGATTTACCAGTAGAACCGGTGAAGAACGGCGTCTGCGGTGTGGCCGGGCGACCGTCCGCATCGGCAACTCCAAACCCTTTCAGGTGAACAATCTGATCGCCCTGCACAATGACAAGAGCCGCGCCGGGAATGCCAAGTTCTTCCATTTTTACGGTGATGTACGCGTCAATCGCTTCAAATTCTGTACGCTCAGCTTTTGCGAAGGATCGGCCGGTGCCAAGTACGGAAGAAACGAACACCAATATCGTAATACTTATAAATGTTATCTTGCGAATCATAAAGCCTACTTCGATTCCATCTCACGAACTTGCTGAACCATTTGGAGGATTGCTGCAACGGCGGCCTGCGGCTCATCCACTTGAATATTGTGACCGCTGTTTTCTGCAAACATTTGCTGGCTGTGGGATGACAACTGGAGCAGTTCAGACTGCCATTCGGTCCAACCTGGAATGTCATTCTGTTTGCCGGTTAGAACTATCAACGGCAGGTCGCCGAAGGTCTTCACGGCAGCCGCTTGTGCTAAAGAGGCTGGCATCCCCTGTCCTTCGTTATCAGTCGTTTGAAAAGATTGCGGACGAACATATAGCGGATAGTAGGCTTCCTCACCGGCTTGCATACTGGGAGCAATTGCAGGTACTTTCACCAGCAAGCGAGCAACTCCGAAACGAGCCAATGTGGCCTGAAAGGAATATGGCTGAGATCGCGATTCCGACTGAGACAGTACCTCTGGTGACAGGGTACTTTGTTTCGGATTCATCGATTCTATTAAAACAACTCCCGCCACTTCTGACACATAGTCGTGGACAAATACTCGTACGGCAGCACCACCAAGTGAATGCCCGACCATGATATAAGGTCCCGGAACATTAGCGTTCTGCAATAGAGTATGCAGTTCCTGTGCGAAATGGGCCGCATCACGCGGGAGTGGACCCGGATCGCTCCAGCCCATGCCAGCGCGATCATAAGTGCAGACCCGGGTCGTCTTCGATACATCTGGTTGTACTGTTCCTCCCCACGATGTTGACCAATCACCCAATCCAGCCTCGATCACTACAGTAGGACTACCGGTGCCGATGCAGTTGATATGCAGGCGGTGTCCGCCAACGTCCACCAATTGACCGGGCGGCGGATATGCTTTTGCATCAGCAGCTTCAGCCACAGACTCGTAAATGGCTCCCACCAACGCCAATCCCATAATCGAAACCAAAACTCTGCCTAGCCAGAGTAGGCTTGTTTTCATCTCTTTTTTCCTTTTTAGTAGATAATGGTTTCACAGGCTCTTCTCTATCAGGTAGTTTCCATCACGGTCAGGACATAGCTGACCTTATTGAACGGCTCTATTTTCAATCAACCATCTTTTTGCCTGGTCAATATCAGTAAACACCTTTTCGATTTGTCCACGGTTGACCATGACATTTTCATGAAAAATATAGTCGTCCAGATCGTTCGCAACGACATTCGCTCGTTTGCAGAGCGATACGTTTGCGCCAAAAGAATTGAAGATGTTCTTGATAAGGTCAGGTAATTGATAAATCTCCAGAATCGATAGTTTCTGTGACACCTCGCGAAAATCAATGAATATTAAGTGGCAATCCTTCACATTAGTTATTTCCGCAATTTTTGTAATGAATTCATCGACTTCGCCTAAAGTCATATCCCCGGTCAATTTTGATTCAATAATGCGTAGTTCTGGGTTATAAATAACTATATGAGGCATGGTTCACTTCCATTAATTCAAGGTATTACGTATGCATGCAATCAAACACCACTGATCGCACTGTTCGATTTTTTGACTTCCTTCGCACAGCAACAAACGCTTCCATTGGATCTTTTGGGCGGCCAGCACGAATTGGCATCTGCTTTGTCGGGATGTTTTGCAACCATCTCACCACAGGTCCAGCATGGAGCCAGGACCCATTCAATGAGACGGACCCGTAACAGGTCTGCGCCGATGCGGGCACGCTCGGTTGTATCTGCATAAGGTGCAAGTCCTACTTTCCCATCCGGTGTGTAGGAGAGTTGTCCCACAAATTCAAAACCTGCCTTGCTCATGCCCGCGCCGGAAGGAAGATTTTCCGGCGCGTGGATGATCCAAAACCGTTTGGCGTTTTGGATTTCCCGTTCTAGGATGGATTGCAGCAAACGCGGATACAGTCCCCGACCCTGCCAATCTGGAAGCGTGGCGAAATCCCACAGATAACGATCATCCGGCGGAAGTTCAACATGGATATCGAGTTCGCCGATGGATATCTTGCTCGTAGCGAGCCAGCCATACGCAACCGGTTGACCATCCATTCGCGCCACATAGGGACGATGCCCATCATTGAGTCGTTCAAGAACTTCTCCGTGAGAGATGTGATTGGTCATCGCGAGTTCATGCCAATCGGAGGCAGGACCCGCTGTAAATCCAGGTAACGAAGCGATCGGGGTCAGGGTATCTTCTGTCCAAAAAGTGGCGAATGACATTTTGTCTCCTTTTTATACCGAACCTATACTACGTCCAACTCCATGCGTACCAAATGGTGATCAAGTTGAATCCCAACCCAACCACAATCAGGAATTTGTCGTACAACGATGGATAAGTAGGCAAGCCGACGGCATTGAAGAGAAAGAAGAAAGCGGCGACCAGGATATGCACCCAGCGGTGAGCAGGTTGATTCAAAATCAGTGAGAGAAAGATCATCAGGATCGGAACGAGCATCACAATCGCAACGCCCAACCACATGCCTTGACTCAGCTTCTGCCCCATGATCTCACCCGGTTTGAAGTCGCCGCTGAAGATGCGCAGGACATCGCCAAGCAGGTAGGCCAGCATCAGGCATGTCCACAACGCGGCGAGTTTGATTTGAATGGTTTCCATGTTTTTTCTCCATTGTTGGATTTTAGGTCATGGTGTTATGGTTTACGGTAATGACGACATTTCCCTTTTTCTGTCCTGTCTCGACATAGCGATGAGCTTCGGCAATTTGCTCCAGCGGATAGCTTCGATCGATCACAGCCTTTAATTGTCCTGCCTCAGTAAGGTCTCTGAGGAAAATTAAATCTTCAGTCTTTTGGCTTGCTGCTCCAAAGAATACTTTTTTACCGCTTCGCATTGATGTCCATGGTCCTTGAAGCGTATGCGACAGTCCCGGGTTCGCCAAGAGATAGCGTCCATATTGCTTTAGTGATCCTATGCTCCCTGAAAATGAACTCGTGCCTGGTACGTCAAAAATAACATCATAAATTTCGCCGTTCCTGGTGAAATCTTCATGGGTGTAATCAATGACATCGTCTGCGCCGATCGAATGCAACATTTCCAGCTTGCCTGTGCTGTCCACACCGGTTACTTCAGCCCCAAAGTATTTGGCAAGCTGTACCGCAAAGGTCCCGATACTTCCACCCGCGCCAATGACCAAAACCTTTTCTCCGCGCTGGATATTTCCTTTTCTAATAAAATGCAGGGCTTCAAGCCCGCCGGTTGGAACGGCAGCGGCTTCATCGTAGGTCATATTGGCTGGTTTCGTTGCCAACACTCCCATTGTGGATTCTTCGGGGAGGCAAATGTATTCGGCATACGCTCCAAAGCCCAGACCGGTGGTCCCAAAAACCTGATCCCCTGTTTTGAATCGTTTTACATCTTTGCCGATCGCTTCAATTTCTCCCGCGAGTTCCTGCCCTAATACCGTTATCCGATTGGGTTTTCTGAGACCTACATACATCCGCATGGGAAGCCCGATGAGGATTGGCATCTTGAGGTTCCGAGTTTCACAGTCTCCTGCTGTGACCGTGGTGGCATGGATTTTTATCAGTACTTCATTGGCTTTCGGAGAAGGTTTGGCTATCTCTTTAAGCTGAAGAACATCCGGCGATCCATATTTTGTCCACACAATCACTTTCATAATACATTACCTCACGTTGATCACAACATTTCCCTTTTTATGTCCTGCTTCGACATAGCGATGAGCCTCGGCGGTCTGTTCCAGAGGATAGCATCTATCGATGACGGATCTAACTTTCCCTGCCTCAATCAGCTCTTTGAGGAAAAGTAGATTCTCGGCTTTTTCGCTGGTGGAAGATCGAACGGAAAGATAGATTCCCTTCTCCTTCAACACGCCTTTACTACGATAGAACGAAGTCCTGCCGACCGCGTCAAAAATAACATCGTAGATCTCACCGCTTTTCGTGAAATCCTCTCGGGCGTAATCAATAACCCGATCGGCTCCCAAAGACTTCACCATTTCCACATTCGCAGTACTGCATACTCCCCCAACCTCCGCACCATAGTGTTTGGCGATCTGCACGGCAAACGTACCTACGCTTCCGGAAGCACCGTAGATCAGAACCTTCTGCCCTCTCTGGATATTGCCTTTTCGAAGAATATATAATGCCGTCATTCCGCCGACAGGGGTCGCCGCGGCTTCTTCGTAAGTCATATTGGTCGGCATTGTTGCCAGCACACCTGCCTTCCACGTTTCAGGAAGGCAGACATACTCAGCATTGGCACCCACGCTCAACCCGGTCGTCGTTCCAAAGACCCGATCCCCTGTCTTAAATCGCTTTGCCCCTTTGCCTATTGCTTCGATTTCGCCGGCCAACTCATGCCCAGGGATTCTTTTCCTTTTCATGCCAAACAGTTGCAGAGGGAGGAAAAACATGGGATGGAGTTTTCGAAGTATCACGTCTCCAACGGTTGCGGTTGCGGCATGTACTCTTACCAGCACTTCATTTTCCCTGGGCATGGGTTTCTCTACCTCTCGGAGCTGCAAAACGTCCGGAGGGCCAGCTTTTGTGCACACGATCGCTTTCATAATCTAGTTGTTTTGTGTCACGGTGATGACGACTTTTCCCTTGGCCTGTCCTTCTTCAAGATAACGGATTGCTGCAGCCGTTTCACTTAGCGGGTAGGTTCTATCGATCACAGGCTTTACTTTGCCAGCTTCAAGCAATTCCTTCAAAATAAGCAGATCTTTTTTGTTTGGTTTGGCGACTCCCATGCTACCCATTTTTTGGCCACCGCTCCTTGAATACCAGGGTCCCTGGATCATCGCTTGGGTCATTTGCGCCATGGATCCGCCAGTATGAACATAGACGCCCTTGGGTCTCAACGCGCGCCTGTAATCTGAAATCGAGCGGTCTCCATTCGTGGCAAGGATCAGGTCATAATTTTTTCCATTTGCGGCGAAATCTTCCTTGGTGTAGTCAATGACATGGTCTGCGCCGAGCGAGCGCGCCACATCCAAATTTCTCGTGCTGCACACCGCGGTGACTTCAGCCCCGAACGCCTTGGCGAGCTGCACTGCAAATGTGCCGACACCGCCGGACGCTCCATTGATCAAAACTTTTTGTCCGGGACGAATCTGTCCGGCGTGGCGTATCCCTTGCAGGGCAGTGAATGCCGCCATCGGCATTGCCGCCGCTTCTTCAAACGAGATATTGGCCGGTTTTAGGGCAAGTGCCTCTTCATGAACGGATACATACTCGGCAAAACCGCCCCAACCATCCGCCGAGATATTCCCGAATACATCATCGCCCGGCTTAAACTCCTTTATATTGCTACCAACCGCTTCCACCCGCCCCGCTATGTCTGATCCGAGGATCTGGTTTTTCGGTTTCAGCAGCCCCGAACTCAAGCGGATCAGGAACGGGTCAGCCTTAAGGAGGTGGAGGTCACCTGAATTTACAGAGACTGCATAAACTTTTACAAGGACTTCATTGTCTTTGGGTGTCGGTTTGGTTATCTCCTTGAGTTGAAGAACATCGGGGGACCCGTATTCTGTGTATACAATTGCTTTCATTGGATTCTCCTTTTTTTGAACCTATTAAGTAATGGGCAGAACTTTATACCCGGCATCACTGCCTGTTTGGGTTCCAGTATATGCAATGTGCCAATCATTCAATCTCAGCCTGGAAAATACACAGTCAAAGCTCAGCAGAGTATTTAGTCCATTGTATATAGCCTGTTAAGATTGTCATCAGACTTTTGGCGGAGATTTTCCTACTCTTTTGTGCCTAGACAGGTAGCACGATTCTCCCGTATTTAATATCATTTAGAGCGGTATTGAGACAGAGATCGTAGTCCCAATCCCAGATGGACCTTGACCAGCATTTCATTATCCCTGGGGGTGGATCGTTTGACCTCTTTGAGTTGCAGAATGTCGGGCGAGCCATATTGGGCGGTTACAATTGCTTTCATTTGATTTCTCCTATTTTTTGTTCATTCAGAGCGACCCGGCCATAACGTCAAGCGAATACAACAAGATTGACGGGTCGCGCCTGCTTGGTTTTATTTTACGGACTCTGAAACGAATGCAGCAGAGTTGAAGCCCTTGACGATCAGCCAAACCCCGATGGACATCTCCCACAATCCGCCTGGAAGTGTGTGGAGCAGTTGTAGATTGAATCCCAGGATTTCCAGCATGGACCCGCCCAGAAAGCTCACGTATCCAATGAAGCCCCAGATGACAAATAACTGCGGAACCAATTTTGCCCGAGAGAGACCGTAGCATAGCGTCAAGCCAGCCATCCCCAGGGCAACCATGCCGATCTGATAGGTGTACGCCTGTGATTGCGCGAACAGCGCGCTCAGGGATTGAAAGTAGGAAGTTTCGGATGCACTGGCTTTTATGAATTCAACGCCCAGTGGAATTTGGAGCAGAATAAACAAAGCCGAGATTGCAATAATGGCGGCTTCCACGGTTCGGGCAGCGAAATAACCGAGTGCGATGCGTTCGTTACTTTGCTTCAAAATCGGGAACATCATCACCCCATGAGCGGCGTCACCAGCTGCGGCGAGCACCCAAAGCAATCCGCCAATTGCGATCATCATGCTCCTGGCAGGAACCGTCTCAAGCTGACCGGGTGTACCAAGCATTGATCCCGCAATTCCCACAACGAATCCCAAAATGTATAGTGCGCCTACCACTTTTGCTGTCGTTCTGTATGTGTTAACTTTTGTTTCCATGCTTCTTTCTCCTTTGGTTAAATAAAATTGATTGACCGATATCAACGTCATGCCTGCATCACGTACTTTTCTTAGCAATCCGTGTAAAGCAGCCTGATCGATCACGGGACCCGTCAACAGTGTATTGCCGTCCTCTTCCAGGGTGATGTTCATGCCCTCGAACCAATCCACCCATTGCTCGTTCAGGTGTCCTTTGATTCGGATTTGAAAAACGGCTGGCTGACCTGGGTCAGTTTTTTGGTTGTCTTTATTCGTCATTACCGATTCCTGCCTCTTGTGGTCGGTCATTACAGCCCGTACCACATGTCGGATGTAGAGTTAGTTTATCTACCAGGAGGTATTAACGGATAGACACTTAAGTGTTGTTCGGAGGTGTTGTTTTTGGATGTACAGTGGCGAAAAAAGGCTGAAGACTATGAGCTACCCCCCTATTCGGCGCTCAGCCCTTACAGGAGACCCAATTCGCGGGCGCGGGCAACGGCTTCGGTTCGATTTTGGACCTGCAATTTGTCGAAAATAATCCGATTGTGCCCCTTGACCGTGTTCAATGCCAGGAAAAGTTTTTTGCTGATCTCATTATTTGAGAGTCCCTGGGCGATGAGACGCAGCACTTCCAACTCACGTGGACTCAACGCTTCGACCAGGTCCGAAGCTTGTTTGGCGGTGCCCGTCGGTTGGGCAAACGCTGACAGGAGTTTTCCGGTGTAACCGCGCAGTTCCTGATACTGGCTGCCTGGCTGCTTTTCGATCCACGTTTGAAAGGCAGAAAGCAATGCCTGCATGGGTTCGCCTTCATCGACAAAAGTCCGGAAGTAGCCTTCGGGCTGCGCCAGGTGCAAGGATCGCTCCAGAGAAGCGAATGCCTGGGGTGTGCTGCCAGCCGCATGGTGGGCAAGAGCCGTCACCATCAGAATTTGGAGCGCACTGCCCATTCTGTTTTGATTCTCCGCTGCGGTCAAAAGGCGTTCCAATAAGTGCAGCCCCTCAAGAATGATTTGTTTTTCCCGATTGTTCTGATACTCGGCGATCAGCACCCGCGCCAGTGTAATGTGTTCGAACTCACGCAAATAACCAAGATCATCTTTCGCAGAAAGCCCCCGCTCACGTACCCATTCCTCTGCTTTGGGCAATCGTCCCTGCTTGAGGTGAATTCTCGCCTGGATGGCATCCACAGGTTGTGTATTTGGAATGAGGGACCTGACATAATAAAGTTTGGCGTCATCCAAAAGATCGAGCGCCGAATCGAGATCACCCTCCGATTCCTTCATCCGCGACTGTGCCAGACACTTACGATAAGTCCAGTCATGCAAGAACGAGTATGGACCCAATTCCAGGCTCTTTTGAAAGTGTTGCGCGGCAGACTCGTCGTCTTTCAATTCATGGTACAACATCGCCAAGCCCAAATAATGATGCGCAATGATGCTCTGCGACACGGCTTCGTGCTCGGAAGCAAGCTGCAATGATTGTTGATAGGTTCTTAACACATCACGGAGATGTCCCTGCTCCTTCAGGATATCCGCTTTTCCAGAAGCGCTGGCAATGGCAAACAGGAAATTGCCAGCCTTCTGTGAGTTCGCGATCCAGTCGCTCATGGAGTTGCAGGCGGCATCCAGATCGCCGTTTGCCCAATATGCACTGGTTAGAATCGCATTTGTTTGGGCGTGCAAATAATCGTTTTCATCTGGAGTGAGTTGAAGTGCCTGTTCTGCAAATTTCATGGTAGCTGACGCGTTGCCCAATGCCTGAGCATTGTATGCGCGTGCAAAGGCAATCCTTGCCCGCACAGATCGAAATTGGGCGTCTTCTACAAAAACGATCTTCTCTGGTGGACCATCTAAAACGTGTTCTGCATCCTGAAGCCGGGACTCGCTCGCGTTCACGTCTCCATTATTCATAAAGGACCATGCCATTTGAACGCAGAGTACCGGGCGGGAACGGATCACCCCTTCCGGCAGCTGCTTCACCCAGCCAAGCCACGCAGTATTCTGAAAACTTTCATTCATTCCCAGCCAATGTCTTTCTGCCAACATTGCTGCTCGATTGAGATCGCCAGCAGAAACAGCATGGTGGAATGCCTGAGTTGGGTCATCGTTCTTCTCGTACCATTCGCTGGCGCGGAGGTGATATCCGGCGATCTCTTCGGGTGTTCGGCTTCGTCCCAGCCGTTGGCGCAACAAACCTCCAAAAAGATGATGATACCGATACCAACTTCTCTCATTATCAAGCGGATTGATGAAAAGGTTATTGTGCTCAAGCTGGTCCAGAGTATCCCGCCCAGATGCCGACGAATCAAGCAGTACGGCATCGCAAAGAGGACCACTCATGCGGTCAAGGATGGAAGTGCAAAGCAGGAAATTCTGGACCCGTTCAGTTTGTCGGTGCAAGACCTCTTCCACGAGATAGTCCAGCACGAAATGATGACTGCCGGTGAAAGATTTTATGAAGTTGCTGGTGTCTTTATGCCCCTGCATCGAAATGGCAGCGAGTTGCAAGCCGGCGATCCAGCCTTCCGTTCGGGCTTCCAATGCGGCGACATCATCCTCGGAAAGGTTTAATCCCATTCCCTGGTTGAGAAATTCGGCAGCTTCGGAATTGGTGAATCGCAGGTCAGTGGCGCGCAATTCGGTCAATTGACCACGGGCTCGTAATCGGGCCAACGGAAGATTCGGATCTTCGCGCGTAGTGATCACCAGGTGGATTTGTGGCGGCAGATGCTCCAACAGGAAGATCAGAGCCTTGCGAACCTCTTTGTCTTCAATCACATGGTAGTCGTCCAGGACAATGATAATGTTATCGGGGAGGCTGGCAATTTCATTGAGAAAAATCGTCAGGATCGATTCGATTGGTGGTAGCTGAGCGGATTGAAGCATGCGCAGCACTTCCACCCCAATCGTTGGGACGGTCGTCTGTAAAGCCGCAATGAGGTAGTTCAGAAAGCGTGTGAGGTCGTTATCCCCTTCATCCAATGACAGCCACGCGATGGGTCTCCCACAACTGGCGATCCATTCTCTGACCAATGTGGTTTTGCCAAAACCGGCAGAGGCGGAGATAAGGGTCAATTTATGACCCATAGATAATCCATCTGTAAGTTGTTTGATCAAGCGGGAACGGACTACTACTTTGGAAGGAAGGGGTGGGATGTAGAATTTGGTGGTCAGAATTTGGATAGCCATGATTAAATTATATATCCGAATCATAAACCACTCAGATGGTTCATGGAGTTCTACTATCTAGACCGTCCAATGTTTCAGCCTTCGTGGCCGCCAGGCAAAATGGTTTGGACGATTTTTCCAAACAACGGGTAGATTTGAAAACACATAAATCGAAAAATTCAGAATTACGAAATTGATTTTTTTAAAGCTAAATCCCGGACATAATGAAGCTCTTCACCTGGTCACCATACGAACGGGATCAAACGATACCTGACCTTCTGCTTGTACTCTTTATATCCTGCCAACTCATTTTCCAGGGCTTTTTCTTCATCCAAAATACGGAAAACAATGACGGGGATGATGACCAGCGCGGGAATCACCGCCCACCATGAGCCAAGAACAATAGGTGAAACCACGTATAGAATGGTCATACCGACATACATCGGGTGACGGACCCAACCATATACGTCGGTATCAACGACTTTTTGATTCTCCGCCACTTCGATCACGCGGGAAAGAAAACTGTTGACCTGCATGGTGCGGAAGACGAGCAGATAGCTGAGGAACAATATCACACCGGCGAGGATCGATATCCATGCTGGCATGTTCGACCAGCCGAAGCGGATATCGAACCCCGGAATGATATAGGCAAGGATGAACGTCAGCGCGGAGAGACCGATGATCCGGCGCTGCTCGCTGCGTTCTTCGCGCATCCTCATCCGGCGTTCCAGCAGGTCCGGGTCGTTCTTCATGAAATAGGCTAGCACAAAGAGCATCGGAATGAACAGGATGCCGATGTACATCCATGCCTGCCAGTATCTCCACGTACCTGCCGGGAGAAAGAACAAGAGCGCGAACATGATCGCACCGCCGAACAGGCGGCTGAGGACGGTCATCAACAGCTTTGAGCGGGACATTTGAGCCTCCATGCCTTCATAGTACGCCTGTTTTCGACGAATTCAAAGATGACAAACCTCACACTTGAAACAAAAAGCCGGGCGTTTTAAAACAACCCGGCTTTTCATTTCCACTCACCCCTTTCCACTTTCTAGTTTTCACTTATAGCTTCGGTCCCGCCTCGATCACATCCTGCGAGGTTTCGTCCGTGAATTTTGCAAAGTTCTGGATGAAGCGCGAGGCGAGGTCTTTGTATCGCCGGTCATATTCCGCTTTATCACCCCATGAAGCGGACGGATCGAGGACTTCGTCGGGCACATCCGGGCAGGTCATTGGCACTTCGAAGCCGAAGATGGGATCTTTCTTGAACTTCACGTGATCGAGTTTCCCATTCAACGCCGCATTGAGCAGGGCGCGCGTATGTTTGATGGAAATACGCTTCCCCACCCCGTAAGGTCCGCCCACCCAGCCGGTGTTGACCAGCCAGCACTTCACGTTGTAGCGTTCGATCTTGTTTCGAAGCAGTTCCGCATACCTGGAAGGATGATGCACCATGAACGGACCGCCGAAGCAGGCGGAGAACGTGATCGAGGGCTCTTTGCCGAGCCCCGCCTCGGTCCCTGCGAGTTTGGCGGTATACCCCGAAATGAATTGATACATCGCCTGTGGCGTGGTCAACTTTGCGATCGGTGGCATGACGCCGTTCGCATCGCACGTAAGAAAGATGATGTTCTTCGGATGCCCGGCCTTTTTCTCCGGGACGGCGTTCGCGATGAATTCAAGGGGATACGATGCGCGGGTATTTTCCGTGATCGATTCATCGTTGAGGTCGATCTTGCGCGTCACCGGGTCGAATGGAACATTCTCAAGGATCGTTCCGAACATTTTCGTGGTGGCATAAATTTGGGGTTCGGCGGCCTCGGAAAGCCCGATGACCTTTGCATAGCATCCGCCCTCGTAGTTGAAGACTCCGTCGTCGCTCCAGCCGTGTTCATCGTCCCCGATGAGGCGGCGTTTTGGGTCCGCGGAAAGAGTCGTTTTGCCGGTTCCGCTCAACCCGAAGAACAAAGCCACATCGTTCGGGTCGTCCGGGCTGACGTTCGCCGAGCAATGCATGGACATCACTCCCTGCAGCGGCAGAAGATAATTCAGCAAAGTGAAGATGGATTTCTTCAGTTCGCCCGCATAGGCGGTGTTCCCGACGATTGCCAGCTTGCGTTCATAGTTAAGGACGATAAACGTCTCGCCCGCGGTGCCATCCACAGAGGGGCTGGCTTTATATCCCGGCGCGCTGACCACGGTAAATTCCGGGACGAAACGCTTGTATTCCTCGAGAGTCTGCGGCGGGATGAACATGTTGCGGATGAACATGCTGTGCCAGGCATACTCGGTGACGAATCGGATCGGCAGGCGATAATTCTCGTCCGCGCCGACGTATACATCCTGTACAAAAATATCCTTGCTTTGATAATAGCCCAACAGCCGGGTGTATAGTCCTTCGAACTTTTCGCTGTCAAAAGGCTTGTTATAGGTCCCCCACCAGATGTGATTCTCCGAGTCGGCATGCCGGACCGTGAACTTATCATTCGCGGAACGCCCCGTATGCTTGCCGGTATGAGCCACGAAAGCGCCGCCCGATGAGGTAACTCCCTCGCTGCGAAATACCGCCTCCTCGTACAGCGCTTCCATCGAGAGGTTCCAATAGGCGAGTCGCAGATTCCCCACTCCGTGATTCGAAAGGTTGAAGTCCGCCTTCCTAGCCTGTGCGACGGATTCAGCCGGAGTCTTGATATTAAGCAGATTGCTCATACATTAATTCCTTTCTCTCCTCTATTGGTTTTTACTTTATTTTTAATTCCAATCTCGAATCATTTTCCTATCGCCGATGTAAATCTCGTTCGGAGAGGTCATGTCGAGCGCCCAGCGGATGCGCGCCAGACCCTCGGTCACTTCGGACGCCGATCCGGCGAACGATATGCGGATGTGCCCCTCCATGCCGAATTCCCTCCCGGGAACGGTGACCACCATTGCCTTCTTCAACAGGAAGCGGGAGACCTCGACAGAGTTATTACTGAACGCGCGCAGGTCCGGGAGCGCGTAGAACGTTCCTTGAGGCTCGATCAGTCGTGCGCCAGAGAAGGACCTCATTTCCTGCAATAACACATTGCGGTTATTCTCGATTTGCAATCGCAGCGATTCCACGACCGATTGCAAACCGTTCAACGCGCCTTCAGCAGCTGCCTGTGCAATGGGTGATACGCATGAAGTTGTCTGCGCAAGGACGTTGGTCATCACCCGGATCAACTCGCGCGGCGCGACCACCCATCCGATCCGGAAGCCGGTCATTCCGTACAGTTTCGCGACTCCGTTGACCACGATGATATTCGAGTTTTCGATTTCGTTCTTTGTGAATGCATAGGCGGGCGTGGCGACATTCCTGTCGAAGGTCAATTTATGATAGATGTCGTCGCAGACCATGAAGATGCCCTTCTTCTCGCATAGATCCACGATCTTCTCGATCAAACTGTCCGGGTATATCGCCCCGGAGGGGTTGTTCGGGCTGTTGATGATGATCGCGCGCGTGGAGGAGGACATCGCCCGTTCGATATCCTCGAAGCGGGGAATGAAGGTTCCATCCTCGGGCGTGACCACCACGGGGATTCCCAGGCACATCCTGATCATTTCGGGGTAGGAAACCCAATACGGCGCGATCACGATCACTTCGTCCTGCGGGTTTAGGATGGAATAGAAAATATTGAAGAGCGATTGCTTCGCCCCATTGGTGATGATCACATTTTCCGGGGCGACGAGGCGGTTGTAGTTTTCTTCCGTGTAGCGAATGACCGCCTTCTTCATCGATGGCAATCCATCCGGCGGCGTGTACTTGACCTCGCCGCTCGAAAGTCTTGCGCCGGAGGCCAGTACGGCGCTGAATGGCGTTTTGTTCTTTGGTTCGCCGATTCCCAGGTTGATCACGGCCTCGCCGCGTTCCTTCAACAACCTTGCCTCTTCGTTCAATGCAAGGGTCGGGGATTCGGCAATCTCACTTGCCAGTTTGCTGAGTTTCATGTTGCTCCTAGAAAATCATGTCATTGCGAGGCGAGACCGAAGCGATCTCCCGCACATTTCGAGATTGCTTCGCCTGAAACACGCCGCTCGCAACGACATGGATGTAAACAAAAACTGGTCAGAGAATCTCCTCCGACCAGATACACTTGCATACCCGCAGTATGCGGCTGACAATATAAATTGTCAGTCATTGCGATCATGGGGCGATTATACCCTAATCACATGTGAACGCCCCCACAGCGGGGTCGCCTGCCTGACCCCAAAGTTTTTGAAACTCCTGAAGATAGAGCGCGGCGATCTCCGGATTATCCATTATGATCACGTTTTCCTCGTTCTCTTCGTCCGCGCTGGAGGAGAAATTGAGCGAGCCTGTGATGACAATGCTGTCATCTACGACAACGATCTTGTGGTGCAGGAAACTTCCGTTGCCGTCCTGCCGCACCGGGACTCCCGCGCACCAGAACGTCCTCAACTCGGAACGCGGGCTGTTACTGCCGAAGGTTTCGAACACTCCCTGCACATCCACCCCGGCGGCGGCTCGGTCGATCATTGCTTGAGCCAGCGGATAATCGGTGAACGAGAATGCCAAAAAGCGGATGCTGGTCTGCGCGTCGTTCACAATGGCGATAAGGTTGCTGACCGCTCCGTCTTCCGGGGAAAAGATCACCTGAACCGGCGTGCCGTTCAAGATCGCCCATTGATTGTTCATCGTCGAAGGCGCGCGCGGACCCAACTGGGCGTTCCATAATTCCTCCCACTCCCTTTCATAAATAAAAGCGATCTCCGGTGAATGAAGGACGATGACGTTATTGTTTTGTTTGTAGATTCCATTGACGGTGATGTTCGTGGAGCCTGTCCACAAAATCTGGCGGTCGAAGATCCAAAATTTATTATGCATCAAGGCGGAACGCCCCGCATCGTCTTTGACCTCGATTCCGCCAGCCATCAGACGGGTGAACTGCCCCCGGTTCGGTTGCGCGTCGATTCCCAGTCCGTTCTCGTCGTCTGTGACCCAGCGCACGTCCACGCCGCGGGTTTTGGCGGCGATCAATGCATCCGCCACGCGCGGCAGGTTGAACTCGAAGGATGCAATGTGAATGCTGGTTTGTGCCCTATTGATGTACCCGAGCAGTTTTTCCTCGATCGAGCCCGCCGGATTATTCGGATCCTTCATGGTGAGCGGATCTGTGAAATACACTTCCCACTGCATGGCGGGTGGAGGAGAAGTCGGCGTCTCGGTGATTATCGGCAAACCAGGTGTGGGCGTTTCCGTTATCGGGATGATGATCTGCGGCGTATCGGTAATTGGAATGATAATGGGCGGCGGTGTGTCGCTTGCAAAGAACGGGATTTGAGTGACCGGTACGTAGGGGGTGCCGAAATCCATGGGCACGCAGGCAGCGACAAATAGTATGGCAGGGAAGGTTACAAAATATCTTTTCATGGTTTGAGGATTGTCCCGGATTCAAAAGCGGCGGCTGCCCAATTGTACCGGACGCAACTGCCGCTTTATATACCGCGAAGATGTTTCAAACAATCCCTATTCCAACGCCTTGAAATCATCCGGGCTGCCGAGCGGGTAATTTGCAGCTTCGCTGGCGATCCGTTTGACCAGACCACCCAATACAGTGCCTGTCCCAACTTCGACAAAAGCCTTGATCCCTCTTTCATTCATTGCCTTTACGCTATCCGTCCATCGCACGCGGGATTGCATCTGGGCTTTGATGTCGGAACGGGCGTCATTGGCGGTTTTTAAAACTGAAGCATGCACATTACCGATGACAGGAATCCTGGGGTCGTTCATCGCGATGGAATCCACAGCCTGATTCCATTCTGCTTGAATGGGATCCATCAATGAAGAATGCGCGGCAATGGATACCGCCAACGGGAGAGCGCGCTTCGCCCCGGCAACTTTTGCGCCAGCCATCGCGCGCTCCACAGCAGCTTTCGCACCGGAGATGACCACCTGGCCGGGGCAATTATCATTCGCCACTTGCACAAGTTCTTCGGCGGTGCTGGCCTCCTCACAGACTTTTTCGAGAGTTGGGATATCCACGCCCAATATCGCAGCCATCCCGCCGGGAGCCAGTTCGCCGGCGCGCTTCATCAGCTCGCCGCGTTTACGGACGAGACGAAGCCCGTCCGCGAAGGATAAGGTTCCGGCAGCAGCGAGAGCCGACAATTCGCCAAGCGAATGCCCGGCAACAGAATCAGGCTCAAACCCGGGAAAGAGGCGGGTGAATGTTTGAAAGGAGGCGATTGAATGAAGAAAAAGCGCGGGCTGTGTGTTGACCGTGTCGTTCAAATTGGCTTCAGGTCCATTCCACATCAGGCTCGAGAGGGAAACTCCCAAAATGGAATCGGCTTCATCAAAAAGTTTTTTCGTTTCGGGGAATTCCCCGGCAAGGGATTTGCCCATGCCGACGGTCTGCGATCCCTGACCGGGAAAGATAAAGGCGGTTGTTTTTACATCGAGTTTCATTTGGCTCCTTTAACAATCTGGGAGATTGCTTCGGGCAAAACCAAGAGCGCCCTCGCAATGACATCTGCCATTAAAACACGAACGGGTCGCGAATGTCACGACCCGTTCGATTATTCGGAGGATTTCTTTTCTTTCTTGACCTCGTACACTTCGCGCCCCTTGAAGTGCCCGCAGTTCGGGCAGACCACATGCGGCAGGCGTTTATTCCCGCAGTTGGAACAGGTGACGAGGTTCGCGGCGATCAATGCGTCCTGAGAGCGGCGGCGGTCGCGGCGGCCCTTCGAATGTTTGCGCTTTGGATGGGGTGTCATGAAACGTTCTCCTTTTATACATGCATCAGACGGGCGCATGCCCGTCTGGTCTGGTTTTTTACGAAGCGCGATGATTATATATGCGCAAGGCAGTGACGTCAAGTCGAATTGGAAGTAAAATCCGAAGCATGGAACTCCAGATCGCAGTTGCGAAGATCAACAAATACGCGGTATCTGAAAGCGGGGATACGCTTGAAGTGATCGAACGCCCCACCGGCGGGCTTTCTGTAGTGCTTGCCGATGGCCAGACCAGCGGTCGCGGCGCAAAAGCGGTTTCCATGATGGTGGTGCGCAAGGTGATCAGCCTGATCGCAGAAGGCGTGCGCGATGGAGCGGCAGCCAGGGCGGCATCGGATGCCCTCTTCGCCGAACGCGCGGGCAAAGTGACCTGCACCCTGAATATTGCGTCGGTCGATCTGCACAGCAACACGATCGTATTGACCCGGAACAATCCCGCCCCCATGTTCATATGCCGCGGCGAGAACATCGATATACACGCCGAAGACAGTGTTCCGTTGGGCATTTCACGCAATGTGCGTCCGATCATAACCGAACTCACCATCGAAGCGGGATTGACCATCGTCATCTTTTCCGACGGGATCAGTCACGCGGGAGAACGCCGCGGCGAACCGATGGACGTGCGCCACACGATTCGATCCCTGATCGAAGACCAGGACCCCAGCCCCCAGGAATTGGCAGATAGCCTTCTCGCCCAGGCTGTACGACTCGACGACAACCGCCCCGCCGACGATATCAGTGTTTTGATCCTGCGCGTCTCGTCGTTGACGGGGGACAATGTGCGGCGCATGACCGTCCGCCTGCCGATTCATGCCTAAATCCCGTTATCCCTTCGACAAGCATCGCTTGCGGCACATCCAGGCGGGTTTTCGCGATACCACCATCCTCATGCGGGAATTCCGGACGCCGTTGCTATGGTTCTCTTCGGCTGTATTGGGTGGCGGCATTCTATATCATTTTCTTTCGGAAAAATTGAATGAGCCGGTTTACTCCCTCGCCGAGTCGATCTACATCGTTTTGATCTCCACTTTTTTACAGCCGCCAAACCGCGAATTTCCGCACCATATCCTCCTGCAGGCCTTTCATTTTCTGATGCCCATCGTCGGCTTGGTCGCTCTCGCCCAGGGCCTGGCCGATTTTGCAAGTCTTCTCTTCAATCGAAAATCACGCAACAAGGAGTGGGAAATGGCAGTCGCCTCCACCATGAACAATCACATCATCCTCGTGGGGCTGGGTCATCTCGGCTACCGGGTAGCGATGAAACTGCACGAGATGAACGAAAACATCGCCGTGATCGATCTCAAAGCCAACGGGGACACTGTCGCCGCGGTGCGCGAACTCGACATCCCGGTCATTCATGACGATGCCACCCGTCCGGCCGCGCTCGAAGCGGCAAATATCAAGGACGCGCGCACGATCATCCTGGCGAGTCAGAACGACGCGATGAACCTGCAGATCGCGCTAAAGGCGCGCAGTATGAATCCGAAGATCCAGGTGGTCATCCGCATCTTCGATGAGGACTTCGCCCATGCCCTGCAGGAACAATTCGGTTTCGTCGCCTTGAGCGCAACAGAAATGGCGGCACCCGTCTTTGCCTCTGCCGCCGCCGGGGTGGATGTGACCAACCCGATCTCCATCGAAGGGCAATTGCTCAGCCTGGCAAGATTGACCATCAATGAAAATTCACCCCTTTCGAACAAAACCGTCGGTCATATCGAAGACAACTATCATTTGAACGTGGTCCTGTTACGCCACGACCATCGCTCCGAAATGCACCCGACGGATAAAAGCGAACTCCACGCCGGGGATACCATTGCTGTCCTTGGCAGTTCGGCGCAATTGCAAACCCTGATCCAGGCAAATGAGTGACCCGGCGACTCCCGCGCGGGATGAAAGCCCGCTGATCGGTATTGTAGGTCCGTGCGGGGCGGGAAAATCCACGCTGGTTGCCGGGTTGGAAAGACACGGCTTCCGCTGTCGTCACATCGCACAGGAACATTCGTACGCGAAGCAAATGTGGAAGGTCATCACCAAGCCGGATATTCTGATCTATCTTGGCTGCTCGTTCGAAAACTCCACCAATCGCCGCAAGCTGAACTGGACTCCCGCCGATCATGAAGAACAGCTCCGACGCCTCGCGCATGCCCGCGAGCACGCCGACCTGTTCATCGATACCAACACGGCTGACGAAAGCGGAGTCCTCGCCCAAGCCCTCGAGTTCTTGAAGAGCCGGATCTAGGATCGAGCCTTGCCCCGCTTCCGGCGTGGACCCAGGTTTTGGGCGGTGATCCTGGCCTTCCCCACGCCCCGAAGCGGTTTGTGAATGTAAATCCATAGACTTGAATTCCGAGTGGGAGTATAATGTCGCCCGCGTGGCGCATAAGCGCCACATTTTCATGGATGGAGAAACCCCCGCATGATACGAAACCTAACCAACCGCATCGCCATCATCGCACTGATCCTTGCGTTCGCTTTATGGGTCGACCTGAGCAACGACATCGAAATCCTAAACCCGGTGAACAATCAAGCCCTTTTCTCACGCAATGTCGAACCCCGTCTGGGACTTGACCTGCAAGGCGGGCTGCAAGTTCTGCTCGAAGCCGACATCCCTGCCAGCCAGCAGGTCGATTCGCAAGCCATGGAGATCGCCCGTGATATCGTTCAACAGCGCACCGACGCATTGGGTGTCAATGAAAATGTCATCCAGATTGCCGGAGACCGCCGCATTGTGGGCGAATTCCCCGGGCTGGAAGATACGGAATCCGTGCTGGCGACCATTCAACAAACGGGTCTTTTGGAATTCGTGGACACCGGCGATTACAGCCCCGAAGAGGGCACAATTCTTAACACAGATTACAGCCCCACGGGTGAACCGGTTGAATTACCCGAAAGCGGCGAGGTCCTTTATCACACCATCATGACCGGCTCTGAACTTGACGCTGTCACGGTCGGGCAGGACCAATTAGCCACGAACTACGTGATCAATTTCCGGTTGAAATCGGAAGGCGCGAGGATCTTCGGCGATCACACCTCCGCGAATGTCGGCAAATTCCTCACCATCGTGCTCGATAAACAGGTCATTTCATCTCCCCGCATCGAAAGCGCGATCACCGGCGGTGAAGGGACGATCACCGGCGGCTTTACCTTCGAATCCGCCAACGCCTTTGCGGTGCAATTGCGCTACGGATCGCTTCCTGTGCCCTTGAAGATCGTCGAGACCCGCATCATCGGTCCAACCCTCGGCGCGGACTCGTTGAATAAAAGCCTGCGAGCCGGGTTGATCGGCATGGTGATCGTGGCAATGTTCATGATCCTGTACTACCGCCTTCCCGGCATTGTGGCGGTGCTGTCCATCCTGATCTATGCTGCGATCGCATTCGCCGTGTTCAAATGGTTCCACTTCACATTGACCCTGCCCGGCATCGCCGGCTTTCTGCTCAGCACCGGCGCGGCGCTCGACGCGAACATCCTCATCTTCGAAAGAATGAAGGAGGAACTCCGCAACGGCAGGAATCTCGCGCAGGCGGTCGATCAGGGCTGGACCCGCGCCTGGTCCTCCATCCGCGATTCGAACCTGGCCGCCATCATCACTTCGTTGATCCTCTTCTGGTTCGGCTCCACTTTCGGTGCCACCATCGTCAAGGGTTTCTCGCTGACCCTCGCTCTCGGCGTCGGCATCTCTCTTTTCACCGCGATCTACGTCACCCGAACCCTGCTCGTCATCTTCCTGCAGGGCTTCAAGCCGAAGAATTACGACCTCTGGTTTGGCATATAGGATATTCCCATGATCGATATACTCAGCAAACGTTACCTGTACTTTCTATTCTCCCTCTTTGTGATCGTGCCCGGGTTGATCCTCCTTGCCGTGGATGGGCTGCCCCTTTCGATCGACTTCACAGGCGGAAGCCTTTTTGAAGTGACCTTTGCCGAGGGCAAGGGACTCGACACGGAATCCATCATCTCGATCTATGAAGAAGCCGGCATCGATGACGCCCAGGTCACGACAACCGAGACGGGATCCGTGCAGATCCGCTCCTCCTTCCTGACAAACGAAGCGCGCGACGAAATCCTGACAGCCATGCAGGAAGCCACCGGCGAGCCGGTGACTGTGATCAGCTTCGACAGCGTCGGTCCGACCATCGGGGCGCAGGTCGCATCGCGCGCGGCATTGGCGGTCGGGGTCGCGGCATTGGGTGTGGTGATCTACATCACGCTGGCATTTAGAAAAGTGCAAAACGCCTTCCGGTACGGGGTTTGCGCGATCATTGCCATGGTACACGACGTGGCGGTCGTTTTCAGCATCGCCGGGATCGGCGCTCGTTACTTCGATTGGCAGATGGATGCCCTCTTCCTGACCGCATTGTTGACTGTCATCGGTTTTTCGGTGCAGGACAAGGTGGTCGTGTTCGACCGAATCCGGGAGAACGCAAACCTTCTGCGCAGGCTCGAATACGAAACCCTTGTCAACCATTCCATCGTCCAGACCCTTCAGCGTTCGATCAACACCCAATTGATGACCGTTGAATTTCTTCTGCTTTCCCTGGCATTATTCGGCGGGATAACCCTCCAGGAATTCGCTGTGATTCTCCTGGTAGGTCTCCTGAGCGGAACCTACTCCTCCATTTTCGTGGCGGCTCCGATCCTGGTGTTGTGGGAAAAGCGCGAGTGGACCACGTGGTTCGGCCGCGGCGCAAACGCGTAAAGACAAGATGAAAGACAGCCATGCACTAATCGGCTGTCTTTTTTTGTTCGAATGTCAATCAAGCCGGTAACCCTGCCTTGTCTGTTTTGCTTATTGGTCCTTCTAGCGACATCTTCCTGCAGCCGAGATGCCGGGGTTGGGCTTCCTTCAAAGATGACGTGGCATATCCAATATTCAGGCGCGGTGGATTATTCGTTGGATGTGGATATGTACAACCTCGACCTGTTTGATATCGGTGCGGATAAGATTCAAATGATCAAAGATCGGGGCGTTCTCGTCGTCTGTTATTTCAGCGCCGGTTCGTACGAAGACTGGCGGCCGGATGCAGGCGACTTTCCCATTGAAACACTGGGCAAACCAATGCATGAGTGGGAAGGTGAATCCTGGCTGGATATTCGAAATATCGAAAGCCTGCGACCGGTCCTTGAAAGGCGGCTTGACCTGGCGGTCAACAAAGGCTGCGACGGCGTGGACCCGGATAACGTCAACGGATACGAATCGGATACGGGTTTTCCCCTGACATATGAAGATCAGATCGAGTTCAATATCTTTCTTGCAGGGGCGGCGCACGAGCGCGGATTGGCCATCGGCTTGAAGAACGACCTTGACCAGATCGAAGACCTGCTCCCGTATTTCGACTGGATTATCAACGAGGAATGTTTCTCATACAACGAGTGCGAACTGCTTTTGCCCTTTGTCGAGTCTGGCAAACCTGTCTTCGTGATCGAATACGATCTATCCCCGCGGATGTTCTGTGAGGCGGCAAATCGGATGAATTTCAATGCCCTGCACAAGAACCGGGACCTGGATGCCTACCAAATCGCCTGCAGGTGACATATGCTTTTTCTCCGCGCCTTCATCATCGGGATCTCCATCGCCGCGCCGGTCGGACCGATCGGCGTATTATGCATCCGCCGCACGTTGGCGAACGGCCGCCTGGCGGGCTTCGTTTCCGGGTTGGGCGCCGCCAGCGCGGACATGATCTATGGCGCGATCGCCGCCTTCGGGCTGACCGCCGTCACCGGGCTGCTCGTCGAAAATGCGTTCTGGCTGAGGATCGCAGGCGGATCGTTCCTGCTCTATTTGGGCGTGAAGACGTTTCTGGAAAAACCCGCGGATAAACCCGCAAATGCCTCGCAGGGCGGATTGTTGAGCATGTACACCTCCACTTTCTTTTTGACCCTCACCAACCCGATGACCATCCTATCCTTCGCCGCCATCTTTGCGGGGACGATGCTGGGAAAAACGACCGGCTCGCCGCTGGTCATGGTGTCGGGAGTCTTTGCGGGCTCGGCTGCCTGGTGGCTGACCCTCAGTTTCGGCGTGGGGATTCTCAGAGACAGAATGACCCAAACTCACATGGCCTGGATCAACCGCATTTCGGGCACGATCATTTTTGTGTTCGGCATCTACGCATTAATTGGGGCAATCTAATCGTCCTTGCGGCGGTGGTGATGCTCGGCTTTGTTCATATACATGGCATCATCGGCAAGTTGAATGACCTTTTCAAGACTCAAGCCCGGTTTGCTGCCAGCCGCGCCGGCCGACAGGCTCAGGATGGGTTCACGGTAATATTTATTATTGATGTCGACGAGGGTCTGAAGCTGCTTCAGCATTTCGGTCGTTTCAGCCTCGTCCCTGCCGGGCAGCACAACTGCAAATTCATCCCCGCCCAGGCGCGCCACGACCTGATCGTCGTTGAATCCGGCGATTAAAACCTCGGCAACACGACGGATCAATTTATCCCCGGCCCGATGACCCAGGCTGTCATTCGTCTTTTTGAGCGAGTTCAGGTCGACGATGATGATGCTGACCGGATCGGTCCGGTTCGTCTCAAGTTTCTGGATGGTCTCTTCGAAGTAAGCCCTGTTGAAAAGCCCGGTCATGACGTCGTGCGTGCCCAGATATTGAAGATATTCCTCCGCCTTCTTGCGCGCTGTGATGTCCTGTATGGAGACCAGCGCCCAGCTGAAATCGTCCTCGTGTCCCGGCATGATGCGGAAGTTCAGAAGGATATTGATCGGGTCGCCGTTCAACGAGTAGTTGATCCCCTCGCGCTCATACATCAACCTGCCGTTCCACAGGTCGACCAGCTCCTTCGCGAAATGCCTGCCCATCTCATCGCGGAAGACGTTTCCCAGGTTCGATACAAGATCCGCTTTGGAATCCGCCGCGAACAGGTCCAGGGTCCGCTGGTTGACATCCAGGACCTTGATCATGCCTGCGCACTGCAATGCCGCCTCGGGGTGGGCGTCCAGATATGCTTGAAGGTCTGTGACCCCCTCCGCCCGCAGGGCATCGAAATACTTCTTTATCTCGCTGTAATCCTCCTCCCACAACGATATCGGCGAGGCTTCGAATAGACTCTGCAGCCTGCGCTCCGCCTGCCTGCGCGCCGTAATATCCTCGAGAGTGACCAGCACGCGCTCCCAGCCTTTTTCATACTCCGGCAGGATGCGCCAATGCAAAATAATATCCAGCGGCTCGCCGCCCAGCGTGTAATTGACGCCCTCGCCAGACCATTCCACATCGCCGTTCCAAAGGGCGCGCAGCTCGTCGCTGAAATGGTGCCGCATCCCGTCGCGGAAGACCTGTCCGAGGTTGGACAGCAATCGTTCCTTGGAATCGGCTTTCAATAACTCGACCGTTCTTAGGTTGACATCCAGCACGCGGATCTGCGACATGCACAGGTCGACGAATTCGGGATGCATCACCAGGTGCGCATCCAGCGACTTGACCCCCTGAGCGCGCAGTTCATCGAACGATTTTTTGATCCGGCTGAAATCCTGCTCCCACAGCGAGACGGGGGCATATTCGAATAATGTCACAAGATACTCCTTGTCGTCCGAGTCTGGCATGCTGCCCTCCGGTCTTCGTGCGGAACAATAGATTCTTTCCAAAAGCGCTCCCGCCGCAGTCCTCGGCGGCGGGGACGCCGCTTGGAGCAAAATTATACCTTTGCGGAAATCGGATACGGCGGAAGAAATGCATCGGGAAAAGGGATTCAGGTTCAGGTGAGCGCGAGGCGCGGCGCTTCATTCCCCAATTCGCGCGCAAGCAGGTAACGTTTCCCGCGCGCGGCAAGCAGGTTGCATTCCGCTTCGAGGCCGCAGGTGGTGCAGCATTTCCCGTCGGGACCGATCTCGATCAGCCTCCCCTTTTGAACCAGCAGGTCGATCATCGAAAGGACCGCTGAAGGCTGCGCGTTCAACGCGCGGCTGATCTCGGAAAGGCTCATGCCGTTCTCGTTCGCTGCGAGCAGGTCGATCAATCGACTTAGCATATGCTATCCCAACCCGAACAGCAGGCCGCCTTGATGGACGATGAATGCCGCCAGCCACGCAACGGCGGTTTGATAAACAGCCGAGACCACAGCCCAGGATGCGCCGAATTCATGTTTGATCGCGCCCAGGGTCGCAACGCATGGCACGTACAGCAGGACAAAGACCAGCAGTGAAAGCGCGCTCAGCGGAGTGAAGTGATTGCGCAGGGCGACGCTCAATGCGGTATCTTCGCCCCCGGATTCTTCATCCACGAGGTCCACACCGGGGATGATGCTCAGAAAGATTCGCCCGGACCTGACGAACGCCTCGCCAAATCCGCGGACGATGCCGATGAGGTCTTCGCCAAGGGTCGATGTTTCGACTGGTTGCGCTTCCGCCCCGCCGAGATAGATCACGCTCATCGTGCTGACCACGATCTCCTTCGCCATAAAACCGGTGACCAGCGCGCCGCCCGTTTCCCAATTGCCAAAACCGAGCGGAGCGAAGACCGGCGAGATCGCGCCGCTGACCCTGCCAAAATACGAATCGCGCTGATCTCCCACGCCCCACGGCAGGTTGAGCAGGAACCACATCACGACCGAAGCGAGCAGGATCATCGTCCCAGCCTTGCGGACGAATTCGCGCGTGTTCTCCCACATGTGGATCAAGACGCTTTTCAGTGAAGGCTGGCGGTAGGGCGGCAACTCCAGCACGAACGCGGAGGAAGCATCCGGTTTGAGGATCGTGCGCGTGAAAACCATCCCAGCCAGCATCGCCACCAGGATGCCCAATGCATACATCGCCCAGATCACCGTCCCGGCGCGCGCGCCGAAGAAGGCGAGACCGAACACAACATACACCGGTAAACGCGCAGAACAGGACATCAACGGGACGAGCAACGCGGTCAGCACGCGGTCTCTGCGGCTGGAGATGGTGCGCGTGGCGTAGATCGCAGGGACCGCGCAGCCAAAACCGAGGATCATCGGGATGAACGATTTGCCGTGCAAGCCTACCACGCGCATGAAGCGGTCCATCACGAAAGCCGCGCGGGACATGTAACCGGAGTCTTCGAGCAGGGCCAGGAAGAAATATAGGATCACCAAACCGGGGACGAACACAAGCACGCCTCCCACCCCGGCGATGATTCCGTCGATGACCAGCGAATGGGTCCACGCCGGGAGCGGAGCGAGGTTCAGCAGGAAGCGAATCCAATTTGCGATGGGACCGTTGATGACCGCGTCCATCCAATCGAGGAACGGCGAAGAGACATCGATCACGAGCCTGAAAACGACATACATCACCGCGAAGAAGACCGGCAGCCCGAGCCACTTGTGCGTGACGATGTCGTCGATGCGGTCGGTCAGGGTGATGCGGTCCAGGCGCGGACGGTGAAGCGACTGCCGCACCACGCCGTTGATGAACCCATAGCGCCGGTCGGCGGTCAGCAGGTCGAAGTCATCGCCCAGCATGGACGAGACATGTTCCGCGCCTTCTTTGGCGAGCGCGATCACCCGCTCCCCCTCCGGCATCGACCGGACCCGTTCGAAGATCTCCGCGTCGGCTTCGAGCAGTTTGATGGCAAGCCAGCGTTTGGGGTAGCGCCCGGGGTCGAACCGCAGTTCGCCGAAGGCTTCGATCAGTTTTTCGATCTCGCGTTCGATCTTTCCGCCGTAATCGAGTTTGAATAAAGGGTTCGTCGCGGATGTCGTCATGTCTGCCTAATTGACCGCAATGGGTCACAAAGATTTTTATATATATTTGCGACCGCCGTGATCGGTTTCAACCTGCCGCGCGAACGGCTTCGTCGATCAGTTCGGAAATACCCTTGTCCTTGTTGGCGGTCGTCTGCACCACGGGGATGTTCCCGAGCAGTCGTGAAAGGTGATCTGTATCGATGCGCGCGCCGTCCTTCTGCATCTCGTCCGTCATATTGAGCGCGAGGACGACCGGCACATCCAGTTCGAGGATCTGCACGGTGAGATATAAATTCCGCTCCAGGTTGGTCGCGTCCACCACATTGATGACCACGTCCGGGCGTTCTTCGATGATGAAATCGCGCGCGATGATCTCTTCGGGGGAATACGCCGTCAGGCTGTAGGTGCCGGGCAGGTCCACGATGTTGATTCGGACCCCGTCATGCTCGATCTCCCCTTCCTTCTTCTCGACCGTCTTGCCGGGCCAGTTGCCGGTGTGCTGGCGCAAGCCCGTCAGCGCGTTGAAGATGGTCGTCTTGCCCGCGTTCGGGTTGCCTGCCAGCGCGATCGTCAGGTCAGGCATGGGGGGAAACCTCGATCAGCGCGGCTTCCTCTTTCCGCAGGGCAAGGTGATACCCCTTGATCACGTATTCCACCGGGTCGCCCAGCGGGGCATGGCGTTCGATCAGGATCGTCTCCCCTTTTACGATGCCCATCTCGACGAAACGGCGGCGCATGGCGCCCGTGCCGCGGATGCGCAGGATGACGGCTTTCTGCCCCGGGCTCAGGAGGTGGAGTTGGATGGTTTCAGGCATGGCGTTGTCAGCTTTCCATTGGGTGCGCTAATTGTTTGTAGAGGACCTGCTCCCTCCGCCGTCCTTGGCGAAGGATTTACTCGTGGCACGCCGCCGGGGTCGGCGGCTTGAGCCAAGTTGCCGGCAAACCTTGAGGGCTCTGTTCCCTGATTCTTATTCAAGTTTCTCATTCACGGGCGGGGAGACCCCGTCCCTACGATTTCACGATCACAAATTCCGCGGCAGATAAGCCCAACACAACCTCCCTCCCCTCCACGCTCAAGGTGAGCGGACCCTGAAGCGGCGCGGCTTCCATCAGGATGATCTCGCTGCCGGGTAAAAGATCGCGGTCCTGCAAATATTTGAGGACCTCGGTCGCGGTCGCATCCACCGCCAGCACCGTCGTCTGCTCCCCCGGTTTCATTTCGGTCAGGCGCCTGCCCTTCAAGGGGATCGTTACGCCGTTCTCATCGGGGATGGGATTGCCGCGCGGGCAGGTCTGCGGATGGTTCAAATAGTCCGCCAGCGCCCCGGTCACTTCGGGCGCGGTGGCGTGTTCGAGCGCGCAGGCAAGTTCGTAGACCTTCGCCCATTCGATGTGCAAATGGTCGTACAGAAAACACTCCCAAAGCCTCTGCCTGCGGATGACGTTGGAGGCCGCCTCGCGCCCCTTCTTCGTCAGCGTGACCCCCTTATAGGGCACATGGTTCACCAACCCCTGTTCGCCGAGGCGGCGCATCATCTCGTTGGCTGAAACGTTCGTCACGTTCAGCCGCGCCGCCAGGCTCGAGATCGCCACGTCGCGGTTTCCAAGCTCCGCCATGGCTTTCAGGTACATCTCGGTGCTTTCGCTCAACTGGGGAAAGGTCATAAGGTTTTCCTTTTCAAAATCATAAGGTCGACCTTATTATGACAGAAGCGCTTCGCCCCCGTCAGTGACGTCCGTCACAAGTTCGTCACCTGCATGTCACCATGCTATACTCGAAATAACACCGATAACAAAGGAGCGCCCCATGTATACGACCGACCAATACGAAGGCTTGATGGCGGAAACCGTCACGATGACCGGCGCGAACGGCGATGCGATCAACGCCTTCTTCGCGCGCCCGCTCGGCGACGGACCCTTCCCCGCCATGGTGCTGGCGCATCACATGCCCGGCTGGGACCAGTGGTACCGCGAAACCACGCTCAAGTTCGCCCTGCGCGGCTACATCGTCATCACGCCCAACCTGTACTTCCGCGCGGGGCACGGCACGCCCGAGGATGTCGCGGCGAAGGTCCGCGGGGACGGCGGCATCGCGGATGACTCCGCCGTGGGCGACCTCGAAGGCGGCATGAAATACATCCGCGCGCTGGCGTATTCGAACGGCAGGGTCGGCATCTTCGGCACCTGCTCCGGCGGCAGACATGCCTATCTCACCGCCTGCCGCGTGAAGGGATTCGATGCGGTCGTGGATTGCTGGGGCGGGCGCGTCGTCATGGCGCCCGATGCGTTGAACGCCAAAACCCCGGTCTCGCCTCACGAACTGACCCGCGACCTGCCCTGCCCCATCCTGGGTTTGTTCGGCAACGACGACTCCAGCCCCACGCCCGCGCAAGTGGACCAGCATGAAGCGGAGTTGAAGAAGCACGGCAAGACCTACGAGTTCCACCGCTACGATGGCGCCGGTCACGGATTCTTCTATCACCATACCGCCTCGTACAGGCAGGCGCAAGCCATGGACGGCTGGGGCAGGGTCTGGGCGTTTTTGGAGAGATATTTATCGTAATCGAAGACCTGACAGGTTTTCAAAAACCTGTCAGGTCTGTTTCTGGAGGCAACCATGTGCACCATGATCGTCGAAAAGGTAAAGATAAACGGCAGCGGCAGGGGCGTGAACGGCTGGTTCAAACTGGAACAGGCGAACGTCTCGTATGACCATCCCTTCGATGCGCCCTTCGAGCACGCGCTCAACATCGACTTCGTCAACGAGTCGCAGGGACTCGGCGCACGGGTCGCAGTGGAGTTGAGCGAGGGCGCCGCCCGCGAGTTGATCCGCACCATACAAAAGGTGTTGGACCAGGCTGAGGCGGGCGGACACCTGCCCAGGTCATGAAAGAGGCGGGAAAGCATCCCATGCGGACTTATGTCACAGCGATCCTCCGCGTTGTGGGTAGAATCAAGCCATCTTACATACGGAGAGTTCCATGCGCATCAAACAATTGACCGGGCTTCTCGCGCTCGCGTCCATCCTGCTCTTCAATACCGCCCTCGCCAAAGGCGGGTTCGATTACATCGCCATCAAAGGACCGGGCATCATCGGCGAGATCGATGTGACCCAGGCCGCGCTGACCGGGGATTACTTCGCCTTTGCCGACTTCTCGCAGGGCGAGATTCCCCCGCCCGCCCAAGCCGGGCAGGGATACCAGATCGTGCGCCTGTACGTCGAGTTCGTGGACGACAAGCCCAGGGACCTGCCTTTCGATGAACTGCATTACTACCCCTACACGGGCTATGTCTATTACGACGGCGTCGTGGACGGGACCTCGGAATACGACGGCAAATGGTATGCCGCAAACCCCGCCGCCGAAGCGCCCTTCCGAAGCGTGCTCTTCCAGCGCGCCCTGCTTGCCTGGGTTCCGTTCGCGGCGCTTGTGGTGATTCTGCTCTGGTTCGCGTTAGCCTATACCCGCAAGCCGAAATGAGGCGGTGTGGAGACTCCTTTGGAAGGGTCTCGATCTCGATCTGCGCATGTGCCCTGCCAAACCGGGTTGTTTTTCAAGCCGATATGTTATAAGATTCAACTGCAGGACCTGAATATTTATTCCGAAAGGAGCAGAACATGGGTCACAACCGCGACAAGGAAAAGAAGGAAAAAAAGAAGAAACCCAGGCACGACATCAAGGAGAAGCGCAAACTGAAGAAGGGGAAGAAACAGCCCCAGACTTCGATCACGCTCACAAAACATTCCTCCTAAACAGTAGCCCGCCGGAAAGACCGGCGGGTTTTGCTTTGCGGGGGAAGGGCTTGAATTGCGCGCTGAACTTCCTATAATGGAATTATTGCGGCGGTTCGAGCGGGCGGGATGACCGGGGCGCGTTCAAGAGAGCGTTTTGAAATTGTCATTTCGAGTGGCGCTTTGCGCCGCGAGAGATCCTGTTTGCGCAAACCGGGATTTCTCCCCGCTATCGCCCGGCGAAATGACAAAATGACGCGTTATATGGCAGTGAAAGGAACAACTCATGGAAATCAACGTCGTCCCCTCCTGGCGCAGGCTTGTCAGTTACGCGGCGCTCCTGCTCTTCCTTGCCGCGCTGATCGGCTTGCTCGCCACGAACTATCTGGCGGGGCTCGTCTTTCTGGGGAGCATCGCCGCGGCCTGGCTGTTCTATCTGTTCGCGGCTTCGATCATCGACCGCTTTAAGAGGTCGGGAGTCTTCGGCCGGGTCGTCATCGTCATCCTCCTGCTGGCCTTCGGATGCGGCCTCCCCCTGGCGCTCCTGGCGTTCTTAAATTTATACACCGCACAGTATTATTTCACGAGCTCTATCAGCATATCCATCTACCAGTATCATGTCCAGGTGGGGATGGTGGACAATGTCACCCTCGAACTGCGCGAGCAGATCGTATCGGGAAGCGGCGATGAACCGGTGGACCTGCCCCCAAGGGTGGTGACCAGCCGCCCGGCGGGATTTCTGCTGAACGAGGTCACCATCGCCCCGCTCGGCATGGACGCGAACGGGAATTTCTCCGTCCTTCTTCCGGACGGGGGTGAGCTGGAGGGCATGTTTTGCGAATCGGGATTGTGCCCCACCGTCGATGTGGAACTGCTGGACTTCCCCAGGGATTCCTTCTATGCCGCCACTATGGCGGCGAATTTGGAGCGCTTCCCTTATCTGGACAAGGAAACCGTGCGCTGGACGGTCGTGGACCCGCGCAAGGGCATCACGCTGGCATACATCCGCCCGCCCTTCAACCGCTTCCTCTTCCTGCTGAAACCCTTCATCGGCGCGTCCACCCTCGGCGAATGGAGCGTGGCCGTCCTCGGGTTTTTCGTCTCCTCGGTGGTCATCCCCATCGTCAAGCCGGTCTTCACCAACCTTGCGCAGGAACGCATAAAGAATTTATGGAGGGGATTCCCCCGCAAAAAGAAGTCGAAGAAATGATTCCTCGCCCCTGCCCCGAACGAGGCGGGTTGATATGCCTATACGAAAGGGGGTGAACTGGCGATTCGTACCCTTCATTCGGGGTTTGAAAATTCGGCTGACTGTATCTCGCGGCGATTGCCGCCCCCTCCCTTCAAATGTGACAGTTTAATTCTTGACTGGACAAGGTGAGGGTCGGGTAAAATCGAACAACCTGAAACGCGGAATCTTCAGGCTTCGTCAGCAGGATGGAACAAGGACAAGGGAAGACCTTTCATGGACCTGATCGAATTCATTCAAAATCTCGCCACCGCCAGCGCCGTCGTGCTCGGCATCACCTACATCATCGGCGGGTTGATCGTCAATCTCAACCTCGCGCGGCGCGGACTTGTGGAATACCAGATCCTCAAAGTGAAATACCTGGTAGTCGGCATCATCTTCCTGCTCCAGACGGCGGGGGTATTCGTATTCGCCAGCCTGCCCGCCCTTCTGATCGCCACCCGTAATATCAACGACATCTACATTCTCGAGATCATCAATATCGTTTCGATGCTGTCGGGCATCGGTCTGTTATACGCCTGGGCGCGGTTGACGACATCCTCGAATTCCTTTTTCAGGTCGTGGTGGTTCTGGTTTTTCGCCTCTGCGCTGGGATATTTGTTCCCCGCCATGCAGGTCATCAGGGTCTATCTCTTTCCGGTGGATAACGTCATCCGTCAGGTCGTCAACGGGCAGGCGGCAATGACCGCCGTCCTGACCTTCCTCGCGCAGGTCTATCATTATTCCGCCTTTTACTACGGCACGGCCGGCATGATGGGCGCGCGCGACCCGATCGGCATGGGCATCCCTTCGCGCATCCGCCTCTCATGCACGCCGGAGAACGCCGCCTTACTGCGCAACCTCGGCGCGCCCATGACCGAACGAAATGTGAGCGAGACGGTCTACCTGCTCGACGAAACGGACAGCAGTTATATCGTCGCCCTCTCCCCCCACGCCGATGCGCCCGGTTTCGTCGGTACCTTAAAGGTGGACAAGTCCCTCGTGAAGGCGATCCTGTTCCTGCCTGCGGGTGGTGGATGATTATTTTGGGACGGGTCGGGTAGAATTGGAGAATATGCGGGGAGAACCCTCGCAAGGAAACTTCATGACGAATATAAAACGTGGAAGTATCTTGCGCGGCTCACAGTGGCCCGAACCGATAGAAGTTATTCTCCTTGAAGAACAAGGGGATTATGTCCGTTTGGCTGGGACGCTTGTAAACTCACGACAGTATTGGGATGGATTGATCAAGGCAGTTGACTTGCAAGCGATGCAAGAAAATGCAGTCGAATTATTTCGTGCGGAACCGCGCAGTGTATTTCTTTCAGTCGAAGCCAAACGGTATCGGTATGCTTCGCTATATGACCCGCTGTTGGCGATGAATACATGCAAGGTTGACCCGCTTCCCCATCAGATCGAAGCGGTGTATGGGTTTGTGTTGCAGTTGCCACGCATCCGATTTTTGATTGCAGATGACCCTGGGGCAGGCAAGACCATTATGGCGGGATTGATCATCAAGGAGTTGAAACTTCGCAATCTGGTCAAACGTGTGTTGATTATTGCACCAGGACACTTGAAACCGCAATGGGCACGCGAAATGCACGAGCGGTTCGAAGAACATTTCGTCACCGTCGGACGTGCACTGATGGATGCTTCCTATGGGCAAAATATTTGGACACGTGAAAACCAGTTGATTGCTTCGATTGACTTTGCCAAGCAGGACGATGTGGCGGCAACTCTGGCTTCTTCCCGCTTTGACTTGATCATCGTGGACGAAGCACACAAGATGTCTGCGTATCGATATGGGGAGAAGTTGGATAAGACGGGACGTTACAAGCTGGGCGAAGTGCTTTCGGACATCAGCACGAATTTATTATTCCTGACCGCTACTCCCCACCGCGGCGACCCCGAGAATTTTAGACTGTTTTTGGATTTGTTGGAACCTGGATTCTTTGCGACCACAGACATGGTGGCTGAGTCCATTCGCAACCAGGAAAACCCGCTGTTCATTCGCAGAGTAAAGGAAGATCTGAAAGACTTTGAAGGCAAGCCATTATTCCTGCCCCGCTACGTGGATACGGTGGCGTTCAGGTTGGGAATTGAAAGCCCGAAGGAAGTTGACTTATACAACGCTCTCTCGAAGTACGTGAACGAGCAATATAACAAGGCGTTGACCAAACAGGATAAGCGTCGCAACATCGCCTTTGCATTGGTCATCTTGCAAAGACGTCTTGCATCAAGCACATTTGCGCTGTTGAAATCATTGGAACGCAGAAAGAAGCGTTTGGATGAATTACTGGAAGGTGCCACGCAGAACAACCGTAACGGGTACACAGCCTACAACCCGAACGACGATGAAGAAGATGAAGACGAGCAGACCCGCTGGGCCCAGGAAGAAGTTTGGGAGACGCTCAGTGTGGCAGAAAATCAGGATGAACTGCGGGCAGAGATCGAAACGCTCAAGGATTTAATTCGCAAGGCGAAAGCCATTGTAGACTCGGAGAGCGAAGCCAAGTTACGGCATTTCAAAGATTCATTGACAAGACTTGACCAGCAACACCCTGGCGCGAAGATTTTGATTTTCACCGAATCGCGCGATACACTCACCCACCTTGAAAAGCACATCAAAGAAAAATGGGGCTACACGGTTTGCACCATTCACGGCGGGATGCGATTGGAAGAACGTATCAATGCCGAGCGGACGTTCAAGAACGAAGCACAGGTGATGATCGCCACCGAAGCGGCGGGCGAAGGTATTAACCTGCAATTCTGCAACCTGATGATCAACTATGACCTGCCGTGGAACCCAAACCGACTTGAACAGCGCATGGGGCGTATCCACCGCTACGGGCAGACACGCGAAGTTTTCATTTTCAATCTGGTTGCTGAAGATACGCGTGAAGGGCGCGTGATGAAAGCCTTGTTCGACAAGATCACCGAAATCAAGGAAGCGCTTGGTTCGGATAAAGTCTTTGATGTGTTGGGCGATATTGTGCAAGGTAAGGGACTGGCTCAGATCATGGTGGAAGCGGCGGCGGGCGCGCGCAATATGGATGAGATATTGAAAGAGATCAACATCACCGTTGACAGGGAATACATCCAGCGCGTACGGGATAACCTTGGCGAGAGCCTTGCCACGCGCTACATTGATTACACGCGCATCAAGGAAAAGGCAGACCAGGCGCGTGAGTATCGCTTGATTCCCGAATATACCGAAGCGTTCTTCAAACGGGCGTTCGAGGTCCTGGAAGGCAAATGGACGAAAAAGAGTATGAAGGAATTCCCGCCCGGCTCGTTCCTGAGCATTGACTCGGTCCCCTTTCAGTTGAAGAATATCGCGGAGGAGGAAACGTTCCGACGGCAGTTCGGAAGCCTGCAGCGGCGTTACCCGCTGGCAACGTTTGACAAGGAATCTGCCATGCGGATTTCGCAGGCGGAATTCATCTCATTTGGAGACCCGCTGTTCGAAGCCTTGATGATCTGGGTGGAACGCAATCTGGCGGATACACTTTCGCAAGGCGCGGTTTTTACTGATCCCGATGGCAAGATGGATGGCATTCTATTGTTTTATCAGGGTGAGATTTTAGACGGGCGCGGGCATGTCACAGGCACACGTTTATTTGCCCTGTTCAATGATATAAACTCTGGTGAAATCGCTGCCGTCAACCCGGCCGTCCTTTGGGATCTAAAAGAGGGCGGCGATAATGAAGAAAATGTGGATGTCGAAGCGCTCAAGAAAAAAGCCTTTAGCGTGTTATTGCCTGAGTTGGAGAAATATAAAGCTACTTTGCTGACAGAACGTGAACGGCAGGCGGCGATCAAGGAAAAGTATGGGGTACGCTCGTTGGAGCATTTGATTCTGAAACTGGATGGCGATTTGATTGGTTTGTACAGCAGACGCGACATGGGCGAGAATGTAGAGCGTTTCATCAAACCGAAGGAAGATCAGAAAGCCAGTTATGAGCACGCTTTGCAGGAATTACGAACAGGCTTACAACAGGAACGTAGTTTATCGATTGGGTCGCCGCGCTTTATTGGGATGGCAAGAATTGTGCCTGAAATTGATGCGACAATGGTGAATGACGCAGACATCGAGAAAATTGGAATGGATATGACCATGCAGCATGAACGCGAACAGGGCTGGACGCCTGAGGATGTGTCGAAGGAGAATTTGGGCTTCGATGTGCGCTCGACTTCGCCCGATGGGCATAAGCGCTACATCGAAGTGAAAGCCAGAGCGGAGATCGGCGCGGTGGCACTGACTCAGAACGAATGGTTCAAGGCGAAGCGGTTTGGCGATGAGTATTATCTGTACGCGGTGTTGAACGCGTCCAAAACGCCCCTGTTGTACAAGGTGCAAAACCCTGCGGCGTTGTTGAAGCCCGAAGAGCAGGTGGAAGTCCGTTATATGGTATCGGCAAGCGAGATTCAGTCAAAGGGAGAACGTGCATGAGCAACGGCAAGCAGGCTAAAGGTCAGAATGAGGCGCGTGATTTCCGTCGCTTTATCGAAGAATCTTTCCCCGTCAAAGAGGTGGGCGAAGCGTCTGCGTACGAGAAGAATATCCGTCAAGGACATATCAGCACGTTGCACATCTGGTGGGCGCGCCGTCCGCTTGCCGCCAGCCGCGCCACTGCCTATGCCGCGCTGACGCCCGCGCCCAAAGACGCCGAAGAATGGCAGAAGAAGCGCGATTTCATTGTCCAGTTGAGCCAGTGGGAGAACTCGAACAACCAGAGCCTGCTGGAACGCGCCCGCCGAGAGATATTGGAAGCGAACGGCGGCGTGCCGCCCAAAGTGCTCGACCCGTTCTCGGGCGGCGGTTCGTACCCGTTGGAGGCATTGCGCCTGGGGTGCGAATCCTACGCCAACGATTACAACCCCGTGGCGGTGCTAGTCGAGAAAGCCACAATGGAATACCCGCAGAAATTTGGGCGTCCGTTTGAGGGAATGCCTGATTGGGCGAAACCTGACCTCACTCCTAGCCCCTCCCCCGAGAAGAGAGGGGAAAAAGGAAAGGGAAAGAAGAAGCAGGAGGAACAACCCGCTCTTTTCGACCCGACAATTGGTTCGGAATCAACAGACTTTAATCCACTCCTGAACGCGGTGCGGTATTGGGGAAAACATGTCTTGGAGGAAGCATATAAAGAATTAGAAGAATTTTATCCTTCTGATCCTGATGGCAGTCTTCCCGTCGGCTATATTTGGGCAAGAACAATTCCATGTCAAAACCCGTCTTGTGGAAAAGAAATACCACTCATGCGTGGCTTTTGGCTTGCAAAAGGTACCCGCAACATTGCACTTTATCCAGAAGTTGTCAAAGGCGATTTAAAGTTTCGTGTTGTAGGTGACGACTATGACAAAATGCCAAAAGATTTCAACCCTGAAAACGGGACGGTCAATCGCGCCGTAGCAACATGCCTGCACTGCGGTGCAGTTGTTGACGGAGAAACCACTCGAAAACTGTTTCAAGATAAAAAATCAGGTCAGCGTCTGATTGCTGTGGCGTTGATAAAGCGGAAAACTAAAGGAAAGATCTATAGAATTGCAACAAACAAAGATATTGATATTTTCCACAAAGCAGAGCAGGTTCTTAAACAAAAGCGTGAAAAACTGATGCCTGAATGGGGAATGGACCCTATTCCTGATGAGCCGATGAACACTAAAGATCCCAATACTGTTGCTGGTAGAGGGTATGGTTATACAAGATGGGAAGAACTGTTTAATTCAAGACAGAAATTGTCGTTGATAACTTTTATTGAAAAAGTTCGGCAGATAGCAGTACATCAAATTGACAATCAAAACCCGGAGTTTTTCAAAGCAGTTGCTACTTACTTAGCATTTGGAATTGATAGACTTGCAGATTTTGGCTCGACGTTATGCCTCTGGAATTACACTGGTGGTCGTGGAGTAAAAGGAACGTTTGCACGACAGGCTTTGCCAATGGTTTGGGATTATGCCGAAGCAAACCCTTTTAATCCTGAAGCCGCTGGATGGGAAACAGCAATTGAAAAAAATAATGATTGGATTGCCCACGCTAGTTTGACATCAAATAAGCCTGTAATCTCTACGCAAAGTTCGGCTGTTTCTCTTCCGTATGAAGAAAACTATTTCGATGCAATACTAACTGATCCGCCATATTACGATAATATAAATTATGCAGAATTATCCGACTTTTTCTATGTTTGGCTAAAAAGGTCAATTGGTTTTCTTTACCCTGAGTTGTTTTCTACACCCCTTGTTCCAAAACAAGGTGAAATTGTTGCTAATGCTATCCGCCAAGGTGGGCAGGAAAAAGCGACACAATTCTTTGATGAAATGCTGAAAAAAGCATTTCAAGAAACTTATCGAGTCTTAAAGCCCAATGGCATTGCTGTTATTGTTTATGCACATAAATCAACAAAGGGATGGGAAGTTCTTGTAGACTCTTTACTGGATTCAAATCTTGTTGTTACTGAAGCATGGCCTCTTGACACCGAAAGGGAAGGCAGAGTCAATTCACAAGAAACCGCAGCACTTGCGTCGTCAATTTACATTGTTGCACGAAAAATGCCGCGAAACCCAACAGGTTTCTATAATGACGTTCGCAATGAATTGCAGCAACATTTAGACGCCAAACTTCATCGCCTGTGGGAAGAAGGCATTGGCGGCGGAGATTTCTTCATTGCCGCCATTGGTTCCGCCATCGAGGTCTTTGGCAAGTATGCGCAGGTGATGGATTATGAAGGCAACATCGTCCGCGCTGACCGCCTGCTGGAAGATGTCCGCTCGATTGCGACGAATTACGCCGTCAAGCAAATCTTGCACAACGGCTTTGCGGCAGAGATCACGCCGATGGCAAGGTTCTACGTCCTCTGGCGCTGGAACTACGGCGAAGCACTTGTCCCCTTTGATGAAGCCAATAAACTGGCGCATTCGTGCGGTCTCGACCTGAGTCTGCAATTCAGCAAGAACGGCTTCATCAAGAAGGAGAAGGAATTTGTCCGCATGTTGGGTCCGCAAGGGCGCAAACTGGACGACCTGGACGATCCGCGCGACATGATCGACGTGATGCACAAGGCATTGCTGCTCTGGGAGAAAGGTCAACGCAGCGAGATGGTCAAGGCGCTGTCCGACCGTGGCTTCGGCAAGAGTGAGGCTTTCTATCGTGTGGCACAGGCGATCTCCGAGACACTTCCGCTGGAGAGCAAGGAAAAGAAGTTGCTCGATGGGTTCCTGGCGGGGAGGGATCGTGTCCAGGAGGAAGTGGAGAAGAGTGAAAGTCAAGGGAGATTGTTGTGATGAATAATCAACGAAGAGTAAGCGGCTGGATAATTTTCAGCGCGATATTCAGCGGTATTGCCTTCTATGGCTTGTTGTTTGTTCTGGTTAGATGTTTTCCTTTGTGGACAGGCAGGAAAATTGAGAACGAATGGATACTTGTCCTGATATCTGCAATTCCATTGCTAATTGTGTTGGCGTTTTTACTTGCAGGAAATGTTTCCAAGGCAAGCATAGCAGGAATGGAGTTCGAGTTTGACAAGCCAGTCTCCGCAAATCTACTCGAGAAGCTCGAGGTTCATCCTGAAGTTCTTGCAACCCAAAAGAAAGGAGGGATTCAAGAACTATATAAGATCATCAACTACGATCTTGAGCAGATCACGAAATCGAAGATATTGCTTGTAGCATTAGACAAAGCAGGGAAACGAGTAGGTTTTATACCGCTACGGCAATACATCCACGTGCTATCACGCCGGGCATTCTTGGAATATGTTGTTTTTGTTGACGAATCTGGAAAATACTTAGGGTTTACAACCGCAAAAAGATTTATTACCAAGTTCCCAAAATCCGAACTTGAGCAATTAGTTGAAGATATGGAAAATGATCTTGCAAAAAGAAAAATCACCAATGTAAAAAGTTTTCCGCTTGCAAGGATGTTAAGAGAGCGCTCAACGGTTACACATGTACGCACATTGATTGAAGAGCAATGGTCTAAGCCTTATAAAAAGGAAAAGGTCGCCAGTGACGATTTGGAACGATTAGGGGCTTTACATGTCCATGTAGAAGATAAAACTGATGTCAAATTTGTGTTTTGGACATTAACCAAATACGATGTGCCAGGAATTCCTGTAACTGACACTAACGGCAAATTCCTTGGGATATTCACGAAAAATAAAATAACTGACACAATCATTTCGCAACTCCTTGATAAAAGCGTCAAATCGGATAAAAAAGCATGATTAGTTGTTCGCAACATCGCCGCTCCGCACAATAGTAAGCTAGGAGATTCAAAATGACCCTTAGAGAACTTATCAAACAAGGCGAAGGCAATCGTCTCGAATTCAAAAGCACCTTGCAGTGGGATATTAGGCAGGGCGTAAAAAGCGAGTCTCTGCGAAAGATGGTTCTGAAAACCATCGCGGCATTCCTCAATTCGGAAGGCGGAACGCTCCTGATTGGCGTTGAGGACGATGGCAGTATTTATGGCTTGGAAGCAGATCTTGAACTGGTCGGGAAATCGCGTGACCGCTTTGAGCAATTAATCTCCACGCTGCTGGTTGAACAGTTGGGCGCTGCATACGCAACGCCACCGATGTTCAAGGCTCGCTTCGAGAACATCGAAGGGAAAACGGTCTATGTCGTTGAAGTCCAGCCGTCGTCCGAACCTGTCTTCCTAAAAGGCGAAAAAGGTAAGGAACTTTACGTCCGCGTTCAAACCGTGACCCGAGATTTGGACGCGAAGGATACAATGGAATATATCAAGTCGCATTGGGGGGAAGTCAACAAAAGAAAAAAGGCTTCCTCATCTCATGAAGGAGAATCAAATTTTATGATTGGCGCATTTCACACCATCGCAATCCCACATGACGATATTCTGCAAGGCAAATTGACAATGGATGTCTTTGCCGCCGACCTTTGGGAAGTGTTCAAAGGTCGCGGGGTCGAAGAATACCGCAACCCTGATCTGTTCTTCCAAAAGACCTACGAAACCGAAGGTCTCAAAACCCTGTTGGACGTGGTTGAAAAGCGACTCAAAGGCAAGGGCGGTGACCCCGTCTTGCAGATTCAAACTCCGTTTGGCGGCGGTAAAACGCACACCCTCATCGCCATGTATCACAAGGCGAAAGAATGGGGCGCGAAGCCTGTGGTGATGGTCGGGACGACCATGTCCGCGAAGGAAACGCTGTGGGGAATGCTCGAAGAACAACTGACAGGCAAGAAAAAGAACTTCAAAGACATGGTAGCGCCAGGGCGCACCGATGAACTTCGCGAGATGCTCATCAATGCTGGTCCCGTATTGATTTTGATGGATGAGGTTCTGGAATACATCACCAAAGCGCTTGGCGTGACGGTTGGTGAAAGTACTCTTGCAGAACAAACCATTGCCTTCATGCAAGAACTGACCGAGACGGTTAGTATGTTGAACAATATCGTTCTAGTGGTCACATTACCCTCTAGCAATATGCCCAATATGCAATCTGCCAAGGCACAACAATTCCTGCAAAGCCTGCAACAGGTTTCAGGTCGCGTTGAGAAGATCTATACGCCGGTGCAGGAACACGAAATTACAAGCGTCATCCGTTTGCGCTTGTTCTCTAAGATCGATCAGAAGAAAGCCAGCAAAGTTATCAATCAATTCGTCGAATACGCCACTCACGAATCTCTTCTGCCTTCAGGTGTTGAAGCCTCTGAATATCGCGCTCAATTCGAAGCCTCCTACCCATTTTTGCCGGATGTGGTCGAAATTCTGTATCACCGCTGGGGAAGTTATTCCACGTTTCAACGTACACGCGGCGCATTGCGCTTGCTGGCATTAGTTATTCACAACCTAAAGGATATGTCTGCGCCCTACATCACGTTGGCGAACTTTGACCTATCAAATCAAGAAATCCGCCGTGAATTGCTCAAACACATCGGTGCCGAGTTCGACAGCGTCGTAGCAGCAGATATAACAAGCGCCGAAGCTGGCGCGCAAAAGGTAAACACCAATTTGGGCAAAGCCTATCAAGGGCTAAAACTGGGTGAACGTGTCGCTACCACTGTCTTTATGTATTCCTTCTCGGGTGGTGTAGAACGGGGTGCTACTCTTACTGAGATCAAGCGTAATGCGACCACCACAGAGAACCCCTCCGCAACAGTAGCGGAAGCCGTTGAGGAACTTAAAGGACGATTGTTCTACATTCAAAATCAGTCCAGCAAGTATTTCTTCAGCAATCAAGCGAACCTAAATCACTTGCTTCTGGTCAAAATGGATAATGTGCAAGAAACAGAAGTCAAAGCTCTTGAAGAAAGGCTGTTGCGTGAAAATGTCCGCACAGATAAGTTCAAAACTTATATCTGGCGATCTGAAAGCGCAGATATTCCTGATATTCCCGATTTGAAATTGGTTGTGCTATCGGAAAATAATCCAGCAGCTATCAAAACTATTTTGGAAGAAAAAGGCGGTTCGCCGCGCGTTAACCGCAATACAGTTTTCTTCCTTGTCCCCATGCCAAGCGAAAGAGTGGCGTTTGGGAATACGGTTCGTCGTTTTCTGGCGTATCAGGCATTACAAAGTGACATCACGCTAAAACTCACTGCCGATCAGATGAGTGAAATCAAAACTAATCAGAAACGATTGGAAAGCGATTTAGCAGAAGGCTTGCGCAGACTTTATAGGCAAGTCTATTTGCCAGCCAAGAATGGCATCAAGGATAGCGACCTTGGTGTCCCGACGTCTGGATATTCTGGGTACATCGATCAAGAAGTTTATGAACGTTTACGTTCCGATGGTGAAATCCTTGAAAAGATTGCGCCTTTGGTTATCCGCGAAAAGTTCTTGAAAGACCGTGATTTTGTTTCTACGACACAGTTGTATCAGTCCAGTTTGAAGACGCCCGGTGAAGCACGTGCAACCAGCCAACAAGCCTGGGATACTGGTATTGCAGAGGGAGTACGGCAAGGTTTATTTGGCTTGGGTGAAGTCAAAGACGACAAGCCAATTTGTCAGTACTATAAACAAGAGTTAACTGTCGCTTTTACAGACAATGAAGCACTTATCAAAGCGGAAATCTGCCTAGCACAAATCAAAGAACGAGAGACACAAACTACATTTACACCCAGTGGCAGTGCTTCCTCAGGAGGAATTAGTGAACCATCTCCTGTTTTACCAAATGCTGGTGGAGCATCTACATCAACAGGCTTGCCAGATAAAGGTTTGAAACAGTTGTCTTTCAATTTCACTGTGCCAAAGGGAAAAGTCGCCAATCTCATGGGCGTATTGAACTATCTCCAAAGTAAGTATGAACACATGGATATCAGCCTTCATCTAGACAGAGGTCAAATGACTGAACAGGAGTACGAGGACAAAGTCAAAGAAGCTTTCCGGCAAATGGGAATTGATATTGAATAAAAATGGAAATTAGTCTAAAGGTTTTTAATCCGCATTGGGAAGTTGTTTACAACATTCCAAAAGGTACTTCCTTGCAAAAAGGTCGTCATGGTCTTTACCATGACCTTGTCAATGCGGCTGGTAATGTTACGGTACGCTTTGGCTGTTATTCCTGGGGGCATGCGGATGAAATCTTTTATATTGGGTCATTTTCAAAAGACTATAAACATGGCAATCACAAATCCAATTTAGCCGGGCGTGTTCATAATTACCTGCAAAATCATCGAACAAAAGAGACTGGTCAGAAAAATACGAACTTAATGGTGTTTGAGAGAATAAATGAAGGTCTCGCTATCCGAGATATAACGCTTAAGTTATTTCAATTTGATTTCCTTGAATTGGGATTACAGAGGGTTGAATACGCCTCATATATTATCGATACAGATTTAGTTCGGGCATTGGAGCAACTATTAATATGTTCTTATAAAAATATCGATCAATGCCGTTGGAATAGGGAATAATCAAAAAGGAGTGGTATGCGAAAGCAAACGCCAGAAAATGTTCCTTCTGTGAAAGAGTATCTTGCTGCATTCCAAAAGATTGAAAGCAAGATGACTGAAAAACAGAAGCAAATGCTCATCGAACATTACAATTCAGATTGTCACGTGACGACAGCAACCGATTTAGCAATTTCAGTGGAATTCAATAGTCATGGCGCTGCAAACATGCAATATGGCATTTTAGGCTCAATGGTTTCAGAAGCTTTGGGCTTGGGAAAACTAGGTGTAATAACCCTGGTATTAATGATTCCGCCCAATAACTATTCCACTAAAGAATGGTTATGGGTCATGCGTGAAAATGTAGCCAAAGCACTTGAACAATTAGGCTGGGTCAAAAAGACAAGTCATCTCTTTTACCCGAATGGCAAGGTCGGTCCTGATTTGGATGAAAAAACAGAGGAGTAAAGATGACCAAAGAAATTCAAAATCGTGCTCTCAGTGTCCGCCAACCTCTTGCCGAGCAAATCATGCGCGGAACGAAGAAAATCGAGTACCGAAGCAGGAATACGAACATACGGGGCAGGGTGTATATCTATGCCAGCAAAAAACCAAGAGTGGATATTTATAAGAAAATGAAAGTCGAGCCCGGCACTTTTCCTGCCGGAGTGTTGGTAGGAACAGTCGAGATCGTCGATTGCAAGGAAAAGTCCGGCGAATATCACTGGATATTGGCGAAACCAAAGCGATTGAAAAAGTTGGTCAAGCCCAAGTCCCAGCCGCAGCCTGTTTGGTTCAAACCGTTTAAGGAGTAAGAGTATGACAGATAAATATTTGAAACTTGAACATTTTCTTCGCGATCTTCCACCAAGCCAGAACGAGGTAACTCTTTCTTTCGAACAAGTGGAAAGAATCATTGGAAACACACTCCCGCCTTCCGCTTATAAATATCAGGCATGGTGGGCAAACTCTAGAGGAAGTCATGTCGAAGCAGAAGCATGGTTAAATGCAGGCTGGCGCGTGGAGACGGTCAACTTGCGGGAGAAATGGGTGCGGTTTGTGAGGGCTGGGTAGGGATCTCACCCCCGTCCCCTCTCCTTCAGGAGAGGGGAGTCTGTTGCGCAAGGATTAGACTTCTCCCCTTGGGGGAGACGGGAGAGGGATTTGTTTTGCTCGCAGAGTTGCGCGATTGGCTGATGTCCATTGGATAAATAATGAATTGCACAGTTGGCGATCCTAATAACTGGAGGATTTCATGCAACAACTTACGAATATCGATACAATCTTCAAGAAGAAAATATTCCGCATTCCGGATTATCAACGCGGGTACGCCTGGCAAAAGAGGCAACTAACAGATTTTTGGGAAGATCTTATTTCTTTGGAAGATGGAAGAAATCACTACACAGGTGTTCTTTCTCTTGAAGAGACCCCTAAGGAAAAGTGGGAGCAATGGGAGTCGGATAGATGGATCATTGAAAATCGAGGTTACACTCCCTATCTCGTTGTTGATGGCCAACAGCGACTCACTACCTGTGTGATCTTGATCCAGGCGATCCTTGAAACGGCCCAAAACCTCTCTCAGAATAACTTCCAAAACAAGGATGATTTTGAAATTTGCGATATGAAAATCAGTGATATTCGCAAAGATTTCATCTTCATCAAGCGCAGCAACAGCATCGTTCGATCGTATATCTTTGGGTATGAAAAAGATAACCCCAGTTATGAGTTTCTCAAAACGAGGATTTTCAACGAAGAATCATCCAGCGCACTAAATCAAGAAACTCTTTACACCCACAATCTGGAAAACGCAAAGGCGTTTTTCAAAGAAAATTTAATCGCAATTGCCGAAGATCAGCGGTTGGCGGCGCTGGAAAATATTTTTCAGAAAGTCACCAGGCACCTGCTCTTCAATGAATACATTCTTCAAAATGACGTTGACGTTTTTGTAGCATTTGAAACGATGAACAATCGCGGCAAGAAATTGAGCGATCTCGAATTGCTCAAAAACCGCTTAATTTACTTGACCACGCTATACCGCGAGGATATACCGGAAAAAGCAGAACTTCGCAAACGCATTAATGATGCCTGGAAGGAAATATACTATCAACTAGGCAAGAACAAATTAAATCCATTAAACGATGACGACTTCTTAAGAGCGCATTGGATCATGTTTTTTAAATACAGCCGCAACACAGGGGGCGACTATATCAACTTCCTGCTCGATGAGCAGTTTTCTCCAAAGAAGGTGCTTGAGCGGGTACCGATTTTTACTGGTATCCAGGAAGTAGCGGAAATCAGGGATGAAGAGGATGAAGCTGGACTCGAAAACGACGAGTTAGAAGAAGCGGAAATGCAAGCCGAGTCAAAACTAAAAATCCAGGAGGTATCAGACTTCGCGGCAAGCATTCAAAAAACCTCTGAACACTGGTACAACTCTTTTAATCCTCTTTCAATCACGAATTGGAGTACCGAGGAGCAAAATTGGGTTGACCGTCTCAACCGGATCGGGATAAGTTATTTTCGCCCGCTTGTTGTCAGTTCGTTCATGAATAAAGAGGTTACATCTGGTCAACGAATTGATCTCTTCAAAGCCATCGAGCGATTTATCTTCATCGGCTTCAGACTTTCACAAACGCGTAGCAATTATCGCAGCAGTGAATTTTATAACGCAAGCCGGGAGTTGTATTACGGCAGCAAAACAACAGACGAGATTATCAACGCCCTAAATACGCGCCTTGCCTTCGCCTTCAATGAAAATGGCTCCTTTAGAATAAACTCCTTCTTTGATTTTATTGAAACCAAATTCAAATACGGAAGTGGGTACTACAGCTGGAGCGGTATTCGTTACTTTTTATATGAATATGAACAACACCTGTTTAACCAGTCTAAAAATAAGACGCAGAAAATTTCGTGGGACCAGTTCATTACACAGAAGGATATGGTTACCATTGAGCATATCCTTCCCCAATCACCTACTGACAAATGCTGGAGGGATAATTTTGGTTTTTTTGAAAAAGACCAACTTAATGCTTTGACCAACTCGCTGGGCAATCTATTAGCTTTATCACAGCCAAAAAATTCCAGCCTCCAAAATCATTGCTACTCAGAAAAGCGTGCAAATCGGGAAGTCTCACATGGATACTTCAACGGATCTTATTCTGAGAATCGAGTCGCTGAGCAGTATCAGGATTGGACATTTGAATCCATTCGAGAACGCGGGCTGGCATTGCTGGAATTCATGGAAGAGCGCTGGGCAATCCGCCTTGGCGATGAATACACCAAACTAAGATTACTTAAACTTGATTTTCTAACCGACGATCAAATTCCACAATGGCAGAAAGCTCAAAATGAATTTGAAATAATGGATACTGATGAAGATCAGGATACCGATGAAACTGAGGCTAGTTCTCGGCGCGACTGGGAAGGGCGTGCCGATCCAGGAGCGATGAAAATAGTTGATATTCTGATAGAGATTATCGCCACAATCTCGCAACCGGTGGTTCATTACAACAATAATCATATATCCATCGAAACTATTGGGAAGAATTTCATCTGGCTCTACCCTAAAAAATCTGCCTCTATACGAGTCCGGCTAAAACTTTACAAAGACAGGGATGAAGTTGTCAGAAAATTAGCAAGTGAGGGATTGGATTGCAAAAATGGCACTAACCCTTCCTTTGCAAGATTGTACTTGACCCTAAACGACCTGAATCAAAACAAGAAACATATTGTTGAGGCAATTAATACAGCAGAAAGACTTTCACATTAATTTTCCCTCGGGAGAGGCAAAAAGGTTGAAATATATTCTGCGCCTACCCTTGTGGCAAATATTAAACGAGAATTCTTTGCAGCAATTCTCGCACATCCGCTAGGCAAGGTTATTGAGGTCAAGCATTGGGATCGAAAAAGGAATGTCCAAAGAAATGACGCACATGATTGTGGCGAAGGTCAACAGTGGGAAGGAGTCGCGCCCGCTCTTTGGGTGGACGCTGATGACGAGTATTCTTGATAAGACTTTCAAAGGTGAACTATGAAAACAAGAAAACCAATGATACAAGCTTATATTCGAATGTGGCCTCGCGAAGTATATAGTCTAAAAGATAAAAACAAGCATTTAGAAAGTGTTCGAAAAGAGTTGAGGCAAAAACCTGGTATATATATCTTGTACCATAACGGGCAACCTTATTACGTAGGTCAGGCAAAAAACCTTTGGTATCGAATTCGCAATCATGCTACAAATCAAAACGCTAAACATTATCACCTCTGGACACACTTCTCTGCGTTTATTCTTTCTGACACGGACCACATAAGCGAATTGGAAGGACTTGTGATTGCGGCATTTGGAATAGTGACAGCAAATAGCTCTAAAATGCGCATGAAAAGGATTCTATTACCTAAAGACGCAGCGAAGAGGCTTGCAAAATGACGAGGATGGTCAATGTGTTGAGGGAGTTGCCCGCGCTGATGCCGTCCGCCGATGCTGCGCCCGCAGGAAGTCCCCGCAGCAAAGCGAGGCGGGAGGGAGGGGCATTCAAGGGAGCTATGTTATGAAAAGAAGTTGGGTATTCAATTTGTTATTGATTTTTACCTTTGGATTAAGTGGCTGCGGGACTCCTCCTGCCACTTATGAAACGGGTCCGCAATTGGAAATCGACCTCGATGTTGTCGAATTATCCATTCAGGTCACAATGGATTCCGATGGAGACGTGGTCCTCGGCGGGGATTTTTCTTTATCAACCCTTGGCCCGGTTGGAGTAGGCTGGACAGCAGGGTTTGAAAAGGTCTTATATGAGGCGCAAAGGGATGAGCCCGCATTATTCATTCTTTGGGAAGACCCGTCTGGTGAAATCTGGCGGGAGAAATATATAATCGGTCAACCGTTCAGCGTAACATTCGATAATGACCAGTGGGTTAGAGAAATCAAGTCGGTGGACAAAAGTATTATCGTCGCAGTTGAGCCGGTCGAATCCGCGCCGGAATACAGTGATTTACAAGAGGACGTTCGATCTCTGGTGGAACGATGGGATGTGGCTCATTATTATGCAGATCGGTATTGGGATACTGGTGAACTATCCTCTGTTCTAAGCGGAGCCGCATTGGAAGAACAGCTCGATACTGTTGATTTTCTCAAATCCAATAATTGTTATTGGGAAATATATGAGTTGATGACGCCGAAGATAATTTACTTTGAAGCAGTTGGTACCCGATCCCTTATAGTGGATGTTAGAAAGAATTGGGATATGGATTTATATTGCAATGGACAGAAGGACAAGGACGACGATGGGTATTTCACAATGAGATATAACATTGATGAAATTAATGGGGCTTGGTTTATCACTGAGAAACGGGTCATTGCAAGGCAGTGAGGGACAGAGCGGTTAAGGGTGGTTCTTCCCATCGATCCAAATGGATGGCGGATGGCTTTCACAATTTTGACTACACGCAACCTCCTTAAACTCAACATTTCCCCCTTGCATTTCTAGCCCTTTTGTTCTAAAATAATTGCGACTCGACGACAATGGCTTAAAAAAAGCAGGTCGTCTAGCGTCTTAAAGGAGTAGACACCCTGTTTTAGCGCAGGATGGAACTCCTTTTTTGTTATTAAGAGGTCTGAATGTTAATGAATCCCTAAGTTGTCGTGCGGTGTGTTTTTCTCACAGGCACCCCGCCGCTTGCCGCCTGCAACCTGCAACCTGAAATATGGAACTAACCTCCCTCCTCCGCTCCACCATACGCTTAAGCGTCACCAACTGGGCGCGCGCCTGCGGCATCGCCCTCCGCCCCTACCAGCGCGAGATCGCCCGCGCCGTCAAAGACTCCGTCATCAACCGTCGCGGGCTCACCTTCGTCGTCATCCTCCCCCGCCAGTCTGGCAAGAACGAGCTACAGGCGCACCTCTTCGCCTGGCTCCTCTTTCGCTATGCGCAACATGGCGGGAACATCGTCGCCGTCTCCCCCACCTTCAACCCCCAGACCCTCAACAACATGGATCGCGTCCGCCGCTCCCTCGATGCCTGTGTCGGCTCTCGCGGCATCTGGAGGTCCTCCCAGGGGCGCATCTACTCTCTCAAAAATACCCGCCTCCTCTTCTACTCCGGCGAGACCTCAGCCAAGGTCGTTGGCGCCACTGCCGACCTCCTCCTCTCCGTCGACGAAGCTCAGGATGTCTCCCCCGACAAATTCGACAAAGACTTCGACCCCATGACCGCCTCCACCAATGCCACCCGCATCTTCTTCGGCACCGCCTGGACCGCCTCCACCCTCCTCGAACGCGAACGCCGCGTTGCATTGCAGGCTGAAAAAGCCGATGGCATCAAACGCGTCTTCCACTACACCGCCGATGACGTCTGCCTCCAGGTCCCCGCCTACAAACGGCACCTCGAGCGCAAGATTGCCGAACAGGGGCGCAACCATCCCCACATCCGCACCCAATACTTCGGCGAAACCATCGAAGCCCAATCCGGCATGTTCCCCCCTGCCCGCCTCCTCCTCATGACACCCTCCACCTCCCCTCTCCTCCCAGGAGAGGGGTCAGGGGTGAGGTCCGACTCCCCTCTCCCCTTGGGAGAGGGGCCGGGGGTGAGGTCAGGGCTGAGGTCCGGGGTCGCCTTCCTCCTCGACGTCGCCGGGCAGGACGAATCCAAACTCGCCGGAACCGCCTCCTCCTACAACCTCGGGCTTGGCAACCCCGGGCGCGACTCCACCACCCTCACCGTCGTCGAAATTGACCTTTCCATGCTTGCAGAACTTCGATACCCCGTCTACCGCGCCATCGCCCGTCGCACGTGGACAGGCGAAAGCCACCTCTCAGTCTTCACCCACCTCAAGAACCTCGCCGCCGAATGGCATCCCCATTACTTCGTCGTCGATGCCACCGGCGTTGGCGAAGGCTTGTGGGGCATGCTCGACCGTCACTTCCCCGCCCGCGTCATCCCCGTCAAATTCACCCTCCAGGAAAAATCCGAGATCGGCTGGCGCTTCCTCAACATCATCGAGACCGGGCGCTTCCTCGACGCCTGCCACACCGACGAAGTCCATCTTCAATACCTCAACTGCGTCATGGAAATACTCCCCGGTCCCCAAAAGAACCTCCGCTGGGGCGTCCCCGACGGCGCTCGTGGACCCGATGGCACCCTCATCCACGACGACTACATCCTTGCCGATTCCCTCGTCTCCAAACTCGACGGTTTGGAATGGTTTATTTCATCCCCCACGCTCACCGTGGAGGTCCCCGACCCTCTGATCGAAATGGACTCCAACTTTTAACACAAAACAAAGGAGAATTAAAATGACCGAACTACCCGTACCCCCTGCAAAACGCAAGCGCGGCGCACAGCCCGGCAACAGCAACGCCCACAGGCACGGCTTTTACTCCCTCAAACCCGAGATTCACCAACGCTTTGAGGCTGACCTCATCGGCGAAGGCGACGACGAGATTCAAATGCTCAGGAGCATCATAGACACCACCTTCAGGGTATTTTCGGGTCTGCCAGATCCAACCCTTGAAGAATGTCAGTCCACCCTGCGTGCCGTCAGCCACGCAGCCGATGGCATCCGTGGTTTATCTCTCATGAAAAAGGTTCTCCACGGCGGCTCCTCCACCATCGAACAGATCATCGACCAGCTTAAGAACCTCCCCCCCGAGGAGGACTGACCCTGGTTGCATATTCGTTCCTCCATTCGTTCCACGGAACGAATATAATTTCAAGGGAAGTTGACCCTCCTCCCCAAAATTCCGAAGGCATTTGGGGGAGGTGCCGAGCCGAAGGCGAATGGCGGAGGGGGCGATACCCGGGTAACATCCCAGGCACATCCACTACGTGAGGAGAATCATCATGAGCGAGATCAAATACGAAATACTCAAGACCGTCGGCATCCTGTCGACATCGGCATCCGGCTGGAGCAAGGAACTCAACCTCATCAGCTGGAACGACCGCGAACCGAAATACGACCTGCGCGATTGGTCCGCGGACCATGGCAAGATGGGCAAGGGCGTCACCTTGTCCAAAGAAGAGTTGCTTGCCTTGAAAGAACTTTTGAATGGTGCCGAGTTGTAGCCATTCCAGCAAAACATCAGATGCAGGCTGGCGCATGGATACGGTCAACTTGCGGGAGAAGGTCGGGGCGGGGTTTATCCGTAAAGTAAAATAAACCTGCCAAGGAGAAAACCGCATGGACAATTTTCAATTCAACCTGTTGAAAGCCATCGAGCGCAGCGTGGGGGCAAACAAGGACCTGTACGTCCCTGCGGGGGAGATCCAGAATTTGGCGAAGGAAGACAAGATCAAACCGCTGATTCCCAAAGCCTTGAAATCCCTGACGGATGAAGGCTATCTCGAAAACCGCGAGAGAAGTTACCGCATCACGACAAAGGGATACATTTATCTCGAAGCCCATGCCATTTCCCTTACCCTGCGCGACGAACTCAAGCGCGACCTCAGCGACGAATTGACGAAACAAAAGGACAGCCTCAAGCAGGAATTAAACTCGTCCATCGGCTGTAATTGGGCGGTCATGATCGTCCTCGTGGTCGTCGTGCTGGCGGTCGTTTTCATCTACAAATGAAAGTCGATGGTGATATAATCGAAGCAACCCAAAGAAATCGACGGGCTTCGCACACCAGTCCATTTACAGGCTGGTGTTTTTCTTTCCCTGCATCCGCCAAAGGAGTCAACCATGAAATTTCAGACCGATGAATGGGTCATCCATTACACGCACGGGCTCGGGCAGGTGCTGGGGATCGAAGAACGCGCCATGGACGGAGCCGATATCACCTTTTATGTGGTGCAGACCCACGACCTCACCATCTGGGTGCCGGTGGATGAGAACATCACGCGCCGCCTGCGCGCGCCGAACAGCGCATCCGCCTTCAAGAAAGCCCTGGCCGTCTTCTCGCAACCGGCTGAAAAACTTCCCACCGATCACCGCCTGCGCCACCAGCAGTTACAAGAGCGGCTGAAGGAGGGCACCGTCGAAGCATGGTGCCGCCTCCTGCGCGACCTGACAGCGGACCGCTCCAAACACGGCTGGAACGACCGCGAACGCAACCTGCTGAACGCCGTCCGCAAGATCCTGGTCGGCGAGTGGAGTTTCAGCCTGTCCATCACCCCCGAGCAGGCAGAAGTGGACCTGTCACGGGTCATGCGGGTATCCTGAGAGCAGCACCCATGGAATCACCCGAGCGGGTCATCCTGCTGCGCGTCGTGGAAAACTTCATGCGCACCGGCGTCGCGGAAGACAGTGAAGTGGCGGTCGTCAACCTGCCGCCCGGCAAAAGCACCTACGTCGAACAGACCGGCGCGGACGGCCGCTCGATCATGCTGGACGAATTCCGCGTCGCAGGCAGGGTCGTCTGGGCGGGCTACAGCTCCCGCAGCGGGACGGTCTACCTCAGCCTGCCGCGCAGTTGAATCTTGAACCTCCCCCCGAATGAGGGGGATTATGTTTTAAATCAGAAGGGTTGGAGGGGAGCGAATCGGGAGTATCATGGAAGCGAGGAGGAAACCATGGAGCTCACTGGTCCGCGCGCCACGATTTTTGCCGCTCTCATTGCCGTGGGCGGCATCGCCATCGGCGCATTTCTTGAACCGTTGGCGGATAATTGGATCAACGAACCCGCTTCGGATTCCAATCCCAATGCGCTTGCCATCGAGCAGGTTCCCCAACAGGTCTTTGCCTTTGCAGGCAATAACAATCCCGACGGCGGCTGGAGCGCCTTCTGGTTGTACTATGAAGACGAAGGCGTCCCGGTCTATAAACTGGAATATTGGCTGCCGGATGACATGAACGGCTACGCCGGGCTGGCGTTCGAGTTCAACGAAGGGGCGAACCTGTCCACGTATACGGCGGTGGAATGCACGCTCATCTTCCGTGACCCGGGCGATGTGGTGGACCTGTATTTCAAGGACATCGCGGGTCACTTCAACACCGTGCGGGTGGCGAACAACAACACGGGCGAGATCGCCGTCCGCTACGAGTTCGGCAACTATCCCGATGTCAACTTCAACGCGGTGAATGAATTCGGCGTGGTGGTCAGCACCGATTTCATCACGGGCGCTCACCATGTGCGCATCAGGGATATCCGCTTTGTGAAGTGAACGCCCGCCCCGGGTTACGCTCCCTTCGCCGGGGAGGTCGGGCGGGGAACGGAAAGCATGCGTCGCTCTTGTCGTTTGGGCGATATTCGTTAAACTTGTGAGTGAGCGTTTCGTATCGATCATCAGCCATTCAAGGAGACCGCCATGGGCAAGAAGACCGTTTTTTGTTACGGCGAATACGAAGAGGTTCCGTATTCGGAATTGGAAAAGGACGAACACGGGAAGGTCAAAAGACCCTATATCCACGTATTGGGCAACGGAAAATCGCACTGGGTCTCCACCGGGGAATCGACCGCAGACCGCGTCATTCCGCGCCCGATGTTGGGACCCAAATACAAAAAACCTGCGGCGTCGAGGTCCGGGAAGAAAGTGGCGAAGCGCAAAACCAAAAAAGGGAGAAAATAAATGTCGCCCACCCTGTCCCCTCCCGTCCTGCCAGCCATAAACAAGAACGAAGCGCCGGAACTCAAGGAACTCAAGAAGCAACGCTACCTTGCCGAGCTCGATGTATTCAAAGCGCGCCAGCAAGCCGAGATCGACGTTGCGAAGGAAAGGTCCCTTGCGCAGATCAAAGCGGAGGAAGCGGATGTAACTGCAAATCTGGAGCGCGAGAAAGCCGGGTACGCGAACGAGTACACCCTGTACCAGGCTGTCTATAACGCCTATATCGAGATCGCAAAGGGTCAGGTCAACGTTCCCGGTACAAAAGCCGATTTCGTCCAAAAAGCCGCCGCCGCCATCAGCACGGCATATCTCGCCGTCGTGGGCTTGTCCTTCGGGCTGGGGGAAACGAGCACGCCCCTGCCATTGAGAGGCATCCTGCCGACCCTCTTTCTCGGGTTGTCGATCTTTTTCTCCACGGCATACATCGCCTACATCACCAAGCCGTCGCCTTCCACCGAAACCTCGAACGAGGGCACACTAGCCGGCAGGCAGTTCGAACGCAGGAAAAATTTCCTCGTCTGGACGCAATCCTCGATCTCGAGCCGCAAACTTCTGCTGCACATCGCTGTCGTCAGCCTGGGGTTTGCGGTCTTCTACCTGCCCGCGCCCTATATTGCGATGGATGAGTTCATCGTGTTCATCCTTGCAGGCTTGGGGCTGGTCTGCTCCATCCTTATCCCCATCATCCTCAGCCTGCCTACAGAATAGGGTCCAATGAAAATCACCCCTTTCATCCTGGTCGTCCTCGCCTTCGTACTATCCTCATGCAACCTCGGCGCGCCTGCGCCGCAAGACCCCGCCGCCGTGGCCACCTCCGCTGCGCAGACGGTCGAAGCCGTGCTCACACGTCCCGCCTCATCCCCCACCGCCGGGGCGGATGAGCCGCTTGCGAGTCCCACCGCGGCGGCGGCTTCGCCCACATCCACCCCGTGCGAAGACAGCGCCGAGATCGTCACCTGGACCCGCGACGGAAAAACCTACGACAAGACCGAAGCAGACAAACCCCTCGCTCCGGGCAAAGGCTTTGTCATGTCCTGGATCCTAAGGAACAACGGCACCTGCGTCTGGAACGACGGCTATGAATTCATCTTCGACTCCGGCGAAAGGCTCACACAAGCCGACACGTTCCCCGTCATGCCGTTCGGATATAAAATTCAACCGGGAGAGGAACTCACCGTCACGATCCAAATGGAGACACCCTCCGCGCCGGGAACATACGAATCCACCTTCAAACTTATCGACCCGGATGGAAACCACGTCATCATCCCCGGCGTCATCACGAAGGTCGGCACACCCTCATCCGGTTCCATCCCCGCGCCCGGCGACCTGCGCTATCAATACAATTGCACACCCGGGGTGGTCACCATCACGCTCACATGGAAGGACCGATCCGACAATGAGGACGGCTTCCGCATCTACCGCGACGGGACGAAGCTCACCGACCTGCCCTCCGGCTCCACCACCTACGACGACGTTCTCTCCACGCCCGGATCCTACGTCTACACTGTCGCCGCGTTCAATGCGGGCGGCGAATCTTCCATCAACGTCACCGCCGAGACGACGAACTGCCAGTAACGGCGCGGTGTTACAATCGACTCGTAGAATCCATTACAAACCAGGAGGTTCACCATGAGCAAGGAAGATGATATCCGCGAATTGCTCGACCAGCTTGTCCAGGAGATCGCTTCGTCCCAAAACAACCCGCGCACGTGGCTGTCCTGGGTCGTTTCCCTTCTCTCGCGCCTTGAAGACCAGTCCGACAAACTTTCCCCGTCCAACCGCGAGACCTTTTTGGAAATGCTCTCCGCGTTGCGGTCCGAGATCAAGAACCGCATCACGACCGGCGGCTGGAACTAAACAACCTGCTTCAAGGAGCGCACCATGAACATCCCCGATTGGATCGAAGAAAACCGCTCGATATTCACCACGCTGAGCGATGAGATATGGGGCTACGCCGAACTGGGCTACAAGGAAAGCAGGTCCGCCAAGACGCTGGAAGACGCGCTGGAGGAAGGCGGCTTCAAGATCGAGCGCGGCGTGGCGGGGATTCCCACTGCGTTCGTCGCCAGTTACAGCAACGGCGGCGGACCCGTCATCGGCATCCTCGGCGAGTACGACGCGCTCCCTGGTTTGAGCCAGGACTGCGTCCCGTACCGCAAACCGCTCGAAGACGGCGCACCGGGGCATGGCTGCGGTCACAACATGCTCGGTGTGGCGGGGATCGCTTCGGTGATGGCGCTCAAACAGGCGATGGACTCGGGCGCGGTCAAGGGGACGATCCGTTATTTCGGTTGTCCCGCCGAGGAAGGCGGCGCGGGCAAAGCCTTCATGGCAAAAGCGGGGGTTTTCGACGGCGTTGATATTTGCCTCACCTGGCATCCCGATACATATAACTCCGTGCCGTACACGAACTTCCTCGCAAATTACCGCGTCCTCTTCCGCTTTCACGGCAAGACCGCGCACGCAGCGGCGGACCCGTTCAATGGGCGCAGCGCGCTGGACGCCATCGAATTGATGAACGTGGGCGTGAACTACCTTCGCGAACACATGATCCCCGATGCGCGCGTCCATTACGTCATCACCAAAGGCGGCGTCGCCCCGAACGTCGTGCCCGATTTCGCCGAATCCTTGTACAGCGTCCGCGCGCCGCGCACCGACCAGTTGGATCCGCTCTTCGAGCGCGTCAAGGACATCGCCAAAGGCGCGGCGCTCATGACCGGCACCGAATTGGAAATTCAGGTCATCTCCGGCATGTCGAACATGCTCGTCAACGAGACCATCAACGAAGTTTTGCAGTCGAAGATGGAGGAGATCGGCGCGCCGAAATTCACAGAGGAAGAACATGTCTTCGCCCGCGAACTTTCCAAGTCCATCCCGCCTGAAAGCCTGGAGACCAGCGCGTACGTCTATGGTTTGGATTCGAACGACGTCGCCAAATTGAAGGACCTTGCGCTCTTCGAGGATATTTTGCCGCCCTTCAAATCCGAGATCATCATGCCCGGTTCCACCGATGTCGGCGACGTGTCCTGGGTCGCGCCAACGGGTCAGATCCTCACCGCCTGCTGGGCGCTCGGCTCGCCCGGTCATTCCTGGCAGATCGTCGCCCAGGGAAAGATGGGCATCGGCCAGCGCGGGATGTTATATGCGGGCAAAGTGATGGGCGCCGCGGCGCTGGAATTCATGAAGGACGATGCGCTGCGGAAAAAAGCGGTCGAGGAATATAAACAAAAACGAGCCGCTGCAAAATACGTCTCCCCCATCCCGGACGGCACAAAGCCGCCGCTGGACTATTGATCCTCCTCCTCCCGCTCCGGGTACACACGCCGCACCGCCGCCTCGACGTCCGCTTCCCTGTGCTTCTCGCAAGCCACAAGCGGGCGCTTCGAATGGGCGACCTTCTTTCCATCCGCGCTCATCACTTTAAAGTCGAATAAACGACCGTCCGGCTCATACACCACAAAAAGTTGATGCAGTTTGCCACAGACGATGCAGCCGTGAGTTTCTGTGCGGGATGTTTTTTCGGGCATGGCGTCTCCATAAAATAAAGTGACAGTCACCTTCGAGGTGACTGTCACTTCGTAAAACGATCATTCTTCCGAAATCACGATCGAAACGATCTTATCGCCCTCGAACGCGGGAGCCTGGTCCGGGTCGCGCAGGGTGATCCCGTTGACCACATCCATCCCTTCGACCACCTGACCGAAGATGGTATATCCGCCGTTCAAGAATTCCTGCGGACCGAACGTGATGAAGAACTGGCTTCCGTTCGTATCGCGCCCCGAGTTCGCCATCGCCACCACGCCTTCCTTATCGAAGGTCAGGTCGCTGTCTTCGTTGACGAATTGATAACCGGGTCCGCCCGAGCCTGTGCCGGTCGGGTCGCCGCCCTGCGCCATGAACCCCTCGAGCACGCGGTGGAAGGTCACGCCGTCGTAAAAACCCTTGCATGCCAGGAACACAAAACTGTTCACTGTGATGGGCGCCTTATCGGGGTAGAGCTGGATCTCGAACTGTCCGCCGTTCTCCATTTCGACGCTTGCGAAATATTTTTTTCCTTCATCCACCTTCATCGGCGGCGCGGAGTCGTACTGATCCGCGGCGGGAATATCCGCGAATTGATCGCAGATAGGCGAACTCTGCTGTGCGGCGCTTTGCTTCGGCAAATACTGCCAGGCGAAGAACGCAAGAACAAGCAGGACAACTCCCCCGGCGGCATATTGGATGTATCTTTCCGTGGTAACCGGTTGATTCTTATTCTTTTTGACCAATTTCTTTTTCGACATGCATATCTCTCCTGAAAATTTTCCATAATTATACCCAGACGCGCGCCGTACACCGACCTTGCGCACAAATTTCTTTTCCTTTATCCTTGTGTCGATGCGCAGTCTTTTCAAACGCCATGTTGCCCTGCCGCAGGACCACGGCTCATGGGTGTTCATCCTCAGTCCGTTATTGATCGGGATATTCGAAGGCGGGACGGTTCGCAATTCGACCCTTTATCTCGTCATCGCGGCGATGTCCGCTTTTTTGATGCGACAGCCGCTGACAGTGACCGTCAAAGCCCTGAGCGGACGTCGCCCGGCTGCGGATCTTCCCGCCGCGCGGTTCTGGGTGCTCGTCTATGGGCTGATCTCCGCCCTGGCATTGATCGGGATCATCCTCGAAGGCTTCGGTTACATCCTCTATCTCGCCGTGCCAGGAGCGCCCGTCTATGCCTGGCATCTTTGGCTTGTCAGCAAACGCGCCGAACGAAGACAAGCCGGGGTCGAAGTCATCGCCACGGGTGTTCTTGCGCTCACCGCTCCCGCCGCCTATTGGGTCGGAAGAGGAGAATATGATCCCATTGGCTGGTGGCTGTGGTCGCTTTGCTGGCTTCAATCGGCGGCGAGCATTGTGTATGCGTACCTGCGGCTGGGTCAAAGGGAGCTTTCGCCGGACCAGGCCCAGGTCAAGACAAGAGGCGATTGGATTCGGATGGGAGCCCGCGCTTTGACCTACACTTCCTTCAATTTGCTCTTCTCCGCCATATCAGGATTCGCTTCCCTCATTCCGCCGTTGATCTTCATACCCTTCCTGCTGCAATGGCTGGAAACCGTTTGGGGAGTCATAAATCCCGCCATCGGTTGGAAACCCACGCGCGTCGGGGTCCGCCAGTTGATCGTCAGTATAATTTGGACGGTCCTTTTCATCGCATTTTGGAGTCAGCCATGGACGAAATGAAATACGGGTTATTGACCGAACTCCACAGCCGGATGCAGGCTGACCTGCTCGAGAGTTATCTCGAAGCCAACGGCGTGGATGTGGAGTTGTTCCAGGAATCGGTCGGGCACACGGCGTTTCCGGTGACGATCGACGGGCTTGGGCTGGTGCGTGTCTTTGTTCCCAAAGATAAACTTAAAACGGCAAAAACCCTGTTGGAAAAATTCACTTCGGAGTAATGGAATGAAAGATACCGTCCTGCTTTGCACAAGGTTCGGGATGGGGCATACGGATATCGCAGCCCTCGACCAGAAATTGATCGTCAAATATTTCAGCCTGATTTTGGATTCAACGGAACTGCCCGCGGCGATCTGCTTCTATACCGACGGCGTCCGTCTGGTCACCGACGATTCGCCGGTCCTTGATCAGCTGGGTCAATTGGAAAAGAAAGGTGTGCGGCTCATTGTCTGTTCCACCTGCCTTGAAGAGATGAGCATCACGCAGAGTCAAGTAAAGGTTGGCATTGTGGGCGGGATGCCGGATATAATCGAAGCGCAGACCAGGGCAGATAAAGTCATCACACTCTAAAATGGAGTCAAAATGGATTTCGAGCTAAGTGAGGAACAAAAGACGTGGAAGAAGATCGTCCATGATTACGCGGAAAAGGAACTGCGGCCGAAAGCCCGCGAAGTGGACGAAAAAGAGGAATTCAACTGGGAAGCTGTCCGCAAAGGCGGACCGGTGGGACTGCTGGGATTGAACATCCCGGAAGAGTACGGCGGCTCCAACGTCGACTCGATCTCGAACTCGATCGCGATGGAGGAACTTGGCTGGGGCTGCGGTTCGACGGCGCTGGCATTCACCGCGCATAACGGGTTGGGCACCGCACCCATCGCCATTTATGGAAGCGAGGAGTTGAAAAAGAAATGGCTGCCGCTGGTCGCCACCGGGAAGAACAAACTCGGCTCGCTTGCCTTGACCGAGCCCGGCGCAGGTTCGGACATCCAGGGCGGGGTGTTGACCCGCGCCGCCAGAGACGGCGATGAGTGGGTCATCAACGGTTCGAAGATGTGGAACACCAATGCCAGCATCGCGGAATACATCATTACGCTCGTCCGCACGGACCCGAAGGGCGGCTCGAAGTCGTTGAGCATGATCCTCGTGCCCACCGACGCGAAGGGGTTGACCATTCATCCCGCCGAGAAGAAAATGGGGTTGCGCGGCTCCCCCACCCACTCCGTGACGTATGAGGATGTGCGCGTGCCGCTTGGATATATGATCGGTCCCGAGGGGCGCGGATTGCAGCAGACGCTTGCGACTCTCGATGCCGGGCGCATCAGCATCGGCGCGATCTCCGTCGGATTGGCGCGCGGCGCGATGGAAGCGGCGATCTCTTACGCAAAGGAAAGGAAAGCGTTCAACCAGTCCATTGCAGACTTTCAGGCGATCCAGTTCAAGATCGCGAACATGGAAGTGGAGATCGAACTCGCGCGCACGTATATCTACAAAGCCTCGTGGCTCAAGGATCAGGGGCGTCCATACAGCAAGGAAGCCGCGATTGCAAAGCTATACGCAACTGAAATGGCGGAGCGCGTGATCTATGATGCGATCCAGATCCATGGCGGGTTCGGTTACAGCCGCGAGTATCACGTGGAGCGCATGTACCGCGACGCGCGCCTGATGACCATCGGCGAAGGGACGAGCGAGATCAACCGGCTGGTCATTTCAAGGCATGTGCTGGCGGGTTAAACAATCAGACATAATTAACCCCGAATTTAATTTGGGACGCGGATGAGCGCAGATTTTCGCGGAAAGGGTATTAAAAATCCGCGTATTCAGCGTTTATCAGCGTCCCATTTGTTCTTAAAAACGAACTCACCCGCGAATCCTTAATTTCGGGGTGAGTCATGTCTCTTTCTACTTTCGTATTATTACCCAGGCTGTGCCATCGGCCGTTTTTGTTTCCTTCTCCCCATTCCTGAATAATTTCATGATCGCGTCCGGCGCAAGGAAGTGACTGCGCATCAGCAATAACTTCTCGGCAATGGCGATCAATTTCACGCCGAAGGTACGGATATCCGGCTCTTCGATGACGAGAATTCCGCCCGGCTTCAACACGCGGAACATTTCGTCCGCTGTGCGCGAATGATTCTCGACATGATGCAGGGCGTCCACCATGATGATCCGCTCGAAGGAGGAGTCGGGGAAAGGCAAAAGCTCCGAAACGCCGCATACAGGCGTCAGCGCAGGGCGGGGCGCGCGGGTTAACATCCCAAATGAAACATCGGCAAGGACAATTTCATCCACAAATTCCCGTAATGCGGAGGCAACCCGTCCCGTCCCGCCGCCCACATCCAACAGCCTTCCCTGAACCGGAAGGGATGCAACTTCGCGCATCACATCGGTTTTGGAATAGGTCACGCGGGCATAAAGCGGCGCGATGAAAGAAAAATGGTCGAAGTCCATCAGACGGTTATCAGATCCTTGATCTGGTCGAAGGTGGAGGGACCGATGCCCGAAACGTTGAGGATATCCTCGATGACCGCAAAGGGTCCGTTCTCATCCCGGTAATCGATGATGCGCTGGGCGATGGTGGGTCCGATCCCTGGCAGGCTGTCGAGTTCCTCGAGCGAAGCCGTATTGATGTTGACCAACTCATTATCGCCGCTATCGGTATCCCCCGGTTCTTCGGTTGCGCCCGGCAGGAATAAACCCTCGTCCCCATTCGACGAACTTTGCCCCGAAGGTTCCTGACCCGCTCTGTAAGGAATATTCAGCTGCTGTCCATCCTCGAGCAGCGCTGCGAGATTGATGGTATCCACATTTGCACTGGAGAGCAGCCCGCCCGCCGCATCGATGGCATCCTGCACGCGCGCGCCTTCTGCAAATTCATACAAGCCGGGGCGCGGCACGGCGCCAACGACATGCACAGCGATCGGTTCTTTTGTCGGCGCAGGCTGCAACCGGATCGGTTCGCCAGCGGGAGCGCGGATGATGAATAACAGCAGACCCGCGAGCGCAAACCCGGCGATCACGCCGACAAGAGTGTAAAGCGTATTTTTCATGCCGGGGATTCTACTCCAACTTCATGATCAGCAATCCCTCGTCCACCTTATGGACAAGTTTGGCGGCATCGAACAGGTTTTTCATGCGCCGGAAATATTTCGGCATTTCGCCGTAATCGATGGCGCGAAAACCGAACTTCTCATACATCGGCCCGTTGTGTTCGATGCACATCAAATACAACGGCCGCGGGTATCGATCCAGAAGCATTTCGATGATCTTGCGCGCAATACCCTTTCCGCGGAATTCCGGCGGGACCGCTATCGAAGCAAGTTCGAGGACGTCCTGCCCGTGCGGCTTGACCTGGCCGCAGCCGATCACGCGTCCCGAGCCATCCACCGCAACGAGAAAACGCCTCCAGTCCAAGCCCATCGGGTTGATTCCCACCAGGTGAATCAAGTCTTTGATCCGGGCTGATTCAGATTCCAAAGCAGGGCGGACTTCATACTCGGTCATGTCACACAACTCCGGCAGAAACAAGGATGATGAACGTGCCGATGAACCAATGGATCAAGAACGGATAAATGAAGGATTTCGTGCGCCACGCCACCCAGCCGAAGGCGAACCCGCCGAAGATGGTGGAGAGTGTTTCGACCTCGGGTTTTCCCAGATGCGCCAGCGCAAACGGCACGGCTTGCAACCATAGCGCTTCATGACCGAATTTACGGGCATAGGCGAACAAAATCCATCCGCGGAAGAAGAACTCCCAGCCGAGCAGGTCGAGGAAGGTCGTCCACGGCAGGCCGGTCACATATTTTTCGTAGTAATTTCGCATCGATTCGTTGCCGTGACCCAGGTAGTATATGACCGGCGCCATAACCAGGATCCCGACGACGGAATAGATCAACCCGAGTTTCCAATCGCCGAGCCGCATACCGAATTCACGGGGGTTTTCGCGGAAGAGGATTAAGGTGATCAGCAACGGAATGACGAGATAGAGCAGGACACGATCGTAGTATTTGTACTCGAATATCTTATGGTAACGGTCGACCATTAATAACAGAGTACTGACGATCGTAACGGTTACGACCTTCCAATCGAAGTTCAGTTTTTCGCCGGTGAGATTTTTCATTTACGTCTCAATAAGGGAAATGGGTCCGGTTCCCGTTCGGACCAAGGATGGCGGCAATTTTATCCGCGTCGCGGTGAAGTTCAATCGCCCAATTGAATAAGAGCAGAAAAATGGCTGTGGAAACCAGGGTCAACGATCTGGCGGAGTGCGTTTTCCAGAAACCTCCCCCTCGAATCAAATCGATCGCATAAGCCCCCAAAAAGGCAAAATAAGGAATCAGCGCAAGATGAAAGCGGTCTTCGGAAAGGATCAAAGCATGCGGAAGGATATAGGTAAAGAACAACAAGCCAAGCAAAATCTTTTGCGGAGAACGTTCGAGGGAGACAAATCCCGCCACGGCAAAGATACTGAGGAAAACGAACGGCAGGAGCAGAATTGCAGAGATAAGAAGCAAAAGAGGCGGTGGAATAAAGCCGAGGATATTATTGGAGTAGAAATACATCAAGACCCGCTTTTCCAAGCCGAAGAAAAAACCGAGGCGGTTGACCGCCAGCGGGATCAGACGCTCAGGCTCTGCGCGGATGAATTCCAGCGCCTTCTGCGTACCGACCGAGTCACGTTCGGCGTCGTCCATGATGGTGAGCAGATCGAGAGAGGGACCAAAGATGAAAGAGCCGTTCCCCTCAGGGTGATAGCCGAGGTAGAGATTGTAGCCGAGCGAGGTCTCGATTCCGGTCAACTTTTGGTGGAGGAGAGAATTACGAACCATCCAGGGGGCGACTATTAAAACAAACGCTAACAGAGCGGTCGCGGTTTTTATCCGATGCAGGTATAACAGGTAAATGAAAACGAAACAGACAAAGGGGATAACGACGGAACGCGTCAGTGCCGTGAGGGCGAGAAAAAAACCGGCAAGCAGATGATTCAAAGCAGAAGGCGTTTCGATGGTCTCGAGCAGGAATAAGAATGATGCCAGGAGGAGAATGAAGAAAAGATTTTCCGTCCCCAGCCCAAGCGGATACACTAGGAGGATGGGATAACAGGCGACCATCCATGCGGAGAGACGTGCGATCTTCTCGGTGGCGGTTCGGAGGAATGAAAAGAAACGTATGGCGACAAGGTATGTCAGAGGGGCAAGCGGAGCTCCAAGCAGAACAACCTGGGCTATTCGTGCGGCAAAAAAACGGGAAAAGTCGAGTCCGCTAAAGGAGTAGATCATCGCAAGAAAAGCGGGATAAAGAGGAGCGCGAAAGGATGTATATATGCCATTTTCCGGGTCGTAACCGGGCGCAGAGGAGAGATCGAAATCAATATACGGTTCGAGAAGCTTGAGGTCTTTCTGCGCGTACCAGCGGAACCCATTCCCGGAGGCGAGGCTGCGCGCCAGCATGTCGTATTGGAACATATCGTCCAAGCCGATGCCGAGGTTCACCGTCAGCAAGACGGGAATCAATCTCAAGATAACCGCAATAAAATAAATTTTAAGGGGGAAGGAAATTTTCATTTCCGCAGTTTTTCGATGCGGCGCGCAAGGTAGGGCGAGAAATAACCTTCGTATTTCAACCAGAGTTCGGTACGTTTCCAGTCGTTCCCCGTCACTTTATGGCGGCAGGTCGGCATGCCGCATTGACAATCGAACTCGTCGTACGGGCCTCCATCAGACATCGCGTAATCGAAGGTCAGTTGCTCCCCGGCTTCGATGTCGCGCATCGCCATCAGCCCGATCTGACCGGTGAATCCCAGGTTCGGCTCACAGGAATGGTTGAAGCAGTCGTTCGGTTCCTTATCTTCAGCGGTCAAGAGATACAATTCTTCGTCGATCTGGATGACGCGCTCCGTAAAACGCGGCATGGACCGGTCCAATTGAGTCTCATGCACGATCGTCCCTCCCCACATGGAGACAAGTTCGCCCTTGGGGATGGGAACAACGGTGTAAACACTGCATCCGCCGCGCGAATTTGTGCGGATTTCGCATTTTGGGTTTAGGTAGGAGTGGGTCATTTCAGGTTCAAGAACAGATCGGAGCGTGGGCCAGTTTCAAGTCCGGGATGAGGCGCGAATCGAGACAGTCCAGCCGACTGTCTCGATAATCCCTCCGGTTATTTCGAATTCCCTTCCGTGTCCGATGAAGAGGCAGTCAACCGTTGGGATAAAAAGATCGGCAGGAAGGTGATCAACATCACGATCATGGCGGCGACATTGGTCACGGGTCTGTCACGCGGGCGGGAAAGTTGGGAGAAGATCCAGATCGGAAGCGTGGTCTGCTGCCCGGCCGTAAATGTCGTGACGATCACTTCGTCGAAGGAAAGTGCGAAGGCAAGCATTCCGCCGGCCAGCAAGGCTGTGGCGATATTCGGAAAAACGACATACCAGAAGGTTTGGAACGAATTCGCTCCAAGGTCCATCGAGGCTTCGATCTGCGAGCCTTGCATCCGGCGGAATCGGGCAAGGACATTGTTATATACAACCACCACACAAAACGTGGCATGACCGATGACGATGGTCCAGAAGGAGAATGGAATGTCGAACCCGCCGATGGCGGTGCGCAACGCAATTCCGGTGACAATGCCGGGCAGTGCGATCGGCAGGACGAGCAGAAAGGATATGGATTCCCGTCCGAAAAAATTGCTTCGATAGACAGCCGCCGCTGCAAGAGACCCAAGAATCAGGGCGGCAAAGGTCGCAATGGCGGCAACCTGCAGCGAAAGTGTGACGGAACGCCACAAGTCGGCCCGTTGGAGCGCGATCCCGAACCACTTGAATGTTATCCCGGGCAAAGGGAACGTATAAGTTGTTTCATCGGGCGTCAGGGTATAGAGGAAGATGATCAGAATGGGGACATGCAGGAATAACAACCCGGCATACGCGGCGATGGTTAGTGCGAGCGGAGCCTTTGGAGTCGAGGATGAAGAATTAGAGGGCATCGAAAGCTCCCATTTTCCGGGCGATCAAGAGGTAGATGATCATGATTACAACAGGACCCATGGTCATGGCGGCGGCAAGCGGAATGTCACCGGCGGTGCCCTGGTAGGAATAAACCGCCTGACCGATAAAGAACTTTGAGTTTCCGAGGCTGAGCGGGATGATGAAATCGCCCAACGTCAGGGAGAAGGTAAAGATAGATCCCGCCACCACGCCGGGAAAGGCAAGCGGAAGAATTACGGTTCGGAAGGTCTGCAGGGGCTTTGCGCCCAGATCGCTGGAGGCTTCCACAAGGGAATGCGGCACGCGTTCCAGCGCAGTCTGAATCGGGATGATCATATAGGGGAGCCAGATATAGGCAAAGACGATGAACATGCCGAGCGGTGAGAGAGCGAGGGACGAACCGCCGATCGCAGGAATGCCGAGCAGCCAATCCAACGCGCCTTGCAATCCCAAAAGGTTGATAAACCATGAAAGGATGCCTTCCTTGGCAAGGATCAGTTTCCAGGCATACACACGAACGAGATAACTTGACCAAAGCGGCAATGTGACGGCGATAATAAGCCAGGTCTTTAGTTTTGGAGGGGTAAAACGGGCGATGTAATACGCGAGCGGAAAGGCGATGATCGCATCCATTACGGTCACCGCGATCGCCATCAATGTGGTGCGGGCAAAAATTTCCAGGTTGGCGGGTTCGAGCGTACGGGCATAGGTACTTAGGGTGAACTCCCGGACGATCAACCCCGTGAATTGCTCGAGATAATAAAAACTGTTGATCAACAGGTTGAAAAGCGAGCCCAGGTACACGATGATCATATACGCAAGGGGAGGACCGAGCGTGAGCCAAAGGACCAGTTTGGGGCGCAGGTACAAATACGTGGAAATCTTATTCAACATGGATCAAGCCGCCATCTTGCTGATGTGCTCTTTACTCCAATGCAGGCGCGTGCGCTGTCCCTTGTTCTTCAACACGTCCATCGAAGTGGACTTGAGATTCTGCTCGATCACCACCAGGTCGCCGCCGCCGTCAAGCTCGACAAGATAACGCGTATACAAACCTAGATAGACCACGTCGCGGATGGTGCCGTCAGAAGAGTAACTATCCGTCGGCGCATTCTCGTGGATGTTTCCGAGGTGGATCTTTTCCGGGCGGATGGAAAAGGTAACGTCCACGCCGATAATGCGTCTGGCCACATCCCCACGGACAAGGTTGGATGTGCCGACAAAACCGGCAACGAAAGCGCTTTTCGGATGCTCATAAATTTCAGCCGGGGTACCGATCTGTTCGATCCTGCCTTGATTGAACAGGGCGATCCGGTCGCTCATGGTCAACGCTTCTTCCTGGTCATGGGTGACGAAAATAAAGGTGATACCCACCCGTTTCTGGATGGCTTTCAACTCCACCTGCATTTGTTGACGAAGCTTGAGGTCCAATGCGCCGAGCGGTTCATCGAGAAGCAAAACCTTGGGGTGATTGATCAGGGCACGGGCAAGCGCGACGCGTTGCCTTTGTCCGCCCGAAAGCTGGGAAGGTTTGCGTCCGCCAAAGCCGGATAGCTGGACGAGTTCCAGCATCTCGTCCACTTTTTTTATCCGCTCTGGCCTGGCAACTTTCTTAACCATCAACCCATATGCGATATTTTCCGACACGCTCATGTGAGGGAAGAGGGCGTAATCCTGAAAGACCGTGTTGACATCGCGGTCATAAGGCGGCAGGTTCGAGACATCCTGCCCGTAAAGAAAGATCTGACCCGCGGTCGGCCTGTCGAATCCCGCGATCATCCTCAAGCAGGTTGTCTTGCCGGAACCGGAAGGACCCAGCATGGAAAAGAATTCGCCGTCGCGGATTTCGAGATCGGCTCCATCCACGGCTTTTACTTCTCCGAAATGACGGCTCACTTTGTCAAACTTGATGGCAGGTGGGGTCTGTTGGGCCATGGGGGAATCCTAATATTTGGAGGGATGGCATTTCATTGTATCAAGGAAAATCTATTGAACTATGCCAATCTTCTAAATCGAAAGAAAATGAGCATAGGTCAATAGACGAATATCGAAACCAGGATCCAGAAAAGCATCAGGCGAGAGACATCCCGCCTGATGCTTTTTCCTATACGAGTTAGCGTCCGCCGATCACGGCAACATACTGGGTAACCCACTCATGGTAGGGTACGCATTCCATGCGGCCGTCACCGCAGTCGCTGGTGGGAGTGCGCCACCACTGGATCTTGTCGAAGTCGTTCAAGCCGTTGTTGACACATCCATCGGCGCCGAGCAGTTCGTTGCCCTCACAGGCATCGAGGCGGACGGGGACATTCTGGAACCATGCCGCCAAGTCACCCTGTACCTTGGGGTTCAAGGACCATTCCATCCACATATAAGCGCAGTTGGGATGCGCGGAATCCACATGCAACATGGTGGTATCCGCCCAGCCGGTCGCGCCTTCCTTCGGAACGACCTTCTCGATCGGCGCGCCGCCAGCCTTTAGCAGGTTCGCCTGGAAGGGCCAGGAGCCGGAAGCCGCAACGCCTTCGTTGGTGAAGTCATCCATCTGGATGAAGGCATCGTGCCAGTAGCGGTTGATGAGGGTGCGCTGTTGGCGGAGCAACTCAATGGCTGCGTCGAACTGTTCGCGGGTCAGAGCGTAGGGATCGGTGATGCCGAGTTCAGGGCGGGCACTCTTCAAGTAGAGGGCGGCATCCGCAACATAGATCGGACCGTCGTAGGCCTGAATGCGTCCCTTGTTGGATTCGCCGTCGGGCAGGGTCATTTCTTCAAAGACTACATTCCAGCTTGTTGGCGGTTCATTGCCAAAGACCTCGGTGTTGTACATCAGGATGTTTTCACCGGAGGAGTAAGGCACCCCGTAATGCTTTCCGTCCACGGTATGCCAGGGCGCGTTTTGCAATCGCTCATCGATCGTGCTGTAACTGGGGATCAGGCTGATATTGATTTCCTGAACGCGTCCGCCAGCGATCAGGCGGTTGGATGCATCGCCGGATGCGGTCACCAAATCGAAGCCGCCCTCGTTCATCAACGCGACCATCTCATCGGAAGTCGCTGCGGTCTTGTTAGTGACGATACAACCGGTGTCCGCCTCGAACTGGGTCACCCAGTCGAAGTTCGGATCGGTTTCACCGCGCTCGATGTAGCCAGCCCATGAAACGATGGAAAGGGCACCCTCACCTTCGCCGACGGACTGCAAAGGACCGCCGGATGCGGCGCCGCCTGCCCCGCCGCCGCACGCGGAGGCCATCAGACTGGCGAGGATCAGGACGCTGAACAATACGAACCACTTTGATTTCATACTCTCTCTCCTTTTGAGTTGAATGGATTCGATTCGACCTGCCATCTGATAAAAAAAATCGCCGCCTTTTCGGAACCCAATTTAATTGTCTGATATCCGAAACTGACAGCGCGACGATGACATATGTCGAAGTTTGCGGATTATAACTTGTTTGTTAACGCCGTCAATATGAAAATTCCGATACCGACAGCCGCCTCTCCCCCGCCCGGACCTGCTCCCGCGCTCCGATGTTTTCCTACGCTGAATCCCCCATCCACGCATCACGGTATAATTCCTGCACCTAACCGGAGGAACCTGTGACCGATCTTCCAATCTTTCCCCTGACCGACGAGCACAAAATGTTGCGAGATGCCGCGCGCGATTTTGCGCAAAAAGAGATCGCGCCAATCGCCGCCGAATTCGATGAAAGCGGCGAGTTCCCTCAGGCAACCATCAAAAAGATGGGCGAATTGGGTTTCATGGGCATCGAAATTCCCGAACAATACGGCGGTGCGGGCATGGATGCCTTGGCTTATGTACTGGCGCTCGAGGAAATCTGCAAGGTGGACGCTTCGCACGGCGTGATCATGTCGGTGAACAACTCCCTTTATTGTCATGGCATTCTAAAATTCGGCTCGGAAGACCAGAAGAAAAAATTCCTGACCCCCATTGCCTCCGGCAAAGCCATCGGAGCATACTCCCTTACCGAACCCCAAAGTGGATCCGACGCCGGGACGATGCGCAGCCGCGCTGTCCGTGATGGAGATTATTACATTCTGAATGGACGCAAATCCTGGGTCACCAGCGGACCCGTCGCTGATTATTTCGTCGTTTTCACAATGACCGACCCGGACAAAAAACAAAAAGGTGTTTCTGCCTTTCTCGTGGAAGGGAAAACGCCGGGTTTGACCCGCGGAAAGAAAGAGCCGAAACTGGGCATCCGCGCTTCAGCGACCAGCGAATTGATCTTTGAAGATTGTCGCGTCCCTGCCGAAAACCTGCTCGGCAAAGAAGGGGAAGGATTTAAAATTGCCATGACGGTTCTGGACGCAGGAAGAATTGGAATCGCCACCCAGGCATTGGGCATCGCCGAAGCGGCTTATGAAGCGGCAAGAGAATATGCGGGGCAGCGCGAAGCGTTCGGTCAGCCCATCGGTCAATTCCAGGGAACCGGCTTCAAACTTGCGGATATGAAAACGCGCATCGAAGCCTCCCGCTTGTTGATCTACAATGCCGCTCTTGCAAAAGAGAAGTCGAAGGGAACCGAAGGCAGGTATTCGCTGGAAGCTTCCATGGCAAAGTTATTTGCATCTGAGACAGCAATGTACGTGACCCATCAGGCGGTGCAGATTCATGGCGGCATGGGCTACAGCAGGGAACTGCCCGTGGAGCGGTATTTCCGCGATGCGAAGATCACGGAGATCTATGAAGGGACCAGTGAGATTCAAAGGCTGGTCATTTCAAGGCTTGAATTGGGAATGAAATAAGAGTTATGGAAATCACCCCTTTCTGGTCTTTGGCTCCAACTCTCGTGGCGCTGGTAGTCAGCCTGGTTCTGTTGGGTGTGGCGCGCCGCTCCAGGTGGAGAGATCCAATTGAGGCTGAAATCCCCAATGCTGAAATCCAGGTCGACCCCACGCCCATCTTAATAGATTTCAATACCAAGTTCCGCTCCTTTCTGAAGACATACAACCGCGAACTGATGTTTGCAGGCGTAATCCTTGGGGTTTTGATCTATGCCCTGGTTTCCGCTCCCGTACAAATGACCGGCGAGACCCCAAAAACACCCGGCGCGCCGGGAAGCCCGTTCTTCTTCGTACACTGGCAGCGAAATCATTTGCTGCTTTTTTACCACGAGACGGCCACAACAAGCAATCTGCTGACGGGTCTGTTCGTGTTGGGTCTGGCAGTCTTCGCATTGATAAAACGCTCGCCTCAAAAAGCAAAAACCTCCCTGCTATGGAGTTGCCTGGCGTTGGCTGGTAGCGCTCAATGGATGGTGTCGGGTCAAGTCCAGTTATCCCTGGGCATTGCGTTTTATCTCCTAGCAGCAGGCGGATTCCTTTTTTGGAGTTTGATCAACAACCGCGATCTATCCGCAGACATCGACGGACCGCACTCCCTTTCAAAAAACCGGGAGGTGGTCCTGGTCCTTCTGATCCTCGCTCTCGCCACATTCGGGCGCATGTTCGAATTGAAACTCCTTCCCTATGGGATCGAAGGCGATGAGGCAAAATGGACGGCGGAGGTGGTGTGGCTTGGGTTGCGCGGCGAACCCGACTCGAACGGTCTGTATCACCGCGACGCCCTGCCGGTCAGTTTTTACATGCAAACCATCTTTCATCGCCTGCTGGGACCCTCGCTCTTTGCGGCAAGGTTTGAGGTCGCATTTTTCAGCATTTTCGGCACCTTCATCTTTTATCTGCTCCTCCGGCGCATTGGAGCCATGCCGATAGCGCTCCTTGCATCCTGGCTTCTCAGCGCATCCATATTCGATATCAGCGCCAGCCGCCTGGCAAATGTGGAAAGCCATGTAAAGATCTGGCCCCTTCTGGCTTTGGCTCTATTGAGTTGGGCGCTTGATAAAAAACATTGGACAAATTATGCCATCGCCGGGGTCGCGCTTGCGCTTGGTCTCATGACTTACGATACGGTATGGCCGCTCGGTCTGGTGATGCTGATCATCACGATCATTGAGGCGATTCGTCAGAAAGACGATTTCCGCGACGGTTTTCGTAACGTCATGGCAATGCTTACGCCCGCCCTGCTCGTCATGCCGTTCATCGTCCCTTATATGACAGGCAGGCTCAATTATTACGAACTCGACAGCCGGGGCTGGGACAAGGGATTTGAGATTTTTTGGGAACATTTCCAGCGCGTTTTCTCGAGCTGGTATGTGCATCTCTCCGAAGATTTTCTTTACAATCGAAATGGACCGCTGCTCAACGCATTTCTCCTTCCATGGATGACATTTGGATTCATCGCCCTGTTGGCAACCCTGCGGCGGCGGCTCTCTCTCTGGTCCGTGATCTGGGTGCTCCTGTTCATCTTCCCAGTCCCGATAGTCGCTCATTCCCCATTTGGTCGCGTGTATTACCCTGCATTGCCCGCTATTTATATTCTCGTTGCCGTAGGCATGTACGTGTTTAGCCGTGAATCTCTCCGCGCATTGGGAAGGAACTTCCAACCAGTTGTGGCAGCGGTGTCCTTGGCGGTTTTGATCTGGCTTCCCATCTTCAATCTCTTCATCTATTTCAACGAAGTATTCGACTTCGCAGATCGCCAGATGCGGCGCGAAGTGGCGGAAATGGCAGGTGAAGTTGCCAGCGAAGATAATCTCATCGTGCTCGCGTCCGTTCCACAGGCGAACGAGGCGCTGAATAACGAATATCAAATGATCGAATTGTTCATGATGAAGAATCTCTCTCACGAACAGATCAGCGACTCGTACAAGAATGTTGCGCTGGAGGAAATTCTTCCGAATCTAAGTTCGATGAGCGACCGGTCATCCCGCTCCATCATCCTGGATAAACAGACCCTGAACGACAGGCAAAAACGCGACGACCTGACAGCAGCCCTCCGTAAATGTTACCCGGGAGCCGGATGGCTGGATGGCGTATATTTTTATCGGGTCGACCTGGATGCCGACGCGCTCGATAATCCCGCCTGCATCAGCACCGTATTGACTCTTGAGGAGAAATCCCCGGCGCTTTTCAATTGGGAGTTGTCGCAAGGGTCAGCGAATCGAGTTTCGATGGCATGCGAAACCTTGCAGATCGACCGTACCTGGATTGAAGCTGAAACTCTCAATCCTGCCCCGGGCTGGCAGACGGAAACCTCCTTCGCGAACGGCTGGCTGGGCGAAGGCTTCCTAATGGATAATTACAACAGCCAACCAACTCTCTTCGATTTCGAAGTCACCGAAGAAAAACCCGTTTATATCTGGGTTCGTTCCTACAAACGGGTCGTGGACAACTCTCCCGGGTTCATCAGCATGAACGGCGAGGCGTACCCATTCGGCGACATCGACGACGAAAAAATCAATGAATGGGTCTGGGAGCGGTTGGGTCCTTTCCATGCACCTACAGGTCTCAATACCGCCGCCATAAACCGGCCCTTTAACGACGATCCGTCGACTTTCATGGCGGTCTTCGTCGATGTCGTAGCGGCAACGACGGATGAGGATTTTTCTCCGACAGCGGACAGTTTTTCACCCTTGCCCGTTCAATCGTACACATTTCCCGCAGAAAAAAGCGAAGGCGATATCATCATCCAAATGGAGCCGGGAACTTATCGTTGTACGCTTGAGGCGGTCAGCCGCGAAGTCCCGATCGTGGATTCTTTCGGGAAGACACCGGTGCGCTCGAATTCGATCGAATTCACCATCAAGCCCTGAAATTCCCAAATGTCTAAATCCCAAACAAGAAAAACCATCCGCCTATCGATCATTGTGCCGGCTTATAACGAAGGTTCGCATATCTACGAGAACCTGCTCGCCATTTGCGACACTTTGAAAGGGCGATACGCAGAGATCATCGTGGTCGATGACGGTAGTACAGATGCAACACTCGCGGAATGCAAACGCGCTGCAAAAGTCCGCCGCAATATAAAACCGATCCGGCTGCAGAAGAATGAAGGCAAAGGCGCATCTTTGTTTCGCGGTTTTGCCGAAGCACGCGGAGAATCTATCGTATTCTTCGATTCCGATCTCGAGATCGCCCCCCTTTACATAGTAAAATTGCTCGCCGCCATGCAGGAACAGGACGCCGATGTGGTCGCCGGAGTAAAAGACCAGGCAATCAACCGCTTCCCCGCTCCGCGCAGGATGATGAGCGCGCTTTACCGTAATACAGTGAAACTACTTTTCGATCTTAGTATTACAGACACGCAGACCGGCATCAAAGCGTTCAAACGGGAAGTGCTGGAGAATGCCATCCCGCGCATGAGCGTCAGCCGGTTCGCCTTCGATCTCGAATTGCTTGTCGCTGCCTCTCGGTTTGGTTACAAGATCGTGGAATACCCCGTCGAGGTTTCCTACGTCCGTAAAGGTGGCATGGGACGCATGAAGTTCGGTTCCCTATTCGCCACGTTTATCGACACGTTGAAAATTTATTTTCGCGCAAGTTTCTGGCGATGGCTCGAACCAAGCGCAGGCACTCAATTTTGGATGATCTTCTTTGTATTGGGTGTTTTCCTTGCAGGTATCGGCTTTGCAAAGATCCTCTCGCCCGTCATTCTTCAGCCTGCGCTTGACAAGGTGTCGTATATCATCTTCCTTCGGTTCATCCCCGCCGCCATCCGCGACCCGATGCTGGCATTGGCGGGTGTGCTGATCGTCCTGGTCTCACTGATCCAGTTGAATAAAAGCCTGTTGAAGGCATTCGCCCGCAAAGACCGCGGCGACCTTGCAGGCATCCTTCGAAAATGACCTACACCGCCTCTTCCCCCGACCTCGAAACTGCCGCCTGCCCAATCTGCGGACCTTCCGCCTCAGCAGTCACCCGCTATGACTTTAACCCGTACAGAGTCGTCGCCTGTTCCACGTGCGGATTGAATTACCTCTCACCCCGGCTCACAGAAACGGCGATCCTCAACCTGTATAAAGATGAAGCCTATTACAACTCTAACATATCAGGTCAGGGATATGACGAGTATATGGAGATCAGCGATAATTGGGTAAAGACCTTCAGGTTACGGCTCAAGCAAATCGCCCCCTACAAATCATCGGGCAAGGCATTGGACATCGGCTGCGGTCCGGGGTTTTTCCTCACCGCCGCCCAACGTATGGGATTCGATGTCTATGGGCTCGACCCATCCGATTACATTGTGACACAGGCGCAAAAGACATGGGGCGACCGGGTCAAGCTCGGCTTGATCGATTCTGCGGGATACGCGCCTGAAATTTTCGACCTCGTTGTTGCATTCGACACGTTCGAGCATATCTATGAACCAAAGAAATTCCTTCAGGAGATCCATCGAATTTTGAAAACCGGGGGCGTGCTTGCCATCACCACCCCCGACCCGACAAGCGCGCTCGCAAAAGTATCCGGAAAAAATTGGGTGTCGTTCAAGCTGCCGGAGCATGTCTTCTATTGGTCGCCGGAGACAATTCGCAGAATCCTTGGAGAATGTTTCGAAGTCCTGGAAGTCCGCCGTGCAGGACAATATGCAACCCTGGGATTTTTATTCCGGCGGTTTTTCCGGTTAAGCAGCAACCCCGGCAGATTTCTGAACGGATTGATCAGCCTCTTGAATAAATTCAGCATTTACTCCGATAATGGGTCGATAACCGCAATTGCGCAAAAGAAATCCATTCTGCAGGTTGAGCCTCAAGCATGACGAAAATGAACGGGTAGATCAAAATGAAAGCAATTCTCTTCCATAAGCACGGTGGTCCGGAAGTCCTGGAATACAGCGACTTCCCCTCTCCCCAACCCAAACCTGGCGAAGCGCTTATCAAACTTCACGCTGCGGCTCTCAACCGCATGGACGTTTTTGTCCGCAATGGCTGGCCCGGCTTGAAGCTGGAACTCCCCCATATCAACGGCGCGGACGGGGCGGGAGAAGTCGTTGAATTAGGGGAAGGCGCATCTGGTTTTACGGTCGGCGATCACGTCGTCATCAACGCCAATCTCGGCTGCGGTGAATGTGATTTCTGTAAGTCCGGGCGCGATAACCTGTGCAGAAACTGGCATTTACTCGGCGAAACCGTGCGCGGAACGTATGCAGAATACATTTCGCTTCCCGTCCGCCAACTTTATAAACTGCCGAAAGATTATGACTATCATCTCGCGGTCAGCGCCGCGCTGGTATATCAGACCGCCTGGCATTCGATGGTCAAACGTGGGGAGGTCAAGGCCGGGGAAATAGTGGCAATCGTCGGCGCGGGAGGAGGCGTGAATTCAGCTTCGGTCCAGGTTGCCAGATATCTAGGCGCAAAGGTCATCGTCATCGGCTCGAATTCAAAGAAACTCGAACAGGCAAAATCCATTGGTGCGGATATTGTGATCGACAGATCGCAGGTAGAAGATTGGTCGAAAGCGGTTTTTCTTGCGACGGACAAACAGGGTGTTGATGTGGTGGTGGATAACATCGGAACGACATTCCCCCTAAGCTTCCGCGCGCTGAAAAAAGGCGGGCGTTTACTGACCGTGGGCAACAGCGGGGGACCACGCTTCGAGATCGACAACCGCTACGTCTTTGCAAAACACCTTTCCATCATCGGTTCGACCATGAGCACGCTGGCGGATTTTTCAGAAGTGATGGACTTGGTGGTCGCGGGGAAACTCCAACCCATTCACGACAAGACCTTTCCGCTGAAGGAAGCGGGTGCCGCTCAGAAGCGACTTTGGCAGGGGGAAAACTTCGGAAGGATCACTCTCGCCATTTCCTGATGAAGAAATTTTTCGAACTCTTCGCGCCTTTCGAAATTGCGCTCGTCACCGTCATTTTGGGGCTTCACTTATATGCGGCGGCGGCCGATCCGTACGCCTTTCCGAATCATTGGTTCGTGCGCGACGATGCCTACTACTATTTCAAGGTTGCCCAGAATATCTCTGAAGGTCATGGCAGCACGTTCGACGGCATCAATATCACCAACGGCTATCATCCGTTGTGGCTTCTGGTTTGCATCCCGGTCTTTGCTCTCGCGCGATTTGATATCGTTCTGCCTTTACGCGTCCTGTTGGTTGTCATCGCGATCATCCACTCAGCGACTTCCATCATTATTTATCGCCTGATCCGGAAGCATCTTTCTCATGCAGCCGCCATCGCTGCGGCGATCTTCTGGTCTTTCAATTCCTATATTCACGCCACAGTCTACGAAATGGGTCTGGAAACGCCTATCGCCGCTTTTTTTGTTTTGCTGACCATTTACCATCTTTCCAAATACGAAGGCGAATGGCGAGCAACCAATATTCCTATAAGTCGATTCGCGGGTCTCGGTCTCGTTGCCGCGCTGGCAATGTTCAGCCGCCTCGATCTGGTGTTCTTCGCAGCTCTCACCGGTATTTGGGTCGTTTTCCGCGGCTCTCCCATTCGATATTATCTCCCCATCGACATTGCGATCATTTTCATATCGATGACCAGCTCTGTGCTCCTGCGGACCGGTTTCGAATCTTACAATACGATTTACGCGTCATCGGCGCTCGAGGCGACTCTCATCGCGCTATTGTTCAAGACTATTGCGTTGTATTTCTTTGGCGCGTATCGGCATCCTCGTTCGGCTTCCATCCGGATCGCGCTCCGTCAGATCATGATTGCCACAATCGCAAGCACGGCTCTGACCACAGGAATATACATTCTGTTCGTTCAACTGGGATTGGGAAGGAATTTCCCCCGCTCTGCCTTCCTCATCGATTTTGCCGTCAGCCTGACCCTCTTCTCCGCCTCCCGCCTCGCCGCATACTGGTTCACCACTCCCGGCATTTCCCACGCCGACTCTCCAATGATCCAACTTAAGTCGAATTGGAAAACCTGGTTGCAGGCGGGTTCGGCATATTACGGTATCGTCGGCGGATTGCTTCTAATTTACATGGTCGTCAATCGGATCGCCTTTGGCACATCCAGCCCGGTCAGCGGGCAGATCAAACGCTGGTGGGGCAGCATGGGCAATACGGCATACGAGAAACCTGCATTTAATTGGCCCACATATTTTGGTTTGGGTCCGGCGGCATACGACAGCGGACAACCGTTTACGGAGATCATCTGGTATCTCACAGATAAATTACGCCCACACTTCATCCGCGGAGCGGATATGGAGACGGAACGCTTTTTCACAATTCTCTCCATTTCTGCCGCGATCTGGCTGGCTGTCATCCTACTTAACACACATCGGACGAAGCAGGCGTTTACGAATCTTGCCATCGGTCCCCTTTTCGCTGCCTGCGTTGTTCAAATCCTCTCCTATACTGCCACATCCTACGGAGGCGCGAAGGAATGGTATTGGATCGGGCAGATGATCCTGCTCACGCTGGTCATAAGCCTGTTCATCGACCTGATCTTAAAACCCTTGCGTCGCATCAAATACGCCAATCTCGTCCTCATTTTGGCGGCTGTCGTTTACGGCACGTTGGCAACTGCCAAATTCTGGCGGTTTATTGAATACGCCATGCCTCACGGCAGATATGAAGCAGACCGCCCCTTAATGGAAGTCGTGGCGTATATCGAAGCCAACACTTCGGAAAACGAGATCATAGGCATGACCGGAGGTGGAAATGTCGGTTATTTCATTAAAGATCGCACCATCGTCAACATGGACGGGCTGATCAATAGTTACGAGTATTTCCATGTCCTGCAAAACGGCGACGCTCCGTTATATCTTCGCGAGCGCGGTATGACGGTCATCTTTGCCAATCCGCGCCTCCTTGCACTGCCCCCCTATTATGGACAGTTTGCACCCTTCCTCGAGCGATACAGCAGTTTCGGAGGCAAGGACCTGCTATATCTTCTGGAAGAACCGAAGTATTAGATGATGAAACGAGCCGTTCCAGTAACCCTCACCCTTTGGCTGGTGTTAACTCTAGCAATATGGAACGCCGTGCAGGCATGGACATCCATCTCCTGGCGGGAGGTGCTGCTGGAATATGCAGTTCGACAGCCTCTAATGGTCGGAATCTTTGCGGGGGGATTCTGGTTCATAATAGGTCTTGTTCTCGCCTGGGGCATCTGGCGGGACAAGGCTTGGAGCACAAAACTGCTTCCAGTGGCTGCGGCTGGATATATTTTCTGGTATTGGGTCGAAAGGCTCCTCTGGCAGAATCCGCGGCCAAATGCACCGTTCGTTGTCGTGATACATATTGCATCGGCTATTCTCATTTATTATTCCCTCAAATCAATGTCGAGAGAGGCATATGAAAGAAACACCGAAAATCAAAAAACTGAATGACCTGAAAGCGCAATCGCGCCTGGGCGGCGGGGAAGCTCGCATCGAAGCGCAGCACAAGAAGGGGCGCCTGACCGCGCGCGAACGACTCGACCTTTTATTGGATCGCGGCTCTTTTCGTGAAGTGGATCCCTTCGTCGTACACCGCACCCATGACTTCAACCTGGACGAGCAAAAATTCATGAGCGACTCTGTCGTGACCGGCTGGGGCACCATCGACGGCAGGCTCGTTTATGTCTACTCACAGGATTTCACTGTTTTTGGCGGCAGTCTCGGCGAGGTTCACGCCGAAAAAATATGCAAGATCATGGACATGGCGATGAAGAACGGCGCGCCCATCATTGGCTTGAACGACTCAGGCGGGGCGCGGATCCAGGAAGGAGTCGTCTCCCTGGCAGGCTATGCGGATATATTTCTACGCAACACCATGTCCTCCGGGGTCATCCCGCAAATCTCCGCCATCATGGGACCTTGCGCAGGCGGAGCCGTCTATTCCCCAGCGCTGACCGATTTCATCTTTATGACCCGCAACACATCCTACATGTTCGTCACTGGACCGGATGTCGTAAAAGCCGTGACACATGAAGAAGTTACCCAGGAGGAACTGGGCGGCGCAAGTGTGCATTCGGAAAAATCAGGCGTCTGCCATGTGGCCGCAGATAACGAAGCGGATACGCTTTACCTCATCCGTAAACTGCTCAGCTACCTGCCCCAAAACAACATGGAAGATGCGCCTCTCACCCCCAGCCTCGATGATCCTCTGCGAATGGATGAAGCGCTCAACACGATGATCCCCGATGACCCGAACAAACCGTACGATATCAAGGAAGTCATCCGCCTCATTGTGGACGACGGGAAATTCTTCGAAATTCATGAAAACTATGCCGCCAATATTGTTGTGGGCTTTGCACGCCTTGGCGGACATTCCGTGGGGATCGTTGCAAACCAGCCCGCCGTCCTCGCCGGGGTGCTCGATATCGACGCGAGCGAAAAGGGCGCGCGCTTCGTCCGCTTTTGCGACGCATTCAACATCCCCATCATCACGTTCGAAGATGTTCCCGGATTCCTGCCCGGCATGTACCAGGAACATAATGGGATCATCCGGTCCGGCGCAAAGCTGCTGTACGCCTATTGCGAAGCGACCATTCCCAAGCTCACGGTGATCACCCGCAAGGCATACGGAGGCGCGTACTGCGTCATGTCTTCCAAACATATCCGCAGCGACTTGAATCTTGCCTGGCCAACAGCCGAGATCGCTGTGATGGGTCCGGACGGCGCTGTCAACATCATCTTCCGCCGCGAACTGGATGTGGCGGTCGATCCGGTCAAACGCAAGGCGGAGTTGGTGGCGGAGTACAAGGAAAAGTTCGCGAATCCATATGTGGCGGCTTCGCGCGGCTATATCGACGATGTGATCGAACCAAAAGAGACCCGCCCCCGCCTGATCAATGCGCTTGCAATGTTGGGCAACAAGCGCGATGGGAATCCCGCGAAGAAGCACGGCAATATCCCCCTTTAGCGATTACGTATCGCGGTTTACAGTATTCACAATACGTAATTCAAAAGGAGCCTTATGTTCAAAAAAGTTCTGGTTGCAAACCGAGGCGAGATCGCCGTCCGCATTCTTCGCGCCTGCCGTGAACTCGGACTCGAGACCGTCGCCGTCTTTTCGGAAGCAGACCGCAACGCGCTGCATGTCCGCTATGCGGATGAAGCCTACCTGCTCGGTCCGGCGCCTTCACGGGAATCATATCTCCGAATGGATAAGATCCTTGATATCGCAAAACGCGCCGGTGCAGACGCGATCCATCCCGGCTACGGATTCCTCGCCGAGCGTGAAGACTTCGCCGCGAAATGCGCCGAGTTGAAAATTGCGTTTATCGGTCCCAAGCCCTCGTCCATCGCAGCGATGGGAGATAAAGCGGAAGCGCGCGCCACGGTCATCAAAGCCGGTGTTCCGGTTGTGCCCGGAACGGAAGATGTGGGCAACTTGACAGACGATGATCTGTTAGGTGTCGCCCCAACCATCGGTTTCCCGCTTCTCATCAAGGCGACGGCGGGGGGTGGCGGAAAAGGCATGAGAGAAGTCCGAAGCCTGGAGGAAATGCCAGGCTTGCTCCGGTCAGCGAGGCGCGAGGCGGAATCCGCGTTCGGCGATGGAAATGTCTATCTCGAAAAACTGGTCGAAGGCGCGCGTCATATCGAATTTCAGATCATGGCCGATTCGCTCGGGAATGTGATCCACCTCGGTGAGCGCGAATGTTCGATCCAACGCCGTCATCAAAAACTTGTGGAGGAGGCGCCATCGCCATTCCTTGACGATGAATTGCGTGAACAGATGGGAAATGTCGCCGTCAAAGCCGCGCAGGCGGTGGATTACATCAATGCGGGCACGATCGAATTCCTTGTCGATAAAGATCGGAATTTTTACTTTCTCGAAATGAACACCCGTCTTCAAGTGGAACATCCGGTGACCGAGTTGGTCACCGGCATCGATATCGTTGCCGAACAATTGCGCATCGCGCGCGGACGGCCTTTAAGTTACGCACAGGAACAGGTCCGCTTCAACGGTCACGCAATCGAGTGCCGTGTGAACGCGGAAGATCCCTTCAACAATTTCATCCCATCCACAGGGCGCATCACGCACAGCATTTTGCCGACAGGTCCGGGTATCCGCGTGGATACTGGCGTGTATCCCGGCTTCGAAATCACACCGTATTACGACCCGATGATCGCCAAACTGATCGTCTGGGGCGAAACGCGCGCCCAGGCAATCCTGCGGATGCGACGCGCGTTGGAGGAATATCGTATCGTGGGTGTGCGCACGAACATCCCCTTCCATCAAACTCTGATGGATTCACATCGGTTCATGGGCGGGCAGTTCGACACACGTTTTGTCGAGGAGCGCTTTTCGATGGAAGGCGCATCCGAACAAAGCGACGAGCAGGTGGAGATTGCCGCCATCCTCGCCACGCTGGTCGCCCACAAGGAAACCGAACGCGCCGCACAGATCGTCCGCGGCAACGAACGGGACGCAAGCAACTGGAAATGGGTCGGGCGTTGGGAAAGAATGCACAGGTAACTATCAGGTGACAGTCACTTTGGAAGTGACTGTCACCTCGCGCAATTGCGAGGCTTAATCATGAAATATGTGACGACAATCGAAGGCAAGGAATTCCAGATCGAGATCGTGGATGAGCATCACGTGCGCGTGGGCGACCGCCTGCTGGCTGTGAATTTCGAATCGGTCAGCGGGCAGCCCGTCTATTCGCTGATCCTCGACGGAAAATCATTCGAGTCCTATGTATCCCCCGGCGATGAAGATTGGCAGGTGCTTCTGCGCGGGCATCTCTTTCAGGTAAAGGTCGAGGATGAACGGGAGAAACGGCTCAAAGCGGCGGCTGGAGGCGGTCTCGCAGAAGGAGGCGAGTTCCAACTCAGAGCGCCTATGCCCGGGCTGGTGGTTGCGATTCCGGTGGCTGAAGGCGAGGAGATCAAGAAAGGGCAGGTCATGGTCATTCTAGAATCCATGAAGATGCAGAATGAATTGAAAGCACCGCGCGACGGCAAGGTGGACCGCATCCGCGTGAAGCCCGGCGAAAGCGTCGAGCAAAAACAAACATTGTTGAGCCTGCACTAACGATGAACGGACGGGAAACCGAAGTCAAGTTTTACGTGCGAGATCTGAAACGCATCGAAATGCGCCTTCTTGAATTGGAGGCGCGTTTGATTCAAGAAAGGATACACGAGATCAATTACCGCTTCGACGATTCGAATGGCGGACTCAGAAAAACAGGAAAGGTCCTGCGGCTGCGAAAGGATTTGGAAGCAAAGTTCACCTTCAAGGGACCGGGGGAGGTAGGCGGTGATGGTATTCTCAGCCGCAAGGAAATCGAATTTTCCGTCGAAAGTTTCGATGGGGCATTGGAATTTCTGGAATCGCTTGGTTTTACACCGATATTGTTCTATGAAAAATTTCGCGCGACCTACGAACTGGACGGCGTCCACATCATGCTCGATGAGTTGCCATATGGCAGTTTCGTCGAGATCGAAGGCGAGGATGTCTCTGCGCTGCGTGAAATTGCCGGTTTGCTGGGTCTGAACTGGGAGGCCATTGTCAGGGCAGGCTATCACGTTCTATTCGATAGGGTAGCGGAAAAATATCAACTTGATCCAAGTCAGTTGAGTTTTGAAGCGCTCAAAAATGTCCACATCGCCGGGGATGATATGTCCATCATTCCAGCGGATTAAGAGAATCTTCCATTTGACATCCCTGCCAGGCGGGCTATACTGAAAGCAGGAGATTCTTATGCGCATCGATGGCTTCGACAAGCTGGCCCGGCATGTCCCCGAGCTAAACTCCACAGGCGGGAGCGCTAAGATAGCCGCATATTTCATCGGCGTTTTTACGCTCACGACGATCTATTTCATCCTCACAGACCAAATCCCCACCTGGACGCTCGACAGCCAGATCGTCGTCATGGCGTTGGGATATCTCATCCTCAGCCGCTTCTTCACCCAAAAGAAAAAACTCATCGAAAAACACGGGGAGAATGCCTACCGCCACGCCTTCGGCAAATACGCCCTACCCGGGCTTGCGATCATCTTTGCCGCTCTTGCTCATATTGCTTATATGAACGGACCCAAGTTCACCCAGCCTTTAATCGCCGCTATTTTCAACTGGGCAGGCTGGATATTTATCATCATCGGCGCGATATTGGCGGCTCGATCTGTTTACACCTTTGGCCTGGATAATGTCACCATGGTTTATGTTTATCATCCAGAGCAGGGTCAAATCGTCCGTACCAGCATATACAGCATCATCCGTCATCCCGTCTACGGCGGAGTATTGCGCCTTGCCATTGGAATGGCTTTGCTTAACGGGGGCATCTATCCCATCACATTCATTCTAATTCTGCCATTGCTCGTGTTTGGCTGGCTGAGACTGGTGGAAGAAAAGGAATTGATCGAGCGCGTCCCGGAGTATGCTGAGTATCGAAAGCGCGTCCCCGCCTTCTTTCCATATCCAAATCAACTATCCGTTTTTTTCAGATTCCTGATTACTGGAAAATGACATGCTCGATAAGCGCCCCAATGCCTTGTTGAAGTTCTTCTTCAAAATCCCGCTTTTCATGCACAAGATCGGCTTGGGCGGCTGGGAAAAAACCATCGGGGCTGAATGGATGCTGATCTCAACCATAGGCCGGAAAACCGGCAAACGCCGCGAGGCAATGGTGGATGTGATGGATTACGATCAGGCCGCCGACACGTATTACATCGAAGCCGCTTATGGTTCCCGTGCCGATTGGTTGAAAAACATCAAGGTCAACCCTGTCTTCGGTGCTCAGGTCGGCAGGAGAAGGTTCAAAGCGCAGGCGCGGGAACTAAACCCGGCGGATACCGGCGAAATGCTCGTCCGCTTCTTTCGGCGCAAACCTGCCTACACCCGATCCGTCATGACAATGGTCGGCATGAAGTTCAAAAACGAAGATGAATTGAGAGAGATGGGGAAAAACCTTACCCTGCTGGCCGTCAAGTCGGAAAAAGGATAACCATGGCAAACATATTGATTTTGGGTGGCTACGGATACACAGGGAAATTACTAGCCAAACACCTGCTTACATATACAGACGCAAACATCATCGTATCCGGACGCAATTTGGATAAAGCCCAATCCTTCATGGAAGAATTGAACGATCCGCGCACATCGGCCAGACAGGCAGACGCAGCCGACTACAAAAACTTGACCGAGGCGCTTCAAGGCGTGAACTTGTGTTTGGTCGCCGCCCCGACCTCTCACCACGCCGATACGGTCATCCGCGCCTGTATCGACGCGCATGTGGATTATCTCGATGTGCAATTCGCAACGAATAAACTAAAAGCTCTGTTTGCCGCGGAAGAGGAAATCAAAAAAGCGGGGTTGTGTTTCATCACAGAAGCCGGCTATCACCCCGGGCTCCCTGCCGCGCTCATCCGTTACGCGGCGTCCAAACTCGACATCTTCGAATCTGCGGTCACGGCGGGATATCTCAATATGAAAGATATCCCTTATTCCGAGGCGGTGGACGAACTGATGGAGGCATTCCTTGACTACCAGGCTCAAATCTACATCAACGGCGCATGGACAAAACCCACTTCATGGAACATGCGGGATTTCGATTTCGGCAAAGCCATAGGCAAACGCGCATGCTACTCGATGTTTTTCGAGGAACTGCGCAAAATTCCGCAGATGTTCCCGACCCTGAAAGAAACCGGGTTTTACATTTCAGGCGCGAATTGGCTATCCGACCTCGTGGTCACCCCGATTGTATTTCTTGGCTTGAAGTTCGCGCCGAAACGCGGCATCCGTCCGCTTGGGAAACTGATGTGGTGGGCAATGGGAAAATCGAAACCCCCGTATCTTGTCGCATTGAAGGTGGAGGGAAAAGGACAAAAAGATGGCAGACAAATGCAGGTCGATATTCAAGTCTCCCACCCCGATGGATATGAATTAACCGCCATTCCTGTTGTCGCCTATTTGCGCCAATATCTCGACGGGTCAGCCCGCCCTGTTGGCGTTCACATGATGGGTCATGTTGCCGATCCCATCCGCCTGTTCATGGATTTGCAAATGATGGGCGTGGCTGTTATCGAATCCTGTGATCGGTCTCCCACGTGACCGTTTCGACATCGGCTTCGACCCCGAGCAATATTCTCAAATTGGATTTAAACTTATCCGCCTCTCCCGATGTGACAAAACGGACTCCCCCCCCGTGCTTGTTTTCCGCGCCTCGCGCTTCGAGCAGACGTTTCACCTGTCTCGCCACTGCGGGGGCCGGGTCAATCACCCGCACATTTTCCCCCACGATCTCTTTGATCAATGGAATGACAAACGGATAATGCGTGCATCCCAACACAACGGTATCGATGTCTTTTTCCTGCATGGGGTGTAAGGCATTCTCTAAGATCCTCCTGGTTTCATCCCCGCTCAAATTCCCGTTCTCGATCTGCTGGACCAATCCATTGCAAGTGTCTTGATAGAGTTCAACGCCGTTCGCAAATCTCTCCACGACGGATGCATATAGGGCACCTTGAAATGTGGCGGGTGTTGCCAGTACTCCTACTTTGCCCGTCAGGGTCTTTTCCGCCGCAGGTTTGACCGCGGGCTCCATGCCCACGAATTGCACGTCCGGGAAATTCTGGCGCAAAATATTCAGCGCGGCCGCAGATGCCGTATTACACGCAACGACGACGATCTTGGATTCCCGCCCCAGTAAATATCGCGTTATCCCTTCGGAGAATGACTGGATCTGCTCCATCGGGCGTGGACCGTACGGGACGTGCCCCTGATCGCCGAGGTAGATAATATTTTCAAAAGGCATCGACGCCCTGATTTCGCGCAGGACGGATAGACCTCCTACTCCGGAATCGAAGATACCGATCGGGTGTTCAAATGTTGACATCGTGGTGGGATTAAAATGGAATTTGTTGCTTACGAGCGGCGAATCACTTCTTTGATGCATCCACAAACGACTTGAACAGCCTGCGCATGACAGGCTGATCCGTGAGCCATTCGGGGTGCCATTGAACTCCCATCGCGTAGGGATGGCTCGGCAATTCCACGGCTTCGATCATGCCGTCCGGCGCGTGACCAACCACCTTTAAGTCCGAGGCGACGTCCTTCAATCCCTGGTGATGCAGACTGTTGACTTGAAGCAGATTCTCGCCGAAGATCTCCGCCATGCGCGACGCTTCATCGATGTTGACCGGATGAGCGATGGTCGTGAATTCATCCTGGTCATGGTTCAGCAGCGTGGTGAACTGGTCGGGAATGTGAGTGTAAAGCGATCCGCCCAACGCCACATTCATCACTTGCACACCGCGGCAAATCGCCAGAAATGGTTTGCCGTCTTCGACGGATTGCTTGAGCAATGAAAGTTCCGTCGTATCGCGAAAGTCATCCACATCGGCGATCCTGGGATGATCTTCGCCGGAAAAATATTTAATGGCGAGATCGCCCCCGCCCGAGAACAATACGCCTTGCAGCCGCGAGTACAAATCATCCCTGTCGCCTTCCTCAAGGATGACCGGAATCAAAATGGGAATCCCGCCGCCCTGTGCCACTGCGCGGATATAGGTATGCTGGACACCGGAAATCGGCCTGCCGTAATCGTTCTTTCCGTTGAACGTTGTAATACCGATCAAAGGCTTTGCCACATCGTCCTCCAATTTTTCATCCCCACAAGGATACCACAGCCAAATTCCCGCCTTGCAGATGAAACAAAAAAACTCCGATGATCATTTCATCGGAGTTCGGGGAAGATCAGGAAAACTTTTCCTTGATGCGCGCGCCCTTGCCGGTGCGCTCACGCATGTAATACAACTGTGCGCGGCGGACCTTGCCGTGGCGCTCGACCACGATCCTGTCCACGCGCGGCGAGCGGAGCAAAAACGTGCGCTCCACGCCGATGCCGTTCGACGCCATGCGCCTCACGGTCACGGTCGCGTTGTTGCCGCTGTTTCGCAGGCGGATCACCATACCCTTGAATTCCTGGATGCGTTCGCGATCGCCTTCCTTGATCTTGACGTGTACGCTTACCGTATCGCCCGCGGATAATTGCGGAACATTCTCGTTATTCTTCGCCTCGACGGCTTTGATCAGGTCTGCCATTTCCGTTCTTCCTTACTTTTATGATTGAGTGTCCAAGTGACGCGAGGGCGGATTATAGCACGGCTTTTCCCAATCCACAAGAAAAAATCAGGCGTATTTTCGGACCGCCAGCACCGCATTATGACCGCCGAATCCGAAGGCATTGCTGATGGCGAGCGAGATCTTCGCCTCACGCGCCTGATTCGGTATGTAATCCAGGTCGCATTCCGGGTCGGGGGTTTCATAGTGGATGGTTGGCGGCAGGATCCCTTCACGGATCGCCTGCACACAAAAGACCGCTTCCAACGCCCCCGTCGCACCCATCATGTGCCCGGTCATCGATTTTGTGGAGGAAATCGGGACTTTGTAAGCCATATCGCCAAACGCCGCCTTGATCGCGCGCGTCTCCGACTGGTCGTTCAGCGGCGTCCCCGTGCCATGCGCGTTGATATAACCAACCTCATCGACGTTTGCTTTGGCAGAATCCAACGCCATCTTCATCGCAGCCGCGCCCCCGGCGCCGTGTTCGTGTGGAGCCGTGACATGGAATGCATCCGCCGTCGCTCCGTACCCAGCCATTTCAGCCAGGATAATCGCGCCTCTCGCCTTTGCATCCGCTTCGCGTTCAAGGACCAACACCGCCGCGCCCTCGCCCATCACCAATCCGTCGCGGTTCTTGTCGAACGGCTGCGGCGTCATCGAAAAATCGTCGTTGCGGCGAGACATGGCACCCACGCGGTCGAACGCGGCAACGCATGTGGTTGTGATCGGCGCCTCGGAAGCTCCCGCCAGCGCGATGTCGATCATGCCGGTTCGGAGCATCATTAAAGCCGTTCCGATTCCATCCGCACCAGAAGCGCAAGCCGAAGCGACCGAAAAGCACGGACCCTTGATCCCAAACTCGATCGCCGACATCCCCGCAGCGCCGTTCGCCATCAGCATGGGAATCATAAACGGGCTCACTTTGCGGGGTCCTTCGGTGTAATTGGTCAGGATGGAGTCTTGAAGCGTTTGCAATCCGCCGATCGCTGAAGAAATGATGATGCCTATCCGTCCTGCATTTGCCTCTGTGATCTCCAAACCAGAATGAGCCAATGCCTCTTTCGATGCCGCCACCGCCATCTGCTCGAAGCGGTCGCGACGGCGCGCTTCCTTCGCATCCATGAAATTTTCCGGTTTGAAATTCCTTGCCTCAGCCGCGATCCGCACTGGAAGCGAAGACGGATCGAACAGCACGATCGGTCCAACGCCCGATACTCCGGCAATGGCGTTCGACCAGGATTCCTTCACGTTCAACCCCAGCGGACTTACAGTCCCCATCCCTGTAATCACGATACGTTCCTGCATTGCGCCTCCGAAAAGAGATAAATGTAGCGATAATATAAACACAGAATGATCGAATTCGTGACGCTACCGCCTCTTCCCCGTGCCATAACTGGATCAGCCTCCATTCGCCCCACTACGCCGGAAATTTATTCAAGTCCCGCCACCCATAAGCGACCTCAATCAGCGGTTCACCGCCGATCTCGATCGACCTTTCCGCCAGATACGAACCGCCCAGCTGCTCGTAAAATCCGCGCGATGGATTATCTTTCAAGACCCAGACCATCATGGACTCCCATCCCAGATCGCGCATCCCTTTTACCACTTCATAAACAAGTTCTTTACCAGTTCCTTGTTTTTGAGCATTTCGCAATACATAGATCGCGAACAGTTCGCCATCGAATCCAAATGAGATATCCTGAGGCGGGCCGTAATTGGCAAACCCGGCGACCTGACCGTTCGTTTCCGCCACGAATGCACGGCGGTACGGATGACTCTCATCTGAAAGCGAATTCACCCATTGTTCCGTCCGGCGTTTAACTGAGAGGCTGTTCAAAACTTCATCAGACACGATCCCCCGATATGCCTCTCTCCACGCCGTCACGTGGACAACGGCAATGGCAGGAGCGTCTTCGAGCACGGCCTTGCGAATCTTAACCATCAGCAATTTCGAAAAGTGGCTTTAGCCCGCCATTCGCGTTGAAGAAGCCCGTAGAAATATTCGCTTCGATATTCCTTGCCCTCCATGAAACTTTCCACAAATTGCGCTTCGCGGCGGAATCCGAGTTTCTCCAGTGTCTTCCACGAACCGACATTCTCCGTATCGCAATCTGCAACGACGCGGTGCATATCCACGTCTTCGAAGAGGTAATCAAGCAGGGCGGTCATGGCTTCGGTGGCAAATCCGTTTTTCTGAAAAGCATAGGCGACCGTAAATCCCACCGAGCATTGGCGTGCATCATTCTCCTTTACGCCGAACACCACATCCCCGATCAATTCGCCCGTCTCTTTTAGCTCGAGCGCAAGTTGCAGCCACTCCCCCTGCCGGGGCGTGTGGATATCTTGCATTTCGCGAATCAATGCCTCGCCTTTCTCGCGAGAGTAAGGTAAAGACCAGCTCTGAAATTTTGCCACTTGCGGATCGTTGCGATATGCCCAAAATGCCTCCAGGTCGGAGGCATTGAAATTTCGGATGAGAAGGCGGTGGGTATGAAGGAACATCATTTATCAGCATTTCGCAGAACAAGCCTATTGATTTGTTTTACTCTCCCGGCTTCGGGATGTAATCACCCTCGACCCATTCCTGCCCGTTCGGTCCGACCTCCTTTTTCCAAATAGGCACGATCTCTTTGAGGCGGTCGATGCCATAACGCGCAGCATCGAACACCCCTGTGTCGCGATGGGCGGCAGTACAGGCGATGAGGACGGTCGGTGTTTTCGGGTAGAGTTTGCCGATGCGCTGTACAACGGCGATGCCTTCCACAACGGGCCATTTCTCGCGAATTTCGTCGGCAACTTGCTTCATTTTAGCTTCTGCCATAGGGACATAAGATTCGTATTCGAGGTATTCGGTCTCATGGGCGTCGCCGCGAGACGTCACACCCCGCACCATGCCTGTAAAGATCGCCGCTGCCCCCGTGGACGGGAGCGTGATCCTGTCGAGCAAATCATTCAAGTCGATCTCGGATTCGGTGACGGAGTAAATCGTTGGGAATTTTGAAGGTTGCATGGTCGCAGGTTAACCGCCGCTGACGGGTGGGAAGAGGGCTATTTCCGCATTTGAGGGAATGATGGCTTCATCGAACGCATACTCGCGGTCAATGGTAATCAGGACGGATTTCATTGACTCTTTCAAATTGGGATAATCTGCGCCGAGTTTTTGTTTCAATTGCAGGATCGTCATATCGTCCGGGATGTCCATTTCCAATGATCTTGTCCCGGCGCGGTCACGGATGGTGGCAAAGAAAAGGAGTTTGATATGGTTCTTGGTTTCCATGGTTATCAGGTTGTAGGTTGAAGAGCATCATATCCAGATGTTATTTGGGGCGGTCAGCGATGTGTCCTTTGCATCGCCTGTGTTGACCGTGCCGGCAGGTTCGATCAAAAGGATATGACATTCCTGCTCTGCGGCAGGTTTGTGTTCGATCCCTTTCGGCACGACGAACATTTCCCCCTCATGAAGCGAAACCCTGCCGTCACGAAAGAGGATGTCAAGACGCCCTTCGACAACGATGAAAACCTCATCCGTCTCGGGGTGTTCGTGCCAGATAAATTCTCCCTGCATTTTGGCAAGCTTGAAAAGATAGTCGTTCATTTGTGCGATGATCTTGGGCGACCAGCGCTCGGTAAACTTTGAAAACTTTTCTTTTAGATTTATGGGGCTGTAATCCATTTCCAATACCAATTTACTCATTGACCAGATCACCGCTCGCGCCGCCATGCTTTTCGATAAGCCGGATATTTTGTATCTTCATTGTTTTTTCGGTGGCTTTCGCCATGTCGTAAACGGTAAGTGCAGCGACAGAAACTGCGGTGAGTGCTTCCATCTCGACGCCGGTTTTACCGGTCACTTTGGCGGTGGCAGTGATGACCACCCCCGGGAGCGAGTCGTCGAGCTCGAGATCGACGTCAACTTTGGAAAGAGGCAAAGGATGACATAAGGGAATCAGGTCCGAGGTCCGCTTGGAGGCGGTGATGCCCGCAATTTGCGCCACGGTCAATACATCGCCCTTCTTTATCTGACCGGCGCGGATCAAGCCCAGCGTCGCTTTGGTCATGTGGACTTCTCCGCGGGCAACGGCAATCCGATCCGAGTCGGGCTTGCGGCTGACATCCACCATTCTGGCGCGACCATGGTCATCGAGATGGGTTAGTTTGGACATGGCAAGGATTATACACTGCCGTTATTGGAATGATATAATTCGCCCGCCATGGACGGGTTTCTCGGGAATCAACTTCGCAGTTATAAGGTTCAGACTTCTGTTTACGAAGGTCCGCTTGACCTGTTGTTGAGTTTGATCGAACGCGCCGAGTTGGATATTACGGCGGTGTCGCTTGCTTCGGTGACCGATCAATATCTCGCGCATCTGCAGGGATTGGAACGCATGATCCCCGATGAGATATCGGCATTTCTGGTGATTGCGGCGAAGCTGGTGCAGATCAAGTCTGAGGCGCTCCTGCCGCGGCCGCCCGAACGCGAACCCGGTGAAGAAGACCCGGGCGAATCGCTTGTGGAGCAGTTGAAGTTATACAAACGCTACAAGGAAATCGCTTCGTGGCTGGAAGAAAGACAGTCGAACAACCTGCGGACGTTTTTGCGCGTCGCACCGCCACCCAAAGTGGAACCGAAGCTCGATCTCTCGAACCTTACATTGGAAAAACTTTTGACAGCAGCGGAATCGGCCTTTGCTAAAAGCAGACAAAAAGAACCGCTCGGGACGATCATCACCCCGCCCAGGGTCACAATTCGCGAAAAGATTGATCTAATAACAAGGACTTTGAAGAACATTCAGCGCATGACCTTCAGCGGTCTGATCACGGAAAAAGCAACCCGCGTGGAAATTGTCGTAACCTTTCTTGCTTTGTTGGAGTTGGTCAAGCGCTACCGCGTGACGGCAAAGCAGGAAGTATTATTTGGCGATATCGAATTTGAAAGAAGCGAGGAATGGGCGGATGACGAGGAGATCGAGATAGAGTTTGAATAATAGCAGTTATCAATTAAACAGTAATCAGTGACGGGCGAGGCCAGGGCGGTGCGTCTGTTTTTTTATTGGCTGCCCAGACAATAATCAATTCCCAAAAAGGAAAGTATTTGAGTTTTCTGATAGGGTTGGGAAGGGCGAGGCTGGGATAATTAGGCGGCAATTGAAAAATGACTGGATAATTTTCAGAACAATCTTGTAACAATAAGGAGAAATATGAAATCCAATAAATCAACCTATGGATGGGCTATCGCCGCTGCGCTTGCCGCAGTCCTCATGCTTATCTGGCTCAGCCTCGGAGTCGGCATTATCGGAGCAGATGGCGACTCTGCCAACCTGATGTACTTCGGAGTGATCGCTGCGGGGATCATCGGCTCATTGTTCGCACGTTTCCAGCCCCATGGGATGTCCCGCGTGTTGATCGTCATGGCGGTCATTCAGACCTTGATCGCCGTTATTGCAATCGTTGCTAAATTGGGCTACCCGTTCAGCGGCGCATTGGAACTTTCACTATTGAATGGATTCTTCATTGCACTCTTCCTCGGGTCAGCCTGGCTGTTTCATCGTGCTGCGGTATAGCATTGAAATTCTTCACACATACAACAATATTCAGGGTAACTTTAATAGCTTAATGCTTTTAGGCCTCATACCGAGCGAAGCTTAGCATCTCTCCGATTGTCTCAGAGACCCTTCGGGGCGCCATCAGCGCCGCTCAAGGTGACAATTTGTAAGGTGATTTATGTTACTCCGAATAAAAAATCCTCTCTTTGAATGAAGAGGATTTTTATCAATTGCGGGTCTCGTCTTATAACTCTTCCGCCGCCCTCAATCCTGACAAATACGCTCCATGCACCGTGCTCGGATATTCGCGCGATGTTGCCTCGCCCGCGAAGAATAAAACCTCCCCCACAGGTTCGGCGAGCGTATCGTAATCATCACCACTTGCAAAAGGCGGGATGTGCGAATACGCGCCGAATGAAAACGGATCTTTGCCCCAGCGTGTGATCAAAACGCCTTCGGGTTCAGGAATATCATCGCCAAACATCACGCGCAACGTATGCATTGCGCCTTTCGTAATTTCATCGTCACGCAGTTCTTCGAGCGCAAAGCCCTTATCGCCGCCGTGGAACGCCATTAAAACTGGCTCGCCCGTGAACGGCACAAAACTAAACCAATCGCACCACTCGCCCAACTCCTCACCCACATAACTGATCGTCTCCACATCCTCGCCCCAAAAGGGCGCAGGAAATTTCAAATAGACTTTATTGAGGACTCCCATTCCGAGTCGCTCGATCGATTCCCGCTTTGATTCAGGAAGCGGCGGCTCGAACTTGACCGATGCCTGTCTCAACACCCCAAGCGGAAACGTCACCACAGCCTTATCTGCCACATAATTCCCCCCAGACGTTTCCACCTCCACCCCATCCGCGCCATAGCGGACAATTTTCACCACCGTCCCCAAGCAGATATTCAAGCCTTTTGCGAGACCATCTGAGATCTGGTTGTACCCGCCTGGGAAGATGACTTCCTCGCCGCCGAACTCCTCACCCTGATCCCACCACCATGCTGAGAGGTCTTTTGCGTCGGCGCCGTATTCCAAAGCCGTCACCAAATGGATGTAAAAATTTAATCGGCGCAAGTCTGCTTCAGAATATTCGCTGTCAGAGAGGAACTGATCCAAAACCGCTTGCAACGGCTTGTCTGTATCGCTCATGATCGATCTCTCAACGACCCTTTCGTACAGCTCATCGAACAAGGCTTCCATACGTTCGAATTCATCTTCCGGCAATTCGCTCCCGTCTGCCGCAAACATGATGCCGCTCTCCTCGTCTGTCGGAGCGGTCTTCGTCCCAAACTGTTTAGCCAGCTTCGCAATGGGATTCCCATCTACACCGTGAATCCACGAAGCGCCCAAATCCAAGGGAAGCCCAAGGGATGAATCGGTCCACAACCGCCCGCCGATTCGATCCCGCGCTTCGAGGATGATGACACTGCGCCCCTGTTCCATCAAAGCACGGGCAGCGGCGAGACCGGCTATACCTGCACCCAACACAAGCACGTCTGCGTGGGTGGGCAAGTGGTCGGTCATACCTTCCTCCTCAGTTGAGACGACTCCGCAAGAAACAGCCATCGCAGATGCCACCCCAATGGATGCGACTTTCAAGAAATCCCGGCGTGAAAATTTCGGTGAATATTTATCCGTTCTCATCAATATAACCTCGAGATTGAATTCCAAGCAGTCAAGCCCCCATGTGCCTCCTATCTCAGCGTCATCCAGTTCAAATCCTTCAATCTCTGCGCCAAATCTTCGCGTAAATCTGCCTCGGACATCCGCCATTCCCAATTCCCACCGAGTCTGCTGGGGAAGTTCATGCGGGCGGAGCCATCACAACTTAGCACATCCTGCATGGGAGCAACTGCAAAGACTGCAACGGATTTCCACACGCCACGGATGAGGTCCCAGGCGAAGTCGCGGCCGTCCACGCCAAGATAGCGGAGCGCGAAATCCTTTTCTTTCTCAGATGCGGTCGCGAACCATCCCATCGCCGTATCATTATCATGCGTGCCTGTATAAGCGACGCAGTTCGGCACGTAGTTGTGCGGCAGGAAGGGATTCTCCGGTCCGCTAAAGGCGAATTGCAAGACTTTCATGCCGGGCAGATGAAACGCATCGAGCAATTCAATGACATCCGGTGTGATGAGTCCCAGGTCTTCGGCAACGATGGGCAGACCGGTTCCAGGGACGATAATTCCGTTGCCAAGGTCTTCGTCGATAGCTTTGAACAAATCCTTGCCGGGACCGGGAACCCAGCGTCCGTGTTCGGCGGTGGTGTGCGAAGCGGGTATTTCGTAATAGCCCGCAAATCCGCGGAAGTGGTCGAAGCGTAAGATATCGACAGTGCCCAGCGCAAACCGGACCCGCGACAACCACCACTTGTAACCGTCCCTTTGATGAACATCCCAGTTGTAAAGCGGATTCCCCCACAGTTGACCGGTGGTTGAGAAAAGGTCTGGCGGCACGCCTGCCACGACGGTGGGACTCCCGCTCTCGTCGAGATAGAACAATTCAGGATTTGCCCACACGTCAGCGGAGTCGTAGGCGACAAAGATGGGGATATCGCCCATGATCTGAATCCCTTTTTCATTGGCGTATTTGCGGAGTTTGCTCCACTGACGGAAAAACAGGAATTGATAGAAGGAATATTGCTCGATTGATTCAGCGAGTTCTTTCTTTGCTTTATCGAGAGCGGATTTTTTTCCTGAACGCAGGTTCGAATCCCAGCCGTTCCATGCGCCGCCGCCGTTCGCCTCTTTCAGGGACATGAATAAGGAGAAATCGTCCAACCAGAAGGCATTCTCGGCGCAAAAATAGGTAAACTCGTTTCGTAATGCTTCGGGGTTGATCTTGAAGCGCTGATAAGCCGTCAGCAATAGATTCAGCTTTTTCGGTATGATCAGGCCGAAATCAACGCGAGAGGCGGGCAGGTCCTTCATCGAATCCAGGTCAGTTTGAGTCAACAATCCGTCTTCGAACATGGCATCCGGGCTGATGATATAGGGATTCCCCGCGAAAGCAGAGAAACACTGATAAGGCGAATCGCCATACCCGGTGGGACCGAGAGGAAGAATCTGCCAAAGTTTGCAGCCGGTGGATGCAAGCCAATCGATGAACCGAAAGGCTTGCGGGCCAAGGTCGCCAATGCCAAATGGACCGGGCAGGCTTGTCGGATGAAGCAGGATTCCTGAGGAGCGTTTGAAAGTCATTGATATTCCATCGTCTATGAAATTATTCAAAACCATGCGGAGATTAAAGAGGATGGCAAATTGTTATTGGTCCGATTCGCCATTCTTTTTTTCAATCCTGATATTATTTAACCAACGAATCGTAGAGTTCGAGATATTTTTTCGCGGAAGCCTTCCAGGTGAAGTCCTGCGACATCCCCTTCCGCTGAATGGCAGACCATTTCTCGCGATCTTCCAGTACTTTGATCGCAGCCTTGATCGCCCCCGTTAAAGACATGTGGTGTGCCTTTTCGAACACAAAACCGGTTTCGTTCTGAATGACAGTGTCTTTCAATCCGCCCACCGCGCGCACAACAGGCACGCAGCCGTAGCGCATGGCGATCATTTGCGCGAGCCCGCAAGGTTCGTACCGCGAAGGCATGAGAAGCATATCCGCGCCTGCATAGATCTGCCGGGCAAGGTTTGCATCGAAGCGCAATTCTGCTTTTATTTTTTCCGGGAAATTCGTTTGCAGCTCGCGCGCGGCTTCCTCTAGCTTCGGGTCGCCCGTTCCAAGAATGACAGCCTGAAAATTCGTGTTCTTCATGCTTTTGAGCGCAGAAAAGGCAAGGTCGATGCCTTTTTGAACATCCATGCGTGAAACGATTCCCAGCAATGGGACATGCGGATTCCGTGCCAGCCCGAGTTTTTCCTGCAGGAGTTCCTTGTTCTCTGCGCGGCGGTCAAGGGTTTCAAGATCATAATTGACACTCAGCGCTCTATCCGTTGCAGGGTCGAACGAGACGGTGTCGATGCCGTTCAAAATTCCGCTAAGCGTTTCGCTTCGTTGACTCAAAAAATCCTGCAACCCACAGCCGAATTCCTCGGTCAACACCTCCTTCGCATATCCCGGTGAGACAGCGACAATCGCGTCTGAAGCCCACAAACCCAGCGGCAATGCCTGCACTCTTGCCCATTCCGGCAGGTCGGTCTGCGCAAGTTTTATCTTATAACTGTCGAGAAGGGCGCCGACATCCGTGCCCATGAAAGGCAGGTTGTGAAGCGTGATCAATCCCGCCACATGCTTCGCACCGGCTTCCCAACGTTTCGTCAGGTTTACATAGACGCTCAACGCCGTATGCCAATCGTTCGCATGTATCACATCCGGCTGAAAGTTGATATGTTTCGTCAACTCGATTGCCGCCAGCGAGAAGAACACATATTTTTCCGTGTCCAGTTTTGTGTCGAGAGAATAGACCGAGCCTCCCGAACGAATGGGGTCGCCGTTGATCAAATAGACGGGCATGCCGTCATGCGACGTCTCGAACGCCTCCACCCCGACCTCGGAATTGCCTCGCGGTATGGAAAAGAGTTCCACGGGACGGAGATTCTCCGCCTTCACAGATTGGTGATGCGGTAACACGAGCCGCACGTCGAGCGTCACTTCATCGGTGGAAAGCGCGCGCAGTTCACGCGGCAGAACCCCCGCAACATCCCCCAAACCGCCGACCTTGATGAAAGGATCCGCTTCGGCGGCGAGGAATAGCACATTGATGGTTTTGGGCATGGAGGCTATTTTACATGAAAACGGCCTTCCTGCTTGACAACCACCCTGCCGATTCTGTAAACTACACTATATCCAGCCCATCGGATAAAACCAATTCTTGAGGAGAGTGCCATGTCTGCACGCGCTACCCGCACGCAATTGCTCGTCCTGTTGGTCCTGATTGCCCTTGCTGCACTAACGGCAGCAAACATGGGTTCATTACTTCCCACCGCGGAAGAAACCCCTGCAAAAGCCAAACGAAAAACAGTAGGCCCTCTAGCATCCGTCATCGCCGCGCCGATTCCCTCGGGAGTTAAAGCGCCTCCCACCCCACCGAGCGGATTCTCGACCCAAACCCGGCTGGGATTTTTCGACGGAGATCAATGGGAGCCAGCCATAGCCGCCGACCGGTTCGGGAACGTATATATGCTTTACGCGCAATATTATGGAGTGCCGGGCTGTGAGACATGCGGCAACCCAACACAGGTCATTCAAATCAGCAACGATCATGGTGCGACTTGGGGTCCGCCAACTCCGATCTATACCGAAGGCGCAAATACCGGTCAATGGGATTCCCAGATCGTCGTTGATCCAGCCGACGGCAGGACCGTGTACGCCTCCTGGATGGAAGCGAACAAGAGCGACATCGCTGTCGCCAAATCCACAGATTTCGGGCAGACCTGGTCGGTCGTGATCGCGGACTCCACAAATGCCGCTGTGGATAAACCCATCCTTGCCGTGCGCGGGCAGGATGTGTACGTCTCGTATACTCATGCGCAAAAACTCTACGCCGCATCATCCCATGACGGCGGGCAAACCTTCACTCAATCCGAGATCAAGTTCAAAGGGAAACTGGGTTGGGCGCTGGCTGCTGGTGGATACGTCGCCCCGAATGGCACCGTCTACATGTCGTGGAATGGCTACGAACAAAACGGCGGCGCGAAGGGTAAGGTCCATCTCGTCATCAGCAAATCCACTGACGGCGGCGCGACGTGGACAAACACCGTTGTTCAAGTCTCCCGCGCTCCCGAAAAATGCCCTGCGGATTACTACTGCGGCTGGGCATATCTTGGAGCGCAAATCGTGATGGCAGGCGACGAAGCGGGTAACGTTTACTCCCTTTCCAATGCCAACAGCGCGGACTTTGGACCGGCTCGCATCTACTTCTTCAAATCCACCAATGACGGCGCGACTTGGAGCGCCCCCGTGGAAGTCTCCACGGCCGGACCGAACATCTCGCATAACTTCCCGGCTATCACGGCAACCGGCAACGGCGACGTCCGCATCTCGTGGATGGACGAAAGGACCAATGGCTGGTGGAATACCTATTACCGTTCATCCACAAATGGCGGCTCAACCTGGACAAACGAGCAGGACGTTTCCGCATTCGCGGACGGTTATTCCAGCTATATCACCGCAGATGGATTCCGCTTCCCCTTCGGTGATTATTATGAAATGGATATCGACGAAGAAGGCACTACCCACATCATTATGGGCGAAGGCTATAGTTACGACTCACCCGGTTCGATCTGGTACACAAGGGGAAAGTAGGTGAAACGAAAAGACCCGAAGGGTATCAAAACCTTTCGGGTCTTTATTTTCTGGGCGGATGAGGAGTCTCGAACTCCCAACCACCTGAGCCACAGTCAGGTGCTCTGCCATTGAGCTACATCCGCCATACAAAAGCGGTTGCCATTTTACCACAAATCAACGTAGTTTCAGCATTGCTTCAGTCTCATCGTCAATGATTCTGCCGGTTTCCTCGAATCCCAAACTTGCATACAACTTCCGAGCGACTTCGTTTTGCGGCTCATAAGAAATACCCACTACTTGAACCCGCTCGTCGGCATGGAACAAGTCCAACATCCACTTCATGCCGAACATTCCATAGCCCCGGCCCTGGAACTTTTCATCCACCATCAACCGCTGAATGAAGGCTTGATGGGTGGGATGCGAGAAATTTACGGCATACATCAAAAACCCCACAGGCTTGCCTTCATCATCGTAGATTCCAAAGGGAAACAAATCCCAATGCCCCTCGTACTCATCGCCGAATTTTGATTGGGCGATTGAATATAAATTTGAAGCGACAAAATGTTTCTGATCTTCACGAACTTTCAAATCGATAAGTTCCCGCCAGTTATCGATCGAGACGGGGCGAATCTCAGGCATTTTTCAAAATCCCCTTAATCGACTCAAAAATCGCCTCCCTCTTGACTTGTAACTGATCTCCCGTCCCAAGGTTTTTGACCACGACCAGGCCTTTTTCTACCTCATCCGGACCAAGCACCATCGCGACCCGCATCTTCATTTTGTCTGCAAACTTGAATTGTTTCGGCAGTTTGACGGGTTCGGGATAAACCATTACATTGAGTCCCGCCTGGCGTAATTCAGACGCAAGAGAAAGGGACTGTATCCATAGGTTCTCATCGAAGACGGTCACCAAAACCTGTGCCGGACTGGGTTCGAAATCAGGGACCAGCCCCGCTTCCTGCAAAACAATTCCAATGACCACATCGCCCATTGCAAATCCCGTTGCCGGCAGGGAATCACCGCCAACATCTTCCAGCAGATTGTCATACCTCCCTCCGCCCAGGATCGAGCGGCGGACAGATCCAGTGAGATCGAATGCCTCGAAAACGGTGCTCGTGTAATACAGCAGTCCGCGCATGACCGCCGGGTCGAATTTAATGTATTCTTTAACTCCCAGCGCGTCCAGTGCTGCAAAAACCCTCTGAAGATTATCGCTTTGTTTCCAAAGGTTGTAATTTTCAAGCACTTGCTTCAGACCATCGATCTGTCTCTGGCTTAATCCCATCTCCAAGCCGTATGCCTCCCAGGCATCCGGATTCATTTTCGAGCGTCGATCGATCAGGTTCGACGATTCGACGCGTTTCTCAACCGGGATGTCCAGCCTGTCAAACTGGGAGGTCATCAGGCTGCGGTCATTCACGAATATGGAAACACGCGCCGGGTCCAGCCCGACCGAGCGCAGGAAGGTAGCGGCAATGGCGATCATCTCCGCGTCTGCTTCAGGTGAATCTGCCCCGACCATGTCGATATTCCATTGAAAAAATTCCCGTGTGCGGCCTTTTTGCGGCTGTTCGTAGCGCCAGAATGGACCGAACGACCACCAGCGGACGGGAAAAGTCAACTGTCCCTGTTTTGCCGCGATCATGCGCGCCAGGCTGGGCGTCAACTCGGGACGCAGGGTCACTAAATCCCCGCCGCGATCCTCGAACACGAACGATTGTTTTTTCACCAGTTCTTCGCCGGATTTTGCCGCGTAAAGATCGATCGTCTCAATGAACGGACCATCCCATTCCTGATAGCCAAATGACCGCGAAGCGCTTCGAACTTTCTCATAAAGATAGTTTCGAAGCGACATGGTTTCGGGATAGAACTCGCGCACACCTTTTACGGTCTGAACGGTTTTTTTCATGATGATTCTCCAGATGAATTGTCCCGCATTGTAGCATATTTGAACCAGTGAATTGGTATGACAAGTAGCCTATTGAGTAGAGGAAGGAACGCACTATCACAGCTTGTGAAAAATGGTACAATAAATTAGGATTGGCTCTATTCCTCCAAAGACAAGGAGTCCACTATGAGGTATGACAAGGCAGATGTGAGCAGGGAACTTGAAAAAATTCCCTGGTTCAAGGAGATCGACCGTAAACACTTGCAACGGATTTCAGACATATCACATTTAAGACATGTACGGGCGGGGGAAATCCTGTTCCGCGAAGGCGACCAGGAAGACTATCTTTACATCGTTATCGAGGGGCGGGTGGCAATCGACATCTTTATCCCCCATCGAGGCAAGATTCGAATCTTTACCGCCGAACCTTGGGACCTGTTCGGTTGGTCAAGCGTAATCCCCAATATCTACCAACGAACGGCGGGAGCCGTTGCCGTGGTGGATGGTTTGGTGGTCGGCATCGATTCCGCAAAATTACGCGAAGCCTGTGACGCCGACCACGACCTGGGCTATCTTGTCATGCGCCGATTATCGAACATTGTCGCCAGCCGTTTGCTGGTCACCCGCCTGCAATTGATCGATATGTTTGCGTCACCGGAGGACAAAAATGCCAAATGAGCGCATCCCGGACATGGGAAGCACCATCACGATCGAAAAGCCGGTTTTCAATCTGCTCTTATCCCGATTGAAGGAGGAAGGATATTTGCCGATTGGGCCGCGCGTCAAGAATGAGACGCTTGTTTATGAAGAAATCGAGAGTATCGATGATCTTCCACAGGGATACAGCACCGAGCAAAAGCCGGGCAACTTTCGATTGGTGCATGAAAAACATTCCCGTTTCTTCGATATCATCCCTGGAGCCCAGTCCTGGAAACAATTTCTTTTCCCGTCACAAACGGAATTGTTCGCCATGCAAAAAAACGGAAAGAGCTGGGAAATTTCCTCTCAACCAATGGAAACCCCCAAGTATGCATTTATTGGAGTCCGCGCCTGTGAACTGGCAGCGATCCAGATACAAGACGGGATATTCATGCGCGAAGATTTTACCGACCCGCACTACCGGGCGCGGCGAATACACGCATTCGTGATCTCGGTTAACTGCACCCAACCCGCTGGAACCTGTTTCTGCACATCGATGGGTACCGGTCCGCGCGTGAAGGAGGAATTCGACGTGAATCTGACCGAGCTCGATGATGTGTTTGTATTAACCATCGGGTCGGAGGTTGCGCGAAGATTGCTGGCTGGAATTCCATTTGACGACGCCAGCGGTTACATCCTCTCGAATGTCGAGCGGAAACTTGAGCACGCCGAACATCAAATGACAAGGAAACTCGAAAGCTCCGATCTGCCAAATCTCATCATTGATCACCTCGATCACCCTTACTGGCTCGAGATCGGAAAGCGGTGCCTTAGTTGTACGAACTGTACCCAGGTCTGCCCGACATGTTTCTGTTGGGATACACAGGATGAGATGAGCCTCGATGGAAAGACCACCAGACGCAACCGCTTATGGGACTCCTGCTTCAATCCCGGGTATTCACATCAGGCAGGTGGCAATACCCGCCCGACGATCTATTCGCGCTATCGCCAGTGGCTCTCTCATAAGCTTGGCACATGGAAACAACAATTCGGAACCCTGGGCTGTGTTGGATGCGGACGCTGTATTACATGGTGCCCGGCAGAGATCGATATCACGGAAGAGATCGCCGCCCTGCGAAATGAGGTGAACCGATGACCATGCTTGCCACAGAAATTGTCAGAACGCACGCTGACCTGCTGCTCGAACCGCACTGGGCCGAGATTAAATCCATCGTCCCCGAGGCAGACGACATCGCCACATACTGGATCCGCTTCCTAGATTCTGACGAACAAGAGGCATTCCGTTTCGAACCGGGTCAATTCAACATGCTCTACCTGCCCGGGTTTGGCGAATCCGCGATTTCGATCAGTTCCGATCCGCAAGATAACGAGAAGATTGGGCACACCGTCCGCTTCGTTGGGAATGTCACACGCGCGGTAAGTCGCCTGAAAGTCGGTGACATCGTCAGCTTGCGCGGACCGTTCGGCTCGCATTGGCCCATGAAAGAAATGGAAGGCAGGGATGTGTTCATCGCCTGCGGAGGCATTGGTCTGCCTCCCCTCCGCCCGGCGTTGTATCACATCATTCAGAACCGCGACGAGTACGGGAAGGTCACGTTACTCTACGGCGCCCGTACTTCCGGCGACCTGATGTTCCCAAAGGAATATGAGGATTGGCGCAAAGCCGGCATCGACGTGGAAGTGACGGTTGACCGTGGGGACGCCAACTGGAATGGACGCGTCGGAGTGGTTCCGATGTGGTTTTACCAGTTCCGCATCGACCCGCACAAGACCACCATCCTCACCTGCGGACCGGAGATCATGATCCGGTTTGTCATCTTCGAAGCCATGGCGCGCCGCGTTCCGCTGGATCGCATCTACGTCTCGCTCGAACGTAATATGAAATGCGGTCAGGGCTCGTGCGGTCACTGTCAGTTGGGACCCTACTTCATCTGTAAGGAAGGTCCGGTCTTTCGTTTTGACGAATTACAGTCCTTCTTCAATGTCGAGGAGTTTTAATGACCACGAAAAAACCAACCGTTGCCGTGTATAAGTTTTCCTCCTGTGACGGGTGCCAGCTTTCGATCTTGAACATGGAAGATGATCTGCTTGATCTTGCCGACGCAATCGACATCGCATATTTCCTCGAAGCCACACGCGCACAGAAACCCGGACCTTACGATATTGCGATCGTCGAAGGTTCGATCACCACGCCGCATGAAATTGAGCGCATCAAGGAGGTACGTGCCACCGCAAAAACGGTGGTCGCTCTCGGTACATGCGCCACTGCCGGAGGCATTCAAGCGCTTCGCAATTTTGCCAATGCCGATGAATTTGCAAGGGTGGTGTACGGGCATCCTGAATACCTACAATATCTTGAAACTGCCACACCCCTCTCCGAGCACATTCCCGTCGATCTCGAACTGTGGGGCTGTCCGGTCAACAAGGCACAGGTGATCGAAGTCATCGTGGCGCTGCTGAACAACCGTCTTCCCAACCTGCCGCCTTATTCTGTCTGTTTGGAGTGCAAGCGGCGCGGAACCATTTGCATCCTTGTGGATAAAGGTATTCCCTGCATCGGACCCGCGACACAGGCGGGATGCGGCGCGATCTGCCCAACCATCGGACGCGGCTGCTACGGTTGTTTCGGTCCTTCACGCGATGTCAACCCCGGCGCGATGGCAACCATGCTCCGGCAACTGGAACGCTATCCGGGTGAGACAGCCCGCCTCTTCCGCGGCATCAGCGGCTACGCTCCGACTTTCCGCACCATTGTGGATGATCTTCTTCCGGCAAACGAGGAGGCGTGATGAAAAACATAAAAGTTCCCGCCCTGGCGCGCGTGGAAGGAGAAGGCGGTCTCTACATCGGCTTGAAAAACGGCAAGGCAGTGGAAATCCGCCTCGACATTTACGAGCCGCCGCGATTCTTCGAAGGGTTTTTGAGAGACCGATACCTGCAGGAAGTTCCCGACATCACCGCCCGTATCTGCGGCATTTGCCCAGTGGCTTATCAGATGAGCGCCGTGTACGCGCTCGAGAATGCATTGGGAGTGAAAATCTCCCCCCAGGTGCGCGCCCTCCGCCGGTTGATGTACTGCGGCGAATACATCGAAAGTCACGCGCTGCATATTTATATGCTCCAGGCTCCCGACTTGCTTGGTAAAGAATCTGTTTTGGAGGTGGCGGCAGAAGCACCCGATGTCGTGAAGACCGCCCTGCGCCTCAAGAAGATCGGCAACGAACTGCTCAAGGCAATTGGCGGGCGATCCGTACATCCCGTCAATGTGTGTGTCGGCGGTTTTTACAGCTGGCCTGATGCGAAAGCAATCAAGGCCCTGCTCCCCGATATGGAATGGGGGTTGAACGCCGCCATCGACACGGTCAAGCTGGCGCTTACGCTTCCCTACCCGGACCTGGAAATTGACTATGAATTTGTAGCCCTCCACCACACTGAGGAATACGGTGTGATCGAAGGCGATGTCCTTTCGTCAAACGGGCGCAAGCTTTCGATATCTGAATACGAGAACAGCTATATCGAAGAGCACGTCAGACACTCGAATGCCTTGCACAGCCGTACCGTGGATAACAATACCTATCTTGTCGGACCGCTGGCTCGCTTAAACTTGAACCATGAACAATTGATGCCAAGAGCGAAGAACTCCCTACAGGAATTTGGCATTCGGCTGCCGGTCAAGAATCCGTACAAGTCCCTGATTGCACGCTCCATCGAACTGGTCCACTTCTACGAGGAAGCCATTCAGCTCATCAAAGAATACAAACCAAGCGGACCTGCCCACCTTGAACTGAAACTCAAAGCAGGTGAAGGCTCTGGCGCCACCGAAGCCCCGCGTGGACTTCTCTATCACCGCTACAAGATCGATGCCAGAGGCATGGTGCAGTTCGCCAAGATCACTCCACCCACCGCGCAGAACCTGCCGCGTATCGAAGCCGATCTGTTCAAACTAACTCCCAAGATCGTCAGCCTGCCCGAAGCGGAAGCAACCCTCATTGCCGAACATCTTGTGCGATCCTACGATCCTTGCATCTCGTGCGCGACGCATTTCTTGAAATTGAAGATTGCAGAGAAATGAAGAAGGTCGCGGTAATCGGCATCGGTCAAAGTCTTCGCGGCGACGATGCTGCCGGGCTGGAAGCGGTTCGCCGATGGCAGGAAAAATTCCCTGAAACCGCAAACAGGCTTGAGGTCCGGGTCGAGGCGTGTGAACTGCCCGGTCTCGCGCTGATCGACCTGCTGAACGATTTCGATGCGGCGATCCTGGTGGATGCTGTCCAAAGCGCTGGGAATCCGGGTACCATCCATCGCCTTGATGAAAGTGATCTTGCTTCTTTTGCATCGGGTTCAAGATCAGCGCATGGCTGGGGCGTGGCAGAGACGCTTCACATGCGAAATCAACTTACCGACGTGGAAGTCAACATCCGCATCATTGGCGTCGAGGCTGAACAAATGGAACTCGGTGCAGAATTAAGCAGAGTTGTTGAAAGCGCGATCCCCGATCTCTGCAGAGTGATCGAAGAAGAGATACACGCACTGGTGCAGGAAAAATAATCGCCGGGTGAATTGGCAATTAATTTTCCGTTTCATAATTCAACGATTGAATTTTGACGCGATTTTGGTATAATATCGCTCACTATTAATCAAGGAGAAACAAATGGAAATTTATTATCAGGAAACCAGCAAGGATCTTCTCACCCGCATCCAGATTCACGAGAAATACGGCTCAGCGAACATCGATGTGTGGACAAACGACCTGCTAAAACCTCAAGCCGGCATGAATATCCTCGATGTAGGATGCGGCGCGGGCAAATTGAGTTTCCTATTTGACGACTACACCAAGGGGCAGGCAAATATCATAGGTGGCGACTTCTCGGAAGAATTACTGGATAAGGCACGCGTCAGAAATAAGGAGCGCGGTTCGAACATCGAATTCCAATTCCTGGACTTCAACAAAACTTTCAACTTTGCAGACAATACCTTCAATCTATGCACCAGCGCCTTTGCCATTTATTATGCTTCGGATCTAAATTTCACATTTAATGAAGCGCATCGCGTCATTAAACCAGGCGGACGATTTTTTGTCTCCGGTCCTTTGCCCGAAAACAAGCCGATGTTTTACGAAATCATCAAAGAAGCGACGAACGGAACCATCCCCCTAATGCCCGGTTCATCCCGTTTCAAGAGCGAAATCTTCGAAACCATAGATGGAATCTTCGCCAAGACCGAACTTCACAAGTTTGAAAACCATCTCACCTTTCCCGAGGTGGATCCGTTCATCGAATACGTCCGCGCCTCTCTCAGCGAAGATCGCAAACTGTGGACCTCCATGTTCAACGGCAAGGATGAATATGAAGCATTGATCGGAAAAATCACTGATGTGGCTACGCGCTGGTTTAACCGCGACGGCAAATTGGTGATGACCAAGGTCGTCGGCGGGATTTTGGCGACAAAATAAATTGACGATGGACGATAAAAGCCATCGTTCGTGGTCCAATGTCCATCGCCCATTTCCATGAACTTCTTCGGCAAACGAGTCCTTTTCCTCGGCGCGCATCCGGACGACATCGAGATCGGGTGCGGTGCTTTGATTCACCGCATTGTCAACAGGACCGAAATCCTTTGCGTGACATTATCGGACAACCAGAAAAACCCCGACCTCAAGAATGTAAAGAAAGAACACCTCGAGTCCATGAAGGTACTCGGCGTCCCTGAGGAAAAGATCATCTTCGGTCCCTTCGTCACGCGCGTCTTCCCTGATTCCCGGCAGGATATCCTCGAATACTTCCTCGATCTGCGCAGGACGTTCAAGCCTGACCTGATCTTCACCCATTCGAAACAGGATGTTCACCAGGATCATCTCACGATGACGGATGAATCATTACGCGCCTTTCGCGGCATCACCGTGCTTGGATTCGACGTGGTGCGTTCATCCTACGGATTCTTTCCCCACTTTCTGGTTGAAGTCACCGAAGAAGATGTGAATAAAAAGGTCGAAGCGTTGTCGAAGTACGAAACCTACCGCGACCGTTACTACTTCAACGCTGAATTGACTCGCTCCATCATGGTGCGTCACGGCGCAGTGGCGGAATGCCCGTTTGCAGAGGGATTCGATATCCTCCGCATCGTCGGGAAATTCGAATAAGATGGATTTCAATACGCTATATCAAGAACTTACCCACAGCGCGGAAATGATCCGGGCTTTGCTGGCAGGTATCGGTGAGAAGGAGGCGCGAATCAAACCGAAGCGGGGCAGCTGGTCAATCCTGGAAGTCGTCTGTCATCTGTACGACGAAGAGCGCGAAGATTTCCGCGAGCATTTGGATTTCATCCTTCATCGTCAACATGAGGAATGGAAATCCATATCGCCAATGACGTGGGTGAAGACTTGCAAATATAACGAGCGGTCCTTCAAAAAAATGGAGGCAAAGTTCTTCCGCGAACGGGCAAAGTCATTGATCTGGGTCAAGGGATTAAATAACGCGGATTGGAATGTTACATACAAATCGAAATGGGGTTCGATGCGGGCGGGTGATATGTTCGCTTCGTGGGTCGCGCACGACAATTTGCACATCCGTCAACTTGTGGAGTTGCGCAGGATGTTGATCGAACGAAAGACCAAGCCTCATAAGATTCGATACGCCGGGGATTGGTAAAAAAGACAGTTACCTGTCGTCAGCTTCCAATCGAGCGAAGGTGGGGCGTTCCGTGCCACATTTCGATTCTGCGAAAAGATTCGACATATCCCATTTTATAGATGCCGGGTAAGTGCGGGTCGTTGATCCGGATATTCTCGATGTGCGCATCAAGGCGCGGATACAGATGATGCAAATGAGAGAGAAGGGCTAATGCCACGAGTTCCGGATCGCCTTCTTCAGTTTTGAAAATGAAATGGGTCAGCGTATTTTTTTCGCGTTGATAAATAAGCGATCCGCGGCCGCCATCGGGAAGCGCGATTCGCATCCCTGATACATTTTCGGTATGCGCCATCGATTCGAATTGATTCGTCCAGGGTTGGATTCCGCGATCGAGTCCAATTAGGTCGAGCGCTTCGTTACGTTCCAACCGATGGGCGTCGGCATTGACCGGCTTGATCGCCTGCCAGGACGGAGACCGACGGAGAATCAAAAGCTCCCCAACTCCATAAAACCCGAGTTTCGAAAACAGGTGGTGCGCGGGTGTGTTGTTTTTGATGACCTCCAGCATCGTGAAAGCGATCCCCAACGATCTGGACTGTTCGAGTAAACTTCGGCTCAACACTTCGCCCACGCCGCTCCGCCGTGTTGACGGTGTCACTCCAAGACGGGTGATCCAGGTTCGATCCACGCGGACTCCCAGCAAGGCAATTCCGTGCAAGCTGCCCTTTTGAGACGCAACCAGGGAGTGATCCAGGTCGACGTCGTATTTTTTTATGTACTCCGCAAGCGTTGCGGCATTCATGGGCATGGGGATCATATAACCCACCCGGGTCTGGTTATAGATATTAGTCAGCTGGTCGATCGAAAATTTGCCGGCTGGGATCAATTCATATACGTCGTTCATCGAGGATGACATTTGCGGAACCGTTATCTGATCATTCTTTCAATCAACCTCTTGCATGAGTGCTCCCGCCGCAGTCCCCGGCGGGAACGCCGTTTTGAGCAAGATAAAATTGTGACTTTTGCAGGAAGTCGTATGAAATTTTCTCCACCTGGACTGCGAATTCCTCAGGATGGACGGGTCATCACGATTTTGGAATCCCGATGAAGATCGTCCCATCCCGCACCATGACCGGGTAGGCGGGAATATCCACCACGGCGGGCATTTGCGTCACTTTCCCTGTGCAAATGTCGAATTCGGCTCCATGGCGCGGACAAACCACATTGAAACCCTCGATCACCCCATCCCCGAGGGGACCATCGTCATGAGAACAAACATCGCCAATGGCAAAGAACTGCCCGGCGATATTGAACACGACGATCGGCTTGTCGCCCAACTCAACGAACAGCCGCTCCCCATTCGGCAGCTCGGATGCGGGCGCGATTTCTACGAAATCCGCCTTTGTTTCATCGAATGACGTGTAATTGAACATTTTCGTTATTTTGTCACCTGAAAAGCCAAAGTGGAGTTGTAACAAACGGGAGGACAATCCTCACCATTAGGTTGGAATTTTTCGTAGGCAGGGACAAACTCCTGCCGGTGGGTTACGCCATTTGCGATGATTTCGATAGTAACAGTCACCGGCGGTTCAACATCAGAAGGGAGGGCAAAAAATGCGCCGGATCCGTGACACGATTTTTCAAAGCCATCTTCGGAAGACTCATCACATACCATGGCCATCAATTCCCCATTTGGGAAAATCAGGTTTACTTTATATCCATTCGTCAGAGATATGCCTGTAATATCGATGGAAATCCCGCCGACGCAGCCCGCCAATGTGCATATTTTACCTAAAGGTTCACCCAAGTCCGGTTTGCAAGCGGGGAGGAGAACAGCCGCCAGAACGAAAAACAGGTTATTCCACCAGCGAGTCACTCGCTTCACCCAAACCATATACGCCGGCCTTCAAGACTTTCAAGGAAAGCAGCGCACATTTCAAGCGGACGGGACCCAGGTCTATCCCCAGCATGTTAAGAATGTCCTGTCGATTCAGTTCCTTCACTTCTTCCAGCGGTTTCCCGATGATCGATTCCATCAACAGGTCGGCGGAGGCCTGAGAGATGGCACAGCCGTGCCCGTCGAACATCGCCTCGGTGACAATGCCTTCTGGATTCACCCGCAGATCGATCTGGATATGATCGCCACAAAGAGGGTTATTATCCGCAAAGGAAATATCGTGCGGATCAAGTTTGCCTCGATACGATGGGTTCTTGTAATGCTCGATGATGACTTCACGATAGAGGTCGTCCATTGGTCGTTTACCCGAAAATTTCCTTTACTTTATACAAACCTTTTATCAGTAAATCCACTTCTTCCTTTGTGGAATACAAGTAGAAGGATGCGCGGCTTGTGGCGGGAATGCCGAATTTTTCATGCAATGGCTGGGCGCAATGATGACCTGCACGAACGGCGATCCCATCCTGATCCAGGATCTGCGCTACATCATGCGGATGAACCCCCGCAAGCGTAAACGCGGTAACGCCGCCTTTCTTATCCGCAGTAGGACCGAAGACCTTCACGCCGGGAACCTCTTCGAGACGTTCCAGAGCATATTCAGCGATCTCGTGCTCATGTGCCGCAATATCATCCATGCCCACTTTCGTCAGATAATCCACCGCAGCGCCAAAACCGACAGCCTCTGCAATCGCAGGTGTGCCCGCCTCGAACTTGTGCGGAAGCGTGTTCGCGCGAAAGGACCTCAGTTTTACTTCCTTGATCATATCGCCGCCGCCCAAAAACGGCGGCATTCCCTCCAACAAAGCGGATTTGCCGTACAAGACACCGATCCCCGTGGGACCGCACATTTTGTGCGCCGAAAAAGCATAAAAATCTGCATCCAGAGCCTGGACATCCACAGAAAGATGAGGAACGGACTGCGCCCCATCCACGAGGGTTAATGCGCCTGCCGAATGAGCCAGATGGATGATCTCCGCCGCAGAGTTGATCGTCCCCAACACGTTGGACATGTGCGTGAATGAGACCAGTTTTGGATTCCGTTCTAGAAGCGATTTGTAAGCATCCAGGTCAAGCAGGCCGTCTTCGGTCACAGGGATGAACTCTAGTTCGATTCCGCGCTCCATTTGAAGCATATGCCACGGGACGAGGTTGCTGTGATGCTCCATCTCCGTCAGAATCACAAGGTCACCGGATTTCAGATTCGCACGAGCCCAGGAATAAGCAACAAGATTAATTGATTCCGTCGTATTACGGGTGTAGACAACCTCACGGGAAGAGGCTGCATTGATGAATCGGGCGATACGTTCACGCGCGTTTTCATACAGTGCCGTCGCTTCCTCGGCAAGCGTATGCACACCGCGATGGATGTTCGCGTTCGACCGACGGTAGTAATCGTTCATCGCTTCGATCACCTCGAGCGGCTTCTGCGATGTCGCCGTCGAATCGAGATAGATCACGCGCCTGCCGTTAGCCGTTTCGCGTTCGAGGATGGGAAAGTCTTTCCGAATCTGATCTACATTAATGGACATGAAAGGGATAAGCGTTCGCGGCACTAAACCTGCAAACGCACTAATAATCCGGGATGATTTCCTTCTTCACGGCGGGTTTCTTGCCTGTCGAAGCCGGGCGGATGTGTTCCGAATTCAGCGGATACCAAAGGATGCGGTCAGGCACCATCCAGCCGTCGGTAAGAAAAACATTCGAACGGAACTGCACCGCAACCATCTTGTTATCCACCTGAACCACAATCCCCTTTATCCAGCCGCGCACGCGTTCGCGTCCCTTTTCGTGATCGCAGAACACGTCCACCCCATCGCCCACTTCGAATGCATATTCGGGACGCGGGGCTTTCATGAAATTGAATACGTTCGAATTGGGCGAGCCGACGTTGACCGACGACCTGCGCAAAACAGGTTTAACAGGCTGGCGAATTTGATTCGTCAGATTTATGGACCGCGTAACTTCGACAGGTGTATCGCTGAAGGAGGATCGTCTGCGAGAAGGCGCTTTGAAGGACCCTGCCAGAGCGGACTTCTTAACCGATGCCTTCGTCTTCAACGCGGTTTTTGACGCTGCCTTCCGGATCGCCTTGGTTTTCGCCTGCGTTCTTTTGATCTGCGGTTTTTTTCCCGCCACCGGTTTCGTCAACTTTTTCCTGGCAGGCGATTTAACCTTGACCGCCGCTTTGATTTTTCTCTTTGTTTTCGTTTTGGATTTTACAACCATCACTCACATCCTGATTATGAACTCGAGACGCCCTCCGCCTCATTTTGACAGGGGAACTGCCGCCACCATCCGGCCGTACCCCACGCTGACAACTCACCTGCAGGAAACCCGGCAGGCTCTACTTCAAAACCTACCCGGACAATTTTTTTTCGATCGCCTGCTGAAATCGTTCGCGAACACCTTCAAATGGGATGCGCTGCATGATGGGATCGAAGAATCCCTCCACCACGAGACGCTCCGCTTCCTTTTGGGGAATGCCGCGAGACTTCAAATAGAAAAGAGGCTCCTGCTCCAGTTTACCAACAGTCGCGCCGTGTGTGCAACGCACATCGTCAGCAAGAATTTCGAGACCCGGAATAGAGTCCGCGCGCGCCTGGTCGTCGAGAACAAGGTTGCGGTTGGCCTGATAGCCGTCGGTCTTTTGCGCGCCGGGGGCAACGTAGATCATTCCCTGCCAGACAGAACGGCTTTTTCCTTTCAACGCGCCTTTGAATAGTAAATCGCTCGTGCAGTGCGGAGCAAGATGATTCTGCTGGGTATCATGATCGAGGTGCTGGGTTCCATCCGTAAAGTAGAAGCCAGACATACGCCCCTGGGCGCCCTCGCCAGCCAGATCAAGATCGGAGAAGTTCTTGGTCAGTCGCGAGCCGACAGCGCCAAAGATCCAATCGAGGTTGCCGCCGCGTTCCACACGGGCACGCTCGTGCGAGAAGTTCCACACATGCCGGCCCCAGGATTGCAATTCCACAAACCGTAGGTTGGCATCCTTGCCAACATAAATTTCGACAATGCCTGCATGGATGGCATGTCCGGTTTCATCGGGTGAAGCCGCTTCATGGACGTAGGTCACTGAAGCGCCATCTTCTATGTAAACAATGAGATGTGAGAAATGAGCGAGGTCAGTTCCCGGTCCCCACAGCACGGAGTGAAGTGGATATTCCACCTCCACGCCTTTTGGAACGTAGAGCAAAACACCATTCTCAGAAAGTGCCGATGCCAGTGCGGCAAATTTGCCGTCTTCCGGCTTGACGATCTGACCGATCAGTTTTTTGAGCAGGTCGGAGTGATTCTTTTCTGCGGTGCGGAAGTCGGTGAAGACCACACCTTTTTTGGCAAGGGTCTTATCCAATTCCACGTTGGAGCCGCCGGGGAGCAGAGTTATCTGCCCGCCGTGCTGCTCGCCTGTCAATGGCTTGAGCAATTCTTCGGGAACAACAGGCAGGTCTTCGAATGCCCCTGCTTTGGGAAGTTTGAAATCCGGCGCTGGCAGGAGACGCAAGTCGGTGCGGCGCCAGGCTTCGTCGGTGGCTATGGGGAGGGAAAGCTTCTGGAAGGAGTCCCAAGCCCCGGCCCGGAATGAAGCGAGTCCGTTCGCGGTGGGGACATCTGCCTGAGTAAATCTAAATTCTTTGGCGGCAGTATCCGCGCGTCGTCCTCGTGATACGGTTACTTTTGGTTTCTCTTGCATGTTAGCCGATCGATCCTTCCATTTGCAGCTGGATGAGTCGATTCATTTCGACTGCGTATTCCATCGGGAGTTCTTTAACAAGCGGTTCGATGAAACCGGAGACCACCATGGTGGTGGCTTCTTCTTCACTGAGACCGCGGCTCATCAGATAGAAAAGCTGCTCCTCGCCCACTTTGCTGACCGAGGCTTCGTGACCGATGGTCACATCGTCTTCGTCGATCTCGATGTAAGGATAGGTATCGGAGCGGGATTTGGGATCGAGCAACAACGCATCACAAACGACGTTGGACTTGACGCCCTTCGCGCCTTTATACACTTTGAGCAAGCCGCGATAGGAAGCGCGCCCGCCGCCCTTGGATATGGACTTGGATGTGATCTTGCTGGTGGTATTGGGCGCGAAGTGAACCATCTTGGAGCCGGCATCTTGAATTTGACCTACGCTGGCAAACGCCATCGAAAGCATCTCGCCATGCGCGCCGGGTTCCATCAGGTAGCAGGACGGATATTTCATGGTGACCTTGGAGCCGAGGTTGGCATCCACCCATTCGTGAGTGGCGTTCTCGAAGACCTTGGCTCGCTGGGTTACAAGGTTGTAGACGTTGGTCGACCAGTTCTGAATGGTCGAGTAACGAGAACGTGCGCCTTTCTTGACGATGATCTCGATCACGCCGGAGTGGAACGAGTCGGTGGTGTATTGTGGAGCTGTGCAGCCTTCCACGTAGTGAACCGAAGCGCCTTCATCAACAATGATAAGAGTCCGCTCGAATTGACCAACATTGGCGGTATTGAGGCGGAAGTACGCCTGCAAGGGCAGGTCGACCTTAACGCCCTTGGGCACGTACACGAACGAACCGCCAGACCAAACGGCAGAGTTGAGCGCTGCAAATTTATTATCTTCGATGGGAATTACGGTGCCGAAATATTCGCGGAACAAATCGGGATGTTTGCGTAAACCATCTTCGATGGAAAGGAAGATCACGCCTTGTTTTTCGAGATGTTCCTGAATGGAGTGATACACCATTTCGGACTCGTACTGAGCACCCAAACCCGCCAGGAATTTTCGCTCCGCTTCGGGCACGCCGAGCTTATCGAAGGTGCGCTTGATGTCGTCGGGAACATCATCCCAGGATTTTTCCTGCTTTTCGGTCGGCTTGACGTAGTAGTAGATATCATCAAGATTTAATTCTTTGAGTGAAGGACCCCAATTGGGCATGGGTCGTTTAAGGAAATGATCGAGAGCCTTGAGACGGAAGTCGAGCATCCACTGCGGCTCGCCCTTCATCCGCGAGATCTGTTCCACCACTTCACGGTCCAGCCCTTTTCGGGACTTGAAGGTGTAGTAGTCGTCGCGGTCGTGAAAGCCGTATTTGTATTCGCCGATCTCATCGAGAATCTTGGTATCGTCAGACATTGTACATTCCTATAAATGTGGAGGATTGCTTGCCAGGACGCGGGCTCGCAATGCCTTACGTTAGGCGGTTTCTTCAGCGGTCTTTTCGCGCAGCCAGTCGTAGCCGTGCTCCTCTAGGTGCAGTGCAAGGTCGGGTCCGCCGGATTCGACGATTCGCCCGCCCATCATCACATGCACGAACTGCGGTTTGATATAGTTCAACAGGCGTTGATAATGCGTGATGACGAGCACACCAAGTTCGGGTCCGGAAAGAGCGTTGACTCCATCCGCTACGACGCGCAGCGCATCGATATCCAGACCTGAATCTGTTTCATCCAGAATTGCGAATCTCGGTTTGAGGGTCGCCATTTGAAGAATCTCCGCGCGTTTCTTCTCACCGCCGGAGAAACCGTCGTTGAGGTAACGACCGGCAAAGTTATGATCCATCTTGAGCATGTCCATCTTTTCTTTTAGCATCTTGCGGAATTCGGGAATTGGCATGCCCTTGTCTTCGGGATCATTAGCGCGGCGGCGGGAGTTGATCGCGGAGCGCAGGAAATTCGCCACGGTCACGCCGGGAATGGCGACCGGATATTGAAAAGCGAGAAAAATACCTGCGCGCGAGCGCTCATCGGGTTCCATTTCGAGGACGTTCCTGCCGTCCAAGAGCACTTCCCCGCCGGTGACGGTGTAATTGGGGTGACCCATCAACGTGTATGCCAACGTGGACTTCCCCGTCCCGTTCGGACCCATGATGGCGTGGATTTCTCCCTGTTTTAGGGTCAGGGACAGACCCTTCAGAATTTCCTTATCATCGATGCTGACGTGCAAATCCTTGATCTCTAACTGCGACATTCTGGTACTCCTGAAAATTACCACATCTACGGTACAAATTAAGCCAAATCTGGCGTTTTTAATTTAAGTCGGCGGCATTATAGCAGGGCTGGGGGGAATTGTCAAATATTTATGATAATTTTCTAGTATATTGACAGGAGGTGGGGCTACTGATATACTGCCATCCATGAAATCCACGCGAGACAAGATTTTACAAACCCTGCTTAAAAAGCCCAAATCCACGATCAATGACCTGGCAGAGGCGGTTGGGATCAACCCCATCTCTGTCCGCCACCATTTGAACAACCTTCAAATGGAAGGTCTGGTCGAATCGCAGGAGGAACGGCACGGGGTTGGACGTCCGCGCCTGGTCTATTTGTTGACGAGCGAAGGGATGGAGCGCTTCCCCACCCGGTATTTGAGTCTCACCACCCGGTTGATTTCGCAAATGAAGGAATCCATTCCCGGACCAATGGTCAACAAGTTGTTCGGGCAGATCGCTGAAGACCTTGTAAGCGAATATGCGAAAGACATCAAGGGCTTGAGTATGGAAGAGCGTCTCGACCTCGTCAAGGAAATGCTGGCCCAGGAAGGATTCACCGTGGAATGGGAGAAGAAAAACGGGCAATACCAGATCCACGAGATCTCATGTCCCTACTACCAGATCGGTGTGACGCACCCGGAAGTCTGCACGGTGGATCAGACTCTGATCTCCAAGATGCTGGCTCTCCCGGCAAACAAGGTGCAATGTATTCTCAGCGGCGGGTCGCATTGCACCTATGTGGTTCAGCCCGTCGGTAAAACAAAATAACGAAGAGGTTTTTATGAGCGAATCTCAAGTGAACGAAATCCAATGGACCATCCACACCACTCATCCTGATCTGGTCAAACCCGCGCGCGCAAGCCTTTCGGAGGTCGTGGACCCTGAAATCGGTATGAACATCATCCAGCTCGGGCTGGTGCGCAATATTGAAATTGAGAATGGCATGGCTCGCCTCAAGATGATCCTGACCACGCCTTTCTGCCCTTACGGACCTGCCATGATCGAGATGACCAAAGCCAAAGCCACGGAAGGGCTGAACATGCCGGTCACGGTGGAAATGGGAATGGACATGTGGGATTTCTCCATGATGGAAGATCCCTCCGCGCTTGATTGGGGAATGTACGCGTAATAATTCGATGGATGGCTAGTCAGGTGGTTTAATAGTCGAACATGACTCACCCCGAAATTAAGGTTTCGCGGGTGAGTTCGTTTTTAAGAACAAATGGGACGCTGATAAACGCTGAAAACGCGGATTATTAATCCCTTTTCCGCGTAAATCTGCGCTCGTCCGCGTCCCAAATTAATTTCGGGGTTAATTATGTTTCTTTTTCCATCCTATTATTTCTTCCAGTGCATTGCATGGGGTTCTTCACCCTCGGCAAAGCCCGAGATGATGATCAGCGCGTTCGTGACGGTGTTGGAGGGATTCTTCCAGCGATGACGAAGCCTGGACGCGAAGAGCAGGCTGTCCCCCGCTTCGAGGCGGTACGTCTGCCTTTCGACTGTGTAATCCAGTTTTCCCCGCAAACAAAAGACGAATTCATGTCCGGTATGGACAATATCGTGGGGACCGCAAGAGGCGCCGCTTTCCATCGTCAGCATGAACGGTTCCACACGCCCCACGAAATTTTCGCCGCCCAAGGCTTCGAACACGCCGCGAGTGAAAGACAGACGCGTACGTTCATCGCCCTTCAAGAAAACCACCTGTTTTTTTTCGTTCTCAGTGCTGAAAAAAGCAGTGATCGAAATCCCCAGAGCGCTTGCCAGCTTGTACAACGTGCTCACCGAGGGTGACGTTTTTCCCCGCTCGATCATCGATAACGCATTTGCAGAAAGCCCGCTTCGAGCGGCAAGTGTGCGCATCGAAATGCCGCGCGCCTCACGGAGTTCGCGCAACCGGGAAGACACATCCACAGAAATAGCATCCCGCTGAAATGATTCCATAATCGCCTCCAATACCTTGGGTCAAATTTTACTAAGTTCCTCAAAATTATACAATCTTTTTGTGACATTAAACGAAACTTAATATGACACATCTCACTATTGTACAAACTGTCACAATATTATGATGCTGTTGTAAATATTCGTTTATATGTATATAGGAAGGTGAGCATGGTAACCCCCACTCTCAAACAGGAAATCACCCAGCTCGAAGCAAATTTTTGCGCGGCGCTCTCCGATCCAAACCGGCTGCTCATCTTGTACGCCCTGAATGAGGGAGCCCACAATGTAACAGAGCTTTCAGGCGACCTTGGCTTGAACCAGCCCACTGCGTCGCGCCACCTCAAGGTTTTGCGCGAGCGCGGCCTGGTGACCGCCGTACGCAGCGGGACAACCATCACCTATCACCTGAGCGATAACAGACTCATCCAGGCGCTGGATTTGATGCGCAGTATCATGCGCGACCGGCTTGCGTATCAATCCAACCTGATCAACGAAAACATTCAGGAGAATGTATGAAAAATCTTCGCCTCCCTTCTTGGACACTGGGACTGGTCGGCATTCTTTTGCTGATTCTCGTCCCGGTCTTGTACTTCCTGCCCCGCACACAAACCAAGAATGACCCTGCAGCGTATCTCCCCGAAAAACCAATCCATGTGGACCACACCGATATCGTTCAGGGTGACTTCAAAACCGGGCAGGACGTTACCCGCGCCTGCCTCGAATGTCATGAAGATGCCGCCACACAGGTAATGGTTACCACTCACTGGACTTGGGAATCGAAGGAATTCGATGTTCCCTGGCGCGACGAACCTGCCACCATCGGCAAAGCCAATCAGATAAATAACTTTTGCATAGGTTCCCAGGGAAATGAAATTCGCTGCAACACCTGCCATGTAGGCTACGGTTGGGAAAAAGGGCGCGAAGATCAACAGGCTAATCCCGAGAACGTCGACTGCCTCGCTTGTCATGCCGACATGGGCGCTTACGCCAAAGGTGAATACGGCAATCCCGCCGAAGGCATTGACCTGCTCGCCGCGGCGAGAAGTGTCCGCGCGCCAACCCGCGATAATTGTGGAGCCTGTCATTTCGACGGCGGCGGCGGCAATGGCGTCAAACATGGCGATCTCGACGAAAGCCTGTATTTTCCCTCCAACAACCTCGATGTCCACATGGGCGGCGAGCTGAACTTGCAATGCACCGACTGCCATTGGACAAAGGATCACCAAATCCTCGGACGATTGCTACCCGATAATTACACGATAGACCCGCAGGAACAAGTCTCGTGCGAGCAATGTCACAAAAATCAACAACATGAAGATGAACGTATAAACACCCATCTTGCATCCGTTGCCTGCCAGACCTGCCACATCCCCGCGCTCGCGCTGGAAGACCCAACCAAAGTTTACTGGGACTGGTCGCAAGCTGGTCAGGAAGGACGCGAAGATGATCATTTCGTCTATCTCAAGATCAAGGGTGAGTTCATTTATGAGAAAAACTTCGCGCCTGCTTATCTCTGGTTCAACGGAAACAACGAATACCGCTATCTGCTCGGCGATCCGCTTGGCAAGGATGGAATTACCTACATCAATAAACCCGCAGGCAGCATTGACGATCCCTCAGCCAAAGTCTCCCCTTTCAAACTGCACATTGCCAAGCAACCGTACGACGCCGGGAACAATTACCTGCTCTCACCGATAACCGCGGGAGAAGGCGGTTTTTGGAGCGAATTCGATTGGGACGCCGCCTTTGAACTCGCCGAACCCATCACAGGTCTAGATTACAGCGGCCAATACGGATTTACCACCACATATATGTACTACCCATCCACGCACATGGTGCAGCCAGCAGAGAACGCCTTGCAATGCGAATCCTGCCACGGTGATAACGGCCGCATGGATTGGGAATCCCTCGGTTACCCCGGCGACCCAATTGAATGGGGCGGGAGATAAGCCATGAAAAGATACACTCTTATCACACTTGCTGGATTATTTGTCGTCGCACTTGCCTTTGGAATAAACGCGGTTCTTGCCGCGCCGACAACTGTCCCGGAACCCCAGGCTTCGGTTTTGCACCCAGACTTCCTCCTGCTCGATGCGGATGGCGTCAGCGTTCTCGAGAGCGGCGGCACCGTATCTGCCATGCAGACCTGCGGGCAATGTCACGATACCGGGTTCATCCAATCGCATGCCTTCCACTCCGACCTCGGTTTGAGCGATTATTCTCCCTCCAGCGCCAATTTCGACACAAGTAATGGTCTCTTTGGCGAATGGAATCCGCTCACCTATCGATTCCTTTCAACTGGGAACGATGAACGACTCGACCTGAGCACTGCTGAGTGGTTGATGCTGAACGGCTCGCGCGTCGTCGGCGGCGGACCCGCTGAAACATCGCGTGATGGACAGCCTCTCACCGACTTGAAAACAAATAAAAACGATCCTGAAACCACCATCCTCGATGAGAATGGAAATGTTATTGCCTGGAATTGGAACGAATCAGGCACGATCGAAATGAACTGCTTCCTTTGCCACCTTGAAAATCCAAATAATGAAGCACGCGTGGCAGCGATTCAATCGGGCGAATTTGGCAACGTCACCACCGCAACCTTGCTTGGCTTGAATATCGTCAGTCAAACCACGGAAGGCTGGTCGTACAATCCCGCAGTCTTCAATGAAAATGGCGAGATCAAGAACGAATCGCTTGGAATTCAGGATCCCACCAATGAAAACTGCGCCGCCTGTCATGGTGAAGTCCATGCGTCGACGGAGATTCCGCTCACCATCAATGCCTGCGATTTGGATTATTTCCAGACCGCGACCACGGGTCAGGTCATCGCATCCCAAAAGATCAGCGAATCGGGCATGAATCTCTCAAATAAAGCCGATCTGACCCGCTCGTGGGATATTCACGCGCAACGTCAATTGAAATGCACCGATTGCCACTTTTCACCCAATAATCCTGCGCATGTGCTCGAATCTCAAGAGGATAACCCCGATCACCTAGTTTACGATCCGCGCCGACTGGAGATCGGCGAATATCTAGAAAGACCCGATCACAATTTCGCCCGGGGTGTGAGCGCGCAGTTCAATGTCGCGCCTGAATTAAAAAGCACCATGCGCCGCTGCGAATCCTGCCATGACACCAACAAATCGCATGCAGGCTGGCTCCCATACAATGACCGCCACATGCAGGTCATCGCCTGTGAGACCTGTCATATTCCGAAAATGTACGCTCCGGCCTTCTCCACCATGGACTGGACCGTATTACGCCTGGATGGGTCTGCCCGTTCGGAATGCCGCGGCATCGAAGGTTCGAATACCACGACCGATCTCGTTACCGGCTTCCAGCCTGTATTGATGCAACGCGAGGACATTATTGACGGAAAAATCCTCTTCGCACCGTACAACTTGATCACCTCGTTCTACTGGGTATACGAAGACGCAAACGGAAATCTTCGCCCGGTTCGCAAAATGGACCTGGAAACTGTTTATTTCGACCGCAACAATTATTCCGCCGATGTGCTTTCCGCCTTCGACGCGAACAGCGATGGCAATCTCACTGATGCTGAGCTTGTCCTGGATACCAAAGTCAAACAAAACCTCATCGCAGATAAGCTCGAGGCGCTGGGACTGAAGAATGTCCGTATCGAAGGTCAGGTTCAACCCTATTCCATCAACCATAATGTGGTGGACAGCAAGGATGCGACAAGCGATTGCGCCACCTGCCACAACACAAACTCGCGAGTCACCGCCCCGATCCTGCTGGCAGACTCAGCTCCAACTGGTGTTGTGCCCGAATTTTCACAGGGCGTAAACGTGACGCCAACAGGGAGCATCATCAATGAGAACGGCTCGTTATTTTACAACCCTGTCAACGAGAACGATAAGACATATATCTTTGGCCACAACCGCGTCGCATGGATCGACTGGTTCGGCGCGCTGCTCTTCGTCGGTACCGTCTTCGGCGTAGGAGGGCATGCCACCTTCCGCTTCCTTGCAGCGCGCAAGCTCAGACGCCCAAATGTGACAACCAAAACTGTTTACATGTATGAAGCGTACGAACGCTTCTGGCACTGGCTGCAAACCGCCGCCATCATCATCCTGCTGTTGACCGGGCTTGTCATCCACCGTCCCGACCTGTTCGGCGCATTCTCCTTCCGCAATATCGTCACCATCCATAACGTGCTGGCGGTACTGCTCGCTCTCAATGCGCTGATCTCGATCCTCTGGCATTTTATCAGCGGCGAGATTCAGCAATACATCCCGCACCCTTATGGGTTCATCGACCAGATGATCGCGCAGGCAAAATACTACATCATGGGTATCTTCAAGCATGAGCCGCACCCATTCCACAAATCGAAGCAGAGAAAGTTCAATCCCTTGCAAATGGTCACATATATCGGTTTGCTCGGCATCCTGCTCCCCTTGCAAGGCCTGACCGGCATGTTGATGTGGCTGGTTCAAAAAGTTCCCGCTATCCAAACCTGGTTTGGCGGCCTGCCATTCCTCGCCCCCATGCACACGCTAATGGCCTGGTTGTTCGCTTCGTTTATCGTCGGGCATGTCTATCTCACCACTACAGGCGCAACTCCGCTCGAGGCGATGCGCGGGATGGTGACGGGATATGAAGAGGTGGAAGTGCCTGTATCTGATTGATGAACAATGAAGAATCAATGTCAACCTTATTCTTCAACCTGCAACATGCAATCTTCAACCTTGAACTATTAACCAAGGAGAACAAATGACCGCACAAACACGAAAACCTCTCTTCCCGAAAACGCCCAAGCCTTTTGTCCACCCATACTTTGGCGGGATGGTCCTGGGAATCGTACTATTCCTCGCTCTCTTGCTGACCGGCAACGGATTGGGCTCCTCCGGAGCAACCAGCCGCTTCGTCACCGCCGTGACCGATACCGTTGATCCTGCACATGTGGACCGCACTCCGTATCTACTCAAAATGGCGGGCGGAGACAAAAATCCGCTCGATGACTGGATCGTCCCGGTATACATCGGTGCGCTGATTGGCGGGTTTGCCTCGGGATTGTTCAACGGACGTTTGAAATTTGAAACCACCAAAGGTCCCAATGTATCGAGCCGTACCCGCTGGTTGATGGCGTTCCTCGGCGGCGTGATCTTCCTTTACGGCGCGCGCATGGCTCGCGGTTGCACCTCCGGACAGGCGCTCACAGGTGGCACAACGCTTTCAGCTGGTTCGTGGGTTGTGATGTTCGCCATCTTTGGCGGCGCGTATGGCTTGGCGTATTTCGTCCGCAAGTTGTGGAACTAAAAAAGGAGAACCATCATGAACTTCCCTCTCCCTGAATTTGTAGCGGTCAGCGCTTCCAACCCTTGGACATATATCGTCTTCGGATTGATCGGCTTCGCGTTTGGCTACACACTCGAAATGTCCGGTTTCGGCGACTCGCGCAAACTTGCGGCGCAGTTCTACTTCACTGAAATGACCGTGCTCAAAGTGATGTTCACCGCGATCGTCACTGCGATGGTTCTGCTCTTCGGCGCGGTCGGCTTGGGCATTTTGAACTTCAACCAGGTTTGGGTCAATCCCACCTACCTATCCTCGGGTATCCTCGGCGGTTTGATCATGGGTGTCGGCTTCATCATTGGCGGATTTTGTCCCACCACGTCACTCGCCTCTGCTTCAACCGGCAAGATCGACGGCATGTTCTTCATGTTGGGCGGCTTCGCCGGCGCATTACTTTTTGGCGAGACCGAACGTTTCTTCACCAATTGGTGGAACAACTCCGGGTACTATGGGCGCGTCACCCTCGACCAGGTCTTCAACCTGCCGCTTGGCATCATCGTCCTTCTGGTCGTTCTAATGGCTCTCTTCATGTTCTGGGGTGCAGAACAACTCGAACGCATCTTCGGGAAAAAGGATTTGAGCAAAGAACCCAAATCCCGCCTGGTCGGAGCAGGCGTTCTTTTCGCCGCCGCGCTTGCCGTCGTGTTCATCGGTTCCCCCTCGCTCGAAGATAATTACGCCAGCCTGGCTTTTACTCGCACCGAGACGATCCTGCAGGAAGACGCAGACCCCATCGTTAATACCCATATATATACTGCGGATGAAATGCTTCAAAATCGGATTGCCTTCATTACACCGGTAGAAGCCTTCAAGGCAAAGTACAACCAGGCGATGAATCCGGTTTATCTCGATGTGCGCAGCGAAGCGGATTACAACCTCTACCACATCGAAGATGCGGTGAATGTTCCGTTCGAACGCCTGGCGGAAGTCGTCCCCGTTCTGCTCACAGAGCCGCCCGCAAACACGGTCTTCATATTGATGAGCAACGACGAAACGGCAGCGGTGGAGGCGTGGAAATTTCTTTCAGCGTCTGCCGTTCCGAATGTATACATACTCGAAGGCGGCGTCAATAATTGGATTGCGTTTTTCGGCAGGGATGACAAGACGCTCACGGCTCAACCCAAGCCGAATCCGGGTGACGACGAATTGGGCTATATCTTCCCCGCAGCTTTGGGCAGCCGTTATGAATCCTGCTCGCCCGACCCGATCGAATATGAAAAACTGGAATTTGAAGCCAAGATCCAATTGCAGTTGAAACGGGACAAATCGGGCGGTGGTTGTGGTTAATTGACAAATTCCACGGCTCGTGAAATATGAATAAAGGCAGCTTACTCCGGCAGGCTGCCTTTATGATTTTATTATGGCATAAGCCATACTGGAGAGCCTCATGATGGGATTGTCCAATAACAAAGATAAGAAATGTCATTGCGAGCCCGATAGGGCAAAGCAATCTCAGATTCTAGGGGAAGATTGCTTCCCTTCGGCAGGCTCAGGACAGGCGTCGGGCTGCCACCCTCCTCGCAACGACATAATCTGATGTATCGGATGTTAGACACTCCCCTCATGATATTCTCAGCGATACAACAAAAAGACGGGTAAAATTCAATTCCAAACCTGGAGACAACAAATGAGACGCGCAAAGTTATTTCCCAATCTGGTAATCCTAGTTTCAGCAATTTTGTCCACATCATGCGCGCCGCAACAATCGAACGCAACGCCCACAATCGATGTGATTGGAACGACCGCCGCCCAACTTGCCTCGATGATGCTCACTCAAACGGCTGCGGCCTATACCCCCACCCCTCTCCCGGCCACTGATACGCCGATTCCCCTCTTCACCGATACGCCAACTCTCGAACCCACACCCGCTGTGACAAGTATTCCGAAAATTTCCGGGAATACCGCCTGCTACGCGGGTCCGGGCAGCCAATATGGGCTTATCAGCAACCTCTCGGATACTGAGGAAGTTTATGTGATGGGTATTGGAAGCGTGCCAGGCTGGTATGTTATCGAAAACCCCATTTACGGATCGTTGTGTTGGGTCAGCGCCTCCTATGTGACCTTCGATCCTTCCTTCGACGTTTCAACCCTGCCCACCATGTATCCACCCTAAACCGAGGAGAATGCCATGAACAGCCTTGAAAAAATAGTCATGGAGGAGATTTCTTCCCTCGATGAGATGCGCCTTATCGAGGTGATTGGATTTATCCGCTATCTGAAGGCTGAAAAACCCATCAAAGATACCCGGATCGCTGGATGGTTCGAAAATGCCCGCAACGAGATCCATGACCGAAAAGATGAATTGAAAATCACCCCGGCAAGTCTAAATGTGAAAACGCGGCGGCGGGCAAAATAATAGTCCAAATGGGTGAAAGACGGCTGGGTGACCCATGCTAAAATTCCACAATTCATTCCATGACCACCCTTCGCACCCCCGCAAAAATCATTCCGCGCGCATTCCCCGGCATCACTCCGGATGAAGTGCAGGAAATCATCGTAAACAGCCAGATCAAATCCTATCCGGCTGGGACGATTCTATGCCAGGAGGATGCGGTCGAATTCACGTTTTACATGATCCTCGAGGGCGAATTCGAGGTCACCAAAACAATCAACAACATGGAAGCGCGCCTGCTGAAGACATTAAGCGCCGGGGATTTCTTCGGTGAGATGGCGCTCATCCATAACGCTCCGCGGGCTGCAACCGTAAAGGCGACGACCCCAGTTGTCGTGCTCGAACTGGAAAAAGACGGGTTCAACCGTGTCCTTAAGCATAGTCCCAGCGTGGCGACCGCCATGGTTTCCGAGATCAGCAACCGGTTAAGAGCGAACGATCAGCTCGCCATCGAAGACCTGCGTCTGCGCGCGCGGGAGATCGCAGATGCGTATCAAAAACTTGCCGAGCAGGAAATGGCGCGAAATGAATTCCTGACCAATATTGCGCATGAATTGAGAACGCCCCTCATGGTCGCCAGCGGATACTTGCACACCCTTAAGAAGGGAGTGTTAACCGGCGAACAACTTCAATCCACACTGGAGATCGTCAGCCGCAATATCGACCAGATCGTCAACCTTACAAATGACCTTTTGTTTCTTCAGGAGCAGGAGCTCGTCCTGCGCGACTTCCAACCCGTAGACCTTGTGACACTCGTGGAAAAAGTATTGGAAAAATACAAGGAGAAGGCGAAAGACCGCCGGGTAACCATCAAGGTCCGGGGGAACAGAAACATTCCTCCAGTCCAGGGAGACGAACCATCTCTGGAGCGCGCCATCACGGGTCTGATTGACAATTCCATCAAGTTCAGCCATCAAGGCGGGACCGTGGACATCCGTTTTGCAGATCTTGGAAAACACGTCAGCGTAAGTGTGGTGGATTATGGCATCGGCATCGATCCCGCAATCCGCCCGCGCATCTTTGATCGTTTCTTCCATCTTGAAAAGAGCGGCGAAGAAATTTTCTCCGGCATCGGCATTGGACTATCGATCACACGCCAGGTCATACAGCAACATCGGGGGATGCTGGATATTGACAGCGCACCGGGCAAAGGCAGCACGTTTACCATATCCCTTTTGAAGTAATGTCGCGGGAGCATCATTTCTTACCCGATCAAGATCCCCTAATATCCAGCGCTGCGCACAAGGCGGCGTTTTTCATTTGACAAAATCAACCTGCAAGATTTCATCCTTATAAAACGACCTCGCGGAAAAGGGCGGAGCGCCGCGTTTCATGTGATGGATTTGCTCCAGAAGGATCGGCAGGTCTTCCACAACAGGCAGTTGACTCAGCGCATCCTTCCTGATCCATTCCGGCGTGCCTTCATTCGAGCTTTTTATTTCGCCTTGGGGATTCTCACCCACCAATACATACAGACAGATTCCCACATCACCCGCGTCGACGATCACCATGCCGCAGAGCCATAAATCTGCTGTGATACCCGCCTCTTCAAGCAGTTCACGCCTTCCAGCAGAGAGGATATCTTCCCCACGCTCCACATGCCCGCCTAATCCGTTGTATTTCCCCGCCCAGAGACGTTTTGCTTGCGAGCCCTTTAACAATAAATACTCATCCCCGCGTCTGACGAAGATCGCCGTGCGGGGGATGAGCATATATCGATCCGTTGTAATGCCTTGATCTGAGGCTGGCATCTTGGTTTTCGACAAACAACGTGCGAGAAGCCCTCATGTAAGGGAGATTAATCCGACAAGTCGCTCACATCTTCCGCGGTCACAGCATCTTTGACGTAATTTGCAAGCACAGGCTGAACCTTGACCGGCTTGATGAATTTATCCGTGAGCAGGCGCGTGTCCTTGATCCCGAGTAAATTAAACAATTTTGCGAATTGAGCCTCCCAGGCATTGGATAATTTATCGAGCGTTTCCGGGGGCAAAGCATAGGATTGTGCCTTGAAGGGACCGATGGCATTCTTGCGGGTCTTATAGTAGAACTGCTCGTCCGTCATGCCGGGTTTGCGGTCTCCCGCCGAGTTGACATCGAGCCAGGCATACATTTCTCTCTTGAATTCCGGCGGCACATTATCGAAGAACATTGTGGCAAAGTTCGTGGCGAGATGCACTTCGATCGCCTCATGTTGGACGAATTTATTGAAATTCTCCTCCGGCACCGTCGATGCGCCATGCTGGACCGTGCCGCCCATGCCATAATCCTTCCGGGCAACACGGCTGAGATCGCGCAAGACATCGAATGCGATGCTGACATCTGCTATCGAGCCATCCGGCAGGACCGTACCCCCGTGAGAGGTGCCCGTCAGGACACTGATCTTGCTCAATCCGGATTTTCCCGGCGCAACCTTTTTCATTTCAGCGTTATAGGCATCCATATATGCGCGGAGTTCCGGTTCCGTGGAGTTTTCCGTGCCCACCTCTCCGATCTCGCCGCCAATGGAGATCGTGACACCCGCAGGTTCGTGAACGCGAATGTACGCGGAGAGTTCGGCGGATAACCTGCTGTTCAAAGCTTGTTGTTCAGGGATGGTCGGCAGACCAATATCCACCAACGTGGACGTATCGACGTCGATATTGAAAAACCCCGCGGCAATGGCCTCAAGGCAAAGATCCCTTACAGCAGATATTTCCGCTTCAGGATTTGCCTTGAACTTTTTGGCCGATACCTGGAAATGATCGCCCTGAATGAACACCGGGCCGGTAAACCCTTCAGCGATGGCTGCGGCTAAGATATTCGTCGCATATTCGGAAGGGCGCTGATCCGTGTAACTCATTTCGGAACGGGCGAGTTCGAAGATAAATGCGCCTGCGTTTATCCGCTTTGCCGCACGGAACATGGCGCATGCGGCATGGTAGGACAAGGCGCGCAAATTGAAGGCGGGGGTTGTGAAGGTCATCGGTGCATCGCCGCGACCGCGAGCCATATACAACTCATGGATGGATGCGGGGTAGATTCCCAATTCGAGGGCTGCGCTGCGAATCAGGAAACGGGACCAGCCCGCAGTAGAGTCGGAGGCGAGAGCAGAGCGTTCCACCAGCTTGCGGACATTCTTCCGGAACTCCCCCGCATCTAGGACGCGCACCTGCGCGCCTTCGAGTGAAATACTGTTCCCGACAAGGTCGAGTAATTGTGTAACAGGGTCGGACATAATGATCTCCTGGGAAATATGTAACTTGATTATAACTTGAATTAAACGATATAATCGAAGGGTGGAAACGAATTGAATCCTTGCACGTATATTCTGGCAGGAGGCTCCCATGAGCGATTTTTTCGAGAAAGTCAGCAGTCAGATCGATCCGTTCAAAAAACTGGCATCCTACATCCCCGGTTTCAGCGGATACGTGGAAAGACAAAACCGCCGCGACGCGGATAAGCTCCTTCGCGACACCGTGGCGCGACGCTTCGAGGAGCATTGGGGTCGCGCATCCAACCTGCAGGCGGAGATGGTCAGTAAAAGTATGCTTACTTCCGTGGACGACATGGAAAAGGCGTCTCTCGCCCTGCGCACCTTCATCGATAAGATCAGCGGCGCGGCGCGCGGATATTCCGGGCTGTTCGACGCCGTCAAGATCAACGAAAAGGAACTCGAAGCCATTTATCAGTTCGATGCAGCGTTCTTCGACCTGAGCGACCAGGTCAAGAACGCTCTCGACAATGTAGAGGCGAGCATGGGCGATGAGACCGCCCTGCCGGCCGCTATCCGCAATATCACCTCCCTTGCGCGCCTTGCGGTGGAAACCTTTGATCGTCGGTCTGAGGTTGTGACAGGCAGCCAATAATCATGAAGCAGGGGCGAGTTATTGCTTGCCCCTGCAGATATCAATATGTGGCACAACTACATTAACGCAACTTCCATTGACGAGGTTATTCGCGTCCTCGCGGAGAAACGCGAACGCGCGCGGGTGGTGGCGGGAGCCACTGACCTCATCCTCGAACTCGAGCAAGGGGTACGCAAAGGGGTGGATACACTCATCGATGTGACCCGAATCCCCAGTTTGAATCAGATCACCATCGACGAAGACGAAGTAATCCACCTTGCAGCGCTTGTTACGCACAATGATTGCGCTGCGTCAAAACTTATACGCACGCGGGCATATCCGTTGGCAAGGGCGGCATGGGAGGTAGGCGCTCCGCAGATTCGAAACCGGGGGACGATCGCCGGAAATGTCATCACCGCCTCGCCTGCCAACGACACCATCACTCCATTGATGGCGCTTGACGCAAAAGTGACCCTGGTCTCCGTCAGGGGAGCGCGGGTGGTCCCGTTCAAGAAATTCTATCTCGGCGTGCGCAAGACCGTCATGGAACCTGACGAAATGCTCGTGGATATTTCCTTCCCGGCGATGTCAAAAAGTCAACACGGGACGTTTGTAAAATTGGCGTTACGCCGTGCACAGGCGATCTCGCTCGTGAACGTGGCGATCATTCTTGATCTTAAAGGAGAGACCGTTCGGTCGGCATCCATTACACTGGGCGCTGTGACGCCGATCATCGTCCATGCGACCAAGGCGGAAAAATTCCTCATCGGAAAGAGACTCAACGGAAAAAATATAGACCAAGCTGCGGAACTGGCGGTGAAATCCGCAAAGCCAATCGACGATGTGCGCGGCTCGGCAAATTACCGCAGTGAGATGGTACGCGTCATCACCCGCCGCGGCCTGACCGCCATCCGCGATGGGAAGCACGAAGTGGGCATGCCAAAGAAGCCCGTGCTGCTTTCATCCGACATCAATGGCCACCGACAATTACAAGAACGTGTTTCGTTCCCGGAAAATAAAATCGAAACTACGATCAACGGCAGGAAGTATGCCTTCACGGGCGGCCACGAAAAGACGCTGCTCCGATTATTGCGCGAGGAAGGCATGTTGATCGGCACAAAGGAAGGCTGCGCGGAAGGCGAATGTGGCGCATGCACTGTCTTTCTTGATGGGCAGGCGGTCATGTCCTGTCTCGTACCCGCGCCTCGCGCGCATCAGGCTGAGATCGTGACGATCGAAGGATTAGCCGACGGAGAAAAACTTAATCCGGTCCAGGAAAAATTCATCGAATACAACGCTGTGCAGTGTGGATATTGCATCCCCGGTTTTATCATGTCTGGCGCAAAACTTCTACAAGAAAAGCCGAATCCGACTCGTGACGAGATTCAACAAGCCATTACCGGAAACCTGTGTCGCTGCACGGGTTATTACAAGATCGTACAAGCCATTGAGGAAGCGAGCAAAGTTTAAATTGAGGCGATCATGAGCAAATACAGAAGTTCAGCCCTTGTGAAAGTCAAGGAAAGGACACGGCAGCCTCATTATCTATGGCGGGGGATCGGATGCGTGATGATGATCGTGATCCCGGCAATGTCCATTGCGGCTGGAGTAATGACGATCGATATAGCTCTCGAGCAGGGATACACCATCCCCTACCAACTTCTTGGAAGACCCGAACTGCCAGCGATTTTTTATCGATCGAGCGGATTGATGACCATCTTCGGTCCAATCGCACGAGTCAACAATTTCTATGCCTATGTTGCGGCAAGTTTCATATACATGACCTTGATGGGCGGTGTTCTGTCCTTCGTCTATGCCTTGATCTATCGTTTGGTTGGTCCCTCGCGGTACGGTCCCCTGGACGCACCGCGACCGAATGTAAAAGTGAAAACGTATAAAAGATAAACCATGTCCATCGAATCAGTAGGAACTTCTCTCAACCGCATCGATGCGCTTGGCAAGGTCACAGGCGAATCGCAATACTCTGGCGATCGTGCCATGACAGGCATGCTATTCATGAAAGTACTGATGGCTGAGCGTCCTCATGCGCGCGTCCTGGATATTCGAATTGACAAAGCGCTGGCATCGCCCGGTGTCGTCGCGGTCTACACAGCGAAAGACCTGCCTGTAAATGAATATGGCTTGCAGATTCCCGACCAACCGGTATTATGCGGTCCCGGCGCGGACAAACCATACACAGACATCGTCCGTTTTGTCGGGGACCAGGTGGCAGTCGTCGTCGCAGAGAATGAAGCGCAAGCCGCCGTAGCGATAAAGCTTATAGAAGTGGATTACGAAGACCTCCCGCCTCTCACGGACCCGGTCACTGCGATGCGCCCCGATGCGCCTCTCCTCCACCCGGACCGGGGCGACACGAACGTATGCGTTCATTATAAAATCCGCAAAGGGGATGTAGACGACGGCTTCAATAAAGCGGACGTCATTGTCGAAGGCGAGTATCACACACCGGTGCAGGAACATGCTTATCTTCAGCCGGAGGCGGGCTTGGCTTACATCGACGAAGAAGGAAGGATTGTCGTCGAAAGTGCCGGTCAATGGACTCACGCCGACCGCAAGTCAATCGCCCACGCATTGGATTTGCCCGAGGAACAGGTGCGCGTCATTTATCCTGCCATCGGCGGAGCGTTCGGCGGGCGCGAAGACCTTTCGGTGCAGATCGTGCTTGCGTTGGCTGTGATGAAATTGAAAAGACCGGTGAAGATCATATGGTCGCGCCGCGAATCGATCATTGGCCACGGCAAACGGCATGCTGTCATCCTGCGCGCCAAATGGGGCGCGACGAAAGACGGCAAGCTGGTCGCGGTTCAAAATGAGATCATCGGCGACGGCGGCGCGTACATGTACACAACGAACAAAGTGCTCGGTAATTCCAGCATAACCTCCACAGGACCGTATGCAGTACCGAACGTCAAAACCGATGTGTACGGCGTTTACACAAACAATATCCCCGGTGCGGCTTTCCGCGGATTCGGCGCACCGCAGGCTTTGTTCATGGCAGAAACACAGATGAACAAACTCGCGGAAAAACTTGGCATGGATCCGGTGGAGTTCCGTTTAAAGAACGCCTTGCGGGACGGCGACACCCTCGGAGTCGGCACACCGACCCCGAACCCAACAAGCATTGTCCAATGCATAGAAGCGGCGCGGGATGAATTCAAGTGGAAGAGAACGGCAAAACGAAAAGCGAAAACACTGGACGCAAAAAAATTGAAAGGAATCGTGAAAGGCCGCGGATTCGCCGCGGGATTCAAGAACGTCGGTTTTTCCTTCGGCTATAAGGAAAATTGCTGGGCAAAAATCGAGATACACGGAAATACCGAGATGGAACGTGTCGTGCTCCACCATGCGGGCGCTGAAGTTGGGCAGGGTTTCCAAACCGTCATGGTGCAGGTCGCATCTCAAATCCTCGGTGTGCCGATCAGCATGATCGAAATGAAGACCTCCGACTCGGCGACACAGGGAAACCCGGGCTCGGCATCGGCGTCGCGTCTAACTTTTATGGCGGGCAACTCCGTCAAAGGTGCGGCGGAAGCGGCGCTGGAAAAATGGAAGGCGGAGGAAAGACCCGCAATCGCCGAGTTCCAATACTTTGCCCCGCCGACAACCCCGATGGATAAGGAAACCGGCTATTCGATGCCGAATTTTCAATATGCGTATGTGGCGCAAGCAGTGGATGTGGAGGTGGATACCGAGACCGGGCATGTACGCGTGAAACGAATCATCTCGGCAGACGATGTTGGGAAAGCCATCAACCCGGACCTGGTCGTCAGTCAGATCGAGGGCGGCATTGTGCAGGCGCACGGCTACGCAGTGATGGAAGAATTCAAGACGAAGGACGGGCGCGTATTGACCGACCAATTTAGCACCTACCTTTTACCGACCATTCTCGATATTCCTGAAAAGGTGGAATCTGTTTTGGTGGAAGTGCCGGACCCGAACGGTCCGTGGGGCGCGCGAGGCATGGGCGAACTTCCCTACCTGCCAGTGGCTCCAGCCATTGCCGCTGCGATTCACGATGCGACCGGTGTGTGGATTGACGAGTTCCCATTCGCGCCGGAACGGGTCCTGCGCGCGTTGGGGAAGATCAATTAATGGCATTCTATGTGAAGCGAAGAATCTCCTTGACAATCCTGGAGACCCTTCGCTCCGTTCAGGATCACATCCAATCCTAAATGACATCCATCTACCAAGCCTTATCTGAACTCGAAAGAACGAATCAACCCGCCGCGCTATGCACCGTGGTGAAGAGCGAAGGTTCCACGCCGCGTCATGTGGGCAGCAAAATGCTCGTTTACCCGGATGGCAAATTCGTCGGAACCGTCGGCGGCGGAGACTTGGAACACCGCGTCCTCGATGAAGCATGGATGGCGATGAGCGATGGGAAACCGCGGTATCTGCACTACAACATGTCCGACCCATCGCGCGGAGACCCCGGCGTTTGTGGCGGCCAAGTGGAGGTGTTTGTGGAACCGATCCTTCCGGCTCCGACCCTTGTCGTGATCGGCGCGGGTCATGTTGGGAAAGCTGTCGTTCACCTCGCCAAGTGGCTGGGATTCAGGGTTGCCGTCAGCGACGACCGAGAAGAATTTTGTACCCCCGAAGCAACCCCCGGCGCGGATGAATACCTCCCCATCGAGATGGGAAAATTGGCAGAGTCGCTCAAGATCACGAATCGAACCTATTTGGTTGTGACAAGTCGCGGGTCCAGCGTGGATGCGCAAGGTTTGCCAGGTCTGCTGAAATCGGATGCGGCATATATCGGCGTCATCGGTTCGAAACGCCGCTGGGCAACCACCGTCAAAGCGCTGAAAGAAAAAGGTGTAGCCGATGATTTGATCGCAAAGGTCCATTCGCCGATGGGTCTTGAACTGCAGGCGGAAACGCCGGAAGAGATCGCCGTCAGTATCATGGCGGAAGTGTTGATGCTGAGAGACAAAGGAACGGGAAAACAGATGGGAAAGCGGTAGGAAGCGGAAACGGAATCACAGCGCCGTCGTAGATGAATAGGATAAACGGTGCTTGACCGGAGAAACAGTTGGACTATAATCAAATCGCTATTCACTCAAAGGAGAGTAACCATGGCTAGAATTTTTGATGTCATTGAATATCCCAACGAAATGAACGACGAGATCGTGCATCGCTTCCCCGAGGAGGGTTTTGGCGATTTCCGCATCGGTTCACAGGTGATCGTTCGCGAAAGTCAGAGCGCGGTATTTTTCCGTGATGGTAACGCATTGGATGTCTTCAAACCGGGGCGGCACACCATTGCCACGGCGAACATCCCCAAACTGATCGATTTCATTGGCAAGGCTTTCAATGACCGCACGCCTTTCCCCGCCGAGGTGTATTTCGTCTCGAGGAAGGAATTCACCAACAAGAAATGGGGAACATCTGCTCCGATCCTGGTGGAAACTCCTGGAAAGGGTCTCGGTTATTTGTTCTTGCAGGGCTTTGGCACGTATTCCTTCCAGGTGAAGGATCCACAGCAATTCGTGACGCAGGTCGTAGGCGCGACCGGTTCCTACCGCACAAGCGAGATCGAAGACCGGTTGAAGACGATGCTGGTCTCGAAACTTACCGACGTGCTGGGCGAATTCAGCAACACCACCCAAAGCTTCGCCAGCAAGTTGAGCGGCATGAATGAGGAAGTCGGTGCGGCGGTGCGGTCGAAAGGCAAGGATGATTTCGAGGCGCTCGGTCTCACGCTCAAGACATTCTATGTCGGCAACCTAAAACCGAGCACCAAGTCGGCTCAGGAACTGCGCGATGCAGGTCTGCTCGACCCGGCGATCTACGCTCAGTTGCAGGCGGCAGACGCGATGCGCGAAGCGGCGAACAATCCAAGCGGAGGCGCAGGTCTCACTGCAGGCATTGGCGCTGGCATGGGGATCGGAAATATCATGGGGCAGGCGCTTCAAGGCGGCTATCAAGGTCCCGGAACTTCGGCTGGAGGCGGCGCAAAGATTCCCGATATCATGACCCCGGCTGAGGCGGCGCAAGTGATGAAGGTGACGGAAGACGACATCATGGCAGCGATCAAGGATGGCAGCCTGAAAGCCAAGAAGGTTGGCAAGGCTTTCCGCATTAGCAAGGATAATCTTGAAGCTTTCATGAATGGCTAATAAAATAAGAAGCGATTAGAGGTTCGAGATAAGTAACGGAAAGTGAAAAAACAGGCTGTTTCATTACAGCCTGTTTTTGATTGTGTTTTGAGCTTGATGTTGATTAAAAAAATCCGCCTGCTCCGGTTCAAGTAAATTCCTCAAGTTCCGCAATCACATCAGAAACGCAATCCAACACATCACCTGCCAGCACTGAAGCTGTGGTGCCGAGCAGGTCTGCGGCGCGGAGACCCGCCTGGGCATGGATGTAAGCGCCTGCGACCGCGGATTCATAAGCCTTCAAACCCTGCGCGAGTAGCCCAACAATGATTCCCGCCAACACATCGCCTGTCCCGGCATGAGCAAGCGCCGGTGTTGCAACAGGAATAATGGTCTTTCGTCCATCCGGCGCGGCGATTACTGTAAACGCGCCTTTCAATACGACAACATGACCCCACTCGTTTGCATATTTTCCCACAATTTCTTGGCGATTCGATTGGATCGCTGCGCGCGATAAACCTGTCATGGCAGACATTTCGCCGGGATGCGGAGTGAGAACCGCGGTTTGTTTTATTTTTTCATGCCAGTCGGGTATGGAGGCGAGATGCCGCAAGCCGTCTGCGTCGAAAACGGCCGGGAGTTCGAGAGATGGCAGGAGATGTTCAATGAACAATTTTGTGGTGTGTTTGCTCCCAAACCCCGGTCCGATCAGGATTGCCGTAGCGCGCTCAAGACCATCCGACACATGATATGCCGCTCCTTCTGATATGAAACCATGCTCATGTGGCAGGATGATCCAGGTCGCTTCGGGAAGATGACCCGCAAGCGCATTATGCAATGGCTCGGGAACAGCCATTGTCACGAGTCCCGTTCCGACTTTGCAGGCGGCTTTGCCTGCAAGCAAAGCCGCTCCTGAATAGGATATGGAACCCGCTGTCACGAGGGCCGTACCAAACGTCCCTTTGTGAGAGGCGGGGTCTCGTTCCGGCAACAAACAAGCAGCCAACTTCGGGTCCGCCACATCGGCATCCATGATTTTCCAACTGTCGAGTTCATCAGGCAGACCAATGTCAACAAGTTCGAGATTTCCGATATGTTCGAATGCGGGAAATTTTAATAAACCCTGTTTGACCGCAGCCATGGTAATGGTCAGGTCAGCTCTCAAGGTTTCATCCGCGCAAGCGCCGGTATCGCAATCGACCCCGGAGGGACAATCCACGGCAATGACAAAAGGCGGGTCCTCCAACTTTTGGAGGATTAACGAAGTTTCACGGAGGAAAAGCGCCGCCTCATTCTTTAACGGAAGTTTGAATCCCGTCCCAAGCAGGCCATCCAGCAGAATGTCTGAGCCTTCCAAAAAAGGGAGCAGAGATTCCCGGCCTGTATCGGCGGAAAACTGGGTCAGTTCGCCCCCGGATTCAAGATAGCGTACGATGAGCAGATCGTCGGCAGTTTTACGGTTGACGAGATATGCATGTGTACGCCAGCCTGCTTCGGCAAGCCACGAAAGGGCAACAAGCGTGTCGCCGCCGTTATTCCCCGACCCGACAACGCCCATGACGGAATCCCACCCGTTTTCATTTCCCAACGAATGGACGATCTCTGCGAGGCCCCGCCCAGCGTTTTCCATCATTTGCGAATACGAAAGGCCTGCCGCGTCGGCTTCCCTTTCGATGGCGCGCATTTGGGTGACCGTGACAAGTTTCATTGGTGAGAGTGATAGTCTAACGTTACAAATCGATTGATTTACGACTCATCTCGCTGGTTTTATTGTAACCCAAAGGTCTTGGGGAGTGCATTAATTTTGGAGAACACCTCTCCAGATAATCATTCACTGTGACCTTTATGACGGAGAAGACAGGGTAAAATTATGAACCCGATATGATCAAACTTCAAAACATCCAGGCTTTGCGGGGGATCGCCGTGCTCTCCGTCGTGCTATTCCATCTGGTGGTTATCGAAAAAAAATACGGGGGGACGAATACCATCCTCCCAGACTGGCTGCGATTCGGCATGTTCGGCGTGGACCTTTTCTTCGTAATCAGCGGGTTTGTGATGGTCACAGTGACCCGCGGGAAGTTCCGTGAGCTGAAACAAAGTCTGCTCTTCCTTTACCACCGGGTTTCCCGAATCTATCCCCTTTATTGGGTGTACACCACGCTGGCGCTGATCGTATTCATCGTCCAGCCCTCATGGGTGAACAGCGCGCAGGGAAACCAGGTGAACATCGTCGCCTCCTATTTGCTCATTCCAAGCAACCTACTCCCAATCGTTCTGGTCGGATGGACGTTGATCCATGAAATGTATTTCTACATCGTTTTGTTTTTCATCCTGCTCCTTTTCCCGGAAAGGTTACTCGTTCCCGCACTCTTGATCTGGGGGGCGATCATCGTGTTTTTCCATTCGCCAGGCGGGAATCCGTTCGAATTCGTGATTTTTCACCCATTGACCCTTGAATTCATTGCCGGGTGCCTGCTCGCTGTGCATTATCATAATTATAAAGAAATCAGGGCGAACGGGATTTTGTTGTTTGTCATTGCCGGAATCGCCTTGATCGCGGCAGTATTTGGCTATATCCACTACAATAATGTGACGGGGCTCTTGCCGCTCGAATGGTCGGAGGCTTTGTATTACGGAGTCCCCGCAACAGTGATCGTCTTTTGCGTCACCCACGCCGAGCGAAATGGAACTGTCCTTTCACCTTTTTTGATACAAACGGGGAATGCTTCATATTCGATCTATCTTTCCCATCTCTTTACCGTGAACGTTGTGGGTAGGGTGTGGAGTCTTTTCGCAATCGATCCAATCATTGACAATCTCATCGGTTTGAGCGCGGCTTTCGTTCTCGCCTTGGTCGTCGGGTTCATCAGTTACCGGTTTATCGAAACCCCCCTGTTGAAACTTACCAGGCGATCCATCTGAGGGTTAAAATCTATCTCGCATACTGGTAGAGCAATATGCCTGCCGCCACTGAAAGGTTCAACGAGCTGACCCTCCCACGCATGGGCAGGGAAACGGTCACATCACAGGCGGCGGATTGATCGGAGGAAAGCCCTTTTTGTTCGTTCCCCAACACCAACGCCCAGCGTTCCTGCGGGACGAGGGTATGATAATCCACATCTGCCCTGGATGATGTGCCGATCACCTGGATGTTGTGTTTGCGCGACCAAGCCATGAAATCGCCAAATGACGTTTGAATGATCCTTTTCCAGAATATTGTCCCCATGCTCGCACGGATCACGGTCGGATGATAGAGTTCCACCCCTCCATCGAGCAGAAATAGACTCTCGACACCGACCGCATCCATTGTCCTAAGGATCGTACCAAGATTACCAGGGTCCTGCGGTGAGACCAATGCCACGCCACGTTCCAGGGCATTCAGATCATCGAAAACAAAACGCTTTTGCTTAATGACCGCCAGAATGCCTTGCGGATTTTCCTTATCTGCAAGAGATTCCATCACTACTTTAGATACGGGTTGAATCCTCAAATTGAGTTGACGGGCACGGGAGAGCAGATCCTTTGCAAAGTTGCTGGTCAGTTGCTCCGGCGAATATAAAATCGCCTCCACTTCCCAACCCGCCTCGACGGCTTCCCCGACGTGGTGTATGCCTTCCACGAGGAAGGAACCGGATTCGCTGCGCGCCTTTTTCTGCCGCAAACTGCGGACGTATTTGACAAACGGGTTCGAAGCGCTGGTAAGCAGGTCCATATGGGGAATTGTATCCGAAAAGGAACCGGCGATGCCGTTTATAATTGCGCTTATGGAATTGCATCGTTTGCAAGCGGTTTTATTTGCCGTCATTCTTATCGGCTGCAGCGCATTCTCGCCGCCCACAGTCATCGTCATCGACGGGGATTCGACGATTACTGTCACAACCAATGAAACCTTACCGATTCTGATTCTTGCCGAAGCGGGGATCACCCCACAGCCGGATGACCGGGTTCTTGTAAACGGGATTCCGCATGAGCTGGAAGATGAGATCGCAATGCGCGGGAATTTCCAAATGCAATTAAGGCGGGCGGTGAACGTTCGGCTGCTCACACCGGATGGCGAGCAAACAATCAATACATCTGCGTTTACTGTCGGCGAAGTTTTGAATGATGCGGGATTTACAATCCACATCAACGACGACGTCGCCCCGCCTCTTACTGCGCCGATAAAGGATTCGCTCACGATACACATTTCTCCAACCCGCGAGTTGACCGTGACCAGCGGCGGCGAATCCGTGATGATTCATTCCTCGGCGAACACGGTTGGGGAGGCTTTGGCAAAGGCGGGAATTCCACTAATGGGTTTGGACCAAAGCATCCCGTCGGAGAACGAGCCGCTGCCGCCCGATGGGAGGATTCAAGTCACACGAATCAGCGAATCTGTTTTTGTGCAATTAGAGTCCATCCCCTTTTCCGTCGAAGAGACATTTTCGGAAGATGTGGTATTCGGTCAACAGGAGATTTTGCAATACGGTGCAAATGGTCTGACGATGATCCGCACACGAGTCCGATATGAGGACGGCGTAGTGGTGAGCCGCAAAGATGAGGAGAAAACAATCTTGCGTGAGCCGAAGACGCAACTCGTTCTCAGTGGATCAAAGATCACTCTTTCACCTGTCGGGGGAAATTCGCAATATCAATACTGGTATGCGACCGAGATGTATGCGTCCTGGTATTCGCCATGCAATTCCGGCACAGGTGGATGCTCCTACGGCACAGCCAGTGGCGCGCGCGCGGGATATGGCATCGTAGCAGTTGATTATTCGATCTATCCATATCTTGCTGGTATGAAAGTCTATATTCCGGGGTACGGCCTGGCAGTCATCGGGGACACAGGCGGGGGACCGATCATTGAAAGCGCATTCGGCGTGGCGCGCACACAATGGATCGATCTCGGCTATGACGATAACAACATCGGCGGGCTTTCCGGCTGGGTGACAGTGTACTTCCTCGAACCTGCCCCGGCAGAGATTCCATATTTTTTCAAATAATCACAATGACAAAATCGCAGCGCATCATCATCGCAATCCTCTCGGTCATCGCATTTACACTTGTCGCGGTGGTCGGCGTGTATGCCTATCAAGCTCTCAGCGCCGTGGCAGTGAAACCCCTCGGTCCTTCATTGCCTACTCAAGACCTGCCACCCACCTGGACGCCTTCGCCAGGACCCCTTGCGTCGAACGGAGCTGTAACTTTTGCGCCAACGATCTCCCTCCCCACTGCCACACCGGGTCCGCGATGCGGTGGCCTGTTGTCGATGAATATCCTTGTGGTAGGTACGGATACCCGAGGCGATAACTACACCTACGGGCTGGCAGATGCGATCCGACTCGTCCGGGTGGATTTTTTCACCCCCAAAGTGAGCGCGCTCGAGTTCCCTCGCGATCTGTGGGTGGAGATTCCCCACGTTGCCGATGACCTGAACGGGCAGGACCATGAAAAACTCAACCAGGCGTTTCTTTATGGACAGCCCGGCTTTAATTACTGGGATGATCCGACCGAAGGATCGGGCTTGCTTGCTCTGACTCTAAATAGGAACTTCGGCGCAAGTGTTGATCACTACATCACGATCAACATGCGCACTTTCGAACATATCATCGACGCCATGGGCGGAATCGATGTGGAAATTCCAAACGAAAAAATCGCAAAAACAACCGGTCTCAAAGAGGGAACCCATCACCTCGGCGGAGCAGAGGCGCTTAAGTTGGCGCGCAACCGATCGGGCGGTAGTTTCGAACGGGCGGATAACCAGAATATCGTCCTGTGCGCCGTGCGCAAAAAGTTGACAAGCCCGCAAATACTGGCGCAGATACCCGCGCTGATCGAAACCTTCCAGGACAATATCCGTACCGATTTCACGCCTGCGCAACTCAGCCAGCTGGCATGTCTTGCGACCCAAATGCCGCCGGAAAACATCGTCCTGGCAAGTTTCCCCGCCGATCTCTTCAAGCAAACGCGCGTCTTCGACCCGGTTTTCGACAAACGCATCTCCATCCTCGACGCCGATTTCGACATCCTGCGTGATTTTGTGATGCGGTTCCAAATGGGCACATGGCCTGCGCAAGCCGCAATCTCCTCCCCCTCGCCTCTGATCGATGAAGAGGATAACGCTTTCGTCTGCCAATGAACATAGTCTCCATCCCTCCGCTCGACGCCGCCGCAGTCCTCAAACGGTATGGCTTGCGTGCAGATAAACGGCTCGGTCAAAACTTTTTGCAGGATTCATCGGTACTCGAGAAGATCGTTGAAGCTGCAGAGATTCAAGCGGATGACCGTGTTTTGGAGATTGGTCCCGGTCTCGGCAGTCTGACCCGTTATCTGGCAGCAACTGCCCGAAGCGTTGCAGCGGTCGAACTGGACCCGGAGTTGATCCCGCCGCTTGAAGCTGTTCTTACGCCGTATCAAAATGTTAACATCATCCAAGGCGATATTCTGGAACTGCCCATAGCAGAACTCATTGACCAGCCCGGCTATATCGCAGCAGCGAACATTCCATATAACATCACATCTGCCATCATACGCCACTTGCTGGAAAGCGAGCCGAAGCCAAGACGTATCGTCCTTACCATTCAAAAGGAGGTGGCGGAACGCATCTGCCCGAAACCCGGGGATCTAAGTTTGTTGGCGCTGAGTGTACAGGTCTACGGCTCACCGCGCATCGTTTCGAATATTCCCGCCGGGGCATTTTATCCCACCCCAAAAGTGGATTCTGCAATCCTGCGCGTGGATATTTTCGACAAACCGATGATACCAAGTAAAAACCTTCCCGTTTTTTTCAAACTCACCAAAGCGGGGTTCGGTCAGAAACGCAAGACCTTGAGGAACTCCCTTTCCGCGGGATTGCACATTAGACCCGCAGAGGCGGAGAACTTGCTGAATGCTGTAGAAATCAATCCCATGCGACGCGCAGAAACACTATCCCTCGAGGAGTGGGGCAAGTTATGCGAGATTGATTGGGTGAAATGAAATTACAATTTCCTGCAATTTCATTTGCGTAATAAACCATCTTACCTCGGATGCTTGGTAATTTTTAAAAACATTGAAATCAGATTTCCAATCAAAACAGAATCATGACAGATCATTCACATTTCCATTCGTCTCAATCCTCCAACTCGCATGCCGCCGCCCTGGTATTGACCGCCTGTGCTATCGGAATATTGATGACCTTCCTTGTGTATTCGGGAAACTTTACCTTCGGTTCCTATATCGGCATTTGGGTATATCGCTACTTTGAAGAGACCTACTCGCTTCCGCGATGGATTCCGGCATTATCGCTGGCATTGCTTGCCATATCCGTTTTCATTGGCGGAAGATATATCCACATCAGGGAAAAGATGACGCTTGCTTTGGGATTGGTCAATACCGTCATTATCCAGATCGTGATGCGTTTTGCTTATCGATTTTCGCTCACAGAACTCGTCGTCAGTGACCGTTCCAACTCATTCTTTACTCCCGCCCGGCAATATTCCGCCCTTGAGATCCTGGCGGATTACAATGTCCTTGCCTCCACATTTTCTCCTCATGCAAGGACGAACATGCCCGGAAAGGTTTTGTTTTTTGATTTCCTTGGGTTATTCACCGAATCGCCGGAGGTTATGGGGTATTTGATCATCATCATTTCGTCGCTTGGTGGATTGTTGCTATATTCGATATGCAGAAAATTATTTCAAGACAGGACAGCGGCATATTACGCATTCACACTCTATGCAATAATTCCCTGCAGAATCTTTTTCTTTCCATTAATGAACACGGTCACACCGCTGTTCATGCTGGCTTTGTTCGCGGTGGTCCTCTCCTTCCTCGAGCGGAAAACCATCCTGTATGCCTGGCTGGCGGGAGCAGTGCTCTACTTCATGGTTTTCTTCGAACCGCTGCCATTGACAACCGGTCTAATCCCAGCCGGGTTTTTAATTCATGCCGTCCTGACAAAGAAGATCGAAAAATTTGATCTCATAAAATTCACCGTTCATTTCATACTTGCGTTTCTGGTTGTTTATCTGATATTTATAGCGGTCTTTTCCTTTGACCTCTTCAGTACTTTCCTCTTCATCCTCGGGGATGCGACACATTTCAATGATATTGCAGGGCGCAGTTACAGGATTTGGTTTGGAGAGAATCTGAAGGAATTTTTTTACAGCGCAGGGACGCCCATCCTGATCATATTCACATACATCGTCGCCCTGATTGCATCAGATTGGAAAGAATTAAATATTTCCGGGCGTTGGATGCCCGATGCTGTTTTTCCGCTTAGCCTGCTTGCGACCCTAGCCGCAGTTGTTTTAATTGGTATCAACCGGGGCGAGATATCACGGTTATGGATCTATCTTGCCGTCTTGTTCCAAATCCCTGCGGCGGTTTTCATTGCAAAGATCGAAAAGAGCGCTCTGCTGTTCTTTCTTGTGGCGGGGACTTTGGTCATCCAGACCCTGCTCGCCCTGCATCGTATCGGGTTTGTCGTTCCGTATAGCTTGAATTGATATCTTGCGACTGGTCGGAAGATAAATTCAAGGTCAAGACAGGAGGCGGGAGATAGTACCAACGTCCTTTTTGGGATTAGTACCAATAGCATGGGATTTTTCTTGATTATTTACATGCAACCCGGGATAATTGCATCAAAAAGGAGCGAGTACCCATGCAACGAAGATCTTTTATTTTAGTGGTGTGCATCATTTTGATCACAGTTCTTACCGCCTGTAACATGCCGGGCGGAGAAGACCCGAATGCCGACCTGGCTCTGACCATCACAGCCCAGGCTTTATTGTTGGAATCCGGTTCAGGTAATGCCACCCCCCAGCAGGGACAGCAGCCCGAGTTTACAGCTACGCCCGAGTTCACACCTACTAACGCGATCACCGGCACCCCCACCGTGCCGGAGGTGACCGTCAGCCAGAATACAAATTGCCGCACGGGTCCCGGTATCGCGTACGACAATATCGGTTCGTTACTTATCGGGCAGGTTGGCATAGTGGTTGGCAAAAACACCTCCACGGGTTATTGGATCATTAACAATCCGGGAAAATCCGGTACCTGCTGGCTTTTCCCTCAATACGCAACCGTATCCGGGAATACAGCCAATTTACAGGAATATTCCATTCCACCAACGCCCACGCCTTCGCCCACCCCCACCTTCACAGCAACGGCGACCCTGGCTTCCCCGGCTCCAGTGAACAACGTCACGATGGACATGGTCTGCCCCAACAACCTCCACTCAGGCACTTTGAAATGGGAGGACAAGTCCAATAACGAAGACGGGTTCAACATCTATATCAACGGCTCACTCGTTGCCAGCATCCCGGCGAACAGTACGTCGTATGTTGTCGCTTCCGCCCCCGGCAACCCATTCCTTCCCGGCATCGCCTCCATTTTCGAAGTCGAAGCCTTCAACGCCGCGGGAAAAGCCGCTAAGAAATCAGTAACAAAGGGCTGCCCGTAGACGTAAGCCGGTTCATAACGATTCTCGCCTTGCGGGGTTATCCCCGCAAGGCGTCTTAATTTCATTGAAATGATAACCCGCCCGCAGTTTTAATGTCATAATTAAACCCGGAAAGGAGAGAGACCATGTACCGAAGATTGTTCGCATTGTTCGCCCTGGCTGTGTTTGCGATATCCGCATGCAATCTGCCCAGTGGTCAAGGCGGAACCGAGGAGGTGGACGACCTGGCGTTGACAATCACTGCTCAGGCATTAATTCTCCAACAACCCGGCGGGGGCGATCCAGGTCAAGTGCAGCAGCCCGGGGGCGGCGAGCCAGCATCCACAGCCACGCCGCAATTCACCGCCACACCCGGACCAACATCCACCCCCTCTGTGCCGCAGATAACGGTGAGCGTCAACACCAATTGCCGCACGGGTCCCGGTGTCGTTTATGATTTGATCGATTCATTGCTTGTCGGGCAGACCGGCGAGATCGTCGGCAAGAATTCAGGCGTCCCGAATTATTGGGTCATTAAACGACTCAATGGATCTGGGACTTGCTGGCTGTGGGGACAATACGCCACCGTGACCGGTAATACCTCCAACCTTCCGGAATACCCGGTTCCGCCCACGCCCACGCCGACCAAGACCGCCACACCGACAGCCACTTCGACATTCACGCCCACGCCAACTCTTGCCCCGCCAGCGGCAGTGGACAATGTAGCTGTTGCCAAGGTTTGTATTCCATTAGTCCTGCCGATCTACAACTACACAGGAAACATGACATGGCAGGATAAATCCAACAATGAGGATGGATTTAATATATACTTTAACGGCGCGTTGTTCACCACCCTCCCGGCAAATAGCACCTCGTTCCCAATCCCGCCATTACCCTTTGCTGCCGGCACTCCCGCAAAGTGGGGCGTGGAAGCTTACAATGCAGCTGGTAAGGCAGCCATAAAAGACACAACCTTCTTCTGTCCATAATTGATGTTTTACAATAAAGAGCCTTGCGGAAAATTCTTCTGCAAGGCTCTTTATTTTGTATAATTCAAAAACCATGCCCACTTTTCGTACCCCACGGATCGTCCAGATACCGGATGAAGCAAGGGAACGCGCTTTAGACTTTGCGAAACGTGTGACCGAGACGGTCAACTACCGCGACAGCAACCAGACCGTGATCGAAAAAGTCCGCGACGATCATTTCGTTTCGAAACTCGGCGAGGAGGCGGTGAGAATTCTCTTCGAGGGAAGGAACTGCTTGGTCGACGGACCAGACTACGGCGTTTACGAGGCGAAGCGCAAATCCTGGGCGGCGGATTTGAGAGTCAACGACCTCGATGTGGCGGTCAAGACCCAGAGGCGATCCGCCGCGAATCGATATGGCTTGTCATGGACATTCCAAGACTCTCCCGAACGTCGTGATCCCATTTTAGATATGCCTGATGCCTGGGTATGTTTGGTGGTGTTCGAAGACCTGAAAGAAGAAACCGAATGTGTGGTGTATCCACTCAGGAAGATCAAACAACTGATCTTCGAAGCGCCTCGGCTGGGCAAACTGGTCGGCAAAAAGCAAGCCGTGTATCTGGAGACTTTGCAGAAAAATGGGGTGTTCAGATAAAAACACCTCGCGGAAAAGAAGTCCGCGAGGTGTTCAGCCTTCATCGTTCTGAATTCATCATTCAGATTACGTTCCTTCTTCCCACGAATTCAGGTAGTGCAGCTGCTCGTCGGTGAGGACATCGATCTTGACACCCATCGCCTCGAGTTTGAGGCGGGCGATCTCGTTATCGATCTCGGCCGGCACGGAGTAGACTTTCTTTTCCAGTTTGTCGGCATTTTTCGCCATGTATTCGGCGGAGAGAGCCTGGTTAGCAAAGGACATATCCATTACGGAAGCGGGGTGACCTTCGGCGGAAGCTAGGTTGATTAAGCGCCCTTCGCCAAGGATGTTGATCTTGCGTCCGTCCTTTGTTTCGTACTGGTCCACAAACGGGCGGACGAGATTCGGTTTGCCTTTGCTCATCTTTTCCAGCGCGGGGATGTTGATCTCAACGTTGAAGTGACCGGAGTTGGCGACAAGCGCGCCATCCTTCATCGCCTCGAAATGCTTGCCGTCGATCACGTTCAGGTCGCCGGTAACGGTGCAGAAGATGTCGCCGACTTTCGCAGCGTCGAGCATCGGCATGACCTGGAAGCCGTCCATCGCGGCTTCGAGCGCTTTCATCGGGTCCACTTCGGTGACGATGACATGAGCGCCCATACCACGCGCGCGCGAAGCGAGGCCGCGTCCGCACCAGCCGTAGCCAGCCACAACGAAGGACTTGCCCGCCAGCAGAACATTCGTGGCGCGGACGATGCCATCCACAGTGGATTGACCCGTGCCGTAGCGGTTATCGAACATGTGCTTGGTGAGCGCGTCGTTCACGGCGATGACGGGGAATTTCAACACGCCGTCCTTCTCCATCGCCTTCAAGCGGATCACGCCGGTGGTGGTCTCTTCGGTGCCGCCGATGACGTTCTTGAGCATTTCCTTGCGCTCTTCTTCTTTGAGGGATTTTGCCCATTCCGCGAGGGAGGGTTCGAGTCTTTCAAAGCGTCCCATTTCAATAAAGAAAAGAGAAGAGACAAGGTCGGCGCCATCGTCCTGGGTCATATGAGGTTTATGTTCGAGCGCGGCGCGGATGTGTTTAAAGTACGTGACCTTATCCTCGCCCTTGATGGCGAAAACAGGAATCTCGAACTGGTTCACCAACGCAGCGGCAACATCGTCCTGCGTGGAAAGCGGATTGGACGCCGTGAGGACGATGTCCGCGCCGCCGTCATGCAGGGTGCGCATCAGGTTTGCGGTCTCGGTGGTGACATGCAAACAACATGAGAGGCGTAGTCCCTTGAGAGGCTTCTCTTTATTAAAACGCTCGCGGATCGAACGCAGAACGGGCATCTCGCGCTCCGCCCATTCTATGCGTCGTCGTCCGCCCTCGGCCTGGTTGATGTCCTTGATATCGTAATTGCTCATTTATTGCTCCTTCTTGTTAATTAGTGATTGGTAATTGGGGGTTTGTATTGATTTTATTTCAATAAGGCGTCCAATTTCCCGCCATCTTCAAAATGCCTGCGGAAGCGTTGAACGAATTCTTCACGTGTGTAGGAATGGTTTTGCGTACCGCGTTGTTCGAGACAATAAACAGCGGAAAGGGAGCCAACCTCACCGCACAACTTCCAGTCAAAACCGTGCGAATACCCGGCAAGAAAACCGCCGCGAAAGGCATCGCCGACTCCGGTGGGGTCGATAATCTCGTCTTCAGGCACCGTGGGAATGTGAACGGAAGTCCCATCGGAGTACAGATCTGCGCCGTCTTTTCCGCGCGTAATGACCAAAACTTTGACGTGCTCGAGAATCTGGTCGAGGCTCCAGCCGGTCTTCTTGGAGATCAAGCCGAATTCGTAATCGTTGCAGAAAAGGAACTGTGCGCCTTCCATATCCCGCGCCAATTCGTGTCCTTCGAGGCGCAGGACCTGCTGGCTGGGATCATACAGATAGGGAATTCCCAACTCGCGGCATTCGGCAGGGAATTTCATCATCGCATCAGGCGAACTGGGGGAGACGATGACCAAGTCCGGTTTTTTATCCGACTCTTTGAGCGATTGGCTTGCAGAGTAGCCCATCGCTCCGGGGTAGAACGAAGCGATCTGGGCCGAGGCATGATCCGTTGTGGCGAAGAACGAGGCGGTGAAAACCCCGGGTACGACCTTCATCAGTTTCGTATCCACGCCTTTGGATTCGAGCCACTGACGGTATTCCTCGAAATCCTCGCCGACGGTTGCCATCACACGGGGTTTCTGCCCGAGTAATGCCATTGTGTAAGCGATATTTGGAGCGATGCCACCGCGCTGTTTCGACATGGAATCGACCAGAAAGGAAAGACTGATCGATTCTAAACGTTCAGGCAGAATTTGTTCCTTGAAATGACCGGGGAAGGTCATCAGGTAATCGTAGGCGACGGAGCCGGTAAGCAATATGTCCATTGCACACTCGCAGAAAAAGGCGCACTCTTGCGAGTGCGCTTTGAAATGGGTACGGCGTGAGTTTATCACGTGGCGGGCAGAATGTCTAGAATTTCTCCTGCTTTATTATGGCACTGCCGGAACGATGGAAACGAACGGGGCGTCGATTTCGCATGCGAATATATCGTCGAAATAGACGATGGTCTGGCTCCGCTGCAACCACAACTCCAGCCCCATTGTGCCGGGAGGAACTGGGACAGGGTCTTCATATTCAAACTTCTGTTTGCCATCCAGCCACACTTCCGTAACTCCCTGGTATGTCGCAATTTCCACAATATGCCAATCTCCAGCCTTCGGCGCGGAGGATTGAGCAATGCCGATGTTGGTCACAGGTTGTTGAAGACGCCGCAAGGCAAAATAGTTGTAGCCGATGGGCAACTGATAGCGCGAATCGAAAATCTCCTTATCTCCCAAAGTGAACGGTTGCAATGCCTGCTTCCAGTTGAGCGAAAACCAGTTCTCCTGCGAAAACGTCTTTGAGATGAGCATTTGAATTCGCCAGACTGCATTGTCGAATTCCATCCCATCGAGTCGTGAGATCATCGGAGCGTCGCCAACCATATCAGTATATTGGGCAGAAAGAATTAGATCGCCGGCTTCTTCAGCAGAGGGAGCTATACTCCATCCGGGTGCGCCAAATTCGATCTCCAACCATCCCTGGGCTTTTCCATCCTGGAAGTCTTCGGCGTAAAGGAAGGTTTCTCCCTGAGCGCATCCTTGCGAGGGAAGAAGAGCAAACGGATCGCGTTGGATGGTCACAGTCACTTCATTGGGACCGCGAACAAGCGCACTGTTGGATGACACAGGCAAATATCCTTGCGCGGTGACATTGAATGTTCCAGTCTCTCCCGGCAGGTCATTCCAACGAACCTGACCCGTTTCATCCGTCGGAACAGGCGTATCATTTCCTGATTCAGGAAAGGAAATACTTGCTCCTGCGACCGGTGCGCCGGATTCATCCATAACTGTTACGGTCACATCGATTGGAAGGGGAGTCGGTGAAGGCGGTATCGGCGTTTGGGTGGGGGTCGGCGTCCAGGCCGAGGCTGTCATCGTTGCAATTTCTTCCGCAGAAGGTCCGCAAGATGCCATCAAGATTAACGATCCCCCAATGAGAATTTTCATCGCGAGTTTCATGGCTACTCCTTTTGCCATCACAGGTGGAACGGAGCGGCGGAAACGTACCATGCCCCGTTCCAGCATCAGAGGGACAGGGTTGCGAAACTCATAAGTTAATCCTCGCTTCAAAATTATCTTTTTCTAAAGTCCAAATCCAGTATATATAAGCTGTTCAAGGTTTTCAATGACAAATGTCATAACTTGCGTTTTGCCCCATAAATTAAAAGAAGGTCGGATAATTTCCGACCTTCATCATAAAATTTATTGTTTTATTTCCGTCCATATCTCGTCATATAACAGAAGCGCCTCACCCAGATCCTTGACCTCATGCCCTCTCGCAAACTCACTGGCGGGCGTATTGGTGATGGGAGATGTCATGTAAGCCTCGTACACTTCGGGGGCGTTCTCTTTTGCATATTCCAGCGCAGCCCTGTTCGGGTTGGTGTACGGATAATCTACCAAGGTCAGCCAATTGGTATTCCCTTGCAGAAGATAATTGAACCAGGCATAAGCGGCATCCGGATGCGGCGCTGTAATTGGGATTGCCATACCGTCATAAAAAATGATCGAGCCTTCGGCAGGGAAGACGTACTCGAAGCGCGGGTCTTCGGTCTGGGTCAAAAACGCTTCGCCATTCCAGACGATGCCGAGATCCACATCCCCAGCCACGAGCGGAGTCTTGGGGCTGTCGCTGTCGAAGACGAGGATGTTGGGCATTAATTCGAGCAGTTTTTGCTTGGCTTCCTCGAGATGATCTGGATCGGTCTCATTGACGCTGTAACCGAGCGTTAGCAATGCCGCGCCGATGATCACCCGATTATCGTCAACGGCGACGATGCGACCTTCATATTCGGGATTCCAAAGATCTGCCCATGAAGTCGGAGGAGTTTCCACCGTTTCGATGTTGTAAATGATCGCCTGAGTGCCCATTTGATATGGAACAAGGTAATTGAGCGAGTCGCCATACGCCGCGATCAAACCGGGATCGAGGTTCGACAGGTTCGGGATCCGCGCCGGGTCCAGATCCTGCAATAATTCCTCGCGGATCAATACGCCGATCATGTAATCGCTTGGGTGAATTACATCGTACGGATTGATCCCCTCGCCCAGCGAAACCTTCGAATACAACTCTTCATTGGACGAGAAATAATCCACGTTCACCGTCACATCGTACACCATGCCGAAGCAATCGAAGATGTCAGCGGGGATGTATTCCGACCACGTATAAATATTTACCTCCGCGCTTTCGAACTCCACGCGCGGCGAGGGCTCCGGGCAAACGAAACCGCTGGCAGTCACCAGCTCACCAGACCCTGCCGGTTCACCTCCCGCTGCGCAGGCTGTCAAAACGATCAACAGCACGCTCGACAAAATCAACCCATGCGAACGATGGATTTTGTGATGTGTGTTCATGTTTCTCCTTTGGGAATTGGGAATGAGATGCAAAAGAAATTATATTGCAACCAACCGGTGAATACAACACAGAAAGTCAAATTGCTCTGCTTGACTCGCCTTCCCTTTAACAGTATAAAAACGGGATGAAAATCATGCGCCCTTCGACAGGCTCAGGACAACGCCTCCTTCTCGGACTTTGGCTTTCAATCTCTCTCATTGCATGCTCCACGCTGGAGAATTTTCCCGCCATCCCGCCCGGTTGGACGGTAACTCCCAGCATCACAACATCGCCTCAGCCGTCCTTCACTCCCACCATCACACCGACTCCGCTTCCCACCACCCGGGTCAGCGAAGGCGACAAGGCGCTCTTCAACGGCGACTATGACCTCGCGCTTATACACTACCAGATCGCGTTGAACGATTCACCTGACCTTCTGGTGCGCGCATCGGCTCAATGGGGCGTGGCGAGGATCTATTACGCACAGGGACGTTACAACGAAACCCTCGCCGCCCTTCAAGTACTTATCACCGAATATGCCAATTCGCCGCAATCTGCCCAGGCATACTTCCTTCAGGGATTTGTCTTTTACAAGTTGGAGAATTATGCCGCCGCCGCGGATTCATGGCAGACTTATCTCATCCTGCGCCCCGGCGTTTTGGATGCTTACGTCCAGGAACTGCGCGGAGATGCGCTCTTCAACGCAAAGAATTACGCAGAAGCCCTGCCTTCATATACAACGGCAATCCAGGCGCCATCGCTTGGGGACGATATCCATCTCGATCTGAAAGTCGCATCCACACAGGTCCAGCTTGGGAATTACGAAACGGCACTGACGCTGTACGACGGGATCATCGGACGCGCATCGAGCGATTACATCAAGGCTCAGGCGTTGTACGAGGCCGGGTTGGCAAATCAGGCTCAAGGTCAATTTGCCGAGGCGAACGAAAGATTCCGGTTTGCCGTCGAACATTATCCTCTCTCCTATTTTTCCTATCTCAGCCTCGTCGCGCTGCTTGACGCGGGCGGAACGGTGGATGAACTCGATCGTGGTCTCGTGGATTATTTTGCGGGTCAGTACGCGGTGGCGATCGCCGCCTTCGACCGATATCTCGAAACGAATCCGCCTGAAAACGACGGGACCGCCTACTACTACCGCGCGATTTCGAAAAGCAGTTTGGGGTTTTACGATGAGGCGTTGGTCGATTACAACACCTTCATCGCCAGTTTTTCCGCCCACTCGCGCTGGAGCTACGCCTGGGGCGAGAAGGCTTTCATCCTATGGGCGCAGAAAGGCGATTACACAGGCGCGGCGCAGACTCTGCTGGAGTTCGTCAGCCTCGCGCCGAACAATTCGCTTGCAGCGGATTATTTGATGAGCGCAGCGCGCATCTATGAACGCGATGGGCAATACGACAAAGCCATCGAAACCTGGTCGCGCGTTACCCTCGAATATCCCGGTTCGCAGCAATCCGCATATGCTTCATTCCTAATGGGCATCATCGATTATCGGCGCGGAAATCACCAGACCGCGTTGGATACTTTCAAACGAAGTCTCGCCTTATCGGTTTCGAGCGAGGACAAGAGCCGCGCTCTTTTATGGATCGGTAAATCCTATCGAATCCTCGGGGATGCCAACGGAGCCGGGGACGCCTGGCGCGAAGGACAGAACCTTGACCCCGGCGGTTACTACAGCGAACGCGCCCGTGACTTGCTGGCGGAAATCGCGCCTTTCACTTCGGGCTCTTTTATAAATACGAACGTCGATCTCCCAAGGGAGCGCGCCGACGCGGATGCCTGGATGCGCCTGACCTTCAATCTCGGCTCGGACGTGGACCTGAACGGGCTTGGCGCATTGTCCGCGGACTCGCGTCTCATTCGCGGGAAGGAATACTGGGACCTGGGCATGTACGATGAAGCGCGCCTTGAATTCGAAGACCTGCGCGAGGAACTTGAAGCGCTGAACGACGCCGTCGGGAGTTATCGTCTCACGAATTATCTGCACAACCTCGGGATGTATCGCTCTGCCATTTTCGCGGCGCGACAGGTTCTGACGATGGCGGGACTCGACGAACACACCGAATCCATGATGGCCCCGGCATATTTCAGTCACATCCGGTACGGCTTGTACTACTCCGATCTCGTCATTCCCAACGCCCAGCAAAACGGATTCGACCCCTTGTTGATCTTCAGCGTCATCCGGCAGGAGAGTCTCTTCGAAGGCTTCGTCCGCTCGACCGCCGGAGCCCACGGTTTGATGCAGATCATCGCTCCCACCGGGGCGCAGATCGCTTCGGAACTCGGCAAACCCATCAATTACACAGAAGAAGATTTGTATCGCCCGTACGTCAGCGTATTGTTCGGAACGCATTATCTTGGGAAAAACCGCACCCTGCTCAATGGTGATCTGTATGCGGCACTCGCCGCCTACAATGGCGGTCCCGGCAATGCGGTGGCATGGAAGGAACTGGCAGGCGACGATCCCGACCTGTTTTTGGAGAGCGTCCGCTTCGAAGAGACAAGAAATTACATCCGCAATATTTACGAAATATTCATCATCTATCGGCGGTTATACAGCGCTTCATAAGGGCGGATGTGTAAATTTTCGTTTGCTATAAAGTAAAAGCGCCAGTCGTTACGCCTGGCGCTTTTACTTTCAGAATGCTGGATATTATTCCAAATGCGCCACAATGCGTTGATGGGCTGTTTTCGTATCCATATCCAGGATCGAAACGAGTTTGTCACGGCCGCTTTCGCCCGCCACGATCTCCACCCTCGATTTCGGCACGCCGAGCACCTCTGCCAGGAAGGCGATCAGTTCGGCATTTATCTTTTCATCGACCGGGTCAGCGGCAAGATGGACTTTGACCGTACCGTCATTCAACACGCTAGCGATCTGATTGCGGCTGGAGCGCGGTGTGATCCTCAGCGCCAGCGCAGATCCGCGTTTGCCGTCATGTAGGACATATTGTCTTGTCATGGTTCACCTCGAAAGAATGATTACATCGAAAGAAGCACGGTGATGAATACCCGCGAAAGCAGGTCCACCGCCAGGATCAAGACCAGCGGACTGAAATCGATCGCGCCCGTACTGGGCATCAGGTTGCGGATCGGGTTCAGGAATGGAGCCACGATTCGATCCAAAGCCTCCCGTACCGGGTGGTAGGGTGAAAGAAAAAATGAAAGCAGGGCGTTGGCGATCACAACCCAGATAAATGTCTGCGCCACCACCCGAATCAACAAGATCAGAAATTCGACGCTCATACCTTCTCCGTTTTAATTTGCCTCGGTCCGACGATCGCCGTGCCGACCCTCACATAGGTCGCGCCTTCCTCCACTGCAACTTCATAATCGAAACTGGTACCCATCGAAAGCTCCGAAAGAACCGCCTGGGGGAATTGACTGGATAGAAACTCCCTCAACCGTCCCAGCTTTTGAAAGAATGGGCGCGAGAATTCAGCGTCATCACCCAGCGGCGGCATCGACATCAAGCCAAGCACTTTCAAATTTGGCAGGGTGAATATCACCGCAAGTTCATCCGGGAGCCCCGCCCATTTTGACTCTTCAAAAGCATTCCAGCCGCTTTTACTTTCCTCGCCGCCGACGTTAACCTCCAGCAGGACCGGCAGGATGCGCCCCGCCTCTGCGCAGAAACGGTCGAGCCGTTTGGCAAGTTTCAGGCTGTCGAGCGAATGCATGAAATTAAAATTTCCTGCCACGAGCTGCGCCTTGCGGCTTTGCACGTGACCGATCATGTGCCATTCTACCGCAGAAAAATTTGCCAATGATTGAATTTTCGTGACACCTTCTTCAGCATAATTCTCGCCAAGGATGCGGACTCCCGCCTCGATCGCCGCACGGGCTGTCTCCACCGGTTGGGCTTTTGTCACCACGACGAGTTTGACCGCCTCCGGACCCCGCCCAGAGCGTTTTGCCGCACCGGCGATTCGATCCAGCGCGCCAAGGTATCTTTCTTGAATTGATGCAACGAGTTCGTCCATGCTTTAATTTTACCCCGCCTGTCACACGGGATGCATCCCGCGTTATGTCAACGCCATCAACGCTCCAAACCTGCCCGTCCTCCCTTTTTCGGCGCGATGGGAATACCAATCCTCCAAATGGCAGGCGGTGCATAGACCGGAGATCTGAATTTGTTCCACGCCCATTTTCTGCAGCTGCAACGCGTTTGCCGTCCAGAGATCGAGGTGGATTCGTCCTTCGCGGATCTGGAGGATTCGGTCCGAGTCCACGCCAAACCTTTCTCGGAATTGAGCCGCCACCTCCTCCCCCACCTCGTAATGATCCACGCCGATGGAGGGACCAATTCCAACAACCACATCCTCCGGCTTCGAACCGTAACGGTCCCGCATCGCATTTATGGAGGATTCCGCAACGCCCCTGACCGTTCCCATCCAACCGGCATGGGCGATTCCGATGACATGCCGTTTCGGGTCGTGGAATAACAAAGGCACGCAGTCGGCAAAACGCATGAAGAGTGAAACATGGGGGTTGTCCGTGAAGATGATGTCCGCTTTCTGGGCTGGTCCATCAAGAGAGCGCGGGGCTTCAGCGTGAACCACGTCTGTGCCGTGAACCAGCCATGCGTCATGGATGGAAGCGGGGTTTCTACCGAGCGCGTTGAATGCGTGGATGCGATTCTCCGCGACGCGAGCGGGATCATCCCCGACGGAAATACTCAAGTTGAGCGATGTCCACGGTTCGGGGCTGACTCCGCCCTGGCGGGTAAAGACGGCATTTAAGACATTGTTCGAAAAAATATTGAACTGATAATAGCGCAGGGCGTCGGCTTGCTCAAAAGGCATCAGTTACCAGCCTCGATGACCGCTGATTTTTTGATGTAATACTGGCGGGTTTCGTTCATCGACTCTTCGATGTTCGGGTAGGCAAACCAAGCTGTGAACAAACCGAAGAAGCCGCCGGTGAGCACCCGCAGGAATGGCGTGCTTTCCCGATAGGGAATGACGGCGGAAAACCAATCCCAATTGAATTGACTCAGGAGTTGGGAAAAACCATCCAGACCGATGGGCGCGATCCCCAGGAAAAGCCATGCCAACCAATGCAATGATTTGAAGCACCTGCCCGTCAGCCCGAAGATAATACCGAAAAGAAGGATGGCGAGATAGATGGCGATATCGCGCTCGCATAACGCGACCTTATAGCCGAGAGTCTCATCACCGACGAAATTGCGCGCCTCGAAACGGGAATAACTATATGGATCATCGACGCCTGTGATGCCGGTTGCCTCTTCGAACGTTTTAAAACCTGTCATTCCCGCTTCCTTTAATGGATAAAAAGGCTGTTCGCCGAAAAGGAAGAAAGAACGAAAACCAAATTGGTGACATAAGGGTTTGTAAACGCGGTAGATCACCTGCCCGGCTCCCTCCGCGCCGAGTTTCATCAGGGTCGGCGCCAGGAAGGGCAATCCGACATAAATGAGCATGAACAGGTTGAGGATCAGCAAGTAGCGTTTTGCGATCCAGAAGGAGACGCGGTCGCCAGTGGTCAAATTTCGTCCTTTTTCTGTTTTGTATTTGTAAATCGGATCGTCGAGCTTTTCAAGTTGATTCTTTCGATCTGAAGCCGCGCCCAACGTAATTTGCAATTTCTGGCGCGAGATGGGTGCTTGAAGAGTGTACGGACCCACTTCGATGACGGGGACCAGTCCACCGTATTTCGCGTTGATCGCCGAATCATTTTCGATGTCCACTTCGGCAAGGCGGTGCGGATACTGCTTTTGGAATTCTTTGAGGAACCCCCTCACCTCATCGCATTCCGGGGAATCTTTTTTAACAAAAAAAGTCACATTGAGCATAAGAGTTTTAGTAGTTCGGTCCCCGAGCCGGATTCGCTATAAGCCAAAATCGTAAAAGAAGAATTGACCGCGTTGAGCGATGAGTTCGAAGGTCCCGGCAAAAAGCATGACACCGATGATGACTAGGACAACTCCCATGGCGATCTCGACATAGCGCATGGTCTTATTGTATTTGCGAAGGATGGTCGTCACCCAGCCGATGCCGAGGGCAGCAAGAAGGAATGGGATTGCGAGACCGGCCGAATAGAAGGTAAGAAGCGTCGCGCCCTGGGAGATCGATCCGCCATTGATTGCGAGAGTTAAGATTGCGCCGAGGACGGGTCCGACACAGGGTGACCATCCCGCCGAGAAAAATACTCCCATCAAGGCGGAGGAAAGGTAGCCGAGTTTGGGATCAGGCGCCGTTTGCACACGCGTATCGTAAGCAAGGAAGGGAATGTGGAATACACCGATCATGTGCAAACCAAAGATGACGACGACCACACCGCCGATTTTCGCCAGCCAGAAACGAAGATCGTAGAGCAGTCCGCCAGCAAAGGAGGCAGCGACGCCCAAAAGAACGAATACCATGCTAAATCCAAGCACAAATGCGAAACCGTGCGAGAAGGTCAACCACCGGCTGGGACGTTCACCGGGGTTATCGCTGCCTGCGGCGATCCCGCCCAGATAACCAACATAAGCCGGGACCAGGGAGAAGACACAAGGAGAGAGAAACGATGCCAGCCCGGCAAGCAAGGCAAGCCAAACAGTGATTTGCGAAATATCCATGACTATCCCTTTTTAGAATTGAGTTTCCGTCGAGTTGACGATCGTGCCGTGATCCGGCAGTTCGCGGCGCTCTTCTCCAATCGCGAGCGATACATATGGCATAGTCCAGCGGAAGATCCACTTTGCATCTTCCGGCAGGACATTGACACATCCATGCGAGCGGCGCTCGCCGAATGCATTGTGCCAGAAAGCGCCGTGAATTGCGACGCCGCCCGAAGCGATAAATGTACACCATGGAACTGCAGGGGTCGAATATCCCGACGCTTCATTGCCCGCGGTCATGTTCTTCGAGATGATTTTCCAATAGGTCAACAAAGTCCCCGCCGGGGTGGCGTAGGTATCCACAACTTCACCCGTCACGGGGTCATACCGTTTGCCGGATGATATGCGGCAGAAAAAGACCTCGCGGCCGCTCTCATAACAGGACAAAGTCTGGTAATCCAAGTCGATGGAGATCGTCTTTTCATTTGGATCGACATCGGGGTTGATCGTCGCAATATCCGCTTCTGTGATGATCTTTAGCCCAGCGCCATCCGCCCAGAAGAACTCGCCGTAACCTCCATAACCATATCCGCGTCCGTTGGCATCTTCGTTCCAACGGTATTCAGGAAAACCGTTATTGGTGCGCACCTGATCGATCCATACGACCTGGCCGTAATACAGGCGCGGCGGGAAATTGTAGGTGATGTGATCCTGCAGCCACGGCGACGCTACAATTCCTTCATGAGCCAGATCGATATACGGCACGGTCACTTCCGCCCAGAAACCCTGCCCGTTCGGAAGTTCGGTCACTGGTGTGTTTGGAAGATTCTTCGTTGGTTGAACCACCGAGCCATATATGTATCCCTGCGGCGTCTCGACGTAACGCTGATTCGACAATCCGCCAATAACATTCCCCACCACTTCCCGATTCCATTCAACAAGTGAATCTGCGGTGAGTTTACCGATGGAGGTGTTTTGATTAGGATCATTCGTCGGGCGGCTGCGAATGTCTATATCCGGTTCGCAGACTCGCCCGATGATCGCGCTGCCCGGAAACTGCGGAAGACGCTTCGGCTGACCGAACACATCCCAGCGATAATCGATATCGCGGGCTGATATGCGCATAAATGCCAGCGCGCCCAATCCCAGCCCGGCAAGTTTTATAAAATCGCGTCGTGAAAGATGTTTTCTCATGTATTCGCCTTTATTTCCTCGCAAGCATACCTGCAAATAAATTCATCGTCAACGGAGGGGTGAGAGGGGATTAATCTGCAAGGTATTCCTCCAGGGCGCGCAGGCAATCGGAGCTCAATTTATGCCCGACTTCAGCTTCGCAATACGTGATCGCAGCGCCTGCCCTTTCAAGTAATTCCATCGAAGCACGCGCGCGGTCTATGGTCACCAACTCATCCTGCGTGCCGTGCGCCACATATATCTTCTTTCCATCGAGCGCACGTTTTTCGATATACGCATCCAGGCCGGATGGGACAAAGCCCGCCAAGACTCCCATCTTGCGGATCCGATTTGGGAAGACCATGCCCAGCACATTGACCATCGCCCCGCCCTGGCTGAACCCGATCACATCGAATTGATCCGCCTCGATCCTGACCGAAGCGGAATACCCGTCCACAAGCCGGATCAGCGCCTCAGCGGAGGGCAAAAGCATCTCAAGGCTCGGACGGCCAAAAGTCTTGACCAGATGCGGCCGCCACGAGAATCCCTGCGGGTCAGCGGGGTGAGGCGCGCGGGGGGCAATGATCCAATAATTTTCCGCGGAGAATTTTCGGGCAAAGACCCACATCGAGTTTTCGTCGCCGGTCCAGCCATGAATCATCAACAACAGGCGCGGGTGGTCCATCGATGCCGGGCGGACGCGCATCGTCCATCCGTTGAATTCAATCGTTTCGGTCTTTATCGGGGTCTGCACGTTTCACGATCCAATCCATTCCATATAATGCAAGCATAATCAAGCCGATGGGGATGAATGCCCCAAGGATGCAGAGAAATCCCGTCACCGCTGCGCCGAAGCCATAGATCAGCCAGATCAATCCAAGCCCGACGATAAACAGCAGGAGAATCGCGCCGACAACCAGTTGTGTATTCGTATCGCGCATGTATTTTCGCAGGTCTCGACTCATTGTTTTCTCTAGTTATTGCCAAACACGCGCCGCCCCAGGCGGGTGATCCACGCCGTTTCGCGTTTGAGATCGGGAAGGACTTTCTCCAGCGCTTGTTCGCCCAGGAGCGCAACTTCCTCGATCGCGATCCTGTCGAGGATTTGAATATGATGGACTTCCGGGCGGACGGTGATCTCGGGCTTGTCCACTTGTAGGCGCAGGAACGATACATACCGGCTGGAAACATCCACCGACCGGAGAAAAATATCCAGCGATTGGGCAAGCGAGATTCGCGATAGCCGTTCCACTATGGGACGCGGGACGATGTTCGGAAGCGGGAGATTATACGGGTGCAACGGTTTATCGATCGGGTCATTCAATACAACTGCCACGACGGGCAGGTTGGGGGATAGCATGCGTGCCACGGAAACCGGCACGGGATTTAGTACACCGCCATCCACAAGTTCAAGACCATCGACACGATGGACAGGAAAAATCCCCGGGATGGCGACGGTGGATAACAATGCATCCTTCAACCTGCCGCTCCGCAGGATCACCTCACATCCGCTATTGATGTCCACCGCTGTCACTGCGCAAGGGATGCGGATATCTTCGAATGTTTTTTCGCCAATCGTCCGGTTGAGCAATTGACGCACACCTGCCAGGCCAAGCAGGGAAGGTCCATCCTCCGGATCGCGCCCGTATAAGGCTTTTTGGTCCACCGATTCAAAGATGGTTTGAATTTCTTTGGGAGAATAACCGACTGCATATAACACAGCCACCAGGCCGCCAAAACTTGTCCCTGCGACCGATGCGATCCTGTATCCTTCCCTTTCAAGGCGACGAAGGACGCCGATATGGGCATTGCCTTTCGCGCCGCCTCCCCCCAATGCAAGTGAAATTTCCATTTTCTTCCTTTTTCCAATTTCCAATGTGTTCGATGCGGTATTATCAGCTAATTTTACCCAGAGAAGCTCCTGCCCGCCTGCTAACGGAGAATATCCCTATGAATTACCCGTTCCATTCTCCCCTTAATTCTAGCATGTGCCAAGCCGGATTGGCAATCCGGCATCCTGCGATTTACAATAGATGCATGAAAAGGCAACTTCCCTATCACGGTTGGTGTTTCGTATGCGGCCACGAGAACCCGAACAGCATTGGGTTGACCTGGTACGTGGACGACGAGGGACATCTCACATCTGAATTCGCGTTCACAGAATCGCAACAGGGTCCGCCCGGCCATGCGCACGGGGGCGCCTCGGCTGCGGTGCTGGATGAAGCGATGGGGCTGGTGGTATGGGCGGCGGGGCACAAGGTCGCAGCTGTCCACATCGAGATCAATTATCACAGACCGGTTCCGCTCCATCAATCTGTATTTCTCGAGGCGCACATTTCACAAATGGACGAAAGAAAAATCTTAAGTGAGGGGAAAATCTTGTTTGCCGATTCAACCGTTGCCGTAAGCGGAAGCGGCATCTATGTCGTCGCGCCTCAATTGTTCGGCGAGGTAAGAATGACGAGGCAGGGATGAAAAACATCCTGATCCTCATCCTTGGATATTTTCTGAGTGCATGCATCACCGCTCCGGCGCTCATCGTAACTACTACGCCCCCGGCGCCCTATCGCATCACACCGGACGAGAATCCGTTCGAGCCGCAATTGGAGGACACGGGCAGGCAGATCGCATCGGTTGTGATCACGTCGATTTTGTTCTCAGAACGATATGAATTTTCGCCGCCTCGCGCCGCCATTAACATCACCGGTTATATGCCCAGTGTGTGCAATGAATTACGGATCGAAATCAGCCCGCCGGATGAGCAATATCAGATGTTCATCGAAGCCTACAGCCTGATCGACCCCGATATCCAATGTGATGACGTTTTTCAGCAGTTCGAAGCGGATATTGTGCTGGGCACATATTCTCCCGGCAGGTATTCGGTTTGGATAAACGGCGCTTTGGCGGGCGATTTCGTTTCTTATTGAGGAACTTTTTCCGGAATTATTCGTCTTTCGACGAGAAAAGGATATATCATGAAACCTGTTCAACTTTCTGCTTTGCTGATTGCGATTTTCATCTCCGCTTGCGGGGCATCGCCGGATTCGCCGGTTTCCAGCGATTCTCCTTCATCGCCGGAGCAGAATGATTTCCTGCCAAACCCGGCAGACGGCTCTCTACTCCACGGAGAGGTGTTTCTGGATTCCATCGACCTGCTCACTCTGGAAAGTTATCCTCCGCAGTTTACGCTGGTCTTGAAAGGGGAACTTCCTACGCCATGCCATAAACTGCGGATCGCTGTCAATCCACCCGATACGACGAACAAGGTGGTTGTGGATGTCTATTCAGTGGCGAATCCGGATGAAATTTGCGCCCAGGTTTTGGAACCTTTCGAGGTGAATTTCCCTCTTGGAAGTTTCCCGCAAGGAACTTACAGTCTTTGGGTCAACGGAAATCAGGCTGCCAATTTCGACGCTTAATGGCTGAGGATCTGCGAGAGGAATAATTTGGTGCGTTCCTCTTTCGGTTTCTCGAAGATATCCACCGGAGTGCCGCTCTCCACGATCTGACCTTGATCGAAGAAAAACATGCGGTCCGCCACAGCGCGGGCAAATCCCATTTCATGTGTGACGACGAGCATGGTCATGCCCGATTTCGTCAATTCGACCATGACGTCCAGGACTTCTTTGATCATTTCCGGGTCAAGTGCGGAGGTGGGTTCATCGAATAACATGATCTTGGGTTGCATCGCCAGGGCACGCGCAATGGCTACGCGCTGTTGCTGTCCGCCCGAAAGCTGGCCGGGGAATTTATTCGCTTGCTCAGGGATGCCCACTCGTTCGAGTAATTCCATGGCCACTGCTTCCGCCTTATCCGTGGGCCATTTGCGCACCCATACAGGCGCCAGGATGATGTTTTGCATGACGGATAAATGCGGGAAAAGGTTGAACTGCTGGAATACCATCCCGATCTCGCTGCGGATGACGGCGATGTTACGCACATCGTGGGTTAATTCGATACCGTCGACAATGATCGTGCCGCGCTGGTGCTCCTCCAGCCTGTTGATCGTTCGTATGAAGGTCGATTTCCCCGAGCCCGAAGGACCGAAGATGACGATCACTTCGCCCTTATTAACCTCCATCCCCACGCCTTTGAGCGCATGGAAGTTGCCAAACCACTTATGAACATCCTTGCAGACGATAATCGGTTCACTCATCAGAGATACCCTCAATCTTTTTCAACCACGCCAAGCTGTACCTCCAGGCGGCGGCTTACCTGGGACATAGCATAACTTAAGACGAAATAGAACAAGCCGACAAAAAGGTACATCTCGCGTACCGCGCCAAGGTAATCACGCGCTTTGATGACACTCTCGCTCACAGCGAGCACATCCAACAACCCGACAATCGCCACCAGCGAGGTATCCTTGAAGATGCTGACGAACTGCCCCATGATCGGCGGGATCACGGCGCGCAAAGCCTGTGGCAGGACCACCAAACTGGTCACCAGGAATTCATTCAAACCGAGCGCACGCGCCGCTTCGATCTGCTCATTGCGCACCGCCTGCAACCCGCCGCGGACGATCTCGGCCAGGTAGGCTGCGGTAAAGAGCGTCATTCCGGCCATGGCACGCAAGACCCGGTCGATATTGACCTCCAGCGGTAGAAAGAGAGGCAACATCACCTGGGCCATGAACAGGATCGTGATCAACGGGACACCCCGGACCAACTCGATGAATAAGATGCTGAATCCTTTCACGACGGGCAATGAACTTCGCCTTCCAAGCGCCAGGAGCACACCGATCGGAAAGGAAGCAATAATACTGACCACAGAGAGCGCCAGTGTAAGCAGTATCCCGCTCCAAATATTAGGCGGCACGATCAAAAGCACTTCCACCGGATCAACCGCTTCGTTGCCCACCTCGAAGGTAGTCAGCACGATCAATATGATGGGAATGCTAAATAACCACCACGCCGCCAGCACCCGCGCGCTCCCGGTTACGTTGACAAAGGAAAGACCCACGGCTCGACCGACCAGCAGGCTCAAGCTGAATGTGACCAAGAAGGGGATCGCCATGGGCATGGTTATTCCGAATATCCAGGGGCGACTCTGTGTGCTGAGTGGGATCATCAAGGCGATGATGACCAGCCCGCCAACGATGGCAAGGCTCCGAGACCGGAGTTTCTTGAAGATCACCCATGAGGCGCCTGTCAGCAAACCAGCGAGCGTGAGCACCCCATTTGCCCGCCAGGTCTGGTCAAGACTAATGAGCACCTCCGGGCGGACGATGTAATACCCGATGTTATTCACGATGGTGCGGAAGGTGGGCAGGATGATCCCACGGATCAAAATGGTGAGCACGAAAGGCATCAACAACCAACCGATCATCAAGACGCGCCGTATCCGCGGATTGCTGTCCCGATACCACAGGACCCAGGTAAGCGTTCCCATCACAACTATCAGGCTCAAGCTCAAACCCAGACGCCAAACCTCGGTGCTGGGATATCGGCCCCAGGTCAGCACACCCAGGTTGTCGACGACCGCAAGCCAGTTTGCTTCCTGCACAGACCAGATCAACACCGACCGCGCAACGACGTATATTAAAACCATAAAGAGGATCGTCAGCAGGCTGTTGAACCAATTGCTGAACAGGTTGGCGCGCAACCAGCCCAGCACACCCTGGGAGGTTACGGGAGGTTTGATCGAAGATGTTTCTACGTGTCCCATGATTATCTTTACCGTTCCGGGATCTTCAATCGCTCGTTGAGGACGTTCATCACGGCAGAGATCAACAAGCTCATCAGGAGGTAGGTGATCATCATCAGGCTGATTACCTGTACCGCCTGACCGGATTGATTGAAGATCGTCGAGGAAATGTTATACAGGTCCGGGAAGCCCACGCCCACCGCGAGGCTGGAGTTTTTTGCCAAATTTAGGTACTGGTTGGTGAGCGGGGGGATGATTACCCGCATTGCCTGTGGTAGGATCACCAAACGAAGCACCTGCGCCTGAGTCAGACCGGAGGCTTTCGCCGCTTCGAGTTGTCCCTTGGGCACTGCCAGGATGCCCGCCCGTACGATATCGGCGATGAATGCTCCGGTATAGAGCACCAGTCCAAAGAGTATTCCTGCGAATTCGGGCGTCACGCGTGCTCCGCCTTCCATGCGGAGGCCCACCAGTTCTGGATATTCGAGAGTGAAGGGATTTCCAGGAATCAGAAACCAACTAATCAACGGAATGCCGAAGATCAGAAGACCGGCCTTGAGTCCCGGCCAGGTTTCAGAGCCGGTCAGGATTCGTTTCTTTAGAAGAATACGGTACAGGATTATCCCGCCTACGAGAGCGGCTCCCGCGAGTACCAGCCAGAGAGTGGCGCCGTCTTGAGGTACTGCGCGTGGGAAGTAGAAGCCGCGGTTGCTCAAACTGAATTGTCCAACGATAAGTCGTTCCTGGAGCGAAGGTAATTTCAGAATAATGCCGAAGTAAATGAAAAATAATTGCACAAGTAGCGGCGTGTTGCGCATGACTTCGACATAGGCGCTGACGAGATTGCGTAATAGCCAGTTGCCTGAGAGTAGAGAGATGCCGGCCAGGATTCCAAGTACGGTTGCCAAGGCGAGCCCAAAGACGATCACGCGAATCGAATTCACGAAACCGACCACGAAGGCGCGCCAGAAGGAATCGGTACGTTCGAAGGGAAGACCTTCCCCGATCCCAAAGCCGGCGGTGCGTTGGAGGAACTGAAAATTCAGATCCAACCCCCGCTCCTCGAGGGATGTAAATAGATTGCCGACCAGCCAGCGCCCGGCGATGAGCACAAGGACGACGAAGATCGCCTGAGCGAGCGCCTGCAGAAAGCGCGAATCACGCCAGAAGGACCAGCGACCAGGCTGGAGCAGGGTTGGATCGGTTGCGTTTGGCCTCATCCTATTAAGGATGCAGCCCTACCCGAAAGCAGGGCTGCATGTTGTCATCGGAACGATTAGCGCCAGGGCGGTGGATAGAGCAAACCACCGTCTTTCCAGAGAGCGTTGAACGAACCTTCACGCGGGATATCGGTACCCTCGGGTCCCAAGTGGCGATCATAGATCTCGCCATAATTACCCACAGCGCTGATCACATTGACCATGAAGTCGGGTGCCAGTCCGAGCAATTCTCCGAATGAGCCTTCCAAGCCGAGCAGGCGGGCAACTTCCGGATCCTCCGGTGTGCCAGACGCAATTTCTGCAACATTGGCGGAGGTGATGCCCTTTTCCTCAGCGATGATGATGCCATTGACAACCCAACTGACGATGTCGCCCCACTGTTGATCGCCATGCGCCCAAACCGGTCCAAGCGGTTCTTTGGACATGGTTTCGGGCAGAATCACGTGCTCGTCAGGGTTGGTCATTGTTGTGCGCAAACCGGCCAGTTGTGACTTATCGGAGGTCAAGCCATCGCAGCGACCTTCATCATACGCTGCGGCGGTCTCGTCCGAATTGTCGAAGACCAGCGGTTCATACTCGAGGCCGCGCGCGCTGAATGCGTCAGCCAGGTTGAGTTCAGTGGTGGTACCAGAAAGCACGCATACCGTAGCGCCGCCCATATCTGACAGAGATGTGAAACCACTGTCCGTTCGGACCATCATGCCCTGACCATCGTAGAATGTGGTCGGACCGAAGTCTGTGCCCAGCTCCACGTCGCGCGAGAAAGTCCAGGTCGTGTTGCGGATCAAGACATCGATTTCGTTGGTCTGTAGGGCTGTAAATCGTTCGGCCGCCGTGAGCGGACGGAATTCCACAGCCGAGACATCGTTGAAGATGGCCACGGCGAGGGCGCGGCAAAAGTCGGTGTCAAAGCCGGTGAATTCGCCGGAGGCGTCCAGAAAACCAAATCCCGGGACGCCAGAGTTGACGCCGCATCGGATTTTTCCGTTGCTCTTGATTGCCGCAAGACGAGCTGATTCCATCTGGAATTCAACAGGGACCTGAACCTCCTGGGTCACCGTCACTTCCTTGGTCTCGACGACGGTCACAATTTCGGGCTCGACCGGGGCGCAAGCTGCGAGAGCGAGACTAAAACCGATGAGCAACGATGTGATTTTAAACATCTTATGCATGTTCTCCTCCTCGAGAAGTTGATTGATGAAACGACACGATGAACGGGAAATTTCGATGATTATCGGCGAGAAGCGCCTCCTTTCCTGTTTTTATAATTTTCATTATAGCAAATAAACGGGGCAATTTCACAAGATTTTTCTTACTTCGGCAAAACGGGCGTTAACCAGTTTAGCGAGGTCTTTTACCCCCAACTGAATGTTCAATCCTCTCTGCCCGCCCGAAATATAAATCTCATCGAACTCCTGGGCGGATAAATCTATAACCACTTGAAATCCCCTGTTGATCAACGCCAGAGGCGATATGCCTCCTGCCTGCAATCCGGTCATTTGTTCGGCTTCGCGCTCGGTGGGAAGGTGCATCTTCTTTTCGCCTAAAAAGTCCGCAAGCAATTTTAGATCTACAACACATGGCGCGGGAACAAGGGCAAGAACCGGCTTGCCTTTCTCACGTTTGGTTACGACGGTCTTGAAAACCTGAATCTCCGGGACGTTCAGATACAGCGCCGCATCTCTTGCCCCCAGCTTTTCAGCGGGAAGTTCGTGCGCTTCGTATTTCACTTTGCGCGAATCTAGAAACCGTGTGACATTGTTTGTTATCGGCATTGTTTGAAGCCCTGAAATTATTATAAGCTTAACTTTCCAGTCCAGACGGCGTAGTAAAATCAAGGTGATGAAATCGGCTGTTGTTGAGATCCCCATGGAAAAATTGATGGACCAGCTACCCGAGAGGTATACGCTCGCGGATCGGGAACTGGTCATTCGGGCTTTTACGTTCGCAGAGGAAGCGCACCGCGAGCAAAAACGTCATTCCGGAGAGCCGTATATCAACCATTGCATTGCAGTAGCAGGCATTCTCTCTGAGTTGAAGGTACCCGCCGAGGTCGTTGCTGCGGGACTATTACACGATACGGTCGAAGACACTTCTGTGACCCTGGCGGATATCCGCCGGGAGTTTGGAGATACGGTGCGGCTCCTTGTGGACGGGGTAACTAAACTTACCCATCTGCCTCGAGTCTCCCGTGGAGATCAACACGCAGGGTCTGGGGACCTCGAACAGGAAGACCCCCACATCAAACCCGCATTGTTGGGGCGCAAAGAAGACATGATTCCCGAGACCCTGCGCAAAACCTTTCTAGCCATGGGGGAAGATGTGCGCGTGGTGCTCATCAAACTGGCGGACCGTCTGCACAATATGCGTACGCTCGGCCATATGCCGGAACATAAACGAAAACGCATCGCTCAGGAGACGCTCGATATCTTCGCGCCGCTGGCAAATCGTCTCGGGATCTGGCAGTTGAAATGGGAACTCGAGGATTTGAGTTTCCGTTACGTCCAGCCGGAGAAGTACAAAGACATCGCCGAATCCCTGGCGGAGCGCCGCCCAGATCGTGAAAAACAGCTGGAGGATATCAAACAGAACCTCGTCCGCCTGCTGGAAAAGAACAATATCAAAGCCGAGGTCAGCGGAAGACCAAAGCATATCTATTCGATCTATAAAAAGATGCAGAAGAAGGACAAATCCTTCAACCTGCTTTACGACGTCCGCGCGGTGCGGTTGATCTTGCCCGACGTGCCATCGTGTTACGCCGCGCTGGGTGTTATCCACACTACATGGAGACCGGTACCGGGCGAGTTCGACGACTACATCGCTGCGCCAAAGGATAACCATTACCAGTCCCTGCACACGGCGGTATTGTACGACGACAAACGCCCGCTTGAGATCCAGATCCGCACGCAGGAAATGCACATGAACGCCGAGTACGGCATTGCCGCGCACTGGCGTTACAAGGAGGGCGGAAAGCACGACAAGCAGTTCGAGGAACGCATCAAGGACCTTCGCAAGATGATGGAATGGCGCGGAGATGTGAACGACGCAGCGGAATTTGTCGAGTCGATGCAAAGCGACGTATTTCGGGACAGGGTATATATCTTCACGCCGCGAGGCGACGCCATCGACCTGCCCTCCGGTTCGACCCCCATCGATTTTGCCTATCACGTCCATACAGACATCGGCCATCGCTGCCGCGGCGCGCGGGTGAACGGAAAACTCGTGCCGCTCGACCACGAATTGAAAACCGGTGATCAGGTCGAAATTCTGACAGCCAAACGCGGGGGCCCGAGCCGCGACTGGCTCAACAAGGACCTGGGTCTTGTAAAAACCCAGCGTGCAAGGTCGAAGATCCGGGTGTGGTTCAAGAAGCTGGAGGATGAGCAGAACCTTGCAAACGGACGGGAGACTCTTGAACGCGAATTGCAGAGGCTGGGGATAAGCGAAATCAATTTCGAGAAGCTCGCGCGCGAATTGGGTTACAAAGTCCCCGAGGATATGTTCATCGATCTCGGCACGGGCGACCTTTCCATTACAAGGCTCATCAAACAATTCGCGGAAGACGAAGAGATCAAGGACATCATCGAGGCGAACGCTCCCGCCGCGCCCGCAAAGCCAACCGATGCCGTCGAAGTCGTGGGGTTGAAAGGAATGCTGGCCACCATGGCCAAATGCTGCAACCCGATGCCTGGCGACCAGATCGTCGGCTACATCACACGCGGGCGAGGCGCCACCATCCACCGGCAGGATTGCCCGAACATTTTGCAGGCAAAAGACCGCGAACGATTTTTGAAGGTCGGCTGGGGTCATGTGGAGCAAACCTTCCCGGTGCCGGTCAAGATCAAAGCGTATGACAGGCAGGGATTGATGGGCGATATCTCGAACCTGCTTGCGGATGAAAACATCAACATCAACAACGTCTCGGTAAACGTCAACCGAAGCATTGCAGACTTAAGATTGATCATCGAAGTAAGGGATTTAACCCAACTCAGCCGCATCCTGACCCGCATCGAAAATCTGCCGAATGTGATGGAGGCTGTCCGGACCAAGCCCGGATAAAAATCCCCTGACATCCTAAATGGTCTTCGCGGCGAGCAGGTTGGGGGTATAATCGCGGCGCTTCGATATGCTTAGCGTTAACGAGGCGCGCGAGCGCATCCTTTCCCAGATAAAAATTACGGCAACAGAATCGGTCGCATTGAACGACTCGCTGAATCGCGTGCTGGCAAAAGAGCTTTTCGCAGATTCGGATTATCCGCCATTCGATAATTCCGCAGTGGACGGGTTTGCGATCAAAGCGGATGAAGGCGGCTCCAACCGGACCTTGAAAGTGGTCGCTGATATTCCCGCAGGTACCTCGCCGACAGTTATCCTTAATGCCGGTGAAGCCGCGCGAATTATGACAGGAGCTCAATTACCCCAAGGGGCTGACTGCGTAGTTCCTGTCGAAGAGACAGATTTCAATGACCGCAAAGCGGGAACTGCACCCCCCAAGACCGTAACCATCGATAAACAAATGAGTGTTGGCGACAACGTCCGCCCGCGAGGTATGGATATGCGGTTGGGCGATATCGTCCTGAACAAAGGCAGGACTCTTAAGCCGCAAGACCTCGGTTTGGCGGCAACCCTTGGGTATGCCGAAGTTAGCGTCCACAAAAAGCCGCGGGTGACTTTGATGTCTTCCGGGGATGAATTACTCTCGGCAGGCGCGCCATTGGAACCGGGGAAGATTCGCGATTCAAATTCGTACACATTGGCGGCATTGGTCTTAAACGTGGGCGCAGAAGTCGTTCATCTTGGAGTGGCGAGGGATACGCGCGAGTCGGTGACGAATTTATTGGAGAAAGCCGCAAATGAACGCGCGGACCTGATCCTCTCCTCGGCGGGCGTGAGCGTGGGAGCATTCGATTTCATCAAGGAAGTGATCGATGCGAATGGAAAACTGGATTTCTGGAAAGTCAACATGCGCCCCGGGAAACCGCTGGCATTCGGCGAATATCGGGGAATTCCTTTCATCGGACTGCCCGGCAATCCCGTCTCGGCATTTGTCGGGTTCGAGGTGTTCGTGCGCCCCGCCTTGCTGTACATGAGCGGCGCAATGGATGGAACCAGGCCGAAGGTAAAGGTCCGATGCGCGGAGGAGGTTGTTTCGGATGGGAGGGAGAGTTACCTTCGAGCGCGAATCAGGCTGGTAAATGGCATCCCATCCGCATTTCTAACGGGGCATCAGGGCTCGGGTAATTTGCTGTCCTTGGTGCAGGCGGATGCTTTACTAATCATCCCCGCTGGTGTAAAATGCCTGCCTGCTGGCTCGGAAGTAGACGCCATCTTCATATAGAGGAAACGTGGATAAATGGCTTTTTCGCTCGTCGGTTGCGCTTGTTATCGTCGGACTTGCAGTCTCTGTTTACATGACGGTTTACAAATATACCGGGAACGATGGCATGTGCCTGGGATCGGGTGATTGCTCGACCGTCAATGCCAGCGTGTTTTCTGAAGTAAACGGGATCCCGGTTGCAGTGCTCGGGGTGATCGGGTACGCGGCGATCCTTATCGTTCATTACTACGAGGATAAAATCGGGTACCTGCGCAGGAATGGGGCCATGCTGGTCTTCGGCATGTCGCTGACAGGCTTCCTTTTCACCCTCTGGCTGATCTATGTGGAATTTGCCATCCTCAAGGCGTATTGCCCGTTCTGTCTCACATCACAGGCAGCGATGACCCTGATCTTCATCATTGCGGTCGCGCGTCTGATTCGAAACGAAATCTAGGAGGACTAGAAATGCCCCGTATCAAATGTCACTACACCGACTGCGTGTTCATCGATGAAGGCTTATGCGGCGCCGCCGCCGTCGAACTCGACCCGGACACGGGTTGTGTGACTTACTCTCCTTCCGAAGGATCCGCCTCCGATGACGAATGGGAGGATGAAGACGAAGTGGATGAATGGGACGACGAAGAAATAGACGGCGAAGAGGACGATGAGTGGCTGGAAGAGGAGGATGAATTCTAACCCGCCTCGTTGACTTGTATTGTCTTGAAACCACCCATTGAGCCTTCTCTTGCAGAGAAGGTTTTTTCATACCTTCACCCTATATCCTCTCCAATTCCTGCCCCTCCTTCGTGTCCTTGATCCTCCATCCCAAAGCGGCAATTTCATCCCGCAAACTGTCTGAATATGAAAAGTCTTTGTTTGCGCGCGCTTCCCTGCGTTTTTCGAGCAGTGCGAGCACTTCCCCGGGAGGACCATTGTTCTCCGATGTGTGGGTCGATCGAATCAATTCCAGCACATCGGGGCGGAGTCCTCTTTCGATGGGATCCGGTGGTGTGCAAGTTCCGAGTTCGCTCAACGAAAAATTCGACCCGGCCGGATACATTCCTGAAGAGTCATGCTTGATCACCGAGACCGAACTGACGCCATGCACATCGCAATTTCCCTTTTCGCAATCCATGATGATGCCGGAGTGTTCGTCCAGGCCGACGATGATATTGTCTTTGGGAGTCAATCCGCGCCATTGTTCGAAGCGTTCCATGCCGACGAAACAGCGGCTCGTATCCAGGTCCACGCCGCCTTCGGCGTTGTTCCAATGCGGCACGAACGATACATGCATCCCGAAATCGGAGAAAAATCCCAGACCGTCTTTAACATGCACGTCCTCGCCCACTTTGTAGATTTCATAAACAGGCAGGACCCACTGCCCCACCGAAATGGTTGCGGCAGAGGCAAACACGAGAGTCGCTCCCTGCCTGTGACGCGCGCGGATGATCTCCCAGGCGAGCGTATCCTTCAATTGACGCGACATATAACTCGGGCTGCCCGGTCCCATAAAGATCATGTTTGCCTGCAATAACGGCTTGAGGATTTCGGGGTTATCCGGGCTGAATTCCGTCCCTTTTTTCCTTGCGGGGACAAGGTCGATGACCGGTTTGTAATTCCTCAAACGGGTCTTGAGAAAGTCGCCAACGCGACCGGCGACAAGAGAGGCGTTAAGCTCGAAGCCGGCTGGCGTTTCAAGGATGGCGATCCGCAGCGGCTGGGGAAGGAGGCGGGCAAGAGTTTCGAAGATACGTCCACCCGCAAGCGAAGTCTCGCCGGAGCCAAGGAAGGCAATGCGTCCCAATGTCATGTTAACTGGATGACGCGTTGAGTTTATCTATTACACCGAGAAAGGTCTGGTTATCCGGAATATCCATCATGGATGAACCGTAATGCACATAGCGTATCTTGCCTTCCGCATCCACGATGCAATTCAGCGGCATCCGCCCAAGTTTGAAAAGATTCACTTCCTGCTTATAGAGTTTGGCAACGACATGGTCTGGATCAGGCAAACCGATATAAGGAATCTCTTCGCGCTGCCAGTAACGCCTGAACGACTCCAAACCATCGGGACCGACTGCGAGGATCTCCGCACTTCGTGAAGTAAAGTCGTTGTAATGATCGCTCATGCGCGCCAACTGCGCCCGGCAATATGGTCACATGAATCCTCGTAAAAATGACAATACAACGGTTTTTTTTCCACGGAAATCGGAAAGGCGGATGTATACCCCATTGATATCCGCGAGTTCAAAATCCGGCGCATCTGCTCCGGGCGTAATGAGGGTTGTTTTCATCGAATGTTCCCAGGCTCGAGCCGACACCTTGCATGGATCACCGGCTGCTCAAATATTCCAAAACGATCTCCATGAATGGTTCGGGACATTCCTCCTGCGGCACATGCCCGCATTCGGGGATCAGTTCCAACATGGCATCCGGCATCTCCGCGGTGACCGCTTCGAAATACCACGAACGGATGAGACGGTCTTCCTGTCCGGCCACGATCAAGACCGGCATGGTTAGATCCGGCAATAGCGGACGCAGTTCCGGATACGCAGGCGCAAAGGTCAATTCGTAAAAAGCGCGGTCCCAATTCTCAATGGTCAACACCTGCAAATGTCTCGCGCGGATTTCATCGGTAAGTTTATCCTTGTCAAACCATCCGCGCTCAAGTGTGCGCGGAAGGCTTTCCTGGTATTCACGCATCATCAGCGGACCAAGATGGCGCATTTGCGGAGTCCACATCAGCGGAAGCGCCCAGGCAGGGAATTGCGGTCCGCGCCCGCCGCCAAGGCCTGGAGCGACAAGGATTAGTTCGCCTACACGTTCAGGATACTCCATCGCGAACGCCGCCACAACCCCGCCCCCGGCTGAGTTTCCCACCAGGACGGCTTTCTCAACACCGAAGGCGTCCAGCAATCCTCGCAGGAGTTCGATATTGGCTTTCATGCCATAGGGATTCGACTCCCAATCCTCCGGCATCGGCCTTTCCGTGAGACCGAACGCCGGGCGGTCATACGCGATGACTTTTCCATATTTTGCAAAATCATCCATGACCTCGCGCCAGGAAAAGGTGCTTCCGCCAAACGGATGCAGAAGAACAAAGGTGGTTTCTCCCGAACCCGCTTCCTTGTAATGAATCGACACACCATTGATCTTGATGAATTTACTGTCCGGTTCGAGGAGCTCCTGCTCGCTCGCCAATCCCTCCAACGCAGGAACCGGGATGGCGAACGGTCCCAGCGCGGACGTGACGCAGGCGAAAATAAAAGAAAGAAAAATAATCCTCTTCAATCGTTTCATAGTCAATTAGTTGGCGACAACTGTTATTTAATTACCCCATTGAAAAACTCAACTGTCGCTTCAGCGACCTTCTCCCATTGTTCTTCAGGCGAGACCGACGCCGCAAGATCACCATCCTGAAGCCCATATGCGCCGAACTGTGAGTGATTTCCACCTTCAATGGGAACAAATTGTGTTTCAACCGGGAGAAACTCGTGGGCATCCTCGAGCATGGCGGGAGTAAACAATCCGTCCAATGACCCATAAACCAATAGGACGTTCGATTCCCGCCCGATCAAGGCATTATTTCCCGGCGCAGATGCCCAAAGAACAAGTCCTTGAATTTCTTCGTGGGTCGAAACATAAGACGACGCTGTCACGCCGCCGAGGGAGTGCCCGCCCACAAACCAATTCCCGACCTGAGGGTATTCGGCTTGCACGCGAGCCGCGGCGTTCGAGTCGAAAAACGAAATGTTCAACGGCATGGGAAGAACTGTGACGAAATAACCATCCGCGGCGATCAATTTCATCACCGGCGCATAGGCGCGGAAGTCCACGTTCGCGCCGGGGTAGAAGATAAATCCTGTTTCAGGCTGAAGGTCATTGGATGGATAAAACGTCACCCAGGCATTCTCTTCAGTCACGAAGACAGCCGAGTCGGATTTGATTGCTTGCAAAGCAGTATCCGTTGCGGGGTACGCGCCGCTCACCCAATAGATAAGTCCCGCTACGAACACAATAGTAACTAAGACAATCGTAATCGCCGCAGAGAGCCTTAGGATTTTTTCCATTGTTCAACTTCCCGATGCCAATTGCCCGGCTTTTTTCCAAATCTCATCGAACATCTTCACGGTCAACTTTCCCGTCGAAGTGTTCTGGTGGCTGGGGTGATAAGAACATATTAACCAGAGGCCGGTAATCAGTTTATAGGTCGCTCCATGCGAAAACTTTAATCCGCGCAGGGCGAATACCTTGAGGAGTCGATCAAAGGCAATCTTACCCAGGCCCACGATCACCTTCGGCTGTATGATGGCAATCTCCCGCTCAAGATAAGGCTGACAATTATCCAATTCTTGAGGGGTCGGTTTATTATCCGGCGGAGCACAACGCCCGGACGCGGTAATATACATATCTTTGAGGATGAGGCCATCGCCTCGCGACTCCGCCCGGGGCTGGTTCGCAAACCCGGCTTTGTACAACGCTGGAAACAAAAAGTTGCCGGAGGCATCTCCTGTGAATTGACGCCCGGTGCGATTCGATCCGTGCGCGCCAGGAGCGAGTCCCACCACGAGGACTCGCGCTTTTGGATCGCCGAATCCCGGCACCGGCTTTCCCCAATATTCCTCGTCTTTATACGCCTTGCGCTTCACCCGCGCCACTTCCTGGCGCCATGCGACAAGACGGGGACATTTACGGCAGTAGATGATTTCTTTGTTTATAGTTGAAAGGGAATTCATGGAGATGTTGAGGGTAATAGGTTATTAGAGATTGGAGAATTAGAGGATTAACATCGCATCGCCGAAGGAGTAAAAGCGATAGCCTTCATTAATTGCCAGCTCGTAGGTGTGCAAAATTCGCTCCCTTCCCGCAAAGGCGCTGACGAGCATTATCAACGTGGACTTGGGCAGGTGGAAATTCGTGATCATCGCATCGACAACTTTGAATTGGTAGCCGGGGAGGATAAACAAAGTGGTCGAGCCGGTAAACGGGAGGATGTGAGAGTCGGAAATTGGAGATTGGAGATTGGCGGCGCTTTCGAGCATTCTCACCGATGTGGTGCCAACTGCAATTACCCGCCCACCGTTTCGTTTGGTCTCATTGATCAAATCGGCCGTTCCCTGGGTCAACTCGCACCACTCGCTGTGGATTTTGTGCTCCTCTGGGTTGTCTTCGTTAACCGGCGCAAAAGTATCCAGTCCGACATGCAAGGTGACGTATGCAATCTTCACTCCAATTTCGTTAATTTTTACGAACAACCCCGGCGTAAAGTGAAGGCCAGCCGTGGGCGAGGCAGCAGAGCCGGGTTCTTTGGAATAGACCGTCTGATATCGTTCGGGGTCCTCCAATTTTTCATGGACATAAGGCGGCAATGGAACGTTCCCAACATGCGGGAAATACGGCTCGATGGCTTCAGAAAATCTTATCAACCTCTCAGATCCCTCCAGGACTTCAACAATTTCTGCGCTCGGTCCATTCTCGATTTTCACTGATTTACCTACACGCAAGCCTTTACCCCCCACCAAAGCCTCCCAGGTCAATGAGTCTCGGCGGCGTAATAATAGCAATTCCACTTTGCCGCCGGAGTGCTTTCTGGCAAAGATGCGGGCGGGAATTACACGAGTCTGGTTCAGGACAAGTAAATCGCCTGGGTGCAGGAACGATGTCAAATCACGAAAGAGGCGATGCTCCACTTCCCCGGATTCGCGATGAAGGATCAGAAGCCTGGACGAATCGCGCGGCTCGATGGGAGTCTGAGCAATGGAAGACTCCGGGAGGTGATAATCGAAATCGGAGGTTTTCAAGTTATTTTTGTATGAAGCGGGAAATGATGTTCAGGAGAATGGTGAGTAAGACCGACACTAGGATGGAACTCGTCAACGGAAAATAGAACGATCCATTCTCCCCTTCGACGCGGATATCGCCGGGCAGCCTTCCCAATGGGAGACCGAATTTTGCGGCAAGAAATACTCCCCCTCCGATGAGGAAGAGGATGATTCCACCGAGCTTGAGGTAACGGGCGAGTGGTTCCATGAAATCGAATCCTATTGAATGGGTTCGCCGTAGATTTGAATTTCCTTCCACGCGACCCATGAGGGGCTGGATATGGTTTGAATACGTATCTGGGTCACGTATTCAAGAGGGGTATCTGGTTCAAAGGTCAGCCAGATATTATCGTTCGTCGTGCCGGTGAACTCATGGACAGTTTGAAAGGCATCACTACCTGAAACGCGCACTTGCAGGCGATGAACTGTATCCCCTTCGGGATATTGAGCCACTAACAATCGAACTTCCGTAACCCGATAACTTCCCTGCAAATCCACTTGTATCCACTGAACGGGTCCTTCCTCCGCGCCCCATTGTGTGCCAGCATTATCGTCCACAGCATAATGAGGTGGTTCTGCAGGCAAACTGCGTGAAGCTGTGACAGGCTTGCCATACGCCAGATTGTCGTTGGGAATCACAACCTCCTCGCAGGGGTCTGGCTGATTCACAGGCGCGAACAGATTCAACAGGTAGCCCGCCTCATCCGTCAGTCCCCAAGTACGATCGCCCGCGTGGGCGTCGGAAGGATAATACGTCCAATAAAGCCATCCATCGAAGCCGTAATCGCAGGACTCCGACGCCCATTTGGAAATAACACGCGCCGCCGAATCGATCTCGGTATAAATATGCCGGAAAGCGCCATATTCGCCTAATACGATGGGTTTATCGTCGTAACCAACCATACCAAAGTGTTCGGCGTGGTCTTGGAAGCTGGGTCCACCGGGATAGGCATGAAAATCGAAGAAATCCAGATCGGAGTTTTGTAGGAGTGAGGAGGTTTCCACATACCAGTCTGGTGCAACGATTTCGGAAACAAAGAAACCCATCGTTACCAACGCTGTCGGGTCGTGAGTCAGAATCTCCTCCTTCATTTGCGCAATGTAATAGACAAGCCCATCACTCACCATCTTTTTCTTTTGTTCAGGGTCGCTCACATCATAGGAACCGGTCGTTGTCTCGATCTGACCGCTTGTCAATGAAAGTGGCGGCTGGTCGACAAACATCCATTGTTCGTTGAGAAGCTGCCAGCCAAGAACAGCGTCGAAAGCAGCATTTCGCTCCTTGAGACCGGTCAACAGGTCGCGCCAGTAACGACGCGTGGCTGTAATTCCGTTGGGACGCAGGTAATATGAATTGCGGTACCCTGCAAAATTCCCGCCAGATCCAAAGTTTGCCTCCTCTGCATATCCGCCCTGATCGGGCAGGTCATTGGAGGTAAAGAGGAGATAAATACCCGTTTCACGCCCCGCAGCCATCATGTCCGCAATGTTATCTAGATATTCGGGATTCAAGCCATTGTTATCTTCATCCCCGATACATCCCGGACCGGAACCGCAATGATCGAGAAAAACACGCGCCGTGTTATAACCCAAGACCGCCAATGCAGAAAAATCGTCGCGTGTACGCTGCGGATCATATATTCCCACTTGTAGCAGTTTGTTCGTAATCCCATTCGGGAGCGGGACAAAAACATAATTCACGCCGCGAGGAATAAACTTATCACCTGTTCTTTTGTCGTGAAATTCCCCCACCCCGTTTACCTGACGCACACCGATATGATGTTCAGCTTGTGACGGATCCATACCAGGTTGAGCTGGAAGTATTTGGTCATCTCCACTGACCTCAGGCGCAGGCGATAAAGTGGCGGGCGACATTGGCAAATTACATGAAACCAAAATCACCGCAATAACAAGCCCCTGCAACCTGACATAATTTCGTTTCATGTCAACTTCCCTACAACAACCTTGGCTGGCCTTCCTCGGAGTATTGATACCCCAAATGCTCATACGCGGATTTGGTTGCCACGCGCCCCTGCGGAGTTCTATCAAGAAAGCCGAGCTGCAACAAATACGGCTCGACCACATCCATGATCGTGTCCTGCTCCTCGCTTATGGAGGCGGCAATCGTGTTCAACCCAACAGGTCCGCCGCTGTATTTTTCGATGATGGTCTTCAATACTCGGCGGTCGACATCATCCAACCCGAGTGGGTCGACCTGCAATAAATCCAAAGCCTCTTTCGCGACCTTTTGCGTGATCGTCCCGTTCGCACGCACTTGGGCGAAATCACGAACGCGGCGGAGCAAACGCAATGCGATGCGCGGAGTCCCACGCGCGCGCCTCGCCACTTCGTCGATACCTGAATTATCAGCAGAAACTTTCAGCAACCCTGTTGCCCTCGAAACGATCCGCCTCATTGCTTCGATATCGTAATAATCCAAACGATAGACTGCGCCAAATCTCGCCCGCAAGGGCGCGGTGACGAGGGCAAGTCTGGTCGTGGCGCCAACCACGGTAAACCGAGGCAGTTTCAGGCGGATGGATCGAGCCGAGGGTCCCTTTCCGATCACAATATCCAACGCGAAGTCTTCCATCGCCGGATAGAGCACTTCTTCCACGGCGCGTCCGAGGCGATGAACTTCGTCGATGAAAAGAATATCACCTGCGCGAAGGTTGGTAAGGATGGCGGCGAGATCTCCGGCGCGCTCGATGGCGGGTCCGGCTGTGACCTTTACGTTGACTCCCATTTCGTTGCCGAGCACATGCGCCAGCGTCGTCTTTCCCAAACCTGGCGGACCGTAAAATAAGACGTGATCCAACGCTTCCGCCCGTTGCTGCGCCGCTGCAATCAGGATCGACAAGTTTTCCTTCACCTGATCCTGACCGATCAGGTCGGCAAGTTTCTGCGGGCGCAGGGCGTTGTCCACACGGTCATCGGGTTTTGAATCGGGGTCGAGCGATCTGGATTTTGGCATGGCGGGATTATACACAAAGTATTTCCTCTATTCATATAGGTGCCATAAGAAATAGTCCATGAATCTTTCCGCAAATTCCACTAACACTGTTTTCGGCTTTTCTTTCTCTATCATTTCAAGTATATCAGCCAGTTCAACATCAACATACGGTACCTGTACGATGTCCTGGTATGTCGCTTCAAAAAACTGGTGTAAACATGCATTATAAAAGGAGTCGTGGACAACCATTAGACCGGGCGTTTCTTTGGTTCCATCAATCTCGAACTTTGGGGTAAATGCCAGTTCGGTATCAACAATATTCGTCCCTATTTGCCTGGCAATATCGAGACCACGTACCTCGAAAAAATCGATATTGAAATCGTTCATACGATACCTTGGTAACTCAGGATGGATCTTAATCAAATTTGATATAACATCTTCGTACGCATAAAATGCCCCAAGGCAATTCCAATGGGTATCTGTCTTGTAATACAAATGGGAGGATTGACCAGCCTGAATCAAAGTCGGTCGCAAATCCAATAATTGATATTTCCCATAAACCCTGGTGCGTTCGATAAGCCGATCCAGACTGGTAGTTGTTCCAATGACGGGAATCTGATCAGGCATATAATGCGGGTAAATCGTGCTTTTATCGGGAGGAACGATAACCAATAGCGTCCCGCCATACTCCTGAACAGCAGCGTCCATTTGATTAAGTACACCCACAAGTTTTTTGATGTTGCTTATATTCAACGGATCGATTTTTTGATAATCTCGTAAACTCATTTCTCCCGTATAGAATAACCAGCCGTCTTTTCCAACCACCGCGGAAGGAAATACCCTATCGCCAATATCAAATTTAAATTTCCGGTACGCCTTGATCAAATCATCTTTCAGTAAATAATCTTCAGGAATCGAGTCGATCCTAATGCCGGAAACAAAGAGTTGACTAACGAGTAATAAAAGCACGGAGACAAGATATGCGATTGAGTAGAATTTTAAGAGAAGAGTCTTGCGTTTCATGCTGCCATCCCGTTTCATTTAGCCTAAAATCCGCCGTAAATCCCGGGGAGATAAGTAGCGCTTGCAGCTGAGGCAAGCGCTGCAATGAAAATTATGATTGATCCCACGTCAATAATAGCCCTCATTGCAAAGCGAACGCTGCCAGATTTTTCTGATAATCGAAAAAACCAGTCGCCCCATGGAAAGCACAACAAAACACCAAGCACTAGCGCAATCAAAAAAGTCGGTTCAATAAACGGCAGAGGGTTGGTAAGTTCAAAGGGCAATACCTGGATTCCGTTTATGTCACCTGTTAATCTTCTCAAATAATCAAGAGCAAAATCCGGAGAGGGAGATCGAAAAATCACCCATCCAACAATAATTACCATTAAAGCGTATATATGTTGAAAAGGTCTCCATAAATTACGAAGCATGCGCCCAAAAACCGAAGACTCGAACACCAATGCCAATCCATGCAGAACACCCCAAAGAACAAAATTCATACTCAGCCCATGCCACAATCCGGTAAGTGTAAATACGATCAGAACATTGATTTGCTGTCCCAACCATTTAAAACGATGGCGTTCTAGCGGATAAAAAACGAGCTCCCTGAACCACGCAGACAAAGAAATGTGCCATCGACGCCAAAATTCACTTATGCTTTTGGAGAGGTATGGCAAATTAAAGTTCTCCATGAATCTAACACCCATCATTTGACCTAACCCGATCGCCATATCTGTATATCCAGAAAAATCGTAATATAGCTGAAGTGCATAACTAATAATTACCAGCCAGGCAAATCCAGGCGTTATAACAGGGGATTGCAAATTAAAAACCGGTGTCACAACGGTCGCCAAAGTATCGGCTATTAGAACTTTCTTGGCAAATCCCCATAAGAACCGACGCAATCCAACTGCCATATCCTGAGGCGTGGACTTGATATCGGCAATCTGAGTCCTTACCAGACGGTAGGGCACAATCGGTCCAACCGGTATTTTGGGAAACATGAGCAGGTAGAATGAAAACCTCAATATATCTTTTTCAAGATTCTCAGGATTTTTATGGACATCCACCAAGTAAGAAATTACTTGAAAAGCAATATAGGACAATCCCAGTGGATAAGGCATATCTGCATGGAGCTTAAACCAAACAGGAAGGCTGACGGTAGAAACGATCCCGCCCCACAATAAGTAAAAAGATGCCTTCCCTCCACGCCATCTTTCCAGCAACAGGGCGAGCCCATAAGTGATCAAAACAAGGCATACTATTAATGACACATACTGCGAGTTTCCCCAGGAATAAAAAATAAGGCTCCCTGATACACCAACGAAGAGTTTGAAACGACTTCCAGACAGAGAATACACCAAAGTAAATATCGGTAAAAACAGAAACAGAAAGGTTGGGAACACAAAGTCCATTTTATGCAAAGCTGCCCTTTTTAAGGTGGTGTCAAAAGGCGATTATAACAACGAAATGGAGGGCAACTTTTGATTGTACAAATAATTAAAATCAAGCAGGGACGACTCTGTTGCTGTCGTCCCTGCGATAATGATCTGCTCTTCGGCAGTCTGGCGATCTTGACCGGAAAACAAATTTCGGTTTTAGACCCATGACTTTGCGTCGTCACGCTTTCGCGTGCGTTGCCTTTCGGCAGTCGGTCGGTCCTGACCAGCGAAAATGCCCGTTGGTTTTAGACGCTCTGACTTTGCGCCGTCACGCTTTCGCGTGATTTTGCTTTTCTCGGCAACCCTGACACTCATGGCTCAGTTCAGCTTTAGAGTAGGGCTTTGCGTCGCCGGGTTTTCCCGGTTTTGCTCTTTCTCGGAGCAAACTTATTATGGCATTTTTTGGATCGTTTTTCAATCACTCAATTGTTCTAAATATGGTCTCAACGGTCATGCCCCATTTTAATCTGGGGTCAGAAGTGTCTACGCGAATGCGGACGGAGTAGAGAACGTCGCCTCCTTGTTGGGTAAAGGCATCGCTAATTTCGACGATTGTTCCAGTTAATTCAAGGTCGGGCAGGGCATCGGGGCGCATGGAGGCGGTCTGACCGATGCTCAGGTTCACCACTTCCAATTCTGTCACGTCAGTGGTTTCGACAAACCACTGGCTGTCGTTCACTACGCTTACAGCGCGCGTATCGGTTCCAACCTGCTCCCCCGCCTTGACGCTCACATCAGCAACCCTGCCGGAGAACGGCGCAGTAATGACATAATTCGAGAGGGCATCTTTTGCTGCTTCAAGGTTCGCCCTGGCAATCGTCAACTGATCGGCATTCGGTCCGTCGAGGCTGATCTCATACTGGTATTTTGCTTCGGCTTCCGCGGCAAGCGCGGCATCGTACTCGGCTTTCAGTTCATCACGCGAACGTACCTCCGCTTCCAACTCCCGAATTTTCTCATTCAGGTCTTCCTGAGCCGCTTCAAGATCGTCCTCAGCGTCAACCCGTTTTGAATTTTCCTTGTCCAGGTCCTTATACTTGTCGAACTCCTCCTGCGCGTCCTGCAAGTCATCCTTCAGGTCTTCTATATCGCCTTCAAGGTCTTCAATGCGGTCTTCGATGGCATCCACATCGAGGTCCTCCCATTCTTTTTCCGCTTCAGCGCGGACTATCTGGGCGTTCATGTACGCTTCCCACAATCTGGCGCGGTCTCCGCCTTCATTGCGAAGGAGGGTATCGTATGCATTTTGTGCGATAACGACCTGCGCCTCCGCCGCCCCCGCATTTGCCAAACGGACCAGGACATCCCCTTCGCTGACAGTATCCCCGATCCGGACGAGAACCACCTCCACCATGCCTCGCGCCTGGAAGGTCAAGTTCGCAGCCTGGAATGGTTCGAGCCGCCCTTCAGCGATAACATCGCTGGCATCTATCACATCGGCTGCCGGCTCTTCCGTCGCCGCAACCTGTTGACTGGCGTCACATGCGGACAAAACCAGCATAAGGAGAACGGTCAGAGTTATAACCATCAATATATTTTTCTTCATGTGAACCTTCTTCGATTTTCTATTATAGATTGTTGATTTACGATCATTACTACTCATACGCTAACACCTCCCGAATGGTCAATCGTGCCGCATTGCGGGCGGGCAGGATCGAACCGAGAACGGAAAGCAATAAAACCAGTCCAAGCCAGATTGCGTAGCCAAGGTATGTGAATATCACCGCAATGGGGGTTTCAAAGATCGCCACACTGACGATATACGCGAGGAGATATGTCAAGGGTACCGAGACGACGATGGCAAATACAAAAGAGATCGCGCCGATCACAAACCCTTCGCCGATGACCGTCCGCATGACAGCGCGATCGTCCGCTCCAACCGCACGCATGATGCCGATCTCGCGCGTGCGTTCCAGCACGTTCATCCCCATCGTGCCGGTAAGACCCATCGCGCCGACAATGGCGGTCAGAATCGCCATGATGAGCAGAAAGACCACCAGCGTATCCAAACTTTCAGAAACCGTATCCAACGAAGCCAGACCCGATTCGGCTTGACGCACTTTAAATCCCAATGAGCGGAATTGATCGTCCAATCGTTCCGCCATTGCATCCTGAAACTCACGAGTGTGGCTGGCCGTCACTACCCGAAATGAAAACGAACGATTCTTGAGGTTAAGCACCTGCTCCGAATACTCCAGCGGAGTATAGGCAAGAATGCCTTCGCGCCCCACAAACTTGAAGATGCCGATCACCTCCCATACTTCCTCACGCCCATCCACTTTCAAATAAAGCGGATCGCCGGGCTTCAAACCGGGATAGTATTTCAAAACCGCCTCACTGACCGCGACCTTGCGGACGTCGTCGGCCTGAATCCACCTGCCTGACGCCATGATCGGGCTGACCAGCTCGCTGCTTGCCGGAGGTGCAAGCAGGTTCACGCTCTCGGCAACTGTGCCATCAGGATATAACAACTCAGTCCCGATAAACTGCCATCCCTCCACGCGCTCCACCCCATCGATCTGCGAGGCGAATTTTTGCACCTCGTTGATCCTGTAAGCCTGATCGAAATCCAGGGTGACATCCGCGCGGAAGTAACTTCCGATTTGCTCCGTGTAATCGCGCAGGCTGACGCGTACATTGAATACGGCAATGAAAATGGCGCCGCCCATTGTCAAGGTGAACAGGGTCAACATGAGCCGCCCGCGCCTGCGAAAGGTATTGCGCAAGGAGATGATGAAAGGACGCGGTAAATGCATCCCTCTCGAAGCAAGGATGCGGGTCAGGCGCACAAGCGCCCAATCCAGCCAGCTCACACGGGCTTGTTGTCCCTTTTCCCCGCCGGATTCATCGCCCGTCAGGTCATTGCTCAAAGCCCGCAGGATGGTGATTCGCGAACCAGTCAAAACCGGGGCAAGGCCGGCGATCAAAGGTACAAGCAGACCCACTGCAACCTGGATCAAAAATGCAAGCGGAACGATACGATACCCGAGCAGGTTGAAATTCAACTCACTGCTGATGAAGAGCGCCAATCCATAAGCGCCCTGGCCGCCAAGAGGTACCGCGATCAATAATGACAACGCCGCAAACGCCATGATGAGCGTCAGATACATGGCAAAGACCTGGCGGTTTCTGCCTCCCACCAGTTTGATCACGCCGATATGCCTCAGGTGCTGGTTCAACAGGGCGCTCAAAGTGTTTGCGATCAGTGAACTGGAGAGAAAAACGATCAGAATGCCCAACGCCATCAAAATCCCCAACACGGCATTGACCGTATCCGCAAGCGGGTGTTTGTTCCTCTCCGAATATCGCGTGCGGATCACAGTCGTGCCCGTCTTTTCAACCTTATCCTTCAAATCACCGCCGACAATGCGGATGTGTGCGAGATCGTTCGGATTCTCCTTTACCGTGGCAAACACCCGGTTATACAATTCCGGCTGACGCAAGGTCTCCATTGTATCCATCAAAGTGAATGCGAACGGCGGCGCAAGAAAATCCCCCGCGCCTGTGCTCGCATCCTGCACAATACCAACCACTTTCAAGGTTTTGAAAGTCCCGTCTGTAAGTTCAAAAACAAGATTCTCGCCCACAGCAATATCGAACTCATCGAGAGCCTCTTTTTCGATCAGAATCTCGTTCTTGCCCGCCTCAGGACTACCCTGCAGCGGAACCAACAGATTGACCTCATTCTTCGCGAAATCGTCAAACGCCACCAAATCTATCGTCACCCAGCTGTCGCTGCCTTCGGCTCGCACGCGGAAGTTGACCACCCGCCTGCCCTCCGCTTCCTTTATGCCCTTTGTGTTTCGGATCGAAGACAACACATCATCGTCGAAGCCGGATGTGCGCAACTCGATATTCCCCGGGTTGTTCGCCGCATACGAAGCGCCCATGTCATTGGAAATGATCTCATACGCGCCCGAGATCACGCCAATGGAAAACACACCCACCGCGATGGAAAATACCACCAACAGGGTGCGCATCTTGCTGTCCCATAGATCGTGAAATACTTTACGCCAACGTGGTCTCATATCTCTCTTTTACGAACCTATTCAGGTTAACCTAATTTGCCTAATAAAAAGTAAGTCGAAATCCTAGAATTTTAAGTGTTTTAGTGTAAGGCTTTCAATGTAAACCTGAATAACATGTCTTCAGGACCTGTCAAGCCTTCCTTTACTTCAACAGGTCGTTCAATTCATTTACAGAATACGGCTTGACGGTCACATCCTTCAAGCCGCCGCGCATATATTGGGTCACGCGTTCGGGGCTGATGGCGGAGGTGAGGATGATCGTCTTTGGGGCAAGTCCGGCTTTGGAAATGGCAGCCAGAACATCGCTCAACGAAGCCGAGGTGATATGCTCATCCACCAAAACAAGATCTGCTTCGGGGAATTTTTTCAAGTCGGTGGACTGGGTCAATTTGACCTTTGCTCCTTTGAACATTTCCTTGAGAAGATTTGCCCAATCATCGTCATCGTCAATGAGCAAAATATTCTTCAAGCCTCCCGGCTGGATCTCTGAGCTGGTCACACGCCCTTGCGGCATCATCATTGCGACGGTTGTCCCCCTGCCCACCTCACTCACGAGGGCAATTCGTCCCTGCGATTGCGACAGAACGTGAAGCGTTGCGGGTAAGCCAAGTCCGTGATGCGCAACACCGCGTGTCGTGAAGAACGGCGACCAGGCCTTGCGCTGGGTTTCGTCGTTCATCCCCGAGCCGTCGTCTTCGATGTCGATCTCCAACACGCCGCGCTCTTCGGTGAGACGTGTGTGAACCTTGACCGTTTTTGCGCCTGCTTCGACCGCATTTTGCAGAATGTTGCCAATGGCTCGCGTCAGTTGGGTCGAGTCTGCTATGACATAGGCGGCTTCAGGGGAAATATCGATTTTCAACGCTTTTTGCGGAATACCGCGCTGCATGGCTGCGGTTTGCAGCACATCTGCAAGAAGGACAGGGCGGGGTTTCATTTCACGGACGGCGCCGATAAGCTGCTCCTTGACCTGAATGATCTGAGTCGCGCTTTCGGCGATCATGTCAAGGTCTTCCCTGAACGAGTCGAGGTCCACCTTGCCATCGGAAATCTCTTCGCGCAGGCGGGCAACTGTCAGCGAAATGGGAAGCGTCTTGTTCCCGATCCAGTGAATGGCTTCGGTCGAGGCGGTGGTGAGCGCTTCAAAGACTTTATTACGGAGAATCTCGTTATGAGCCTCCTTCAACTCATCGATGAGGCGCGCGTTATTAATGGCTACAGCCAAATGTTCCGCCATGGTCAACAGAGTCGTAATGTCATCATCGCTGAACGCCCGTTCTTCAGAGGATTGAATGGTGACCGCACCGAGAGTCCTTCCGCCATAAATTAACGGAAGCGCCATCTCGGAGCGGGTGTGCGGCAAATGCGGATTCTTGAAGTGAACGCGTTCCTCGCCGACATCCAGGGCAATTCGCGCCTCGCCCATGGCGATGCACGCGCCGATCATCGATTCGGTGCCGATGCGTAATTTGTGACCTTCTGTCACCATGGCTTTGCCAGCTTTTCCGTAACCCGCGCGAAGAACTGCATATTCGCCTTTTTCATCAAGCAGGAACACGCCCGCATAATACAAACCGTACGCTTCGCAAATGATGTTCACTGTCTGCGGCAGGAGTTGGTCAAGGTCGAGAATGGACGCGATTTCTTTTCCCACGCGGTTGGCAGCTCTGAGCAGGCGTGAGCGGCGTTCCTCCTGACGATGCAATTTTGAATTCTGGATCGCGACCGCGAGCTGGTCCGCCATCGTTTGCAGTGCGTCGATGTCTTCCTCGTGGAAAGCCGCCTCTTCGGTGGATTGGACTGTAAGAGCGCCGATCACCTCGTCCGCGATGACCAGCGGAAGCGCCATTTCGGAACGAGTGTTGGGCAGATGTGGATTTTCAAAGAAAACGGCTTCTTCGCCGACGTCGAGCGCAATGCGTCCCTTCTTATTGGCAATGCTCGCGCCGATCATCGAGTTGCCGCCGATGGCAAGTTTATGACCCTCGCGCAGCATGGCTCTGCCCGCTTCGCCGCGACCGGCTCTGAGCACGGCATACTGGCGGGCATCATCCACAAGAAAGACGCCGGCATAATAAAAACCGAATTCGTCGCAGATAATGTCCACTGTGCGCTGGAAGAGTTCGTAGGGATCCAGGATTGTGGTGATATTCTTTGCAGCCCGCGCAGCGGCTTTCAATAACTTCGCATGTCGTTCAATAGTATTCGTCATAAATTCCTCTTTGACAATCTGCCCAACCACGAAAGGTCACAAAGATACAAAAGGGGTTTCCTTTGCGATCCAACGTTGCATTTGCGGAGTAAAGGTTATGAATCCAATATCTTTTGGATCAATTCCACCAAACCTTGCTCGCGTCCCTTAACAAAGAACGCGCTTGCTCCTTTGGAAACGGCATCCTTGGCTTTATTCACTTCATCGTACGCTGTAAGGATGACCACCGGTAAACCGGCTTTCATTTTCTTCAATTCCATCAACAGGTCGAAACCTGCATCGTTCTTCGGCGTTCCATCGAAACCGGGCATGTTCAGGTCGAGCACGGCAATATCCACTGCGCCTGCGTTCCGCGAAAATATGTCGCTGCCAGTCTTGCAATCGGGCGCGGTCAACACCTCGAAGCCTGCGCGCAGGAGGGTCTTCTCCAAACTGCGCTGGATCAGCTTCTCGTCATCCACTAAAAGAACCGTCGTCATGATTCCTCCAAGTTTTAGTCTCAGATCTGACAGGTTTATAAAAAGCTGTCAGATCTAAATATACTTACTTCTCCGCGGGTAGGCGGACATGGAATGTAGCACCCAGCCCCGGTTCGCTCTCCAACCAAACCCTCCCGCCATGTTGATTCACGATCTGCATCACGGCAGAGAGACCCAGCCCTGTGCCGCCCTTCCCACCTTTCGTGGTAAAGAACGACACCCAGATTTTTTCCTGCAACTCCTTCGGAATGCCGGGCCCGTTATCTTTCACAGAGACAAGAACAAAATCCGCATCTTTGTCTCTGCGTCCATTTACATGGATTTTCGGCTGGAGTGTGTCCGAAAGGATCAACGCTTCCCAGGCATTTTTGATGAGGTTATTGAAGACCTGTTCCACCTGTCTTGCATCGACAAGCGCAAGTGGCATATCTTCTGTCCAGTTCATTTCCACGGCACCGCCGGGTAAGCCCATATTCTCCACGGTATTCGCGATTAACTCGCTCAACGACACGGGCGCATCGTGTCTCTGACGCGCCGGACCGATCAACCCCTCCTTGATATCAAGGATGATATTTGCACTGTTTTCAACGATGTCCAGGTCTTCCATCATCGATTCGACGCTGACGGACGACTGCAATCGATTCGGCTTCATTGCGGACATCTCATCGAGGAGCTTTTTCAGGTCCAATCCAGCCGCCTCCGCCCCTTCCCGGACCGATCGAACTGCCGCCTGCAGCGAAGCATTTTCCAACTCCGATTCCTTCAGCTGTGCGACCAACGCCAACAGATAACGAATATCCTCCCGCACCCGGCTCACACTTCCAGGAATCGGAGCCGCCTTGTTCCCCACCCAGTGGATGGCTTCACCTGTAGCGGTTGCGATCGCTTCATAGGTTTTTGTGCGCAGGATTTCCGCATTGGCGTTCTCGAGGTCTTTCATAAGGTTAGCATTGTTAATGGCAATCGCAACCTGGTCTGCCATTGCTTGAAGGGACGTGATATCTTCTTCGTTGAATGCGTTGAGCTCACTGCTTTGAACCGTCACTGCTCCTACAGATAATGAATTGACGATCAGCGGCAATGCCATTTCGGAACGGGTATCCGGCAAGTACGGATTCTGGAAGCGCGATTCCTCTCCAGCCGCGTCAAGCGCGATCTGCGCCTGTTGAGTCAATATCGAGCGTCCGATCATCGATTTGTCATCGATGGGCAGTTTGTAACCGGCTTCGAGCATTTTCCGTCCCGCCTGAGCGTATCCGGCGCGCAAGACCGCCCAATTACGGTCATCAGAAACAAGAAATATACCGGAGTAATAGAAATGGAATTCGCTGCAAATGATATTGACCGTATGCCGCAGCAGTTCGTTGAGATCCAATATCGAAGTGACCATCTGTCCGACCCGCGCAGCCGTTTCCAATAACTTGTGTCTTCGTTCGAGCATGGCAAACATTTTCTGATTCTGCGATAGCAAATACTTGTTGCGCTCAACCGTATTTGTCAGTTGCCGGGTCTGGTCTTCGATCTTCTCCGCCAGTTCCAATTGATACTCGCGCAAGTATCGCTCGGCATGCTCAAGTTCGTCGACTTTGCCCTCCAGGTATTCGATCACAAGCTGTTCAAAATCATCGCCGATGGGTTTGGGAATGAATCCCACTGCGCCAGCCGCAAGCGCTCTCGCCCTCGCTTTATTCGATGTATCTCCCGAGACAATGACAATGGGTGTGCCCGAAAGGGTTTTCTTTAGGCGGGTCGCCGCCTCGCTGCTTGTCATTTGAGAAACATTGTTATCGAGCAGGATCAACCTGGGATGCGTCTCTCCCGCCAACCCCAACCCATCCAGCGGATTTGCCGCTTCGAGCACGACGAATTTATCAGCGAGCAGACGCCGCACAAGCGAACGCGATTCTTCGCTTTCTGCGATATAAAGCACCTGGGGGAGTCTGCGTGGGTCTGAGTTCATTGATGATACTGGTGTTCAGATTTAATTAGGCTGCCAATCTGCCTATCTCTCTATCTATCTTTTCCTTCTCGGGTCAACCATACGGTGCTGATCAAGACGTTTTTGCACGATCCTGCTTACTGCTTCGACCGTGATCGGGGATTCCGCCATGACACGTGTAAAATCTTCGCGGGGAACCATCAATACTTCCACCGACTCACTTCCCGCCCGCACATTGGCAATGGAATTCCCGCCGCGCAATAGTTCGATGTCGCCAAAAAATTCGTTTGCGCCAATCTGCGAAAGGAGGATCTCCTTGCTGCGCGTCTTTTGCAATACCACCTCGACCCTGCCCTTGCGGATCATGAAGAAATGGCTGACCGGTTCATCCCGCGAAATGATGGTCTCCCTGGGTTGATAGAATCGCCGTTGCGCCAGTTTCGTAAACTCCAGCATGTGCCGGTGCCGCAACTGCGGCAGGGATCTCGAAACGGTCTCGTCTATCAATTCACCGTCGGAAATGACGATATTCCGGTGTGTGCGGGATGTCAGGGACGGGTCGTGCGTGACCATTACTATGGTCTTGCCCTGCTCCACGAAATGCTCGAAAATTCGGATGATGGTATCGGCAGAGCGGGTGTCGAGGTTGCCGGTCGGCTCATCCGCAATGAGGAGCGGGGGGTCGCAAGCCATTGCACGGGCGATGGCAGCCAATTGTTGTTGGCCCGTAGAAACCAGCACAGGCAGCTTGTTGGCGAATTTATCCAACCCCATCAGTGTCAACAATTCCATGGCGCGCCCCGGACGTTCATCGAAGTCGTACATGTCCACGTAATCCATCGGGAGCATGACGTTTTCGAGCAATGTCAACATCGGGAGCAATTGGAAGAATTGGAAGACAATGCCCAGGTTTTTCCCGCGCCACTTCGAGCGCGCGCTTTCGCTCACGCCCGTGTAGATGTCATTGTGGTTGACGATGACCTGCCCTTCGGTGGGATGGTCGATACCGGTGATCATGTTCAATAACGTGGATTTGCCGCTGCCGGATTTCCCCACAATGGAGACAAATTCGCCGCGGTTGATCATCAAGTCCACGCCTTTGAGGACGGTAAACTCGCCCGCTGCGTTGGAAAATCTCTTGACAATGCCGCGCATCTCGATGATCGCTTCGGGGGCGGCATCATGCACTTTCTGTGGAGCAGCTTTCAGCTGAGTCCGAGCCGGTTTCGAAAAGGCGTGCGTGCGTTTCTTTTTTGGCTGCGTCATCCCTTGCGGCTCCTCTTTGGACTGGCATCCGGTTTTTCGGAATCCTGCAACTCCCCATCGACAAGGCTTAGATAACGCGAGAAACGGTTCTTTAGACTCATATCGTGAGTCACCATGATGATGGTCTTGCCCCGTTCGGAGGCGAGGCGCGAAAATACATCGAATATATGGTCGGCCGTGACAGAATCGAGACTCCCTGTTGGCTCGTCGGCAACGAGGATGTCCGGGTCGTTTGCGAGCGCGCGCGCGATCGCCACACGCTGCTGCTGGCCGCCCGAAATAAAGGCGGGGAGTTTATCGGCATGTTCCTCTATCTCCACCAGGCGCAGAAGTTCCATCGCCTTCTCACGCGCCTCACGCGGCTTGAAGTTCTCCGCAAGATCCATGGGCAGAGTAATATTTTCCACCAGGGTCAACATTGGCAGCAACTGGAAGGACTGATAAACCACGCCCATCGTCTGTCCGCGCCAGAGCGCTTTTTGGTCCTCGCTCAGGTTATGTACGTATATCCGCGAGCCGCTGGAATTGACGATCACTTCCCCGCTGGTCAGCACATCCACGCCGTTGATCATGTTCAAGAGCGTCGATTTTCCCGCGCCTGACTTGCCCACCACCCCTAAGAACTCGCCCGGATTCACTTTTAGGTTGATATTTTTCAATGCCGGGAAATCACCGGCTGCCGTTGAATAGGTCTTGGATACGTTTTTGAGTTCAACAATGGGAGTATTCATAACATCATTCGAATTTTACCCCTATTGTGCAATCCAGCGCAAAAAGCTTAATTGCAGTTCATTTTCAATTGTTTTGCAAACACACGATCACCGACTTCACCGCTCCCTGCGCTTCTTCCCTTAGAACAGCCAGGACTGGAAATCTCCCCAGCGAATATATTTCGCGAACGCTTTCAACCGCCCAACTCCGTGAGAGGATGCCGACCGCATTGATTTCGTTACTAATCACCTCGGACATCTGATTTGGATTCACAGCCACCCTGGCGGATGAGGTCACGCCTCTTCCCTGCATCACAGCCTGGTCAAACAACCTTTGCATATCCGACCCCGACGGATACACCCATACCTGTACCGAAGGGTCACCCGCTCCAGCGAACAACGACTGGACCTCCTCGATTGAAAGACTCCGCACCTGGCTTTCACGATGCGTGACGATCAACAGTTCCACTTCATCGATCTGATACACCGGGAAGATCGACGTCTCCGGCTCACCGATATACAGAGAAATATCAGGTTCCTCCGCTGTAAGCTTCACTGTTATTGAAGATTCCTCTGCACAGGCAAAAAGATCAACCATCCACGGTTGTGCTGAAGAGGTGGAAAATGCTGTGATGACCTGAGAGGGTTGCGCTGTTCGCGAAGGTGCGCAAGAAATCAGGAAAGATGTAAGAAGAAGGATAAGGACGATTGACAACAGACCATGGATGGAAAAATATGGACTACGGTCTATCATCCCCAGTCTATAAGCAAATACATTTCGCATCCCAAAACAATTACCAGTTTTTCATCAGCGCAGAAACCAATTTGATCCGCTGGGCAAGGCTGCCTGCAAAAATATACTCACGTTCCGAATGATAGCCTTCGCCGATCGCGCCCAATCCATCTAATACCGGAAGCCCAAGCGGCGCAATGAGATTCGCGTCCGAGGCGCCGCCCGTACCTCCGGCTTTGAGCTCAATACCGATCTCCCCTGCAATGACCTGTGCTTTTCTGAACGTAGCCTGCATAACGTCATCGAAAGGCATCGGGGGTCGGTTGAGCCCGCCTGTCACTTCGATCGAAGTTCCATCGAGAACCGGCTTGAGGCTTTTCATTGCCGATTCGATCCGATCCCACTCCTCCACTCGCAAGACTCTCACGTCCACTTCGATCTCAACTTCCTCCGGCACCACATTCGAGACCGTCCCTCCTTTGATGACGCCAACGTTGACGGTGCTCTTTTTGGCGTAATCCGTCAATTTTTGGATCGCGATCACCTGGTGCGCCATTTCTTCGATGGCGTTACGTCCCTTCTCGTGATCTCCACCCGAGTGCGCAGCCCGTCCCTTCACTTTGACAGTGAATCCCCCCACGCCCTTGCGCCAGGTTTTGAGCGATCCATCCACCAAAGCGGGTTCCATCACAAGCGTCAACTCAGCCTCCCTTGCCATGTTGATAATGAGATCGCGGGAGGTAATGCTTCCGATTTCTTCATCCGATGTGCAAAGCAGGGTGACGGGACGAGTCATCCCATCCTTCAACGCGACTTCGATCGCACCGAGCGAGATGGCAATGCTGGCTTTCATGTCCGATACGCCGGGTCCCATGATCTTTCCCTCTTCTTCCCGATACGGGAAATTCCCTATGGTGCCCAGTGGAAATACGGTATCCATATGGCAGACCAGCAAAATCGGTTTTCCATCCCCGCCCCAACGCGCAATGACATGGTCGCCTGTTTCCTTGTTCGAAACAAATTCCACTTTTGCTCCGGTCCTTCGGGATTCGTCGGCAATGATCGCCCCAACCCTGTCCACGGCAGCTTTTTGGTGCGAGGGGGACTCGGTTTCAACGAGAAGTTTGAGAAGGGTTTTTGTGTCCATAATCGGTTCCAGTTCCAGCCATTTATTCAGGTTTACATTGAAAGCCTTACACTAAAGCACTTAAAATTCTAGGATTTCGACTTACTTTTTATTAGGCAAATTAGGTTAACCTGAATATTTCAACAAGAGGACGACGACTCCTGATACCAGACAATAAATTGAAAAAACATACAACGAGTGCTGACGCAAATATCCCATCAGCCAGCGGATTGCCAACCAGCCCACAATCGCCGAGACGGCAAATCCGGTAATGAGAATGGGCAAAAACTCGGTCGTGTTCGGCAGGATGATCACTTGAACGGTTTCATAGAGTCCCGCCGCCACCAAGATCGGCGCAGACATGAGAAACGCAAAACGCGCCGCTGAGGCGCGGTCAAAGCCGCGTAACATCGCCCCCGCCATGGTCGAGCCGGAACGGGACGCGCCGGGAAAGATCGCCAGCACCTGGAACAACCCTACAGAAAAGGCGTCCATCCAGGTGGCAGATTCAAGTGTGCGGCTCTTTTTATCGAAGTATTCCACGCCAGCCAACAGAATCGCTGTGAACAATAAACGAATCCCCGCCCATAATAATGGGTCAGCGGACAAGCTCTTTATGAATTGATTCAGTACCAGGCCGGCAATTCCAGCAGGGATGGTGGCAACGATCACCAGCCATCCGAGCCGTGAATGATATTCCACGAATGGTTTGCGTTCTTTGATCCCATCAAGAAAAGCTCTGGCAATTCTCCAAATATCCTGCCAGAAAAACAGCAGCAACGCCGCCACCGTGCCCAGTTGAATGATGACATTGAAGGCAAAGAGCCGCGCATCTGACGGAAGCCCAAGCACGCTGCTGGCAATGAACAGATGAGCTGTCGAAGAGACCGGGATGAATTCGGTCAAGCCTTGCACAATGCCCAGAACGACCGCATGAAAATAATCCAATTACACCGCTCCAATCTCAGCGCGTTTAGCATTGTTCGACCACTGCCTTAACAATTCAGGCGCCCGGGACTCAAAAGAGCCGTCAGCGATAAAGACGCGGATATTCTCCATTAACCGGATCAAAGCACGGAGATTATGAATCGAAATCAATGTCCCTGCCAGCAATTCTTTCGCCACGATCAGGTGACGGATATATGACCTTGTGAACGTCCTGCAGGAATAACAATCGCAAGTTTCATCGATCGGATGCCCATCGCGCGCAAAGGATGCGTTCATCAAATTAAGCCGCCCCTCCGGCGAAAAAGCTGAATGGTGCCTTGCCAGGCGCGTCGGCAGGACGCAATCGAAGATGTCGATCCCGCGCAATACGCCGTTGATGAGGTCTTCGGGCGTGCCTACGCCCATTAGATAACGCGGCTTATCTTCCGGCAAAAGCGGCGTGACCACATCCAGAGTATCGTGCATTTCCTTTTTGGTCTCTCCCACTGAAAGGCCGCCAATGGCGATACCCGGCGTATCCAGCGATGCGATGAATTTTGCAGATTCCGTTCTCAGCGTGGGATCGATGCCGCCTTGCACGATCCCGAACAAGGCTTGGTCCGGACGCGTTTTGGCTTCGAGCGAACGCTCTGCCCAACGATGGGTCCGTTCCATGGCTTGTTCGATGTAGTCGAGGTCGTTCGGGTCGGAACATTCATCGAACGCCATGATGATATCCGCGCCAAGATTTTCCTGAATGGCAATGGACTTTTCCGGCGTGAAGCGGTGGATCGAGCCATCGATATGACTCTTGAAGGTCACACCCTCCTCATCCACCTTGCGGGTTTGAGAAAGGGAGAAAACCTGGAAGCCCCCCGAATCGGTAAGCATGGGTTTGTGCCATTGCATGAATCTGTGCAAACCACCCATGTCGCGGACAAGTTCATCGCCCGGGCGCAGGTAAAGATGATACGTATTGCTCAACACCAGGGATGCATTGATTTCTTCGAGATGCCCTGGGGTTAATGTTTTGACGGTTGCCTGCGTACCTACCGGGGCGAAAACGGGCGTTATCAATTCGCCGTGCGGGGTGGAAAAAATTCCTGTGCGAGCGCGATCGTTTTTAGCTGTGATTTTATAATCGAACATCGCGCTGATTATACAGGATGATGGCGATTATAAATTGGCAAACGAACCCTCGATTAATTGGATCTATTATTAGGATGCATCGGTTCATTTAATGGATAAATTCCCCCTGCCTGCAAATTGCATTCAGACTTGCGCTCTCTCACCGCCCTGAAGACATGCTCGTCCGTGCCGTATTGGAGATTGGGTGAATGCCATATCGAACTAACTTGAATACTTTGGTCACTGCCACTTTCGCCACCACATTTCACCCGCCTGCGCCTTTCCGGATCATTTGCTCAACTGTTTGATCCTTTTAACAGACGCCTGCACCAACTCTTTCAGGACTTTTTTGTCCACATCGTCCAGCTTCTTAATATACAAACATCCCACGCTGGTGGTGAACTTACCAAGTTTTTTCAACAAAGCGGTATGTGTATCAAATCCGCCCATCAGGTACAAGGTCAGGTTTTGCTTGCGAGGCGAGAAACCTGTCAACATCCAGTCGCCTTCGCGTCCGCTTTTTCCTTTGTAGTGATAACTGCCAAAGCCGACGATGCTCGAGCCCCACATCTTCGGCTCCTCCTTGGTAACCTGCTTCATCATCTTGAGAATCTCGAAGCAGTCGTCACGTTTCTGCTCGTCGGCGACGCTGTTGAGGAATTTCGCCACACTGGCGTCATTGACCTTGGTCTTGAGTTCAGCCTTTGCCATGTCAGCCTCCAATAATGAATTAGGGTGCATTTTATCTTAATTCGACGGCAATATTGCAGATCTATGTAAACGGCTGGTTTTTGTAATTACAATCCCATTGCAAGAACAAATTATTCTCCCTAGAAATTATCGCAATTGCTATAATAACCTACAATGATATTGCCTTCTCATCTTCAAGTCCAAGATTCAACTACGGGCGTTCACGCTTGAATATCCGTCTTTGCGGTGTTTGAGTTCATCCCGATCCTGAGGAATCATGCAAAAAGAGCGGATAGTTATTGCGGAAGATGACACCCAAGCCGCCAGCGACCTTTCCAAAATCCTGGTAGATTTGGAATATATTGTAGTCGGTATCGCCAGCCTCGGGGAAACAACTGTTCAGATGGTCGAAGAACTAAAACCGGATCTTGTCTTGATAGAGATCCGCCTTAAGGGGAAAATGGGCAGCATCGAAGCAGCAAAGCAAATCCATGACAATATGGATATTCCGGTCGTTTTTATCAGCACACAAGCCGATACGATGACCCTGCAAACCGCCATGCTCGCCCAGGCATATGGTTTCGTCCTCAAGCCGTTTGACACCCGTGAATTGAAGTCAAACATTACCATGGCGCTTTTCAAACACAGCATGAATCGGAAACTGCGGGAAAGCGAAGAACGCTATGCGCTGGCTGTCCGCGCCGCCAATGACGGCATCTGGGACTGGAACCTACAGACAAATGAAATCTACTATTCAATCCGCTGGAAGGAGATTCTAGGCTTCAAGGACGATCAGATCAGCAATGGTACTGACGAATGGTTCAATCGCATCCATCCAGACGACCAGAGAATCGTCCAGGCAAACCTGGTCTCACACCTCAAGGGAACGAGCTCCCACTTCGAATGTGAATACCGGATCAAGCATGCTACCGGAAAATATCTTTGGGTTCTCAGCCGCGGAATGGCCTTCCGGGACGCCAGGAATACTCCGTATCGAATGGCAGGATCACAGTCAGACATCACTGCCCGGAAAATCGCGGAGTTACGCCTCGCTCACGACGCCGTTCACGACCCGCTGACCGGGCTTCCAAACCGGGTCCTTTTCCTGGATCGGCTGCAAAACCGACTCGAGCGCATCAAAAGAAATCCATCCGACCTGTTTGCAGTCATGTTCCTTGACCTTGACCGCTTCAAAGTGGTCAATGACAGCCTCGGTCATGGAGTTGGCGACCAGTTGCTGATCACCATCGCCAACCGTTTAATGCATTGCATTCGGAACGAAGATACGGTTTCCCGCCTGAGCGGAGACGAATTTGCCATTCTCCTGAACTCCATCCCTGACATCAACGAAGCGCTTCAGATCGCAAACCGGATCAAGGCACAATTGAAAACGACCACCATGCTTGGCGCTGTGGAGCGCTTCCCGACCGCCAGCATCGGTATCGCATTGTTCAACGAAAAGTACACAAAAGCGGATGAACTCCTTCGTGACGCGGATGCGGCCATGTATGTGGCAAAGGCACAGGGTGGGAATCAATACCGGATCTTCGACGCCACCATGCACACCAATGCGGTCGAGTTAATTCGACTGGAGGCGGAGTTGAAGCGCGCCGTTGAACGGGAGGAGTGGGTCATCCATTATCAGCCGATCGTCTCCCTAACAACCAACAAGGCGGTCGGCGCGGAGGCTTTGGTGCGCTGGAACCATCCTCACAGGGGGCTCCTGTACCCGAAAGATTTCATCCATATTGCAGAGGAGACCGGAGCCATCATTCCGATCGGAGAGCATGTATTGCGTTCCGCCTGCGCGCAAGTAAAGATCTGGCGGGATTCCCGGCATCCTGATTTCTGGGTGTCGATTAACTTGTCTGCCCGGCAATTTCAGGATACTGAACTAACAAAGAAAGTGGCAACCATCCTATCACTGACCGGGTTGGATAGCAAAGGATTGCATCTCGAGATCACAGAAAATGTCGCCATCCAGGATATGGAATATACCAATAGCCTCCTGACCGAACTGGACCGGCTTGGAGTTCAAACATCGCTGGACGATTTCGGGACAGGGTATTCATCGCTTAGTTATTTGAAACAATTCCCGCTCAAAATACTGAAGATCGATCAGTCGTTCATCCGTGATATCCAATCGAACAAGAAAAACGAATCCTTGATCATGGCGATCATCGCCATGGCTCGCTCCATTGGTCTCGAAGTGGTGGCGGAAGGCGTCGAAAAGGGCGAACAGCTGGAATTTCTTCGCAACCAATTGTGCGATAACGTTCAGGGATATCTGCTCAGCCACCCTGTTTCCGCGTCGGACATGACCCGGCTTCTCGAAGACTGAGTCATAATCATCACATTCTTGATTTATTAACAGCTGGGAATTCGGGCAGTAATTCCATCGTCGTATCCCGCGACTTTTTCCCGCACATATCCTTCACGAACATTAAATCTCCAGGCTTGTTGTACTTATCCTTATATGCCGCGCTGACCAGGTCCTTTAACCGCTCGCTGCGCGTTTGCACGCTGCGCACCCTGAATTCTCCCTCCCCCACAAAGATGCTCCCATGCGGGTCTTCGAGAAACGCCCGCCACCAACTTTTCGGTTTCATGCTCCATGAGCGGACGAAGATACGTCCCTCCACGACCACAGCCCAGATACCGATGATACGGTGGCCCGCTTCGCTCCCCGCACGGATGCCAAGGATTCTTTCCTTCTTTATTTTCTCCAAAATTACGCCTGTAATCTTTCTGCCCGTCACTATCACCGCCCCTTGCCATCTTCGAGATCGGTCAACAACAGATCGAGCGCGCCTGCCGAAATGGTCAATTCATGCAAAGATATCCCAAGCGAGACGATCATGAACATCAAGGCCGCGCCAAAACTCCACGCTCCTCCCTCTGCCCAACCGGCGAAAATGGCGAACATGCTTAAAACGCACATCAGCAAACTGACCACACCCACTATTTGCATGTTGCGGATCAAGTACACACGTCTGCGCAGGTTATCGATCTGCGCGAGAAGGTTTCGATCCCCGCTGTCATGATAGCGGTCGTACAGGTTGCGGATGATTGTGGCAAGGGTCAGGAATCGATTGGTATACGCCAGTATCAACAACGAAACCGTCGGGAATAGCAGCGCAGGCGTGGTCAACGAGAGGTTTTCCATGTATAAAAAACGGCAATACCCGCCAAACTTACAATAACCCGATCGTCACTTTGTTTGGCCGCACCAACAGCATTGGCACGGCAATATTCAATTGCGGCACATAGGGATTCGTTATCTCTGTATCGTATAAAGAAAGCCATGTGGTGTTCATCACATCGATACTTGCCGCCATATCGGTGGCGGTCGAAACGCGCAGGAGGCCCTTCATCTCGAAGGAGCCAGCCAGCACCATCACAGGCTGCATTCGGCGGTTCATCTCAGAAGATTCGTAATCCACCGGATCGCGGGCAGGAGGAGCGAGGTGAAAGCCGATGATCTCAGATGTAGGGATGAATATTTCCTCCTTTGCATACGTCTTCGATGGAGAACCCGCCAACTGGATGACATGCGCTTTGAGCAAATGAATGAAGTTGGGCACCCCCTGCGTGCGGAGCCAGATGCTCACACGCATATTCTCTCGCACGATTAGATCCCCACGAATCAGCATCGCTGGAGTGTAAATGATGACGGTGGATATCTTCTCGTCGGGCGCAAGTTCTCTCATGGGAATCTCCTTAATAGATTATACACGCCCCGCCGGAATCATCCATCGCCCTTCCTGTTGACTCCAGTCTCGTTTATACTCCGTTCACCCGAAATGGCTCAGGATAAACATTGGAACATTCCGCCTCGCATCACACCAGAAGCGGATTCGGCGCTGGCGGCTTTTCCTCCGCTGTTACGTCAGGTACTTTACAATCGCGGCTTCGCCGACGATCCCTCTGCGCGCGCATTCCTGCGCGGGGAACCGAACATCAATACCGACCCGTTCCAACTAACGGACATGCGCGCCGCCGTCGAACGGATTCGATTCGCGGTTCAAACTAACGAACCCATCGCGATCTACGGCGACTACGACGTGGACGGAGTCACAGCGACCGCCTTGCTTGTCGAAGCTCTCAAGAATCTCGGCGCGGATGTGCGCGGTTACATCCCCAACCGCTTCGACGAAGGGTACGGGCTCAATAACAGCGCATTGGACGAACTCAAATCGGACGGGGTTAAACTCGTCATCACCGTGGATTGCGGCATCCGCTCACCTGCCGAGGCGGCTCATGCCCGGACTATCGGCCTTGATCTCATTATCAGTGACCATCACCATCCCGATAACGACAACCTGCCCCCCGCTTTCGCTGTCATCAACCCAAAACGTCACGGCGATCCATACCCCGATAAGGACCTAGCCGGGGTTGGGATTGCGTACAAAATTGCCGAAGGATTATTGAGAGAGAACGATCAAGCAGATGTGGTCAATGGTCAGATCTTGAATTCCTTGCTCGACCTTGTCGCGCTTGGAACAGTCGCCGATCTTGCCCCATTGGTCGGCGAGAATCGCGTGCTCGTCAAAAAGGGATTGCGCCAAATGGGTCAAACGACCCGGCAGGGATTGTTCTCGCTCGCCGCGGTCTCCGACCTTGCCTTGAAAAAGATCAACGCAGGTCACATCGGCTTTATGCTTGGTCCGCGCCTGAACGCGGCCGGAAGATTGAAAGAAGCCCTGGCGGCATTTGAATTGCTAACCACGAATGATGTTTTCAAAGCCGGGGAACTCGCCCAACAATTGGACATGCAGAATCGTGAACGGCAGCGAATCACCCGCGAGATGCAAACCCGCGCCGAGGAGATCGCATTGAGCGACGACCCGGACGCCCAATTGCTTTTTGCCGCACACGAAGACTTCAACTCAGGCGTTGTTGGGCTTGCCGCTTCAAGGTTGACGGAAAAGTACTACCGTCCTGCCATCGTCGCTTCAAAAGGTGCAGAGGAGACACGCGGCTCCTGCCGTTCCATCCCCGAGTTCCATATCACCGATGCGCTAGATCAATGCGCCGATCTGCTTGTGCGGCACGGCGGTCATGCTGCGGCGGCGGGATTTACCGTGAGAAATGAAAATCTGACTGAGCTTGTTCTGCGTTTAAAAAACATTGCCGGAGAAAAATTGTCGGGAATGGAACTCAAGCCCACCCTTACGGCTGATGCGGAAGTGGACCTATCCGAAATGCGCCCCGAAGTGTACGAGAAAGGGCTCAAGTACCTTGAACCAACCGGCTACGGGAATCGCGAAGCCGCGTTCGTGGCGCGGGATGTCAAAGTCAAAAATTCGCGCACCGTCGGCGCGGAAGGCAAACATCTGAAGTTATCACTTGAGGACGCGAAGGGGGTCACTCACGATGCCATCGGTTTCCGGCTCGGTGACTGGCACAATTCCATGCTGAAGCGCGTGGATATCTTATTCACCTACGAACCGAACGAGTACAACGGTCGCGTGAACTATCAATTGAATTTGAAAGACTTAAAAGGTTCGTAGGTCGCGTTTCAAACAGGAACTATTTTGCTTTCAACTCGTCTTCGCGTTCGGGGATCGTAAAGCGATTAATATTGACACTGTCTACAAAACCAGGAAAGAACCGATTCATAAAGACCGTAAACCCCCACATCCATGGGATGATCCACATGCGGCGCGGTCGGCGAACCAATTTGACGACCGCCTGACCAACCTGCTCCGCCGTCAAAAGCATGAACTTGGGAGTAGTGGCTTTCGTCTTGCGCTTGATCCCCGCATGGGATGCGAACTCAGTGACCACGCCGCCCGGATAGACAAGCGATACATCAATACCCCAGGGTTTGACCTCGCGCCGCAAGGCTTCGGAAAATCCATGCACGGCATGTTTCGATGCCGAATAGATCGTGTATGTGGGGGTCCCGATCAATCCCGCCATCGAGCACATGTTTACGATGCTTCCGCTTCGTTGTTTGATCATCAATGGCAGGACGAGACGCGTCGTCTGGATGACGCCCATCACGTTCACGTCGATCTGCGCTTGAATGTCTTTCACGGGGTCGAGATTTTCGAGCCAATCCAGCCGACCAAAACCGGCGTTGTTGACCAAAACATCGATGTGCCCGAACACCTGAACGGTCTCATCGACAAGTTTTTGAATATCGTCCAGTTTGGCAAGATCGGCTTGAACGACATGAGCCTGCGCGCCTGTCCCCATCGCATCGATCTCCTTTGCAAGCGACTCGAGTTTATCCACACGGCGCGCGGCGAGCACCACTTTCGCGCCCTCGCGCGCAAACTCGCGAGCAGTGGCTTCACCGATACCCGATGATGCGCCTGTCACAATTACAACTCTACCTTTAATGTCCATTCGATTCTCCTTTGCTAATGTGTAGGTTGCGGTCTCCAACGCAACTGTTCGAGTATAGCCCGGCAACGCAAGAAGGCGCTGCCTACGTTATGGTCCCCAGCGGGGTTGATAATCACAATAATCATTATTGGTCAGGCGGCGAAGGTCGGTGCCATCCACGCGGATGACGTAAATTTCGCAGCCATGTATGTCACCGAAGTGATCGAAATATGATGTGAACGCCACCCATTGTCCATCCGGCGAAATGGACGGTCCCTGCGAATTACCGCCCGTCGGAGTCAACATTCGGGAATTCGACCCATCTGCGTTCATGATGTAAACGTCCCGGTTCCAAGGTTGGCCGGAATACGTGACGATAAACGACCCATCGGGGGACCAATCGCTTCTTCCGCGGATCGCAGGCAGGTTGCTGACCTTTAGCAGTTCACTCCCGTCAGACTTGATCCTGTAAAGTTGAACCGCGCCCTGCATATCGGAAGCAAACAAAACGTATGCGCCGTCAGGCGACCAGGTCGGGTCCCAGCCGGAGGCATTGGGCAAGGGATGAGGATTTGTCCCGTCGCGGCTCATCAACCAGATCTGATTTGTGTTCGCTGTGGAAAGTTTAAATGCGATCAAATCTCCATCTGGTGAGATCTCCGGTCCGTTCACATTTCCGAGGCGGTCGGTGAGTTGCTTTGCCTCGCCGCCCGTCAGATTCATTTCATGGATCTCATAAATGTTCGGCTCGCGGAATGCGGCATAGACGACGCTGTTACCGTCCGGCGAAAGCGACGGATAGTAATTCTGACGGTTATTATCGGTTGTCAATCGTCGAAAACCGGAACCGTCGGCATTGATTACGCAAATCTGATTCGTCGCCTGCGTTTTAAACATCTGGCATACAAAAACGATCTTCCCGGTCGGCTCACCGTTTGCAGCAGGTTGTAGAGTCGAGTCAACAGCCAGCGGAGTCGAAGCGGACAATGTGGCAAACAGGTCCGGGGTCGGGGTTGACGCGGAGGGCACGGTACAGGCAAGCATGATCAGCAATGAAATCGTCACTGCCAGGATAACGAGTCTCATCCTCTTATTTCTCTTCAAGATAGAATTCCTCTCCATGCAGGATTTTCGCGCCCACACTCCCGCATTGCGGACACGTTGTTCCACCGCCGGCGGGTCGATAGACAAAAAAACACCACATGCATTGCTGTTCAGCAGGGACGGCGCGGATATTCAATTTTGTACCAGCAAGGAAAGTGGACGAGGTCAGATCAGTCCATTCTTTGTAGAGTTGGGATTCTTCCAGGATAAGTTCCCCTACTGCGAGTTTTATGGATTCCCGTTGTGCGCTCCGGGCAAGCAAGTCCTGAACGATGGCGGATAATCGCGGATATTTCATACCAATAAGCGCTCCAGGCCGGTCTATAAGCCGCATTCTGTCCGTGGCGTAAACGCCACTGTGCAATCATCTCTCTGGGCGAAGCGTCTCCGCTCCGCTCGGTGCAGCCTACCCGGGACTGACCCAACCCACAGGAGGGAAGGGCGCGTAAGGAGACGAGCAGCCTCCCATCGTCCACAGACGAAATCGTCCCTGCTTGGCCTTGCTCCCGGCGGGGGTTACCTGGCCGCACGCATTACTGCGCGCGCCGGTGGTCTCTTACACCACCTTTTCACTCTGACTACCCTCACCTATTCGCCCCTCTCCCTGAGGGAGACGGGTTGGGTATGAGGGAGCGACTTGTTTCTGTGGCCCATTCCGGCAGGTTCGCGCCTCTCGGCGGCTTCCCCGCCCCGGGGTACTCTCCGACGCCGTGCTCTCTAGGAGTGCGGACTTTCCTCGATCCCGACAACGCAGGACCGCGATTGCCCGACCAGCCTGAAGTAAATCGATGATACCCTCGCTGGATGCCAGAGTCAACTACAATGAACAAAATTACAATAGACTTCTTGCAAAAGTCACAATTTTATCTTGCTCAAGGAAGCGTCCCCGCCGCCGGGGACTGCGGCGGGAGCACTTATGCAAGCGGTCTAATAAGGTCATCATGGGTAGATAAGCATTTCGTGGAATTTTTAGGAGCCTTTGAATGAGGTCATCGCCTCGCGACTGCCATCCGAGTTCAATGAACAAAGGTGGACATTTCTGGAAAAGACATTAAAATTGACAAAAGGTCTACCCCCGCCACCCCAAGAGGAATCCCCTTGAGCAATCTGCCAGGAAAATTCGTAATCGGCCTTACCGGAAACATCGCCACCGGAAAAAGCGTGGTACGCCGCATGTTGGAGCATTTGGGCGCGTACACCATCGATGCTGACGCACTAACCCATCGCGCGTATTCCAAAGGCGCGCCGGGATATCAGCCGGTGATCGATAAATTCGGTAAGTGGCTTCTTAACCGTGACGGCGAGATCGACCGTCAAAAACTGGGTAATCTCGTGTTTAATGATTCCGAAGCCATGAAGGAATTGGAGGAGATCGTTCATCCGCTGGTCCGCGAAGCGACCCGGTTGCTGATTCAGCGCGCCTCGCAACCGGTCATCGCGATCGAGGCGATCAAACTCCTCGAAGGTGACTTGAGGAAAGTATGCGACTCGATCTGGGTCACAAATGCTCCCGAGGATGTGCAGGTGGAGCGGCTGGTACGAAAACGCGGCTTCACCCGCGAACAAGCGCTCGAACGCGCGCGCGCCCAATCGTCTCAAAGACAAAAAGTGAACATGGCGAACATGGTGATTACGAATACGGGATCGTACGACGACCTTTGGAACCAGGTCAGCGAGGCATGGAAGGAGATCGTCCCGGGCGCGAAAGACCTGTCACTGGACGCCGCCCCGATAAAAAAGCAGGCTGGAACCGGAGAACTATCCACCCAGCGCGGAAAACCCAAGCACGCCGCTCTAATTGCGGACCTGATCACAAAGTTGAGCAAAGGCAGGCGAAAGACAAACGCAAACGAGGTGATGGAAAACTTCGGCGACAAGGCATTTATGCTGCTTCAAATGGACGGTCAGGCGGTGGGCGTGGCGGGCTGGCAGGTGGAAAATCTCATCACGCGCACGACCGATATTTTCCTTGAGGATCGACTCGACCCGGCAAAAGCTCTCGACGCGCTCGTGAAAGGCGTGGAAAGCGCATCGCGCGAACTGCAAAGCGAAGTCTCGTTGATATTTGCAATGGATGCGCTTGCGGCTCAGGAAGCTCTTTGGCAGAAGATCGGTTACGAAAAACGCACACCCGATAGCCTCGGCGTCCAGCCATGGCAGGAAGCCGCTCTCGAAGCCGCCCCGGCAGGTAGTGTATTATTCTTTAAACAATTAAGGCAGGATCGAGTTCTGCGTCCGATTTAGATTGAACAACATTTGAGAGAGCGGGGCGGACTTTTTCTGATGGAAAAGTCTCTGATTTCGAAGCGTTTTCAATCAGCCGCGACGAGGAACCCGTCCCAATAGATCTGTGACTGAACTCCTAAACAACCTCTTTTTCATATTCCAACGGGTCAGCTGGCTGAGCGTTTTGGATATCATGCTCGTCACGCTGATCTTCTTTGTGCTTCTGTATTCCCTGCGGGATACGCAGGCCATGGCATTGTTACGCGGTATGATCATGCTCATTGTTGCGATCACTCTGATCACAAGCCTCGTGGAATTGCCCGCATTTTCCTGGTTTGCGCGGAATGCGCTGCCCGCGATGCTGCTTGCCCTGCCAGTCATCTTTGCCCCCGAGATTCGCCGGGCGCTGGAACGTATCGGACGCGCTGGAACCTTCGTCCCGGCATCCAAACCGGTTGATGAGGCTTTAATGACAACCATCCGGGCAGTGGTCAGCGCGGCGGCCCGACTTTCAGCCCGAAAGCATGGAGCGTTGATCGTGATCCAAAGATTGGATCATCTCGACGATTTCATCCAGACTGGTGTGCAATTGAACGCAAAGGTCACACCGGAATTGCTGCTGCAGGTCTTCTACCCCAATACGCCTTTGCACGACGGCGGTGTGATCATCGTAGATTCAAAAGTCGCTGCCGCAGCATGCGTCCTTCCTCTTTCAGCCAGCGGAATCCTGAACCGCACGCCGGAACGCCAGATGGGTCTAAGGCACCGCGCTTCACTCGGCATTTCCGAGGTGAGTGACGCCATAGCGATCGTTGTTTCAGAGGAAAGCGGCGCGATCTCCATCGCCCATTCCGGCAGAATGTTGAGGCGCCTCGACCCTGACCGATTGGAAAATATTCTAGCGGCTTTCTTCCGTCCGAGCGGCGCGGAACAAAGAGCGGGTATCATCGGCAGGTTCTTCTCAGGCAGGCTGAATCGCAAGGAAGAAAAATAATCCACGATGCAAAAAATGTTTCGCTGGGTCGTCAATAACTATCGCACGTTCCTTTGGGCGTTCGCGCTCGCTGTGGCAGTGTGGATCTCTTCGGTCACCTCGGCAGACCCGAACCAGATGCGCGCGCTCGAAGCGCCGGTCCCAATAGAGATCATCGGACAGCCAGCGAATCTTGTATTCAGCGAATCGATCCCAAAGGAGGTTGAAGTCAGCCTGCGGGCACCCGCCTCAGTATGGAAAATCATCGAAGCCGACCCGCAGGTCGTGCGCGCAATCCTCGATATTTCCAGCCTCAGTTCAGGAGAGCATAGTCTCGATCTTCAGATTCAAGTGGATGCAAGACCCGTTCAGATCGTCTCCGTAACGCCGAAAACGATCTCTTTCATCCTGGAGCCGCTTATCACCAAGCCAATGGATTTGGATGTCCGCATTTCAGGGGAAGTCGCGATCGGATATCAAGTCGGGGAGATCAGCCTCGAGCCAGTGTCCGTTATCGTGTCTGGCGCTCAATCCAGGGTCCAGGAAGTGACGCGTGCGCGTGTTTCCGTCGATTTGAATCGCATCCGAGAAAATTACGATCAATTCATCAAAGTGGAGGCGCTCGATGAGCGCGGTCAGCCCGTCAGCGGCGTGACAGTTTCGCCAGAGTCTGTTCATGTCGTATTGCCTGTAACGCAGCAAGGCGGTTATCGCGATGTGGCGGTGAAAGTTACAACACTGGGTCGCGTGGCGAGCGGATACCGCCTGACCGACATTTCAGTTTCGCCGCCTGTGGTGACGATCTATTCGGAAGATCCCGCTTTGGTGAACAGTCTCCCAGGTGTTTTGGAAACACAACCGCTTGACCTGCAAAACGCCCAGGATGATATAACAACGCGACTAAAGCTCAGTTTACCGGCAGGCATTTCTGTCATCGGCGAACAAACGGTTCTTGTCCAGGCAGGAGTCTCGCCGATAGAAAGCAGCGTGACTTTGTCCGGTCAGCGCATCGAGATCATCGGGTTGGATAGCGATCTGAACGTGCAGATCTCGCCGACAAGCGTCGATATCATCCTATCCGGTCCGCTTCCCATTCTGGATACGCTCACGCGGCAATCTGTCCGGGTGACCGTGGACCTGACCGGGCTCGGCGAGGGGACGTATCAACTCGCGCCGGTTGTGGAGGTTCTCGTGTCAAATATCGCGGCGGAATCGATCCTGCCGAACACGATCGAAATATCGCTCACTCCTCTCGATGCGAGTACGCCGACTCCGACCCCAAAGCCATAAAGTAAAATAATCTTATGAAGCCCATCGTTGCACTTGTCGGCCGACCGAACGTCGGAAAATCAACGCTGTTCAATCGCCTGGTTGGAGAGCGCATGGCCATCGTTGACGATACTCCCGGCACGACCCGCGACCGTCTCTTCGGTGACGCGGAATGGAATGCCCGATCCTTCACCGTCGTCGACACGGGAGGCATCGACCCAACTCACGGCAGTCGGACTCCGCTCTCGGTGGGTTCCGCCGACTTTATCGGGGACATACGCCGGCAAGCCCAAGCCGCGATCCAAGAGGCGGATGCTGTGGTGTTCGTAACAGATGGAGAAACCGGAGTCACCGAACCGGACCGGGAAGTAGCGGATATTTTGCGACGGATGCAAAGAAAACAGCCGGATGGAAGTTTCCTGCCGCCCATCTTCATGGTTGTGAACAAATGCGAATCAAAGGAGAGGCGGGAATCCGCGTCGGAATTCTATGAACTTGGTCTGGGCGATCCCTATCCCATTTCCGCGATTCACGGAACAGATACCGGCGACCTGCTCGACGCACTTGTGGCTTCCTTCCCGGAACAAGAGGAAGAAGAGGAAGACAACAGCGTAAAGATCGCCATCGTTGGCAAACCCAATGCGGGGAAATCGAGTTTACTCAATAAACTTGTCGGCGAGGAGCGTGTTATTGTCAGCCCGATCGCCGGGACGACGCGCGACGCCATCGATACGAAATTCGAATTCGGCGGGTTGCCCATCACATTGATCGATACAGCTGGCATCCGCAGGCGCGGCAAGATCGAAAAAGGCATTGAGGAATACAGCGTCATCCGTTCGTTCAAAGCCATCGAGCGCGCGGATGTTTCATTGTTGATGATCGACGCCACTACCGGCATCACCACTCAAGATGCGCATATCGCCGGTTTCATCAAGGACGAGTGGAAATCCTGCGTGGTATTGGTCAACAAATGGGATGCCGTGGTAAAAGACGGCACGACCATGGATGCCTACACCGAAAAGATCCTGGATGAGTTGAACTTCGTCGCATATGTCCCCATCCTGTATATTTCCGCCAAAACCGGTCAACGAGTGGACCAGGTGCTGCCTTTGGCATTACGCGTGCAGGAGGAACGTCTGGCGCGGCTGACGACATCCAAGATCAACGAGATCATCCACACTGCGCAGGATGCGCATCCGCACCCGAGCCATGCCGGGCGTTCGCTAAGGATGTATTACGGCACGCAGGTCCGCAGCGACCCGCCGACCTTCATGATCTATGTAAACGATCCTTCGTTGATGCATTTCACATATCTGCGCTACCTCGAAAACCAAATCCGGGCGGAATATGGATTCATGGGCACTCCGATTCGGATCGTCCTGAAAGGAAGAAGGGAGTAATGTCATCGCTTCGGCTTTTCTTCACATCGACAGGATAAGGTCATGACTAAGAAATCCACTCTCATCTTCGGCGACATCGCCGCCTTCATCCTCATAACCGTCATCGGATTCGCATCGCACGGAGAGACCGGGCTTTCCTATCTCCCGCGCATGGCGGCGGCGTTCTTCCCTGTGGGGCTTGGTTGGTTCCTTCTGACTCCCTGGTTTGGTCTATTCGATGAAGCCATAATCGATGAAAAGAAAAACCTGCTCAGGATTCCACTCGCATTTGCTTTCATCGTTCCGTTTGCCGTCATCCTCCGAAGTGTCTGGCTCGGCGAATCGGTTTCACCGCTCTTCACCTTCGTCCTTGGCGTAACGAACGCATTCGGGATGACCGTATGGCGATGGCTTTATCTTTTCATTGTAAAACGCAGAAAATCAATATAAAACAAAGCGGGTACAATAAACTCATGGATGAAACTGCACTTATCACCTCCGCGCAGCAGGGCGACTTGAACTCCTTCAACACACTCATCCTCAATTATCAGGATGCTGTCTTCAACACAGCCGTGCGCATCCTCGGGGACGATGACATGGCGCAGGACGCCGCCCAGGAAGCCTTCATTTCCGCTTTTCAAAGCATCAGAACGTTTCGCGGCGGCTCGTTCAAGGCGTGGATCCTCCGCACGGTAACAAATGCCTGCCTCGATGAACTGCGACGCCAGAAACGACGCCCCACAACACCGCTCGAACCCGAAACCAGCGACGGCGATGAAATCGATTCTCCCAAGTGGCTCGCCGACACGAATATGACTCCCGCGCAAAAAGCCGAAGCCGACGAACTCGAACACGCCATCCAACATTGTCTCGATGCTTTGCCAACCGAATTCCGCACCGTTGTCGTCCTCGCCGATGTGCAAGGCTTGGATTACACGGAGGTCGCCGCTGCATCGAACGTTCCGCTTGGCACGATAAAAAGCCGTCTCGCCCGCGCGCGGCTGCGATTGCGTGAATGCCTGCGTTCATTCGAGGAACTTTTGCCCTCTTCATTTCGTCTGAATGAGGAGCGTGTATGATGAAAAACTTTCGCGATATCGAGAATCTTTCCGCGTATCTGGATGGGAATCTCAACCAAACTGATTCAGCTCGATTGGAAACCCGGCTCAAATCGGACCCGGAACTTGATTCGATTCTCAACGACCTTCGCATCGCCCGCGGCCTTCTGCGCGGACTTCCCGCACGCAAGGCGCCGCGTAATTTCACATTGACTCGCCAGATGGTAGGACTCAAACCGCCGCTGCCGCGAAGTTATCCTTTGATTCGGTTTGCAACCGTCTTCGCCGCCTTCCTGTTCCTGTGTTCCATCACAACAAACATGCTGACCCCCCGATTCACATTCGGGTTTGGCGCAGCAGTGCCCGCTCCCATTGGCGGGATGGGCGGCGGATGCGACGGTCCATGCGAGGAAGCTGCAGCAACAGAAGCGCCTGCGATGGAGGAACCCCTCTCGCAAACAGGTCCCGCCGCAACCGAGGAGGCCTTCGCCGCAGAAATGGCGCCCGCCACAGAAGCTCCGCCGGAAGACATTGCCCCAGCGGCCGTTCCCACTTCAACCTCCTCCGTCATTCCAACGGAAGGCGCGCGGATGGCAGAACCCTCGCCAATTGCAAAAGAGGGTGAAGCAGGGGCAACCTCGCAGGATTCATCTCAGGGAACGGCTAACCAGCCCGAAGTCACGCCTGAGCCACCTCCCTCCATCAACTGGACATTGGCATTCCTCGTCATTGCCATTGCTGGAGGAGTTGTTTTATGGATTATGCGTCTATCAGCACGAAACAAGTGGCGATAGTTACTCGTTTGGTACAAATGGTCTTGTCCCTTATCTGGGTCACCCCGGATAGGGGATTTTATTTTGCAAGCAAATCCGTAAAATAGCGCCCGTTGTAAATTTATAGAAATTGTCTCAGGAGTTTGTAATGAATAACAAAAGAAATACGTTTTTTCTGTGGATGATGGCCGGGGCTATTATCACTCTTTGCGCGGGGTTATTCGGGTTTACCGAAATCGCGCAAACGCAACAACACCAAAAGGTCGCCTCGTCTTCTTCCAATGAAGCGCAACCCAGGCTCGTCTGCCCGATGGAATGGACATCGCCCGCCTCTTCATCCACCGCGGGAGAATTGCCCCCTACCGGAGCGGTAGCATTCGATTGGACCGATCATCCTTCCGCCCTTGGCTACTCGTTGACCGTGCTCACCCCGAACGGCTCGCCTGTGTCTTATGATGTGGACGGCTCTTCGAAAGATCTGTTTCTCGAGAATTATGATCAAGTCGGCGATTACCAGGTCATCGTTACCGCGTTTGGCGCGGACAACGCAGCCTTGTGCTCGATCACGATGAGTTTCAACCTGCCTGTCGTTTCGGAAGGCGGTAAGGAAAAAACCGACCGCGAAGGCGGCGAAACCGAACATTCGGATCCATCGTCGGTGATCCCATCCAACCCCGTGATGCCGAATCCTCAACCGGCGGAGGTGGAAATCCATTAACGGCTTGTCCATGTGGTGGGTTGGTGATATAAAACCAGGCATGGCAAGAGATGAGCATTTCAAGTTCTGCCCGCGCTGCTCGGCAAAAATGATTCGCGAAGAAAGGTTTGGCGCGATTCGACCTGTTTGTCCGCAGTGCGGGTGGATCCATTTTCAAGACCCGAAAGTTGCCGCGGCTGTCCTTGTGGAAGAAGGCAACCGTGTTTTGCTGGTGCAGCGCGCCAATGATCCATTTCGCGGATTATGGACTTTGCCTGCGGGTTTTGTAAACGGCGGCGAAGACCCGGCTGAGGCAGCGGCAAGGGAATGTATGGAGGAAACAGGCCTCAAAGTGCGGGTGACGCGCGTGTATGACGTCATTTCAGGCCGCGAACACGAGCGCGGCGCGGACTTCATCATTGTGTATGCCGCCGAAGTCGTGAGCGGAGAGATGTCTCCCGCTGACGATGCCGATGCGGTGGAATGGTTCGAGCGGGATCACTTGCCACCACTGGCATTCGATGCGACGAAGAAAGTGCTTTTGTAAAATCTGTGGGGATCGTCGGATGGAGAATAATCCAAAGGTCATACAATCATCATCAGAAGCGGGCACAAAATGATCTCCCGGGCAAATCGTGTAATGATTGTAGCGGTCATCTGGCTTGTGATCGTGTTCATCTGTTAATTTTTCAGCGTGGCACGGCCTGAAATCGGGACAAAATGGGAGCAATTACCGCCCCTTCCCGGGCGGGCAACATCCATCGAATTGACCTCCTTCGGGTATGTGCGCGCATTCACGGAAAACGGAAACTCTTTCATGGCGTATTTGTATGCATGGCAGGATGAGCCATGGGCGCCGTATGACGCGGCAATCGAGGGGCTTTACGGCGAACCTTGTGAAGTAAACATTACCAGTCGATTTCATCCTCCTTCGCCTCCCGGAGAACCGACCTCACGTTCAAATGCGGACTGCTTTGCGTCAGCGGAGAATCAATTTTATGTGGAGGCTGTCCTGCTGGAAAATAACGAGGTGTGGCTGTGGAGATATTTGTACGGCGGAGCCGGCGACGCATTTGCCTACTCGATTGTTCTGGCGGCGGGTGGGCTGGGAGTGTTGCTGTTGTTGATCGGTGGGGCGATGAAACTTTATGATGCATAGATCCTTACCGGCTGTTGAGATACTTACCTCATGCCGATACAAAATTAATGGACTTATCGATTGTGCGGAAGTTAGGGCTACATTCAAATAGAGATACAGAGCCAGATCCCATCCTGATGGCGGCGGAGGAAGTCCTGGCGTCACGCCTGGGAACGTACAAATTCCTGATGGGATTTGAAATAAACCGAAAGAGTCTGATAGAGCCTTTCTGCAAAATTAACCGTGGAGGCCTTATCATGTCCATCATCACACGGATTTCCACAGCGTTTTTCACAGCGTTGCCGGGCTCGCTTTTTTTCCTTTTGGTGATATCGAGCAAAATGCATAAGGAATATTATTGGCCTTCGATATTGACTGGCGTATCGGTCCTATTTGGCAGCGCTCTGCTTTTGGGATTCATCCAATCACCGCGAGTTCGGCCGAAGTGGATCTGGATCATCGCGGCGGGATTTGCAGCAATGACACTTGCATTGCTTGCTATTTCTGTGATTAATGCCACGCCGCTTTGCGTGGGACAGGACAACGGCGATGGGAACAATGACTTCGGCAGGTGCATGGGATATGTTATGTTGTACGCCATTTTTTACGGCATCCCATACATGATTCTTGTAACGGTAAGCGCAGTGGCTGGACATTGGGTGACTAAAGTTTTCAGGAATCTGTGACAGGATAATTAGATTCAGGCGGGAGTCATCGTGCTGGAGCTCTACACACGCGAGAAACTGGCGGGGGGCGCCATGACCTCCCCGACTGGCGGCGGATTTTCAGGCGGCACCCTGGCATACAATGCCCGCAGTGAAGCCAAGGTGGATGAGACCATCCGCGACTTGAAAACGATAGACGTGAAGATCGTCAAGGAACCGCGAATAGTTTTCCGGGGCGGGTACAGTTCCCATTTTGCCGATCCCGATGACTACCGGTGGGAAGTGGCGTACAATCCACACTTCCCGTTCGATGAAAACGGGAATTTGAAGTTGGATTGAAGGAAACCCTGTGGTCGCGATATGTGACGCTTCGCGCCACATTCGACCACCGAGTAGAAACTTAACAGGAGAATTGTATGTGCGGAATTTTCGGATACGTAACAACAAATGAAGTGGAACTTGGTCCCATTTTGATCGAAGCGGCAAAACGGCTCACCTACCGCGGCTACGACTCGGTCGGGGCGGCGACCTTGAACAACGGCAGGATCGATCTACGCAAGGATGTAGGCAAGGTCGATTCGGTCGCGGCGAAATACAAGATCGCCGACATGCGCGGACAGCGCGGTATCACCCAGCTGCGCTGGGCAACGTTCGGTGAACCTTCTCAAATCAATGCGCAGCCGCACATCGACTCGGATGGCGACATGGTCGGTGCGCACAACGGCAACGTGGTCAACAACGTGGAATTGCGCGAGCAATTCATTGCCGAGGGCATGACCGTCCGTTCGCAGAACGATGGCGAGACTTGCGTGCATACAGTGGAACGATATATCAATCGCGGTTATGAATTCATCGACGCCATTCGCCTTGCCTATGGTGATCTCGAAGGCGACTATGCCTTTGTCATCGGGCGCGCAAATGACGACAAACTCTATGCCTTTAAAAAAGGTTCCGGTATGGTGGTGGGACTCGGCGAGGGCTTTACGTGTGTTTCATCGGACCTGCCTTCGATATTGCCGCTGACGCGCGAAGTGATCCGCCCGCAGGATGGGGAGATCGTCACATTATGGGCAGACAAGGTCGAGGTGCGGTCGGTCAAGGATGGAAAGAAAATTGACCGAATGCCAGAAACAGTTACGGAGTCGATGGATGCGGTGCAAAAGGGCGGGTATCCGCATTTCATGTTGAAGGAGATCCACGAGCAGGCACAAGTCGCCCGTGAGTTATCGCATGTGTTGAACGGCAATCGCGAAGTGGCTGCGCTGGTCGAGAAGATGAAGAATGCACGCCATCTATATTTCATCGGATGCGGCACGAGTTATCACGCCGCATCCGTCGGAGCCGTGTATTTCGCTCAGTTGGCAGGTAAGCCGGCCATCCCTGTGTTGGCGCCGCAATTCATCGCGCAATATGCACCCGCCGTGAATCACGACGACGTGGGTATTTTCGTCAGTCAATCGGGCGAGACCAAAGATGTGCTTAACGCATTGGACGCGGCGGAGGCGCGCGGCATGGCATGTTTCGGATTGGCAAACGTGGTCGGCTCGACCTTGACGAAGAGCGCCTCGCTCTGTCTACCCTTGTGCTGCGGATATGAAATCAGCGTCCCTGCCACGAAGACTTTTACCAACCAGGTCGTGACTTTTTTGTATCTCGCGTATAAGCTGGCAGGCAAAGATGTTCAAGAGTTGGGCAGTATCCCCGACCTGATGGACAAGACTCTCGATATGGTCGCACCACAGATCAAAGTTATCGCCAGGGACATCAACGAGTGGAACGATATGTACTGCCTCGGCTATGGCGCAACCTATCCCATCGCGCTCGAAGGTGCCTTGAAATTGAAAGAGATCACTTACGCCCATTGCGAAGGGATGCTCTCGACCGAGTTCAAACACGGACCGCTCTCTGCGGTGAGCAAGGGTTTTCCCATCATCTTCGTGGCAGGACCGAAAGATGTGCCGCTGATCATTAGCGGACTCAACGAAGTGAAAGTCCGCGGCGCACGGACCATCGTCATCGCCGAAGAGGACGCCCGCCTGCGCGCGAACGCGGACAATGTGATTGTACTTCCCAAATCTGACCCGCAGATTTCCGCCTTGCTGGGCGTGCTGCCGCTGCAGTTGCTGTCGTATCACATGAGCGTGATGCGCGGATTCGACCCGGATTTTCCGAGGAATTTGTCGAAAACGTTGACGGTTGATTAGGATTGCTGGAGTTCAATAATATGGAAATGAAAAATATTCCTTTCGGCACAACCAACTGGTCAGATATCGTCCCGACCGAACACCAGGGGGAAACAGGTGTCGCATATTGGCGCACCCGGCACTTCGATATCATCCGTGTCCGCCTCGTTGAGTACAGCCCCGGCTACCTTGCCAATCATTGGTGTACAAAAGGTCATATTTTGTTCTGCCTGGAGGGCGAACTCCACACCGAACTTGCAGATGGAAGAAAGTTCGTATTGACACCGGGGGTCAGCTATCAGGTGGCTGACAACGCGGAACCACACCGCTCTTATACGAATACAGGAGCAAAATTGTTCATTGTCGATTGAAGAAGCAAAATCTCCTCTTCCACGTTTTTATATCAAGGAGAATTCACATGCACAAAACCAGAAAAGCCTTCCTCGTCCTTTTCCTGTTCCTGACAGCCTGTACCCCGCCCGCCCCAAACGTAGAGGGTGAAAATTGGGTCGCATTTTCTGCAGAGGTTGCCCAGGCTGACCAAATGCTTGACTGGCTTTTCACCGATGATGTCGAATACTGGTCGCCTACTGAAGCGGATATCCAGTCAGTAGAGGACGGCTTGCCTGACTATCTACGGGAGAACCAATCCTCTTTTTATATAACCGGTTCGCCAGTGTGGGAGCGATTGAATGAGTACAACCGCCAATACGTGGGGTTGGTGCTTGAAGGCAAAAAGGTCATCTACGCCAATTACTTCTGCAATGCAACCGGCCTGGACTGGAAAAAAGAATTCGTCATGGTGCTGGATGGCGGGGCGTGTTATTTTCAATTCAAGTTCAACACGGATTCCGATGAATACTTCGGATTGCAGGTAAATGGGGAAGCATGAAGGAAAGTAACAAGAGACGGCTCCGGCCGCCGTCTCTTGTAATCTATGAGTGTGCGTGAATGTGTTTTGCTTCGTGAGCCGCGGCTTCCATGCGCTCGAACATTTCCTGCGCTGTCTCGGGGGTCAGGCGCTGGTCGAGAAGGGGAAGGTAGACCTCCTCTTCCTTGGCGAAATGGACTTTGACGAGTCCGTACACACCAAAGAGCACGCGCCGCAGGGCTGTTACTTGAGCCGGTGTCAACGGCTTATCCGTCAATCCATCTTTCAAGGCTGCAAGTTCTTTGATATAGCGGCCGACTTCAACGTGATCGCGGCTCATCGTTTTGGTGGCGTCGGGGCTGCCAAGCACTTTTTGCACTATGGGATAAAGCGCCGCGTCTTCCGCTTCCGCATGCGGCTTCAGGTGATTGGCTAGGAAGTCATAAACTTCCTCCACGCCGCGGCGAATCTCGACAACGGGAGCATCGCCGATCAATTCCGCAATCTGGCGGATGTGGTCCACATGCGGGAACAATTCTTTGTGCTCGTCGCGCAGGGGTTGGGTCAGGGTATTCATGGTTTATCTCCTTTTACATTTTGAACGATTTACACCCTGAATGTACTCCTCCCCATCAAAAACATCCATGATGCAGGTCAATTAACTGCACCCTTTTTTGTCAACTCTTCCAACCGATTCATGTCCTTGATCGTCACCCACTTGCGCCCGGACTTGACCAGCCCATCCTCAACAAAACGACTCATTATTCGACTCACCGTCTCAGTCGTGGACCCGGTCATGGCTGCCAAGTCCTGACGCGAAAACGGCAACTGGATCAGCACTCCCTGACTGCGCGCTTCACCCAGTTTCCCTGCCAGGCGCAGCAGCGCCGAGGCGATGCGTTGTTCGGCGGTGTAAGCACTCAACTGCCGGACGATCTCCTGCGATTCCGCAAGGCGTTTGCTGACCGCTTCGAGAACCTTGCGCATCACATCAGGGTGCTTTGCAAGAATCCTTTCAAAATCCACCGACGAAATTTGAAGGATACAACAATCGGTCTGGGCAATGGCGGTCTCAGTGTGGGCACGCCTACCGAACACCGTTAGAGTCCCAAAGTATTCGCCCCCGGGTAAGATATCCAGCAGCACTTCCCGTCCCGAGCTGGTGCTGCGAACCAGTTTCACTTTTCCCCTTGCCACAAGATATAAATGATCCGCCTGATCCCCTTCGAGATAAATCCGCTCACCCAAAGAAAAATCGTGGTCATGAAACAGGTCGTTGATTTTGATTATCGCCTCCGCAAGCAGATGGTGGAAGAACGGCAAACGACCGATGATCTTCAATCTGTACTCTGTCGAGCAAATCGCTGGATCCACCCATTCCAGGCGCACAGGTGATTTTAGACGCACCATCATTTCTCCTTAGCAGAAAAAGGAAACCTCCCTATACACGTTAATCGTATCATAATTAAAATCATCGTACCTGAAGCATAAAGCGATATACACGCAAGAGGGGTTTTATATCCACGCGCACCCAGGCTCCGTCATCCGGGTTTAATAAACATAATTCTAAAACTTTTTCAATGGAGGTATTCATGTCTGCTGCTTCCCCCTTCCCCCGTTTATTTGTACGTTTTGTGGCGCTGCCTCTGCTCTTTATCGCAGGGGTTCAACTCTTCATCCTGTCTGAACAGACCGACGTCTACTTTGCGTGGACGATCTCTCTTCCCCTCACCGCCGCGTTTTTGGGTGCGGGCTATTGGGCGGCGATGGTGGTCGCGTATCGCAACTGGTGGGAGACGCCCACCGTCTCGGCGCGCACGACAGGCCTTACTTCGTTGGCGGCGACCGGAATTTTGGGAATCGCCACCTTTTTACATCTCGATAAATTCCATTTGAACGACCCGCCATTTCTCACCCGCTTCGTCACCTGGGTATGGATCATCGTCTATGCCGTTACGCCGTTTCTATTTTTATGGATATGGTTCGCCTTTGGGCGCAGCAAGGATGAGACGGTCGGTGCAAAACCGTTCCCGGCCTGGGTGCGCTATGGGAACCTGTTCCAGGCGGCTGTGACGATTCCAGCAGCGTTTATTTTATTCCTTGCGCCCGTCAGCATCATTCCCGCCTGGCCCTGGGAGTTATCCCCGCTCACCTCGCGAGCCGTCAGCGCCTGGTTCATGGCATATGGTCTCGCCTGTGTGTCCATCACCAAGGAAAACAATACTTCCAACACACAGGGTGCGCGCATGAGTCTCTTCGCGTTTTGTATTCTGCAAGTGATCGCATTGGGGCGATACTTCCCCAGCTTCGATCTATCGAAACCTCTGGCGTGGGTGTATCTGCTGGTCCTGGTCGTCGGTGTGGCTGTTAATGCGCCGAGCCTATCCTCCCATGGGCAAAAATAAGAAAAAAACTGCTTGTTGACAAGTGTTCCATACCGAGTATTCTTTAAATGCATCAGAATCACAAGGAGAGGATGATTTTTCACGAAAAGAGGACGCCATGATATCGAAAAGATTGCTTCAAGGGGCTTTGATACTCGCGGTGCTGGTCTCGTCGTTTACTTCGGCTGGCAGCGCCCGCGCCTGGGGCAACTGCGCCAGCTACATCACCGTTCAATGGGGAGATACCTTAAGCGGGATCGCGGCGTTTTGCGGAACATCGGTGGACGCCATACGCGCCGCAAACCCGGGCTTAGGCTGGTGGGTGTACGCAGGTCAGATTCTCTACATCCCAAGCGGGTACAACTACTATCCGCCTTACCTGCCTCCTGTCTCCGGCGGGAACTACACCGTCCGCTGGGGAGACACGCTTGCAAAGATCGCTGCGGCGAACGGGATAACGCTCAAGGCGCTTCTTGCCGCCAACCCGCAGATTCGCAATCCAAACTTGATCTACGCCGGGCAGGTCATCGCCGTCCCGACAGGATACAACCCTCCGGTCTACGTCCCGCCGTATACACCGCCTCCTGTTGTCACGCCTCCCGCCTATCCTCCGCCTGCAAATTTTGACGGAGTACTGACCGTCACAGCCAGGAAGGGTGTCAATATCCGCAACCAGCCCAGTTACGCGGGCAAGATCGTTTTGGCGGATGATCACACGAAAGGCAGAACGTTTTATTATAGGACGAACTCTGTCACATATGATGCCACCTATCGCCGCACCTGGGTGGAAGTGGTCGTCTCACAAACGTCCACTGGATATACCACTGGCTGGCTGCCCGTCAGTGGTCCGCAGGATTATCTTAACCATACCGGAGTGATCGAAGATTGGGTCACGCCGCATATTCAATAGAAATACAATCGTTGCCGCAGGCAGGTAATGAAAAAGAGACGGTTCGCTGTGGACCGTCTCTTTTTCAATCATGACGAATGGGTCAGGAAGTTATCCGAATAACCTGCCCAATCCCTTGCCGCCCGTTTTTTGCAGGGTCTTCATCAATTTCTGCGCTTCGCGAAATTGCTTGATGAGCCGGTTGACATCCTGCACATCCATGCCGGAACCCGCGGCGATGCGGCGGCGGCGCGAGGCGTTCAAAAGGTCGGGATCGCGGCGTTCCTTCAAGGTCATCGAATTGATAATGGCTTCAGACAGCTTGAACTGGTCTTCCACAAGCGACGGGTCGATACCGCGGGCAGCCTGCCCCATCTGCCCGGGCAGCATTTCCATGATCTGCGAAAGCGGACCCATCTTTTTCATTTGTTTCATTTGCTCGAGCCAGTCCTCCAAAGAGAACTCGCCCTTCATCATTTTCCGGGCTTGCTTTTCAGCGGTCTCGGCATCGTAGGCAGATTCGGCTTTTTCGATCAAGCCGATGATGTCTCCCATTCCAAGTATACGGGAGGAAAGGCGAGAGGGGTCGTACGATTCGAGCGCGTCGAGTTTTTCGCCCGTGCCGATGAATTTGATCGGAATGCCGGTCACAGAACGGATCGAAATCGCCGCGCCGCCTCGCGAATCGCCATCCATTTTTGTGAGGACGAGTCCCGTGAGCCCGACAGCCTCCTTGAACCCCTGAGCGATATTCAGCGCTTCCTGCCCGATCATGGAATCGACCACAAGCAACGTATCCACCGGTTTGACATTCGCTTCGATGGCTTTGATCTCATCCATCAATTGCGCGTCCAATTGGGACCGTCCGGCTGTATCCACCAAAACGAGGGTATAGCCCCCTTTCTCGGCTTTATCCAACGCTCGCTTCGCGAGTTCCTGCGGTGAGACGGAAGTATCTGTTTCCACCTCCACGCCCACGCGTTCGCCAAGCTGTTGCAATTGCTTGACGGCGGCTGGCCGGTAAGGGTCGCCTGCCACCATGAGAATCCGTTCGCCTTTGGATTTAAGCAGCCGTGCCAGTTTTCCGGTGACCGTTGTTTTCCCTGAGCCTTGCAAACCAACCATCACGATCACACGCGGTTTGGGTCCGGTGAGATTCAATGGCGCTGGTTCGCCGAGGGTCGCGATCAATTCTTCATTGACGATCTTGATGACCTGCTGACCTGGATTGAGCGCCTTCGATACCTCCGCGCCCACAGCCCGTTCGCGTACCTTCGCAATGAAGGTTTTAACAACGCTGAAATGCACGTCTGCTTCGAGCAGGGCAAGGCGTACTTCGCGCATGGCGGCATCCACGTCGGCTTCAGAGAGTTTTCCGCGCCTGCGAAGCTGGTCGAAGATCTGGTTAAGTCGTCCGGTGAGAGTTTCAAACATGAGGCAGAAAAAGGCATTTTAGCGCGTAGCAGGCCGAGGGTCAAGCGCGAGGCAGGTTTTTTCAATCCAATTCAACCATTTCGTTTCTTTACATCGCGGGAGAAACTCCTTATACTGGCGCGTATTCTTGTATTTACCATAATTCCGGAGGAGCCATGTCAACAGCAGCGAACGTGGTTGTGAACGATAAAAAAGAGATCTTTGGATGGGCGATGTACGACTGGGCGAACTCCGCCTTCAGCACCACGGTGGGGACAGTGTTTTTGGGTCCGTATGTGGCAGGGCTGGCACGCTCGGCAGCGGAAGCAGCAGGAACGACGACCGTTTCATTTTTCGGCATCCCGGTCGCGCCGGATTCATTCCTTCCCTATTGCATTTCATTTTCGGTCGGAATGCAGGTTCTTTTCCTGCCCATCCTCGGAGCCATCGCGGATTATTCGCATTTGCGCAAGACGATGATGCGCCTTTTCGCAACCATTGGAGCGCTCGCCACCATCCTGATGTTTCTCATCACCGGCAGTTTGTGGTGGCTTGGCGGCGTATTGTTCATCATCGCCAATCTCGCCTTCGGCGCTGCGATCGTTTTCTACAACGCATACCTTCCAGACATCGCCAGCGAGGAGGAAAGAGACCGCGTCTCATCCTACGGTTGGGCGATGGGTTACCTTGGCGGCGGAATCCTGCTTGCACTTAACCTCGCCTTTTTTATCTTTAGCGAAGACATTGGCGTACCAGGCGATCTTGCCGTACGGATCAACCTCGCCTCGGCTGGTTTGTGGTGGTTCGGATTTGCCTTCTTCACCTGGATGAGACTGCGCCCGCGTCACGCCGCGCGGACATTGCCCGTCGGTGAGACGTACGCCAGCATAGGGTTCAAACAGTTGAGAAAGACCTTCACTGAAGTAAAGCACTTCCCTGAGACCTTGAAATTCCTTCTGGCTTATTTCCTTTATAACGACGGCATTCAGACCGTGATCGCAGTGGCGGCAACCTTTGCGGCGGCTCCCGTCATTCAAGGCGGTTTGGAGCAGGATCAAACCACACTTACCGCTGTGATCTTGATGATCCAGTTCATGGCCTTCTTCGGTGCGTTGTTCTGGGGCAGGCTTGCGACTTGGATCGGCGCAAAACAATCCGTCATTGTCAGCCTGGTGATTTGGGCGGGTGTGGTTGTTTATGCCTACGGCGGCTTGAAAGGCGAAAGCGTCACGACCGAATTCTTCATCCTGGGCGTGTTCATTGCCCTGGTGATGGGCGGATCCCAGGCGATCAGCCGGAGTTTGTTCGCCCAGATGATTCCCAAAGGCAAAGAAGCGGAATTCTTCGCCTTCTATGAAGTCAGCGAGCGCGGCACTTCATGGATCGGACCCTTGGTCTTCGGTCTTGCCAACCAGATATTCAACAACCTGCGGGTCGGCATCCTGTCCTTGATCTTCTTCTTCATCGCCGGTTTGATCCTCCTGCCCTTCGTGAATGTTTCGAAAGCCATCGCAGACGCGAAGAAGTACGGCGAAAACACAAATCCCTCCGTCCAATAAACGGATCCCCCAGCCAAAACAGCGCGGAGGCCATCACCGCGCTGTTTTGTTACTTGAAATATGCGAGGAACAATGACCTCAAAGCAATTGACCATCATGGATATACACGGATCAGACCCGCTGGCAAGGCTGTTCATTCAAAAATGGAATGTGTCGCCAATCGGCACGGCTCTGTTCTTCATTGTTGCGGGAATTGTGTATGCGGGTATCCTGCCGCGTTTTTGGGGTTTTCCGCTCGAAATCGACGGTGTCAATTTGTTGAACATCGTCCTCGTTTTCCCGGTGGCGGGTTATTTTTACGTGCGCCAGCCTGCCAGCATCCTGCGCACGTATGAGAGCATCGCGCGCTACCTGCGCGAAGAGGACGATTATCACTTCTTTCACCTGGACAAGATCAAGGCGAATCACGCCCGGCCGATTTGGTGGCTCATCGGCTCAGGGTTCGGGTTGCTGGGCGCGTGGTTCGGAATCTCGTTCAGCATTCAACACTATCAGGAGTATTGGTATAGCGCGAACGGTCTTGAAATTTTCCTCGTCCAAACAATCCGCTTCCTCGCTTATTACTGCATTGGTGTTGCAGCCAGCCGCCATATCGCCACGTCCATCGAGTTGAATAATCTGTTCGAGCACGCCGACCTTCCCCTGACGGTCGACGCGGACCGCCTGGAGGTCTTCCGAACTGTGAAGAATTTTGCGTTGGAATTCGTCGGAGCCGCCGCGATCATCGCGTTGAATCTAGGTTTACAGCCGCTTTTGATCGATCCGCCCATGCCGGAGTATGCGATCTATGTCGCCTTATATTTCATTGTCGCGCCTGTAAGTTTCTTTCTACCGCTTTGGGAGGCGCATTTAAGGATGTCGCGCATCAAGAACGTCATGCTCGACCGCCTTAACTATGATTTTCAGGAGGAATCGCAAAGGCTCTATCGAAAGCTCGGTAAAAACACCCGTGCCGGGGTCTACACAAAAGAGGCGGAAACGTTGAACCGCCTCGAGCTATCCATCCAAACGGTATCACGGGCGACCGACTGGCCGTTTCAAGGGACGACCTTTTACCGGTTGTTCGTAACTGTGGTTTCACCCTTCTTTCTGGTGATATATGAGATCTTCGTCAACATCGCCAGTAATCTTTTCGTTCCGAACTAACGAACGGGGATTCACGCAAACGGCAAAAATCCTTTAAACAAACGAACGGTTCCCGCACTTATACTGGAACCGTTCGCTCTTGGCCATTTACCATTCACTGAAGATATTGATCGAACAGACTTCTAAATTCATCCTCGGATACAAAGCCAACCAGTTTCTTCAGCAGGTTTCCATTTGCGTCGAGAAGATAGAACTCCGGTTGGTAAACGAACCCCAGAGCGCGCTGAAAGGATTCAGTGGCGGGGTCGTCGGCATCGAGATAGCTGAATTTCACCCTGCCGTAATATTCCGCTTCAAGTCCATGAACCATGGACGCCATGCTGCGGCAAGTCCCTCAGGTAAAGCGGAAGAACTCGACCAATTGTAACTGGCCTGACGCGAGACTGACCGTGGCCGGGTCGGTGGCTTCGAGCCCATCTCCGCGCGATGTGGCGACAGGCAAAACCGCGGGCGCTTCCGTCAGTTCTTCGGTGGATATCGGCGAGGCTTCTGTAAGAGCGGGCGAATCCGTAACCGGAGTTTCGGCGGGCGGCACAGCCTCGGTCGGCGAATCGGATTGGGTTGAAACTGCCGGGGCGCAGGAAACTGCAAGAAGGATCGCGAACAGGCTCAGGGCGAAGGGCGAGAGGCGATTCATTCCTCGAACAGGAAGGCGCGGCTTGTAGGGAAATCGACGATTCATAATATGGTCTCCATCATGTTGATAGTATGATGCCAGACATTTTTGCTATCTTACAAGGTTCTAAAGAATTGTTAATTTATCCCGCATGAACGGATTGTCCCTTTATTTACTCCTCCTCGCCGGAAAGTAGTTTAATTCTTTCCCAGGGTTTGAGGCTTTCATCCTCCGCCAACAGGCTCTTCAACTCATATAACTCATCGCGCAAAGCCGCCGCACGCTCGAACTCGAGATTCTTCGCGGCTTCCTTCATTTGCTTTTCCATTTCGTGGACGATCTGGCGCAGTTCGTTGCGCGGCATGGATTCCCTGCCCTTCACCTTGTATTCACCCTTCGCCTCACCCACCGCCCTCGAAGAGACATCTTCGGTCAGGTCGTGGATCGCCTTGGAGATGCTGAACGGAACAATGCCTTTTTCTTCATTGTATTTAATTTGCTTGGCGCGACGGCGGTTTGTTTCATCGATGGCGCGTTTCATCGAATCGGTCATCTTGTCGGCATACATGATGACGCGCCCGTTCACATTGCGAGCCGCGCGACCGATGGTCTGGATCAACGCTGTATCCGAACGCAGGAAACCTTCCTTATCCGCATCGAGGATCGCCACAAGTGAAACTTCGGGAAGGTCCAATCCTTCGCGCAAGAGATTGATGCCAACCAGCACATCGAAGTTGCCAAGGCGCAGATCGCGCAGGATGCCGACCCGTTCCAAAGTCTCGACCTCGCTGTGCAGGTATTGAACCTTGACGCCCAACTCGGACATGTACTTCGTCAGATCCTCCGCCATGCGCTTGGTCAGGGTGGTGACGAGGACACGCTCGCCTCTTTCCACCCGTCCCTTGATCTCTCCGACCAAATCATCCACCTGCCCCTTGACCGGTCGCACCAGGACTTCCGGGTCCACCAAACCTGTTGGGCGGATGATCTGCTCGACGACCTGCTGGGCATTTTTTGTTTCATATTCTCCCGGCGTTGCGGACGTGTAGATGGTCGCGCCCATCACTTCTTCGAACTCATCGAACTTGAGCGGACGATTATCGAGCGCGGACGGCAAACGGAAGCCATATTCGACGAGCGTCTCTTTGCGCGCGCGGTCCCCGTTGTACATGCCGCGGATTTGCGGAACGGTCATGTGACTCTCGTCGATGACCAGCAAATAATCGCTCGGCAGGAAATCGATCATCGTCCAAGGATGCGAGCCGGGGGCGCGTCCATCCAGATGACGGGAATAGTTTTCAATGCCGGAGCAATATCCCACCTCTTTCAGCATTTCGAGATCGTACCGGGCGCGCTGTTCCAATCTTTGCGCTTCCAGGAATTTCCCCTCGCTTTTGAACAAAGCCAGCCGGTCTTCGAGCTCCTTCTCGATGTTCCGGATGGATTCCTTCATCCGGTCCGAGTCTGTCAAGTACTGCTTGGCGGGATAGATCGAGATTTCCTGTGGCTCCTCGAAGATTTCCCCCGTCAACGGGCTGAATTGCATGATGCGCTCGACCTCATCTCCAAAGAAGGTGATCTTGTAACCGCGTTTATCCTCATATGCCGGGACGATCTCCAATGTGTCTCCCCGCACGCGGAAGGTGCCGGGACGAAGCTCCATGTCGTTGCGTTGATACTGACTCTCGATCAATTGACGCAGGAGCGCATTCCTTCGATAGATTTCGCCGACCTTGAGAGTCACCGTCCCCTTGCCGAATTCTTCCGGCGAGCCTAAACCGTAAATACAAGAAACCGAAGCGACGATGATAACGTCCCGCCGCGAAATTAGCGCCGTTGTTGCGGCAAGGCGCAGGCGCTCGATCTCTTCGTTGATCTCGGTTTCTTTTTCGATGTACAGGTCGTGCCTCGGGACGTACGCCTCCGGTTGGTAGTAATCGTAGTAGGAAACGAAATACGAAACGGCGTTCTGCGGGAAGAAATCGCGGAACTCTGCATACAACTGCGCCGCCAGGGTCTTGTTGTGCGCCATGATGAGCGCGGGCTTCTGCAATTCCTGGATGACGGACGCAATGGTGAAGGTTTTGCCCGTACCGGTCGCGCCAAGCAGGACCTGGTGCTTGAGTCCACGCTTCACGCCGTCCACAAGACCGCGGATGGCTTCGGGCTGGTCGCCCATGGGTTGAAAGGGTGCTTGAAGTTTGAATTCCATAGGATATTTGAAAAAGGGAACGGATGTTCTGTATTCTACTCCAAAGGCTGTGGAAACGCCAGAAAATTCGCGGTTGGGATAAAATATTCGTCATGCTCAAAGAGAATTCCATTTCCCTTCGAAACATCAACGCTCTGCTGATCCTGATCTTTGCAGTTTATATTGTCATATTGCTTCGTTCCGCCTATGTGAATGAAGACGCCTACATCACCATGCGGACGGTGGACAATTTCGTCAACGGATACGGTTTGCGCTGGAACGTGGCGGAGCGGGTGCAGACATTCACGCACCCGCTCTGGCTGATCCTTGTTACAGGAATCTATTTTTTCACCCGCGAAGCGTTCTACACGCTGATCTTTCTGAGTTTCGCCATTTCACTGGCGACGTTTTACTTCACCGCCGCCCAGTTCAAAAGACAGACCCTCGGAAGCCTTGTCGTCCTGACGATCCTGATATTTTCGAAGGCTTTCATTGACTTTTCTTCTTCAGGGCTGGAAAATCCACTCACTCACTTATTGCTCGCACTCTTTTTATTTCTGTTCCTCCAGGGGGCGGATGAAAATTTTATGCAGGGCAGGTCGGTTTTCCTCCTCAGCCTGATCGCCGGACTTGCGACCCTCAACCGAATGGATACCGTGCTTTTCTTCGTGCCCGCTTTGTTGTGGGTGTTCATCCAAAACAGGAAAGCCGGAACGGTCAGGAATATCCTGCTCGGCTTTTTACCCTTCATCATTTGGGAAATTTTCGCAGTCATTTATTACGGTTTTCCCTTCCCGAATACCGCCTATGCCAAACTTTATACCGGGTTGGGCAGGGGCGAACTGATCGAAACCGGTTTTATCTACCTGCTGAATTCGATCACCTGGGATCCCATCACGCTATTGACGGTTTTTGCCGGGACAGGGCTGGCGTTCTACAAAGGCGCCTCGAAGGACAAAATGGTCGCATTCGGCGTTGTTCTATACATTCTTTATCTGATCTGGATCGGCGGCGATTACATGAGCGGGCGATTCTTCTCCGGCGCATTGCTGGTCGGCGTGATCCTTCTCGGAAGGCAAATGACGGACCTGGATCCGACAGAATCCCTGGTCGCTTTCATGCTGATCGTCGCCATGGGTTTCGCCTCACCCACCCCTACCCTTACCAGCGTGGACGACTCGACCTTTTCCACCGGGCGGACCGACCCGCATGGCATCTACGACCTCCGGAGTTACTACTTCCAGACCTCCGGTTTGATCTTCGCGCGCAATAATTATCCAAAGCCAAATCACGAGTGGGTGGCGCGCGGCTTGATGTTCAGGGGATCAAAAAAGAATTATCTCATCGAACCGACGATCGGCTATACCGGTTATTTCGCCGGACCGCAATTGTTCATCGTCGATCCGCTTGCATTGAGCGACCCGCTTCTCGCGCGTCTGCGCCCGGTTCCAAACGAGCACTGGATTCCAGGTCATTTCGTACGCGATGTCCCGAACGGTTACCTCGAAACCATTCGAAGCGGCCAGAATATGTTCGAATACCAGGACCTGGGAGAGTATTACATGCATTTATGGTTGATCATAGAAGGACCACTCTTTTCAACCGCAAGATGGGAAGCCATTTGGAAAATGAACACGGGTCAGTACGATTATCTTCTTGAATCCTATGATAACCGCCCGGCAGCGCCTGCCGCACCATGAACACCTTTCTGAATAAAATCAAGAACCGCGAATTTACCGAGGTCAGTGCGCCTCTGGCGTTCTTCATTCTTTGCGTGATCAGTTTCGGGCTGCTGATCCCCCGCCTCGGCTTTTACATGGACGACTGGCCCTATGTGTTCTACGCCAACCTCAAAGGCATCGACAGCCTGAGCGAAATGCTGGTTTACGACAGCCGCCCGAACGCCGCCTGGTTGTACATGCTCGCCTTCCGTTTACTGGGATTCAACCCGGTCGCCTGGCATATCTTTTCCCTGCTCATGCGCTTCGGAACCGTCGTAGCATTCTGGCTGTTCCTGCGAAGGATGTGGCCCGGAAATAAAAGGGAAGTAATCGCCACGTCGTTTCTTTTCGCCGTATTCCCGTTCTTCATGCTCCAGCCCTTTGCCGTGGGATCCACCCATCATTGGTTCGGGTTTCTCGTATTTAACATCTCCCTCTTGTTGATGATCATGGGGTTTCAGGATGGCACCCGTCGAAAATGGTTGTATGTAGGCGGCGGGCTTATCCTTGAAGCGGCGCATCTTTTTACCAGTGAATATTTTTCGGGGTTGGAACTGATCCGCATCGTCATCCTTTGGATTCTGGTTTCGCGAGCTGATAATAAAACGAACAAAAAAATATTCCGCGTTTTCCTGAACTGGCTTCCCTATCTGCTCGTCCTTGCAGCATTCTTTTACTGGCGCATCGTCCTGTATCAAAATCCCGAAAGCGTGACCCGCAACGAACCGGTCATCTTCCTCCAGTTGTTCAAGGAACCGGTGAACGCGCTTGTCTTTCTTCTTAATGCCTTCATATCAGATTCAATTTCCGTAATGACTCTTGGCTGGGGCAAAGCCTTCGACGCAAACCTGCTAAACATCTCATCCCCGTTCGTCCAATTCAAAATCATCATCTGCCTGTCGACCTTTGCATTGGTATTCTATTATCTCCGCAATCTTTTTCCGAATCAGGATGAAACGAAAAACCCAGAATGGCGGAAAGACTCGATGATTCTTTCCATATTCGCGTTGATGACCGGCGGGCTGCCCATCTGGTTCATCGGACGTTCCATCGTCGAAAGCAAGAACCTGCTTTCCGCTTCCCGCTTCGGAATCCCGGCGATGTTTGGCGCAGCGCTTCTAACCTTCCTGCTCGCCGATACGTTCATCTCCGAAAAAAACAAGCGGAACATTTTTCTTGCTTTTTTGCTGGCATTGTCGGTCAATTTTCATCTGGACAATACAAAGGAATTCCAATATTCGTGGGAAAAACAGGAACGGTTCGCCCAGCAAATTATCTGGCGCGCGCCTTTCATCCAGCCCGGTACGGCCATCCTCACCGACCAGGAGGTGATGGGAATGATGGGAGAGTATGCGGTTTCGTTCTCGATCAACACGACCTACCAAGCTTCCGGTTTTGGAAACTCGCCGCCCTATTGGTATTTTCCCTTCTATTACACCAATCCGAACATAGACGACTTGTTGCAAGGCGCTCCACTAGAATACACTAAGTTAACAATGCAATTCAATGGGAGCAGCAGCCAAATGCTCCTGGTGGATTTCAACCCCGAACTTAAGCGCTGCATGTGGATTCTACAACCACAGGATGCAAATCTGCGCCTCGTCAGCGACGATGTAAAAAGGCTTGCCGCCAACTCGGATATTTCCCTGATCGGGCAAGGTTCCGGAGATGCCCCCAATCCTCCCGAAGAAATTTACGGAAAAGCCGACACCGAATCATGGTGCTATTACTTCCAGAAAGCCGACCTTGCCCGTCAATATCAGAATTGGGATGAGATCGTCCGTTTGTGGAACGATGCCGAAGCAAACGGCGAACGTCCGGATAACGGCTTCGAATACATTCCTTTTCTCGAAGGTTTCGGTCATACCGGGGATTGGGATCGAGTGAAAGAAATGACTAAATTCGCAAACCGTGTCACCGCCGGGCTGGAACCCAGCCTTTGCGGCGCGTTGGACAGGTTATCTGAAACAGCGCCCGGTTCACCTCAGAAAGACATGGCGATTATGGATCTGAAAGAAGATTTGGATTGCAGTTCGTATCAATGACGAAATCAGGTGACGGTCACTTTCGAAGTGACCGTCACCTTTAACGCCAAACTATCGGGGAGGAAAATCTTTCAGAAAACCGAATCCGGGTTCGGCACGTCAGGGAGCCGGAGACGGGGGGAATGTTCCAGACGGGGCGTAGAAATCCCCGGGGTTGATTCCCTGAGTCACTTCGCCGCTTTTAACTTCAACTGGAATCAGGCTGTGATCTGTGCAGCTGGCGGATAGTCCGCATGGGACCGCCGCCGAGTATCCGCCCGGATACGAGGAATCGTTATTGGGATATGCGACCACAAAATAAGAGCCGGGCGCAAGGTCATCGATCTGATAGGTGGATGAATTCTCGTTGGTGATTATGTAACGATAATTCGCGCTGTTAATGTCGAACGCCACCACTGTCATCGAAGGGATAAAACTTGAAGGGTAGCTCAACTGTCCCGCAATGCCTCCTGTGCCTGCCGACTCTCCACCAACGCCCAAATTGGGAATGCTCGGGTCGTTCGGCATGGAGGGCCATTGCGTCGGATCGTTATACCAATCGCCGGGGTTGATGTTGGGAGTTACGATCCCAGCCTGCACATCGACTTCGATCAGAGAAAGATCGGTGCAACTTTGCTGTAATCCACATACATAAAATTGATCGTATGCCCCGACCAATTTCCCGTCCGGCAGGACGTAGGCGAACACTGTATATTTTCCAGGCGGCAAACCGTCGATCTGGTAGGTGGTTTGGTCTTGAACGGTCTGTACCCAATAATACTGCCCGGTTGATGTGTTAAACGCAACAACAAGCAGAGGTGGAATACCTTCCGAAGGGAATGACAGTTGGCCTGAGATACTGCCGGTCGCTGCTGAAGGCGTGGCTTGGGGAGCCTGAGCGGTCAGCGCCTGAAACGTAGCTTGCACGACCGCATCGACATCCTGCGCGGGCTGCCCCCCGCTGCACGCGCCAATTAACGCAGACAATATAACTAAGATTACATACAGCCTCTTCATCTCTCTCTCCTTTTCACAATATGTCGTTTAAAACACGATGATTGGGTTTATGTTCCGTTGCCAAGAACCGCCAGCACATCGAGTAATTTCGCAGTCCAGACTTCTTCCTTCGAAATGGAAATCCAATAGGAGGCTTTGCCGCCTCTCACACCGTTCGGAAGGTCCGGCAGACGCCTCGCATCAGACCCGTCACCTGGCGCGGAGTATTTGAGCAGGATCTGCCCTGATTCCCATCCCACCGATGTCAGTCCGATTTTTTCAGCACGCAACTTCACGCGCATCTGGTAAAGAAGGTTTTGAGTCATCTCCGGGAGTTGACCAAATCGATCGCGGAATTCCGAGCCGAGGGCGTCGAGTTCGGTCTCGTCACGGAGATCGGCGAGGCGGCGGTAGAGCCGCAGGCGCAAATCCTGATCCGGAATATAGTGCACAGGAATTCCGACAGCAAGCGGAAGATCGACATTGACAGGTATGGACAATGGAAAGTGGAAAGTGGATAGTGCGCCGTCTAATTTTCCACTTTCCACTTTCAACATATCAGAGGCAATTCTTCTCAATTTCCTGACCGCATCAGCAAGCATTCTGGTGTACAGATGAAACCCGACCGCCTGAATAAATCCATGCTGGCGTGTGCCGAGCAGTTCGCCTGCGCCGCGAATCTCAAGGTCGCGCATGGCGATGGAATATCCCGAACCAAGCTGTGTGTTCTCGGCAATGACTTCAAGTCGCTGCTGTCCTTCCAGCGTGGGCACAAGTTTCTTATGGCGGAAAAAATATGCGTACGCGCGCATCGCTCCGCGCCCCACCCGCCCGCGCAATTGATAAAGTTGAGCCAGACCAAAGGTGTCGGCGCGGTCCACAATCAAGGTATTGGCATTGGGGATGTCCAAACCGGATTCGACGATCGTGGTGGATAACAGGATATCGATCTCCGCATTGCCGAACCGGTGCATGACCTGGGATAATTGATTCTCGGGCATCTGTCCATGACCGATATCGATCCGCGCCTCGGGTACAAGTTTTTCCAGATGCGCCTTCATCGCGTCGATGGTCTGCACGCGGTTGTGGACGTAAAAGATCTGCCCGCCGCGCTCCAGTTCGCGCAGAACGGCCTGCCGCACCAGGCGAGAGGAATACGGCCCTACATGCGTGACGATGGGCAGACGTTCCTCGGGCGGCGTATTCAGGTTCGAAATATCGCGAACGCCGGTCAATGCCATGTATAACGTGCGCGGGATCGGCGTGGCGGTGAGCGTCAGCACGTCCACTTCGGTACGCAGTTTCTTGAGATGCTCCTTGTGGGTCACGCCAAAACGCTGCTCTTCGTCGATGACGACCAAGCCCAGATCCTTGAATACGACATCGGATGAAATGAGGCGATGCGTCCCGATGACGATATCCAATTCGCCGCTGGCAAGTTGATGCAGGATCTCGGTCTGTTCGCGCGGAGTCCGGAAGCGTGAGAGCATTTCCACTTTGACGGGAAAGGCGGCAAGGCGCTGCGAAAAAGTTTCGTAATGCTGCTGAGCCAAAACGGTCGTCGGCACAAGAACGGCCACCTGTTTGCCGCTCATCACAGCTTTGAAGGCGGCGCGTAGTGCGACCTCCGTCTTTCCATAACCTACATCCCCGCACAAGAGTCGGTCCATCGGGCGCAGTCGTTCCATATCGCGTTTAATATCGGCAATGGCGCGTTTTTGATCTTCCGTTTCGACGTAGGGAAAACTATCTTCAAGTTCCTTTTGCCAGGCAGAGTCTGGCGAAAAGGCAAAGCCTTCCACCACCTGACGACGCGCATACAGGTCAAGCAAATCCTCTGCAACTTTCTGTACTGCCTCTTTGACACGCGATTTGGTTTCCGCCCACGCCTGCCCGCCAAGATTATCAAGCGACGGTTTGCCGCCCTCCGCGCCAACGTAACGCGTAAGTCGATCCGCCTGGTGAACGGGAACGTAGAGAATGTCTCCGCGTTCGTATTCGACCGTGAGATATTCCCGTTCGTGCCCGTCCAACTGCCGTTGAATCAACCCGGCAAAACGCCCAATGCCATGATCGACATGGACAACGTAATCTCCCGCCTGTAAATCGGCGTAGAGTGATTCGGGTGTATCCGCGGCCTGACGCTGACGCGCGCGGGGCTGTGGGCGTTCCCAGCCGAAGATCTCGGAGTCGGTGATGAGATGAATACAAGCAATTTCACCTTCCACGGCGGGAGCTAATGTAAAGCCTTCGGAGAGCGAGGCTTCGATAAATTCAAGGTTGACGGGATTCGAATCCGGATTGTGTTCGTTCCATAACTCGTTCAACCGCCGCGCCTGACGTGAAACGATAAAGACCTGCTCCCCGCGTTCGACTATTGGCGACAGATAATCGATGAACGGCTTGAGACGGCCCCCGAACCGCTCGTCGTGTCCAAAATTTGACGAGAAATGGGTTTCATCCACGTCATCGGCGGAACGCCCAAGTTCAAGATGCGGGAATTCCTCCAGCAAGTCAAACAACTCAGACCATGGGTTGTAAGGAACCGGGAAATCCAAAGAAAGTATGCCTTCTCGAATGCTTTCTTCGCGAAACCTGACCGCCTGTTCTTCGACCTCGTTCGCCATGACTTCGATCAAACTGAGATCGTCGATCACTACAAGTGTTTTTTGAGGGAGATAATCCAACAGGGAAGCAGCCTGGCTGTGAAGAAGCGGGATGTGAAATTCGGAGAGTTCCGTTTCAGTATCATTCCCTTCCGCAAGGAATTCGCGCGCCGGGGTGATAAGAATCGACTCAAGACTTCCCAGCGTGCGTTGAGTAGCGGGATCAAAGGAACGGATGGTCTCTATTTCATCGCCAAAGAAATCAAGCCGCACAGGATTCAGATCGGTGGGCGCCCAAACATCAAGGATGCCGCCGCGATGCGAGAACTGGCCCGGTTCGAGGACGGTGTTCACCCGCTGATAACCGATTCGCGCCCACTCGCGCATCAGACCATCGGGTTGGCTGGTCTGGCCTGCTGATAGTTTTTTACAAGCCTTGAGGAAATCCCGTCGGGGCAGGGTGCGCGTCATCAACGAACGGACGGAGGTAATGATGATTGGAGGAGATTCAGGTTTTGAGGCAAATGGCAGGTGAAACGTGGCTAGTACCGTAAGCGTTTGCAGGCGTTCTCTACGGGTTGTCACGCCCCAGGCAGCATCTTCGTAAAAAAGCGGATTCGGCTCGGCGAATAGAAAACGCGGTGATCTGACCCAAAAGCCAAGTTCATCGAACATCGAAAGCGCATGGTCTGCGCGGTCTGTGATTAATAGAATCGGTCGAGCGGTATCCGAATGAAAGGATGCCAGCAAAGGCAGGCGCACGGAACGCGGCAAGCCAAGACCCGGGATGGGTTTACGCGCGCCTAGTCCGCCCAGCAGGTGCTGATATGGGGAGAGTTTGCGGAGATGGTCAAGTAGTTGCTGCATGACGGGTGAAAATTTAGTGGTGAATGGTGAAACAGGAAACCTTTTCCCATTCCCTATTGCCTATTCCCTGATTTCGCCATTATATTTATTCATCGCCGCGTTCAAGCCGTTCATGACAAACTCGAGCGCGGCATCGGCAGCGCGGGAGATAATTTCGGGCAGTATCTTCAATTCATCTTTTGAAAAGTTTTGAAGAACGTAATCCCTGGGGTCCATACGCCCGGGGGGACGGCCAATGCCAAGGCGCAGGCGCGGGAAATCCTTTGTGCCAAGCAATTCAATCGTATTCACCATGCCGCGCTGGCCGCCCGGTCCGCCTGTGGGGCGGATGCGGATCGTGCCGAAGGGAATATCCAGGTCGTCGTGAGCAACAAGCAGATTCGAATGCGGGATCTTATAGAAATGCAGCAAGCCTTGCACAGAATGACCTGAGAGATTCATGTAGGTCTGCGGCTTGGCAAGGATGAGTTTGTGTTCTTCATGAAGCCCGGATGTCACAATGGCTTTCGACTGCACTTTCATCCCGCGCGCGCCTATCCGTTCGGCGATGTGGTCGATGAGCATGAAACCGATATTATGGCGGGTGTCCTTGTATTCGCGTCCCGGGTTGCCGAGACCAATGAGGAGGTAGGGGTCGGTCATGAGAAAGTTCCAAGTGTCAGATTTCAGATTAAATGTAACGTTATCAGGAATATGCAATTAACGTTGGATCAGTTCTTTCGTAGTCGAAGGAGGAGTGAAAAGAAAGCATAAAGCACGATTACGGCGAGCGCGCCCTTCCAGAAGACGGCAGTGATGGACGTAGGACTCAATGATGCGGAATTGACCGGCAAAGGCGTGATGGTGGAAAGCGCGATAGATGGCGTTGGGGTAAATTCAATTTCAAAATCAGGCTGCTGGTCGAGGGGTTGGAAGGCGAAATCGGCAAGAGTAGGTGGAGGAACCGGAGTGGGAGTTGGCTCGTTATTGAGAATCTTCAAATCATCGACCAACACATCCTGATAGGAACCGTCCTTCAAATACACGCGCAGGCGCAAGGTGTAATCCCCGTCGGTGACTGCGGTGGTGTCCCACTCGGCAATCACGGGATTTGTCGCCGGCTGGGAAAAGGTGCGGATGATGAACCAGCCAGCGGCGGGGTCAGAGGCGGAGGGGGCAAAGGTAAACGCCAGTTCCGCAGATGAAAAATCCGGTGCATCCATCCTACCCTGGATTTCAATCAAACCTCGCAAAGCTTCGCCGGGTTTGGGTGAGGTCAACGCGACGGATGGATCCTGGAAAAAGAGGGCGAGCAGCAACAAGAATGCGTGCATGGCAATCGGTAAGTTTAACATGAAGGCGGGTCATGGTCAAATTTCATCTCTTATAGGCACATCGATCAGTGATTGTAAATGCGAGGCAATTCTCGATTGAAGGTTTTTCTGGTAAACTCTAGCCGTTCAATATATGCACAGGAGAACAATTTATGGCACCATCCCGCGCTGAACAACTCGTGGAACGGCTCCGCACCATGCAAGCCGCTGCGCCCGATATCGAAGCCTCCGCCATCGTTTCGGTGGACGGGTTGATCATGGCGTCTGCCCTGCAGCAGGGCGTGGAGGAAGACCGTGTATCTGCGATGTCTGCCGCCATGTTGAGCCTGGGTGAACGTATCTCCGGCGAGTTGGGGCGCGGCGGGCTGGAGCAGGTTTATATTAAAGGCGATAAAGGCTCGATTGTCTTGACCGCCATCGGCGAGGAAGCCGTGCTTACCGCCATGGCGCGTCACGAAGCAAAACTCGGCATGGTCTTCCTTGAAATGAGACGAGCCGCCGAAGACCTCGTGAAACTGGTCGGATGAAGCGAAAAGGTTTTTTTCCAAAATGAAACTACCCCGAATGGGGAGGGCATAACGCCCTCCCCATTCTCTTTTGTATTTCACCTCCCTCACGAGCGGGAGAGTGGAAATTAGGAGAAAGAATAATGGCAACAAAATATCTGTTTTTTACCGGCGGAGTGGTGTCGTCGGTTGGAAAAGGCGTGACCGCGGCGGCGACAGGCTTGCTCTTGAAGGAGCGCGGTTTCAAGGTGGCGGTTCAGAAACTGGATCCGTACATCAATGTAGATCCTGGCACGATGTCGCCCTACCAGCATGGGGAAGTGTATGTGCTCGATGACGGCGCAGAAACGGACCTCGACCTGGGCCACTACGAACGATTCATCGATATCCGCCTGAGCCGGGTCAGCAACTTTACGACCGGTCAGGTATATGCGGAGATCATTTCGAAGGAACGCCGCGGAGACTATCTCGGTGGGACGATCCAGGTGATCCCCCATATCACAAACGAGATCAAAAGGCGAATCGGCCTGGTCGAAAAAGAAACAGGCGCAGAGGTTGTCATCCTTGAAGTTGGTGGGACGGTCGGCGATATCGAGTCGCAGCCCTTCCTCGAAGCGCTGCGCCAATTGCGAAACGAGGTGGGTCGCGAGAATTGCCTGTTCATCCATGTGACCTGGCTCCCCACCATCGGCGCCACTGGCGAGATCAAGACCAAGCCAACACAGCACTCAGTGGCGGCTCTGCGTTCCATCGGTATCTCGCCGAATATCATCATCGCGCGCGCAGATCAGGACATCGACCGGAGTTTATGCGACAAGATCGCTCTCTTCTGCGATGTGGAAAAGAATTCGGTCATCCCCATGAAGACTGCCAGCGTCCTTTATGAAGTACCGCTTCTTTTGGACGAGCTCGGCGTGGGCGAATTGGTATTGAACAAACTCGATATCAAAGCCACGCGCAAACCGGATATGCGACCTTGGAAAAAGCTGGTCGAAAATGTCAGGAAAGAAAAACCCACATTAAATGTAGCGTTGGTGGGAAAATACGTCGAATTACAGGACGCGTACATGTCAGTACGCGAAGCACTGAAACACGCCGCCCTTGCCAATCAGGTGGAACTCTCGATCAGTTGGGTGCATTCGGCAGATCTGGAAAAAGACAAGGGCTGGGACATCGTAAAAAATGCGGATGCCGTACTCGTGCCCGGCGGTTTTGGTTCGCGCGGTGTGGAAGGTAAAATCCTTGCCGCACGTTATGCCCGCGAAAATAAAGTTCCGTACCTCGGCTTATGCCTGGGAATGCAGACCATGTGCATCGAGTTTGCACGAAATGTGCTCGACCATGAAGATGCAAATTCCTCGGAATTCGACCGCGGAACCGAACACCCCATCATCGACCTGATGCTTGACCAGCGCTCCATCACGGATATGGGCGGGACGATGCGCCTCGGACTCTACCCCTGCGTCCTTCAACCAGGGACGAAATCCGCCGCGGCTTATCAGGTCCCTGAAGTGGAAGAACGGCACCGACACCGCTTTGAATTCAATAACGCGTACCGCGAAGAGTTCGAGAAAAATGGCATGGTCTTCTCGGGGCTTTCCCCTGACGGGCGTTTGGTTGAGATCGTGGAATTTAAAGATCACCCATACATGGTCTCGAGCCAATTCCACCCCGAATTTTTATCACGCCCAATGAAACCCCATCCGCTCTTTGTAGGGTTGTTGAAGGCGGCAAAGGAAAGAATTAAGATTAAAGACTAAAAACCAGTGAAAATTAGGTTGAGTTCGGGTTACTCGACTACCACGACCGTCAGTCCGAGAGTGGCACCAAAGGCGTTTGCGCCATCGGTCAGGCGCCAATAGGCAGAGTAGGTGCCTCCACTCCTTGGCGCATCAACAAACACGGAAAGTTCCGCCCAATCTCCCGGTTTGACGATCCTTCCCAATTTATTCCACGAAGAATCAAAATGGTCATCCGAAACGATGGACAGAGTATAGGAACCTATCCAATCACATGAGCCGGTATTTTGGACCTTCCAGGTTTTGACGAAACTCTCGCCGGGCGCAACAGTTGTCCCGCTTGGGTAGTTGGCATCCCGGACAATGGCAAGGTTATTGCAACCAAAGGCAAGCGCGCCCGAATTGACCGTTGCCGTAGGCGGAGTTCCTGTCACGGAGGGTGTTAGGGCAATGTTTGGTGTAGAGCTGAAGAACACCGGTATGGGAGTCCACGTGGCGAGGGGAGGCGGAGTATTGAATATTGTGGGGGTTGGGAGAAAAGTATTGGTCGGAATCGGCGTGTTCGTATTCGCCGGGGTTGGCGTGACCATTGCAGTTTGTGTTGCAAAAAAACCCGAAACCATCGTGCCCACGGAATAGGTCATCAGGATATCCTGTTCACTAATGGTTTCACCATTCGCAGGCGCGCCGCAGGCAGATAATGTGATTACGAGTAACAAGCACGTCATTGTACGCTTTGAAATAATTTTCATTTTTTCCTTTCGCGTTGATTACGATTATACTTGGGTCGAGCAATAAACAAGGAGCCAGGAAAATGGATACAACAATCGAAAGCATCTCCGCGCTTGAAGTTCTGGATTCGCGCGGCAACCCCACTGTGGAGGTGGAGGTTTTGTTAATGGATGGGTCGTGGGGGCGCGCTGCTGTCCCAAGCGGGGCATCAACGGGCGAGCACGAAGCGCTGGAAATGCGAGACGGCGATAAGAAAAGGTATTTGGGAAAGGGCGTGGCAAACGCAGTGGCGAACGTCAACGGCGTGATCGCGGATGCGCTCTTCGGCTGGGACGCATCCGACCAGAAGGGCATCGATGCTGAAATGCTTGCGATGGACGGGACGCATAACAAGTCCAAACTGGGAGCGAATGCGATTTTGGGAGTCAGTCTCGCCGTCGCCAAAGCGGCTGCGAATTCTTTCGGGATGCCCCTATATCGCTATCTGGGCGGGGTGTATGCGCATGTTCTGCCGGTTCCCATGATGAATATCATGAACGGCGGGGCGCACACTGGCTGGCAAAGCACCGACATGCAGGAGTTCATGGTCATGCCGTTCGGGGCGCCGACTTTTTCGGAGGGATTGCGCTGGGGCGCGGAGATCTATCACGCGTTGAAATCAGTCTTGAAGGAAAAAGGCTACGGCGCTCTCGTCGGCGATGAAGGCGGATATGCGCCTGCGCTCAAGGCGAACAACGAGGCTTTGGAATTAATTCTTGCAGCGATAGAAAAAGCTGGATTCAAAGCGGGTCGCGGCGGGCAGGTTGCGATCGCGCTCGACCCCGCCGCTTCTGAACTGTACGATGAGAAAACAAAAAAATACAATCTTCGCAAAGAGGGCAAGGAACTCACCGGCGAACAGATGGTCGAGTTCTGGGCAAAGTGGGTCAAAGATTATCCCATCGTTTCAATTGAAGATGGCCATGCACAGGACGATTGGGAATCCTGGATATTAATGAACAAGGAACTTGGCGACAAAATCCAAATCGTCGGAGACGACCTGCTCGTAACCAACCCGGAGCGCGTCCGCCGCGCGATAAAGGAAGATGCTGCAAATGCTTTGCTGGTGAAAGTGAATCAGATCGGTTCGCTCACCGAAACAATCGAAGCCGTGGATCTGTGTCATCGCGCCGGTTGGAGGACGGTCACTTCGCATCGCTCCGGCGAAACCGAAGATGCGACCATCGCCGACCTTGCCGTCGCGCTCAACACGGGTCAGATCAAGACCGGAGCACCCGCCCGCTCGGACCGTGTGGCAAAATACAATCAACTTTTACGCATCGAGGCTGAGTTGGGAGATACCGCCAGATACGCAGGCTGGGATGCTTTGAGAGTCAAATAACAGCGAAACCAAAGCTCAAGTCGACAGCGGCAGGCTCAAAGTCCGGAACGATGCGGATTTTGAGCCTGATTTTTTTAAGTTGACAAGCGCTCCTAAATCGTTATAATTAGTTTGTTGCTCCAACATACTAATTCTTAGAATTTGATGAACCCGAAGAACACGGCTGACCAGGCGTTTGTTCGCGAGACAAATCTCTCGCTGGTTCTCAGACTGATCCACAATCAGTCCCCTGTTTCGCGTGCGCAAATTGCAACCATCACCGGATTGAACAAATCCACCGTGTCAAGCCTGGTGGACGAACTGATCGACCTTGGATTGGTGCATGAAACGGGGAGTAATACCGGCGGCGCGGGAAGACCCGCCACTTTATTGGAGATCAATCCGCAAGCAGGCAGTATCGTTGGCGTGGAACTCGGCGTGGATTTCGTCTCCGTTGCCGTGACCGATGTATTGGGAAACATCCAATGGCGCAGGCGGGAGGATGCAGATCCCTCGGACGACCAGGAAAAAATGATCGGCCAGACCCTGCAGATCGTCAAGGACGCAATAACTGCGGGAAAACGCAAAGGCTATAAATTCCTGGGTCTTGGTTTATCAACTCCCGGGACGGTGGATACCGGCAAGGGGCTTTTGATCTTCGCTCCCAACCTTCACTGGCATAACGTTCCCTTTGTAAAGATATTTTCCGAGCAGACGAAACTCAAAGTCTTTGTCGAAAACGACGCAAACGCAGCAGCGATTGCCGAACATCTGTTTGGGACTGCCCGTCAATGCCGGGATTTTCTCTTTGTTTTTGCCGGGGTCGGTATTGGCGGCGGTCTTTTTTTGAACGGGAAGCTATATCGAGGTAAGAACGGCTATGCGGGGGAGATCGGTCATTCCCCCATCATGGCGGAACCTTCGCAGAATGTGTGTCACTGCGGGAACCGAGGGTGCTGGGAAACATATGCGAACCAATATTCGATCATCCAACGCATGCAGGCAAGACTCGAGGTAAAGCGCACCAGTATCGTCCCCAAATTGATGGCGGAAAAGAATTCCCCCATGAGCATTCCGCTCATCAAAGAGGCTGCGGATGCCGGGGATAAAGAGGCCATCGATTCGTTCACCGAGGCCGGACACGCCATGGGACAGGGATTTGCAGGCTTGATCAACATTTTCAATCCAGAAAAGATCATCCTGGGCGGGCCTTTAAGCGTTGCGGGCGAATATCTTCTGCCCGCCATCAAGGAAACTGTGGATCGTCACTCGCTCCCCGAAATCGACCAACAGGCTGAGATACTCCTTTCGCCTTTTGGACCGGACGCGAGTTTAATCGGCGCGATCGCCATCGTCGTGGACGATGTGCTTTCCCATCCTGTAAATCTTGAAAGGAGGTGATTCGAAATCGAAAGATTGCGACATGCTCACCTTATCAATTCGATCCAATCAAAATTCCTAACATAAAGGAGAGAAGAATGAATAAAAAGCTATTTGCACTATTGAGCTTGCTGGCAATCGCTTCGTTCGTGATCGCCGCATGTGGTGCTCCCGCAGCGACCGAAGCTCCTGCAGCCGCTGGAGACCAGGTGGAAGTGTTCTCCTGGTGGACCGGTGGCGGTGAGGCGGCCGGACTCGACGCCATGATCGCAGTCTTCAACGGCGCGAATCCCGACATCGAGTTCGTCAACTCGGCGGTTGCGGGCGGCGCGGGAACCAATGCGCGCGCTGTGCTTGCCACCCGTTTGCAATCCGGTGAACCGCCCGACAGCTGGCAAGGTCACGCCGGGCAGGAATTGATCGGTACCTATGTGGCTGGCGGCCAGATTCAGCCTTTGAATGACCTGTATGAAGCCGAAGGCTGGCTTGAAGTTATGCCCGAGACGCTCATCCCGCTCATCTCGTCGGACGGCAACATCTATTCCGTGCCGGTGAACATCCATCGCGCAAACGTGCTGTGGTATAACCCGGCCCTCCTCGAAGCCAACGGCGTCGAAGTTCCCACCAACATGGATGAATGGTTTGCCGCCATGGATACGCTCGAAGCCGCAGGCGTCCAGCCCCTTGCGCTCGGCGAGCAATGGACCAAGATGCACCTGCTCGAAACCGTTCTGCTCAGCACACTTGGTGCTGATGCATACAATGGCTTGTGGGATGGCACCACCGATTGGGGCAGCGCGGAAGTCACCACCGCTCTTGAGAACTACGTCAAGGTGTTGGGCTATGCCAATGAAGACTCCGCCTCCCTGAGCTGGCAGGACGCTTCCAAACTCGTCGCCAACGGCGATGCGGCGTTCAACGTGATGGGCGACTGGGCTGACGGCTATTTCTCCGGCGATACCGCGGGCAACAACCTCGGTTTGACCCCCGGCGAAGGATATGGCTGGGCTCCCGTTCCGGGAACAGCCGGTGTGTTCCAGTTCCTTTCCGACTCCTTCGTGCTTGCAGTGGGCGCTCCCCATCCCGATGCGGCGACCGCCTGGTTGAAGGTTGCCGGTTCCAAGGAAGGGCAAGAAGCGTTCAACCCGGTCAAGGGTTCGATCTGCGCCCGCACGGACTGCGACACCTCGCTCTTTGGCGCTTATCTTCAGACCGCCATGGAAGATTGGTCGAAGGATACCGTCGTCGGTTCGCTGACCCACGGCGTGGTGGCCAATGACTCCTGGAAGACCGAGATCGACACTGCCCTCGGCGCGTTCATCGCCGACAGCAATATCGAGACCTTCCAGTCCGCTCTGGTTGCGGCTTGCACCAGCAGCGGTCCTTGCAAGTAGAACTTGGTGTTAAAATGGTTGAGGCTCGCACGAGCCTCAACCATTTTCTATTGAACGAGGCATCCCATGTCGAAAGACAAAGACCGAATCCTGAACATCCTGCTCGTCTCCCCTTCGATCCTGGCTGTATTTATCTTTGTTTATGCTTTCATCGGCTGGTCTGTTCGCGTTTCATTGAGCAAATGGAAAGGTCTCACTGCGGACTACACTTGGAATGGGATCAACAACTATCTTGATCTATTTAGAGATCAGCGCTTTCAGGTTGACATCCGAAATACGTTGATTTTCACGGGGGTCTTTGTCATAGGGAGCATCGTTCTTGGATTTATCCTTGCAGTCATGCTTGACCAGGGGCTGAAAGGCGAAGGGTTCTTTCGCAGCCTCTTTCTCTTTCCAATGGCGATCTCCTTCATCGTGACCGGCGTGGTGTGGCGGTGGTTGATGAATCCTGCAACTGGTGCCCGTACCAGTGGACTTAATCTCCTTTTTTCTTATCTTGGGCTGGATTTTCTGGAAAACGCATGGCACACCACCCCCACCTGGGGCATGGCAGCGATTGCGCTTGCCGCCATATGGCAGATGTCCGGTTACACAATGGCGTTATATCTCGCTGGGCTACGCGCGATACCTGTTGAACTCAGGGAGGCGGCTCAAATCGATGGAGCAAATGAGTTACAGGTTTATCGATACATCATGCTCCCACTCTTATCTCCTGTCACGCTTTCCGCCCTCATCATCCTCGGGCACATCTCCCTCAAAGTCTTTGACCTGATCATTGCCATTGCCGGGAAGCAATATGCGCTAGATGTGCCAGCCATCTACATGTGGCAGGTCACATTCGATGGCTTGTTCTATGGAAAAGGCGCTGCCATCGGAATCCTTCTACTGATCAGCGTAGCGGTTCTTATCATTCCCTATATTCGCTTTACCCTGCGAACGGAGACCGAGCAATGAATACCAACCTCCGCCCCGGGAAATACTGGCTTTATATTCCGCTTATCTTAATGGCGGTTTTCTACCTCTTACCCATGTATGTCATGTTGGCGACGGGTTTTAAAAGTTTTGCAGAGATTGATTTGAAGACAATGTGGAATCTTCCCAAAGGTATCGCATTCGATAATTATGTCGAAGCCTGGGCAAGGCTCTCGCCTTCCCTCAAGAACAGTTTTATCATGGTGATTCCCGCCACGTTGATCTCGTCAGCGCTAGGCTCGTTGAACGGATTTGTCCTCGCCAAATGGAAGTTCCGCGGCGCGGATGTTATTTTCCCCTTCCTTCTATTCGGCATGTTCATTCCCTACCAAAGCATCATGATTCCGCTGGTGCAATTCATGAGGTCGGTCGGTTTGGGTGGCATTCCGGGACTCATCCTTGCCCATATCATCTATGGAATTCCGATCACCACACTCACATTCCGCAACTATTACGCCAGCCTGCCGCAGGAACTGCTCGAAGCCGCCAAGATGGATGGGGCGGATATGCTCGGAATTTATCGGCATATCCTACTACCGATTTCCCTGCCTAGCTTCGTGGTGGTGCTCATCTGGCAATTCACCTCAGCGTGGAACGATTTTCTCTTCGCCGTCATCCTGACCGGCAACGAGGATTGGCCCATCACGGTCGCATTGAATAACATGGCTGGAAGTCAGATCATCGCATGGAATGTACAAATGGCGGGCTCACTGCTTGCCGCACTCCCGACCCTTCTGGTGTATATCTTCCTCGGCAGGTTCTTCCTCCGCGGATTGCTTGCGGGGTCGCTCAAGGGGTAGGTCATGAGGACTGGTTTCAAAACGAAACCGGTCCTTTTTCGATCATGCAACCCAAATACAGCCCCTTCGTCCTGACGGTCATTTGTTTTTTTGCGTTTTTCCTTTTCGGTATTACTGACAACCTCAAAGGACCCACCCTGCCATCCGTTATCAAGGAACTTGACATCCAATACCGAGAAGGCGGGAATATCCTGTTCGGGGAATATGTCGGGTTTTTAATCGCCACGCTCATTACTGGAATCCTTGCAGATAAATACGGCCTTAAACTCGTCATCGTCCTGGCGGAAATTTTATTGGCGATCGGTGTTGGAGGTTACAGTTTTCTTGGAACAGTTTTCGGTTTATCAGCGTCGCTCTTCATCGTCGGGCTGGGACTTGGCGCGTTCGAGTTGGGACCGAATGCAGTGATCGTTAATTTGTACCACGAGCAAAAAGGGTTGTATCTGAATTTAATGGCAGTAATGCATGGACTCGGTTCGATGCTTGCGCCGTTATTCGCGAGTTTTCTCTTCAGCCTCGGATCGGACTGGCGGGAAGTTTTCCGTTGGGACCTCCTGCTCATCGTAATATTCGTCCTCTTCAGCTTTTCCTCCCGGTTCCCAAGGGCGGCGGAGAGATCATCGCTCGATTTCCGCTCGATCCCGCGCATTGCCTTTGACCGGCGCATGTCTTTCTTCTACGCCGCCATGATGTTCTATGTCGCATCCGAGATCGGTCTCGCCTCATGGATGGTTGTCTATCTTCAAGATGTTCGCGACATGAACGGAAACGCCAGCAATTCTTATCTCGCCCTGTTCTTCGGCCTGCTTATGATGGGTCGATTCCTCGGCAGTCTCGTGGTTAAAAAACTGGGGTATCTCCGGTCAATTATGATCTCATCCTTGCTCGCTGTCCTATGCACTCTTTTTGGCATCTACTCTCCTTATGTTTTTTTCCTTCCCCTTACCGGTTTCTTTTTTTCGATCATATTTCCCACGATAACCGCCGCCGTCTCGGATGAAAGAACAGAAAACATCAATACGATCCTGGGAGTGCTGTTCACTTTCTCAGGGTTGGGCGGCGTTATTGGTCCCTGGCTGACAGGCTGGGTCGGGGATATTTACGGGTTGCAGGCAGGGATGGGAGTTATCCTGATTCTCTCTGCTTTGACCTTGTTCTTCATCGTTATTCTGAATAAAAGGAACTGGAATGAACAACGCCATTAGTTGGGGATTGCTTTCGACTGCCCGCATCAACCGCGCTTTGATTAAGCCCTTGCGCGCCTCCAAACGGACCCGGTTACTGGGGGTCGCTTCGCGGAGCCTTACCTCCGCCCAGGCTTACGCCCGCGAATGGGGAATACCCAAGGTGTACGGTAGTTACGAAGAACTGCTTGCCGATCCCGAAATCGACGTCATCTACAATCCCCTGCCCAATCATCTCCATGCCGAATGGACGATAAAAGCCTTATATGCCGGGAAACATGTCCTTTGCGAAAAACCGCTCGCGCTTAAACTCGAGGAAGTGGATGCGATCATTGCCGCGGCGAAGGAGACGGGCAACATTGCAACGGAAGCCTTTATGTACCGTCATCACCCCCAGACGATCAAGGTCATAGAGTTGGTGAATAATGGCGCGATTGGCAGGGTTCAACTTATCAAAGGCGCGTTCACGTTCGGTCTCAGCCGGGAAGGCGATATCCGACTTGTAAAAGAATACGGCGGCGGAAGCCTATGGGATGTGGGCTGTTACCCGATCTCGTACGCGCGGACGATTCTCGGGGAAGAACCGATCGAGGTGTTTGGCTGGCAGGTTACGGGTCCGGGGGGATGCGATGAGTCATTTTATGGGCAGATGCGATTCGGGAGCGGGGTCCATATGCAATTCGATAGCGGATTCCGGTCTTCACTAAGATCCTATGTTGAGATCGTCGGGACGGAAGCCGTCTTGAACATCCCTGATCCTTTCAAGCCGGGATTGAAGAACGATCTCTACCTGAAGCGCGACGGAAAACAGGAAAGGATAAGAATCAAAGGCCGCGAACTTTATCTTGGAGAGGTTGAGGATTTGTGCGATGCCATCCAGTCCGGGAAAACACCGCGTGTCACCCTGGCAGACAGCCGGGCGAATATTGCCGCAATATTGTCGCTGGCAAAATCTGCCGACATAGGAAAACCGGTCGATTTAAGCGACTTTGTTTAGCCAAACAACTATCTGTTTTATCAAAGGTATAGGTCAATTGCGCCCTTGTGGTTATAATTAAATTACCATACTCGTTCAGAATTGGAGGTAATACCATGGCAAGCGTAACATACAACAATGTAGTCAAGAATTTCGGGGATGTATCTGTCATCAAGAATATCAATTTCACGGTTGATGACAAGGAGTTTCTCGTGCTGGTCGGGCCTTCCGGCTGCGGCAAGACAACCGCCCTGCGCATGTTGGCAGGCTTGGAGGAGATCACCTCGGGTGAGATCAAGATCGGCGACCGCATCGTAAACGACGTGGCGCCCAAAGATCGCGATATTGCCATGGTGTTCCAATCCTATGCGCTCTATCCGCACATGACTGTTTTCGACAATATGGCGTTCGGCTTGAAATTACGCAAGACGCCGAAAAGTGAGATCAACAGGCGTGTGAACGAGGCGGCGGAAATCCTCGACATCAAACATTTGCTCGACCGCAAACCGCGCCAATTATCCGGCGGGCAACGCCAGAGAGTGGCTGTTGGACGCGCCATCGTGCGCGAACCGAAGGTCTTTCTCTTCGATGAGCCGCTTTCCAATCTCGATGCGAAATTGCGGGTTCAGATGCGTGCCGAGATCAGCAAGCTTCACCAGCGTTTGCAAACGACCTTCATCTACGTTACCCACGACCAGACCGAAGCCATGACCATGGCGAGCCGCATCGCGGTGATCAATAAGGGTCTGCTTCAGCAACTGGATACTCCGCAGGTGTTATACGACCGTCCTGCCAACCTCTTCGTCGCAGGTTTTATCGGTTCCCCGTCCATGAACTTCTTCCCCGGTAAGATCGATGTCGACGGAGGGAAAGTGACGGTGGACATGGATTCTTTCAAGGTGCAGATCCCGGATGCGCTTGCCGCGCCGTATAAAAACATGAACGGCAAGAAAATTGTTTTCGGCATCCGCCCGGAGAACATCCACGACCCCGAATTTGCCCCGCCCAACATTCACGGAGAAAAAGTAAGCGCCAAAGTGGATGTGACCGAGTTAATGGGAAATGAAACCTTCCTCTACCTGATCACAGGAGCGAACACATTCATTGCCCGTGTCGATCCCCGCTCGCAGAAGCGTGTGGGGCATGACGTCCAGGTCATCTTTGACATGGACAAGTTCCACATCTTCGATACAGAGACGGAAGAAGCCATTCGATAATCGCCTATAAAGGAGGTGGTTGCCCGGCCAAAAAAACGCAAACTGCACGACTCCAGTAAAACATTGCTTTCAATAAAATCCAAGGAGTAAAAGAGAATGAAAAAGAAATTGCTTGCTTTGTTGAGCGTTTTGATGGTCGCTTCCCTCGCGCTTGCCGCATGTGGCGGCGGCGGAGCTGCGACTACCCAGGGTGAAGTAACCTTCTGGCATGCGTATGGCACCGGTTCTGCTGAAGAAATTGCCCTAACCAATTTGTTGGAACAGGCAAAGACCGATCTCCCGAATATCACCATCAACGTACTTCAAGTGCCGTTTAACGACATCTTCACCAAATATGACACCGATGTTGCCGCGGGAGGCGGGCCGGATATGTTCATCGCCCCGAACGACAACCTTGGCGGTCAGGCTCGCGCTGGGACCATTGCTGACATCACCGCCCTCGCAGACGGCAAACTCGGTGATTACAGTGATCTCTCCAAGGGCGGCATGATGTACGACGGCAAGTTGTACGGCATCCCCGAATCGCTCAAGGCTGTGGTCTTTTGGTACAACAAGGACATGCTCGCCGAACCACCCGCCACCACTGACGACCTGAAAGAGTTGATGGAAGGCGGCACCCCGGTCGCCATTTCATTCGGCTGCTACCACCACTGGGGCTTTTTCGGCTCCTTTGGCGGTCAGATCTTCGACGATCAGTTCAATTTTGTCGCTGCTGATGCCAACCAGGCGAAAGTTGCCGATGCCATGTCTTACCTCAATGACCTGTATCAGGTCTCCGTTGAAAACGGCTGGCCCCGCAATGACAGCGATGGTCTAGCTCCCTTCACTGAAGGCACCGTTGCCGCGATCACCAATGGCAACTGGGCAATGGGCGATTATCGCAACGCCCTTGGCGACAAGCTCGGCGTTGCCCCGATCCCTGCCGGTCCCGGCGGCGCTTCCAACCCGCTCCTCGGCGTAGATGGCTGGTACTTCAACCCGAACAGCGAAAATCAGGAAGCCGCTCTCGAAGTAGCTCTCTACCTGACCAACAAAGCCGCTCAGGAAGCCATGATGAACGAAGCCGGCCATGTCCCCGCCAACACCACTGTTGAAGTGACCGACCCGCTCATCCAGGGTCTGCTCGATGCCTTCTCCACTGCCTACTTCCGCCCGCAGGTGGAAGCCATGGGCAACTACTGGGGCAACTTCTGCGGAACCGACCAGGTCTTTGATGCCGGAACCCCGGCTGCCGACTGGGTCGCCACCGCTTTCGAAGGCGCGACCAAGTAGTTCAAACTGCAACAAGCAGGGAGGAGCGGACAAGGATCATTCTTGTCCGCTCCTCCCACATTTGCAGAAGAAGACCCCACCAAGGAGAACAAGATGGCGGCAGCACAATCATCCTTCGCAAAAACCAAAAGGCAAAACGCAGTCCTGCCGTATCTTTATCTATTACCTGCTTTTCTTATCATGGGGGTGATCACTTTTTATCCGCTCATCTATCAGGTCATCATTTCATTCACAAATTTCGAGACCCAACATCTCCTGCTGGGCATGAGATCGCCCGACCTTAGATTTATCGGCATTAAAAACTATGTTGATATTTTCACAGCGGCGCTCCCCGTTGAGAATTTCAATTTCTTCCGCGTGCTGGAATTTAATTTTTGGTGGGCGTTGAGCAATGTCGTCCTGCATGTTCCCGCCGGTGTCATGATCGCCACCCTACTCAACACGGAGGGACTCTGGTTAAAGCGTATCTACCGCGCGGCCTATGTCCTGCCGGTCGTTGTGCCGCCCCTGGTGGTAGCCACGGTGTGGACGAACATCTTCGACGAACGCTACGGCGCAATGAACCAGTTGCTCACAACTCTTTCGGGCACGTTCCTTGGAAATTTCGACCCGATCTACATCCGCTGGTTCGAAGACGTCAAACCCCCCATCCCCGGCTTCCTGCCGGGCGCTCCGTTGACCCTTGCCTATTACGCAATGATGATCGCCAATTTCTGGCTCGGCTGGCCCTTCATGTCTGTCGTGGCGACCGGCGCATTGCAAAGCATCCCAAAAGACTTATACGAAGCAGCCTCCATCGACGGGGCTACCGGCGGACAGCAATTCTGGAACATTACCGTCCCGCTTCTTCGCCCTGCCATGATCCCGGCGGCAGTTTATGGATTTACCCTGTCGTTCAATCTGTTCAATTTTGTCTTTTTCATGACCGGCGGCGGACCCGCTCGTTCGACGGAATTGCTTGTGACTTTCGCCTATAATCTCGTCCGCAACCTGCGCTGGTATGGCGTAGCGGCCGCATTTGCCGTCATTATCTTCGCTGTGGCATTGGTCGTCTTCCTGATCACAAACCGCATCACCCGCGCCACACAGAATTACATGGAGGCATGACGATGACAACCTCAAGCGACACGAAGAATTCGATCATCCGATTCATGAATATGAACACCTCCGGGCAGACCGGTGGGCGCAGTCTCCCGCTTTGGAGGCAGCTCCTGCTCCAATTGATAGCGCTAGCCATTCTGGCGTCGGTGATGTTCCCAATCATGTATATCGTTACCTTATCGTTAAGTTCCAAGACCACCCGTCCCTCACAATTAGAACTCATCCCAAAAGAAATTTCCTTCGTCGCCTACGGTCAGGTGCTCGACCGTCCAACAGGCAATCCGGTCACATTTGCAGAATTGCTGAGGAACAGTTTCGTTCTCTCGCTCGGTGTGGGGCTTGCCGCGCTGGGCGTCGCCGTGACAGCCGCCTACGCCTTCTCGCGTTTCAAATTTAAAATGCGCGAAGTAATGATGATCCTGGTATTTATTCCCCTTCTCATGCCAGCGGTCGGATTAAGCACGCCATTGTATCTGCTTCTCAACCAGGTACAGGTCAAGCAATGCGCCGAAGGCACCATCGCCGTTCAACCGATTACCATCTGCGCCGACGGCAAGGGCAGGCTGCAATTCAACCTGCGCGACTCCCTCTTCGGCGTAGGCATCGCCATGACTGCCACCGCTCTGCCCTTTGCGGTCTGGAACCTCAAAGGCTACCTCGACACCATTCCCCGCGAACTCGAAGAAGCCGCCGCGATCGACGGCGCAGACGCCAACCAGACCTTCTGGCAGATCGTCATTCCGCTTGCCATGCCACAACTCGCAGTCACATTCTTCCTCGGCTTCATCGGGCACTGGCAGGAGTTTGTCCTCACCTGGCTGTTCCTCTCGCAGCCCAAAGACTACACCCTCGCCATGACGCTCTACAACATGACCGGCCAATATGCCAACTCCGTCCCTTGGAACCGTTTCGCCGCAATGGCAGTTATCGTCGCGCTACCGGTCGCCGTTGTTTACATTGCGCTCCAAAAGCAAATCGTCGGCGGCCTCACCACTGGCAGCGTCAAAGGTTGACCCCAACCTCGATTCTCGCCCCATTTTCCTCTTTCTTCTTTCAAAAGGGAGAAGGAGGAATTTTTTGCCCCTGACCGACATGCCCTTCCGGACATCTTTCACGCTGTTGCTTTCATCTTTTCTTTTGACCCGCGCTTCTTACTTTCTCATTGATTTTCGCGTTACTATGTGAAAGCGGCATGGAACATATCTTGATTGTCGTCAATTGCTGAAATCCTCCCTGCCAAATGCTGATACTGAAGGTCAGCGGCAGATGATCATTTTCCAAAATACAGGACGCCGATGACGTAGATCAGTGCCGCCATGATGCCGATGGATGAGATGCCGATCCCAATCACCGCGGTCTTTGTATTCTCCGTCCTTAGGCTGAGAGCGCCAAGCACAACGCCCACAAGCCCTGAAATAACGCCGCAGGCAGGGATGACCCCCAGGCAAAGGCTGATCACCCCAAGTGCGGTGGAAGCGATGGCGTATAATCTTGCGAAGCGCAACTCAGGGTCCAGGCTGTCAGGATCAACGTCCATAGTACTACCCTCCGGAATCAAGCGCCTAATGCGTGAGGCGCTACCATTATTTTACACGCGAATTATTCCACAAAATCCAATTCCAACGAGGAAATAAATGACCACACCAGACTGGGTAAAAGACGCGATTTTCTATCAAATCTTCCCCGACCGTTTTTCAAAAAGCAATAAACTTCCAGATATTGGCTTCGAGTCATGGGACAGCATGCCGACACATCACGGCTTCAAAGGCGGTGACCTGTACGGCGTGATCGAGAAACTGGATTACTTGCAGGACCTGGGAATCAACGCTATATATTTCAACCCCATCTTTTCTTCGGCGTCAAATCACCGTTATCACACATACGACTATTACCACGTGGATCCGCTTCTCGGCGGCAACAACGCATTGAAGGAATTAATCGATGCGGCGCATAAGCGCGGTATTCGCGTGGTTCTAGACGGGGTCTTCAACCACGCCTCGCGCGGATTCTGGCAATTCCACCATGTATTGGAGACAGGCGCGACCTCTCCATACAGGGATTGGTTCCATTTCGACGAGGAGCGCCTGAACGGACATAAGCATTGGGGCGCGTATCCTTCGCCCCACGAGCAGAAACTGCTCCACCATGATGACAGCATGACTGCCATCGGCTACCGCGCCTGGTGGAATCTACCTGCCCTGCCCAAATTCAATACCAATACACCGGCAGTACGGGAATTCATTTTCGACGTGGCAGAGTATTGGATCAAATTCGGAATTGACGGCTGGCGGCTCGATGTGCCTGCTGAGATCGACGACGATGAGTTCTGGCGTGAATTTCGACGGCGCGTTCGGGCTGTCAATCCGGAGGCGTATATCGTTGGCGAGATCTGGCATGAGGCTCAGAGATGGCTGCAGGGTGATCAGTTCGACGCGGTGATGAACTATCTCTTCACAGCCGCAGCGCTTAACTTTTTCGCCGGTTCGCACCTGAACTTCGAGGCGATCAACCATGCGGGCGGATTGAAAGACCGCGTTCATCGAATGCATGCAAAAGCGTTCGCCGATGAAGTCGATCGGATACTGCACCTGTATCGCGAAGATATCACCTTTGCCCAACTCAATTTGCTGGACAGCCACGATATGCCGCGCTTCCTGACCTGCGCAAGCGGAGACAAGGCATCGCTCAAACTGGCATGGCTCTTCCTCTTCACGATGCCGGGCGCTCCCTGCATCTACTATGGAGACGAAGTCGGCGTGGATGGCGGCCACGACCCGGATTGTCGTAAAAGTTTTCCCTGGGACCAGGCGAAATGGGACCGGGAACTGTTGAATTACACCAAAGCCTGCATCGCCTTGCGTAAGGAACAGGACGCCCTCCGACATGGGGATTACAAACGGATCCATGCCGAGGATGACATCATGGTTTTCTGCCGGACACTCGGACGGGAAACGATCACCATCGCCTTTAACGCATCGAATACTACGAAATCCTTCGATTACAAACAAAGCGATTCACCTCAAATCCTGTTTGGAACCCCGGGCATCACAGACCGGATCATCACTGTCCCGCCAAGAAGCGGGATCGTCGTCAAATAGCTGTAGTCGTTGAGTATTTTTCGCCGTGGCAAAAGGTTGGATTTTCAACCTTGGCGTCACGGCGGTTTTATTGAATTCACCTTTGGAGGATTGGCTGCGAGGGACATCGTCCAACTTCTCTTGAATCTTTGAAAACATGACATTTTCTGGCAGTGTTTTCGGACTTTTTGTGCAATAATTGGACGATAATTCCGCTGCCCAAGCGGATCCCAAGGAAAAAGGAGATGGATCGAATGGCTTATGCCACCGCGCAGGAAATCCGATATGCGAGAGGCGCATATAACTGGTTGAGGGTATCGCCTTTGTTGACCATACCCACCCTGTATTTTGCAGCCTCCACATTTTTCCAATTGGATATTTGCTCGAACTTCGGTCTCGTATGCAACTACAGCGTTGACGAGGCGATCAGCTATGGCGGCGGGGTGGTCGTATCCGCGCTCTGGCACCTTCTTCTGCTTCAATATGCGAATCACAAGAATAGCGAATTTGTCCGCGAACACGGGCGCATCGCCCTGACCCACGCGGGAATTCGTACCGGGGTTGCCCTTGTGACCGCCGGCATGAGCATATTTCTTTTTGGAGCATCCTGTGTCTTATTGATCGGTATCGTCATCCTGATCATTTTATGGGCGAACAGTGTCGGCATGAGAAATCGCTACTTGAAGGAGTACCCGGAGTTCCCCGGCTTGGTATCCGACGATGTTTCCGGCTTGACGTCCATTCAAAACGCTGGAACAGGGGAGTCGAACGATGAAAATGACAATACGGACATCCGCATGGATGCGAGAGAGGCAATCAATCGCCCACGGCAGTCTGGCAAATTTGCATCCGGCCTGGGCAATCCAGCGGCAGGCGATATGAACGACCCGAAACAAATCCTTGATGATCTTCTCTTCAGGTTGAGAAGCGGGAAAGACAATGAGATCTTCGAAGCGCTTGAAGCATTAAGCCGTTTGGGCTATAGCAGTGAGGCGGTTCGCCATCAACTTGAACAACTTGCCATAGCAGGCGGAAAGGAAGAAATTCGCAATCGCGCCATTGCCGCATTGGATTCCGCCGCCAACCGCGCCGTTCAAAAACGGTTCAATTCCAACAAGCTGGACCGCGGCATACGGTATACCTTGCTTCAGGAAATCAACGAGTGGGTGAAATACAACCTGGTCGAAAAACCTGTGGCGGATGTCCTGCGCCGCCGCTATGATTTCGACATCGCGCCTCAGCCCGCGCCGGTACCCGCTCCAACTCAAACTGCCGCTTCTACGCCACAGGTGGTTCAGCCCAATCCCGCCCCAGCCGTGACTCCCGCCCCGATGCCCTCCCAACCGTCCGCGCCGCCAGAGCCGCGCCCCAGCCTCCTGCAAACACTAACCAGCGAAGCCAGCATCAAAATATATCTTTACCTTGGCGCGTTCTTCGTCATCGCCGCCGCAGCGATTCTTGGCGCCGTCGTCCCCGAACTGCGACTCCCCATTCTCATCATCGGCACATTCATATTCGGCGCATTGGCAGTCCTCATCAAAAAACGTCTTCCCCAGCCAAGTTTTGCACTTTTCATTGTCTTCTCTTTCCTCCTGCCCATTACCGCAAACAGTCTGCACGAATCTCTAAGACAATCCTTCGATATTCCCGCAGCATTCACAGACGGATACTGGGCGGTCGTCTTCTTCATCATGGCTGTCATATGGAGTGGCAGCACCCGCTTGTATGAATCGCGTTTCTTCTCCATCGCCGCCTTCGGCGCATTGACCCTTTCCTTCTTCAACGTTGGGTTGGCGTTCGAAGCAAAATCAGACATTTACACAATGTTGATGGGATTCGCCGCTCTTGCGGGGCTGACCGGGACTTGGCTGCTCAAAACGTGGAAGGGCGGTAATTTTGCGCTTCCGGTTTTCATCTTGGCGCAGATTCTGCAAATCGCCAACCTGATCGTTTCTCTCAGCGCCTTCGGCATCAGCACATTCGATCCATCCTACGAAAATCTTTTCCATTTGGTGACGTTCACAACATGGCTGCTGGCGATGATTTTCTACCTAATCTCGGAAGGATTATTTCCCTTCTTTGCCTTCCCCTGGCTTTCTGCCGCCACGCTCGTCCCCATGCCATGGTTCATCGCAGTTGCCTTCGACGTTGAAAGCCTCGGTTCGACCATTCTCTTATTCACCTGGGGTGCGATCTTTGCCGTTGCGAGCGAGGCATTATTCCGGCTTGAAAATGCAAAAAAATACAGCCTGCCCATGTTGCTTTCGACTTTGCCGAGCCTCGGGCTGGCGGTCTTCACCGGACTCGTTTATGAAATCTGGCTCTGCCTCGTTGTCGCGGTTGGCGTTGCTTTCCTGTTCACCATTCTTCACATTTTACGAACGCGCTGGTGGTTGTGGACCCTGGCGTTGCTCTATGCCGTCGTTGCCTATTTCGCCTTCCTTCAACTCGACTTTATAAAACGCTTCGACATACCGTTCAGTTACAGCCTGGTCGGACTTACGATCCTGTTACTGCTCCCAGATCTCTGGATGAAGAAGGATTGGAAGGAAAATCCTGCGTGGCGTTTGCCCCCTCGTTTGTACGGCGCCGCTTTCCTATTAACTGCAAGCCTAGTCCTCCCATTCGAAGGCAGGCTCGGTCACGTCGCGATCGGTTACCTACTCCTTGCGGTTTTCTGTGCAGTTTACGCGCTCACCTACCGCAAAACCTATCTCGCCTACATTCCCGCTGCCCTTCTCCCGCTTGCAATCTTATTCGCTCTCGACGCGTTCAAGATTGATGCCTGGGTCCCTTCGCTATCTGCGCTCGCGCTGCTCTACTATGCGGTCGGGATCGTCATCCGCAAAAACGAAAAATGGTCCACCGCGCTTCGTTCCAGCGGAATGGCGCTTGGCGTGACCGTTTCCCTCGCTGCCCTTATCTTTGCGAAGGAATCCGGCGGCTGGTATGCCCTGCTTATAGGGGCGGTCTTCGTTGCGGAAATGCATGTGAGGAAAAATGGTTTGTTCGAGTTCGGTGCGCCCCTCCTATTCACCTCGGGAGCATTTCTCATCCTCCGTGATTACAAAATTGACCAGGGTTATTACCACCTTTTGACTAATTCCTTGATTTGGGTTTTCGCCGACCTCGCCAACCATCTCACTTTCGATCAGCCCAGGCCTCTTAAATTGGTCGTTCGGGGAATCGGCGGTTTAATCGCGGCGCTGAATTTCATTTTGCTTCTTATGGCACCCTCCCGGGATGCCGCGCTCTCTTTTGGAATTTACACACTTTCCTTTGCCGTCTGCGCCTTTGTTTACCGGCGAGCCTGGCTGGGATACATTCCCGCAGCTACACTCCCGTTGACAATTTATTTCGCACTCGATCATTTCAACATGGATGCCTGGCTCCCGGCTCTGACCGGTCTTGCTGTCTTGTATTTCGTCATGGGGCTGGTCGTCCGTTCAAAAGCCAACCCTGCCATCATATTCCGCAACAGCGCGCTGATTCTTGGTTCCATCGTCTCCATTGGCGCATTCGTCACATTCAAAGAGTCCGGCGGATGGTATATGCTCGCAATCGGCCTGCTTTACATCGCGGAAATGTTTATTAGGAAGAACGGTTTGTTGGAACCCGGTGCGCCCGCCCTATTCACGATGGGAATTTTTCAAATATTAAACGATTTGAATATCGAGCGGATCACCTTTCATCTTCTGGCATACAGCCTCATCTGGCTTTTGGCCGACGTGCTCGCCCATCTTGCTTTTCCGCATCCGCGCCCGCTCAAGTGGCTGGTCCGCATCGCGGGTGGACTCGCCGCTCTTGTCAATTATGGATATCTCTTCTCTGAGACGGATGCTCTCATCGCAGCGATCAGCTTCGCCGTTTATTCGCTTCTTTTCCTGACCGTGAGCCTGGTCTATCGCCAACCGAATTTGCTCTACACCTTTACTTTGACCCTTCCACTCTTTGCCACATTCCTATTCCGCGCCTTCGAAATGACAAGATGGATACATCCTGTGGTCGTCATTGCGGCGCTGTATTACGGCATGGCGTATTTTCTCCGCAGCCGCGACCGCCCCGGGAAATGGGCGCCGCCTTTGTTATATAGCGGACTCAGTTTGGGAGTCTTTGTCTCAATTGCCGCTGTTAGGATCGGCGGATTGGATGCGTCGATCCCGGTTGCGGTTGCCGCAACACTCTGGGCGGTAGAAGCCTTTGCAAAAAGAAATGCCTGGCTGGCATTCCCTGCTAACGCGCTTTACCTGCTCTCTTACTTCATCATCCTCTTCGATTTGGATGTCAGCGAGCCCCAATTCTTCTCTGTCGGCGCGGCACTCTTCGGTTTGATCCAGCATTATCTGTTGACCAGGTCCGGGAATAAGACTGGCGCATTCATCATGGGAATGTTCTCGCAATTTGTTCTGCTCGGCACAACCTACATCGAAATGATCAACAGGAACAATCTGGGTTATTTCTTCCTGCTCTTCGGGCAGTCTCTGGTGGTGCTGGTATACGGAATCGTCATCCGCTCGCGAAGCCTCACCTTTTTTCCAATCGGTTTCGTTGCGGTTGGCGTGGTCACGGTGGTATATAGTGCATTGAAGGACCGGGCGGCGATCTTCGTCATCGGTTGTACGGGCATCGTCCTGCTGACACTCGGCGTGGTCGCCGTCCTTTTGCGGGAACGGATAGTCAAACTTGGAGAAAGACTCAGCGATTGGAGAGCTTAAGATATGTCTGATACAAAACCACCCATCTTCGAATTACGTGTTGCTGTTACCACCCCGGATTACGAAAGGCTTGTCAAGTTTTATTGTCTGGGATTGGGGATCGAGCCAGCTGCCGTCTGGAACAATGACGGCGGCAGGGCGTTGATGCTCGAAATGGGAAAAGCCACGCTGGAGATCTTCGACGAACGACAGGCGGAAGTCATCGATGGATTGGAAGCCGGGAAGCGTGTCAGCGGGCAGGTGCGGTTTGCATTGCAGGTCCCCGACTTGAAAGCGGCAATGGAGCGAATGTTAGCCAATGGCGCGACTTTGGTGCATGAACCCGTTTTGACGCCCTGGGACGATCTCAACGTCCGCTTGCAAGACCCGGATGGAATGCAGATCACACTGTTCCAGGCAAAATAAGACGGCTAAATTCCCCATACTGCCTTGACCAACTCGGGCAAAATGAAGCCGGACTTGCCATGAAAGGAAAAATCCACTTTGGGTGTGAGCGGGGTCGGTTCGGCGTTGATCTCGACGACGACGGAACCTTTATTGCGCGCGGCATGAGCAAGGGAGGCGGCTGGCTGGACCACACCCGATGTTCCGATGGAGAAGAACAGCTGGCAGGACCGCGCAGCTTCGACAGCGGACTCAAGTTCTGCCCTTGGCAAGGATTCGCCAAACCAGACAACGTCAGGTCTCAGTAACCCGCCGCAATTCAAGCACTGAGGAACTTGTTCTATGTTTTCATCCCACATCTCGGCCAACTTCCCGCAATTCGAGCAGCGCACTCTTTGTATATTCCCATGCAATTCAAGTACGTTCTGGCTCCCGGCAAAACGGTGAAGTCCGTCCACGTTCTGTGTGATCAGGGTGAATTCCGGAATCCGGTGTTCCATTTCTACAAGAGCATAATGACCGGCATTTGGCCGCACACCTTTGATCGCCTCCCGGCGCCAGGCATACCAATCCCAGACGAGTTTGGGATCGCTGGCAAAGGCTTCAGGGGAGGCTAAATCTTCTGGTTTGTACTGAGACCAAAGTCCGGTTTGAGCGTCGCGAAAGGTGCGGAGACCGCTCTCTTGCGAAACACCGGCTCCAGTAAGGACAGCGACACGCGTAGCGGAGGTCAAAAAACGAATAAAGTCTTTTGGGAAGTCCATTATGGAGCTGTGGTATTTGTGGCAGTGATGGATGTAGGGTCGCATTCCAGCATTTTCAGCCTTTCCTTGAAAATGTCGGTACGCCCATTCTCACTGCCCGATTTGGTCGTCGATACGATCTGATACTCGATCCATGAAGAGTCAAAATAGGCGTCGTCTTTTATCTGGTCGGAGGAGAGGTCGTGGATAAATGTCCCAGCGCCGATCGGGATCATGTCGATTTTTGTCCATTTTCCCACCCGCTCCGCTTTCAAACTTTTAAAACGGACGAACAGGAGGACGTATTCGGTCGCCGTCGGGTCGATCACCTGCGCCGTGAAGCGCACAACAGACGGTTCGCATCCCCTGGCTTTGAAGATTTCAGTCAAAGAAGTGTTTATCGAAATAAACCCTTCGGTTTTGACAGGCGGCAGCGGTGTACTGGATGCGGTCAATGTGACGGTGGTAAATGCGGTAATGGTCGATTCGGGGGTTGTGGATTCGGCTGGAGTGAATGTTGCCGTCCTGAAACCGATCAATGTTGGAGTGGGGGTAAAGGTCAGGGTGGCAAGGACAGGCGTAGGTGTGGGAGGAAGCGTGGCTGTTTCCGTCTGAGTGGGCGCCGGTGTTTGAGTCGGGACAGGAACAAACGGTCCCAACGCACAGGCGGCAGATAAAGTCGTTGCCAAAATCGAAAGTACTGTTTTTTTCTTCATGGCTTTGGAGTTTTCGTCGGTCTGGGCGTTGCAACGGGGCAGCCCGTCAACGGGGTCAGGCATGGACATGGATACATATCGAACGCCTTTTCGAAGACGCGAGTTCTCCCGATCTCTTCGCCTTCGATATCGGTAGCGACCAGCTGGAAATAAACCCACGAACGCAGATAATGATTGTGTCCATAGATCTTGCTTCCAACAAGTTTATAAGTAAACTCACCCTGACCCCGGTTGAGCATGACTTCGCCGGACGTCCAGGGAGTGTAATCCTCTTTATTGATATCCCTGACCCGGACGAAAATGATCACGCTGAAAACTTGATCGGGATCTTCCACAACCGCCCGGACATTGACATGATTCGGTTCGCAGCCGCCCCAATAGATCTTGATCGGCGCGTACTCAACTGTGAGGAAACCGGGACCAGGAACTTCCCTGGTCGAGGTCGCGACCGGCGTGATGGTGTTGCCATCGACAAGTATCTGAGCGAGCGCAAACGGCGTGAAAGTGGGCTGGTTTGGGTCCTGGGTGGGAATGCGGACAATGGTTGCCGACGCGGTCGGTTTCAAGGTTTTTGTACTCGTAGGCGTATCGATCGGCGTAAAGGTAATGATCGGCGTCACGGACGGCACAGGCGTGCTGGTCGATGGGAACAGGTCAGCCATGGAGCACGCGCTGAGCACAACCGAACATAAAAGGAATACAAACCGTTTCTGCTGCATACGGGTCATCCCAATATAATACTATGAAATTCGCACGCTTTCGATCATGCGATAACGCGTTTGTCATGGATCGGAATTATTCGCCCTCCATCGAGAGGGCGGTATAATACTTCCATGAAGCGAATAATCATCGTTTTCCTGGGGCTATGCCTTACATCCTGCGATATCTGGGGGGTGGCTCCGCAACCATTCCCCGTATTATCTCCGCCGCCAACCAATACTCCGCCCATTTTCACCGCCACTCCCTTTATCATTCCTCCGCCGACGTTGAATTTTACAGTAACGCCGGTTATGACGTCGTCCGTGCCCATATCCCCGACCCCGTCCGAAACGGCATCTCCAACCCTATCACCTACATTCGCACCGCCATCCGCCACGAATACTCTGGTTCCATTCCCATCGGTTGCCATCGAGATCCTTGGATGCAACACAAGCATCGACATCCAAAACGGGATGGGAGAAGTGACCAATGCTTATGTCGTTGTAAAGAACACAGGGAATGTCGACCTTCCGAATACCTGCGGTCTTCTGCGCGCCAATGACGAAGGACGCGTTCACCCGGATAAAAAATCCTGCGTTTCCAATCTTCCCGTCCAAAACCAGGTGACCTTGAAGCTGACCGTGGATTCGACCTACAAGACGGATACGATCATCCAAGTGGACGGGCTTTCTAATGAAGTCGTGCTCCTGCGCATCGACAAACAATCCTGCCGGGATATCCAGCTCTTTGGCGGTATTCCTGCAGATGTGGGAGTTGTAAAACCAATTCCTTGACAGATCGATATATGCAACGTTTTCAGTAAGGAGCATTGATCGCAGGGGTTTAATTTGTAATTTCGGTTTTAGCGGTAAAAGGAAATGTGCTATGAAATTGATCATCGTCATCCCCGATGGAATGTGCGATATCCGATACGAGGAATTGGGGGGCAGGTCGCCAGCCGAGGCGGCGGAAACCCCCGGCATGGACGAGATGCTTATGAACGGCGCGGTCGGTCTGGCAAAGACGATGCATGACGGTCTGCCGCTTGGAAGCCTTGTGGGAATCATGGGCATTCTGGGCTACTACCCACCGGAATACGTCCCGCGCGGACGCTCGATCTTTGAGGCCTACACCCTGGGCATTCAGATGGAACCGAACGACCTGATCACCCGATGCAACATCGTGCGTGTCAATTCAAAGGATATTCTTGAGGATTTCACCGCCGGGCAGATCAACGAAGCAGATGCCGCCGCTTATTTGCAAAGTGTCGATATCCCCGATCCTTTCGATCTGCAGCACGACTTGAGTTATAGAAATGTGCTGATCTATCGCAACTGTCCGCTTGACGAAAGCCTTCTCGAATTGTACGAGCCTCACGAGAATATGGGGGGTTCCATCCATGAACTCATGCCGAAATATCAAGGGTCTGCATATCAGCCCTTCGTCGAGATGATCCTGAATTCAAGAAAAAACGATTTGATGCTCTGGCCCTGGGGCGCAGGACGCATCCGATCCTTCCCGCCTATGAAATACCGGTCCCTTACCATCACTGCGTTGAGTTTTCTCTACGGGATGGCGACCTTGCTGGGAGGCAAAGCCGTGATCCCCAAAGGCGCAACCGGATATCGCGGCTCAAACCTACGCGGGAAACTGGATGCGGCGCTCGAGAGCCTGGACCACCTCGATGTCTGTCTTATCCATTGCAACGCCCCGGATGAAGAAGCCCACGTCCATAACGTTCGCGGAAAAGTCGAATCCATCGAACAGATCGACGCGCAGATCATCGCCCCGCTGATGAAACATCTCAAAACGTACGATAAGCCGAGCCGGATTGTCGTGCTCCCCGACCATTATACGGTTTGCGCATCCGGCAAGCACCTTCCCGATCTTGTCCCCTATATCACCTACGGAAGCGGCATTGAATCCAATCATGGATTAGTTAAATACTCTGAACAAGAGATCGTAAAACTCCGACCGCCAATCCTGGAAAGCCACAAGCTGATCGAGAAACATCTCGGGTTGAATGCCGGTTAAAAAACATCGGCCCACCGGGGATCATGCGGGTGAGCCGATCGAGTCTTGCAATTGGAGATTCTGATTACTCTTTCTTTCGACCCAACGCCTCTCTCATATTTTTCGCTTTTTCCTGCAATCCCTGGAAGAAATCGCTTTCGACGATCTCGCTGACCTGAGTCTCGCGCTTCTTTTGATCGATCTGAATCCTCAAGGCGACTACCTGCCTCTTTAATTCCATTTCGCGCGCCTGGATCTCTTTTGCCATCTTCTCGAAGACACGCGCCAACTGCCCGAGTTCATCTGTGCGCCGAACCACTCCATGCAGAGGCTCCAAATCCCAGACCGAGTCTTCGATCTTGGCGGCAACATCCGTGACTGTAAATATCGGGCGGATGATCCAGCTCGCCAGAAGAAAGCCAAGCATGGTGGACAAAACAAGCACGATCAGACCGAATAACGCCGTGTTTTGCAGGTTCCGAATAACAGGTCCCAAAAAATCGCTGGAGGGGACGACAACAACACTGATCCAATCCAACCCACGCGAATCGGAGATTATGTCGATCTGGGCATAGTATGTCTCCCCATCCTTTTCGAATTTAATATCACGCGTGTCCTTTACATTCGAAAAATCACCGCCGTAAAGGCTTAACATCTGCTCGGCGGTTATGCGCAGCAAAGCGGATTCACTTTCACGGATATCCAGTAATTGCTGCACATCATCCACGATCTTGAATGGTTGTTCTTCTGTTGATGCAGCGACCAGTTTCCCGTCACGCTGGATAATGAACGCTTCTCCATTCTCACTGATCTCAAGCGTACGAAGGAAATCACTCATCTCACTCAAGGTCAAATCGATTCCGAGAACACCCTTGAGGTTGCCAAAACGGTCATACACGGGGCTAACAGGGGAAATCCCCAGGACGGGTCGCGCCGAAAACACATAGATCGGGGACCATGTTGGTCCACCCGCCTCGATAGCCGCCTTATACCACGGCCGCTCACGCGGGTCGTATTCTCTCGATTCTAGTTCCTGCAAGGGCACCCCTTCGGCAGTCATACTGTATGTCACACGATTCGGCGCAGTTTCTTCGTCCCGGATCTTGAAAGCGGGTTCATTTCCAAAAATAACATCTATGCCGAGAAACTCTCCTGCCGGTGTGCCGTAATAAAGATAGGGAACGGAGGAGGTTACAAAGACTTCGCCCCAGAACAATTCACGCATCGAATCGAAGTCCTCAAGATCGGCGTCCCCCGACTCCAAAACCGCCTGATTGATCTCGTGGAAAATGTGAGGCAGATCGAGAAAACTATTGATCCGGTCATTGATGCGCGAACTGACCTCTTCGTTCAGTCTTTCCGCTAGGGTTTCGGCCGAGCCAAGTCCACTTTGGTAAGAGAGCCAGGCGGTCAGACCAATGGCGATGATGATCACCAGGGCAAGCAGACCGGGTATCGCATAGCGGATGGAGATGGACGAAATTCTAAATGTGCTGTTCTTCATACGAACTCCTGTGTCATATGCGCAATTCCTTGATGTCGATCCAAAACTAAAATTCGATGTCCTTTAATAGGTCGCCGCCACGCTTCCGCCGCCTGAGCCGCCAGTTGAACAAACTGTCATCATAGGATGCGCGCATTTTCATGATGAACCAAACTGCGATCCACGCAAAAATTACCGTAAGCCCAAGATATACATAAAACGAGTTTGCGTATCCGATGGCGTTGCAGATATAGATGACCAGGATGCCCAGAAGAGCCGCAATCAGCATCCCGATCGCGGGCGCGAAATTATCCGTAAAGAGAGCGACCCGTCCGCGCCGCTCTTCCGGTACGAAGCCCTGATAAGCCTTGCGAGTCGCTTCATCAACAGTGTTCCGTCCGATCTTGAGAAGCAAGGAATTGAGCGTGGTCGAAATCATCCCGGGCGATAAGAGCATGGCAAAGGAAGAAATCAACGCAAGGATGGGTTGAACGAGAAAAGTGTTTTTTAGCTGGATGCGTTGGATCAAGCGTCCTGTCACAAATCCTTGTATGGAGAAGGATAAAATGGCAGCGCCCAGCAAATAAAGGCTGTAGAATTCCTTATAAGCAACCGGCTCGGAGATGGTGGACTTGGCGACCACGAAAAAACGATACTCCACGATCACATCGCATACCGCAACCGCTGCGATCGCCAGGAGCAGGAACCGGTAGGAATCCACTTTGCGAACGAAATCCCATCCCTCTCCCAACGACTCTTTCACAGATTCGTCCTCGGCATCCACAGCGCGGATATTCACCTTCCGTAAACCGATCGATATGAGCAGGAACGCGAGTAGATAGAAAAAAATATTCAATCGGATGACCATATCCAGGGTCAGTTCATTGGTATCGAGCCAGCCAAGGCGGAAGAACAAAGCCGGGAGCAGGGTCACCCCGATGCCAAGCATCTTCCCGATGAAACTCCAACTGCCGATGACAGGGATCAGCCTTTTTGCCTGCGCCACCTCAAAAAGGTCATTAGCCAGCACCCAGAAGAACATCGGGAATAACAGCCATTGCTGTTGCGACATCAAATAGACTATGGCTGCGACGACCTCCGTCGTCGCGTGAAGGAGGTAGATGATATCCGTCAGGACAAAAACCATCGCAAAGCCGAAGGTTGTCCATTTCAACAATTCCACCCGGTGGAATCGGTCGATGATCAATGACGCCAGCATGGCCGTCACGAAGATCATGACCCCATTAATCGAATTGACCACCAGTGTCTGATTCGGACCCGCTGTATTGATCAGGTCGCTGATTCCCACAATGCCCGTCATCTGCCGGGCGACGGTATTACCCAAAAGGAGCAGGCTGAGGATGACCACTAGACGAATTTCGCCGGCACGGATATCGAATGTCCTGCTCAATAAAGACTTCACAAATCTTCTTCCTGGGTAAAATGGTTCCGGAGAGTATAACCGATAATCCCTGAAAAATTCAGGCTGGAAAAGGTATAATCAAATCATGCCCGACGATAAAATCCAAACACTTTCTCGCAACAAGATCGCCATGCTGATCGACGGCGACAACGCCCAGGCAGGTTTGCTTTCCCAAATGCTGGTCGAAGCCGGCCGGCATGGACAGGTTACTCTCCGCCGCATCTACGGCGACTGGACAACGAACAGCATGAATTCCTGGAAGGAGACGCTTAATTTCCACGCCTTCCAACCTATTCAGCAATTCAGATACACGGTGGGAAAAAATGCCACCGACAGCGCGATGATCATCGATGCGATGGATATTCTGCATGCGGGTGTCGTGGATGGTTTCTGCCTCGTTTCGAGTGACAGCGATTACACTCGTCTGGCTACGCGCATCCGTGAAACCGGCATCTTCGTCATGGGCATCGGGGAGAAAAAGACACCCAAGCCGTTCGTAAATGCCTGCGACCTGTTCGTCTATACGGAAAATCTCGTCGCTGCGAAAAGAACCACTACGCATCTCAAAACACAAAAGGGCGGCGCAAAGAAAAAGGACGAACCCGATCCCCTCCCCCTTTTGACCCAGGCATTCGAAATGGCGGTTCAACAAGACGGCTGGGCGCCATTATCGAGCATGGGAAACGCCCTGTACCAACTCGACCCCGCCTTTGACCCGCGGACGTACGGTCATAAACAACTATCCAAAATGATCAGTAAATTCAAAGAACGCTTCGAAATTCGCATCAAGGAATTCGACGGCTCGACGTTGTTCCATGTAAAACTCAAGGAATAGAATCTTTCCAACGGGAAAGAATCACTCCCCCACCGCCTGCGATTCGCACATCACCTCATCGTACACTTTGACGATGGACGAAGCGATCTTCGACCAATCATATTCTTTTGCATAATCGGCGGCATTTTCGCCCATCGTATTTCGCAATCGATTATCTCCCAAAAGGCCTGACAGCCTCATGCGCAATGCCTCCGGATCGCTGTCTGGCACGGTGTAACCCGTAACGCCATCCTTCACAAGATAACCCAATCCGCCAACTTCCGAAGCAATGACCGGCGTACCGCATGCCATTGCTTCCAATGCGACCATCCCGAAGGATTCATATAACGAAGGCATGACAAGAACTTCAGCCGCGGAATAATAATATGACAGGGTATCCTGGGCACGCTTTCCCAAAAACACGACCATGCCGCCCAGGCATAGTTCGTCACTCAATTTTTGGAGACGTGCCATCTCCTCGGACATTTCGTCCGGGTTCACATCCGGATCGCCGCCAATGATCGCCAGATGGACAGGATGACGACGACCCGAGAGGCTTTTATCAAGGCTGGCAACCGCCTGGATCAACGTATCCACCCCCTTCAACGGTTCGATGCGTCCCACAAAAAGGATCATGCGATTTTCCGGTCTCAATCCGATGAATTGTTTCGCCTCATCCGGCGGGATGGGATAAAAGTGTCCCGTATCCACGCCTGGTGGAATGATGGTCATTTTGTTGGAATCTGCGCGATATAGGAATCTCAATTGAGTCAATTCCGCCAATGTGGCGACAATCACCCGGTTCGCCCTCCGGAGGACCTGTCTCTCTCCCCGGAGTCTATCCTCCCCCGCGCGTTCATCCTCCGATCGCGCCACGCGATTCTTCATTTCGCCGAGGGTATGGAACATATGCACGATGGGCGTACCGCCCCAGGCATCACTTAATTTTTCAGCGGCGAGACCCGACATCCAATAATGGCTGTGGATAACATCGTAAGTGATCCCCTTTTCGGCGGTAAATTCCAACACCTCATCGACGAATTCCGGGATATATTTTGCGATATCGCTTTTACTTCGCGGCTCTTCAGGTCCAGCCGGGATATGCACCACCCGGTTCCCATAACCCAATTCATGGACGACATGCGGAACATGTTCGTCCTGCGAACGCGTAAACACATCCACATGCACCCCAAAACGACCCAGTTCCCGTGTCAGGTCGCGGACGTAAACATTCATTCCACCGGTGTCTTTCCCGCCCAGCGTAGCCAGGGGACAGGTATGGTAGGAAATCATCGCAATTCTCATGCTTGAACCTCTGACCTATAGACGACATGAAAACCCAAAAACTTGCATGAATGGGGCAATTCCTTTATAATCCCGCCGCTTTCAAAGTCGCCACCGTAGCTCAGCTGGCAGAGCAGACGATTCGTAATCGTCAGGTCGTGGGTTCGTATCCCACCGGTGGCTCTGTTCCAGTCCCCTGGCGCCAGGGTTCCTTGACCTTCCAGATAAGTTAAGTCTAAAGAACAGATCTCCTTTATTGTACCGTTCAGTGGGGAATCAAGTAGAATTTAATCTTCCCGATGAAACCGAATCATCGAACCACACCTTTGTATCTTAATACAGTCGCACCAGAACTGAGGCCGCTGATCCTCGCCGTCCTTCTGGCAGCCCTCATCACGACTTCCGTCCTCGCTTTCATGGACGTCAGCCGTTTATTCATGCTGGTACTGATCGGCGCATTTTCCCTTTCCGTTCTGTTGGCCTTCAACGGAAAAACAACCCTTGCGAGTTGGATTGCCTTAACCTCCTCCCTGATCATCCTTTCGATCCTGGTCTATCTGAATAACGGAATCCGCGACACGGCAATGATGGGATTGATCGCTGTTTTGATCGCCGCGGGATTACTCGCAGGCAAATTCGGCACACTCGTGATCGGATGCTGTCTCATCGTCGAGATCGGCATCTACGGGGCGCTCGAGACCGCAGGTGTGCTCGTCAATCCTTTCAGCCGGTTGAACAGTTTTTCAGATTACTTTTCGATCAGCCTGTCGATCGCCCTGATCACCGCATTGCAGTGGCTTGTTATCACTCGATTAAATAATTCGGCGCAATCCGCCGAGATGGAACTTGCGGAGCGAAAAAAATACCAGGTCCAATTGCAGGAGGCGGAAGCCCGTTATCGGGGCTTGGTCGAAAGTATTCCTCTGGTCATTTATACGGCGGAACCCGGGATTACGGGCAGATGGCATTTTATCAGCCCACAGATCGCCCAGTTGACCGGTTTCGAACCGGATGAGTGGATAAACAGCCCCGGATTGTGGTTTTCGCGCGTACACCCGGACGACCGCGATCGCATCATGAAGGCGGAAGCGGAAGCCACAAGGGAAAACAATATACCCGAACTCGAGTACAGATTCCTGACCCGTGCTGGGACATATATTTGGATTTCAGACAGGGGATTAATCCGCGTCAAGCCCGGGCAGCCGCTTATTCAAGGATATCTGCTCGATATAACCGACCGCAAACTAGCAGAGGAGCAATTAAACAAACGCATTGCCGAACTCCAGGCGGTCCACGGGATAAGCGAGACCCTGATACGCAAAAGCGATTTGCAAAAACTGATCCAGGAAACAGGCGATCAGATCCGCATGGCATTCAAAGCCAATAACGTCCTGATCGCGATCCACGATCCGAACACAAACCTGATCCATTTCCCCTATGACTACGAAGACGGAAAAAAGCGCAAAGATGTCCCGATTCGCTATGGAGAAGGAATGACCACCCAGATTATGGAAATGAAAAAATCCGTGTTGATCGAAAGCGGCTGGATGGATCGCTCGAAGGCCATGAATGCAATCTACACAAACGCGATGCCGGTACTATCTTCCTTTTCGACGCCGATCATGACGGACGAGAAGGTCATCGGCGTTATAACCATCGAATCCAGCGAGCGGGAATACGCATTTACCGAGACGGACGTTCGCCCATTGCTCACGATTGCGGCAAACCTTGCAGTCGCGATCGAAAAGACGCGCTTACAGGATTCCATTCGTCAGGAGATGGAAATTCAGGATAGTCTCATCCGCGAACTTGAGTTGAAGAACGAGGAATTGGAGCGATTCGTTTACACAGCCTCGCACGACCTGAAATCACCCCTCATCACCATCCGCGGTTTCCTCGGTTATCTCGCCCAGGATGCCCGCATGGGAAACTTCGACCAGCTGAACACGGATATCCAGCGGATCACAGACGCCACTGAAAAAATGCAACGGCTGCTGGGCGAGCTTCTCGAACTTTCGAGGGTGGGACGCATTGCCAGCGAGAAGCAGGATGTTCCTTTCGACGACATCGTCGCCGAAGCATTGGACCGGGTCGAAGGTCAATTAACAGCGAACCAGGTCAGGGTGAAGGTCGGAAGCGGGCTTCCATCTGTTTACGTGGATAAGGAGAGGGTTGTCGAAGTCGTCCAAAATTTGGTCGACAACGCGATCAAGTTCATGGGCAACCAGCCGGAACCCATGATCGAGATCGGCCATGTCCTGGAGGATGAGCGGCCGATCTTCTTCGTTCGCGATAACGGGATTGGGATCAGAAAGGAATTCCACAAACGCATCTTCGGCTTGTTCGACAAACTTAACACAGCCACAGAGGGAACCGGCGTGGGACTCGCCCTTGTCAAGCGTATCGTGGAGGTCCACGGCGGAAGCATCTGGGTGGATTCGCAGGAAGGCGCAGGCGCGACCTTTTCTTTCACGCTCCAGTAAGAGAACGCGGTAAAGAACCCCAAGATAGCCGGGATTCTCCATTCCTTAAATGCCGTCAAACATATGGTCGATGGTGTCGGCGCTCACATCGAATACGTGACCTGTTTCCGGAATTGGTTCCCTCGTCATCCATTCGGGCAAGCGATCATCCTTTTCAGTAAAACCGGCGCGTTTATTGAACTCGCGCTCAAGTTTTATTGTCTGTTTTCCCAGTTCCTGCAAAATATTATCGGGTAAATCGTTCCAGCCATAACGCGCCGCCAGCAGGCGTTTTACCACTCCATCGGGGGTTGCCGCATATCCGAATCCCGCAAAGATGCATGCACCCAATGTGTCATAACCTCCCATGTTCAATTGCGCATTGAGCGATACAGATTTTTGTGCATCAGGATCGAGATGATCCACCTGCGCCCGGATGGTCAATCCGGAGGTGTGGTCAGCCCCCTGAGGCGTAGTAGCGTAGGTCAGGCCTGTGCCTTTGATGGACCGCGGCTCATACGCGGACATGGCTTGTCCCTTCACAACAGGCACGCGTTCGATATTGTATTTCTTCCCGACAGCCGCGGCTCCGTCGCCAAGCGTTCTTCCAAGTTCCGAACCTTTTCGGATTTCATCGATCAACTTTTGCGCGTCAGTTTCGCTCCCCCAGTTCATCAAGCCCGCCTCCGCCGCGACGCCCAACGCCGCGCCGACTTCGATCGAGTCGAGTCCCAGGTCGTTGACGTGCCAGTTCAAGCGGCCGATCGAGTCGAGCGAGTCGATATCGAGATTCGAACCCATCAATCCAATCGTCTCGTATTCGAGAGGAGAGACGATGATCTTCCCATCCTCGCCGCCAAAAACATTCGAGCATTTGATCGTACAACCCGCCATACAGGCATGAGCTGGGTCGGATGGCTTGCCGCGCGTCAACGTAAATTCACGCAGGGATTCACCGCCGATCTTCTCCACCTCATCGAATGTGCCGCGCGAGAAATTATGCACCGGGATGGCGGCAAAACGCTGGGTCAATTGCGTCATGGCGGCTGTACCGTAATCGCGATACGTGATGGATTGCGGGTGCTCCATAACCGACTTGGTGTAATCCTTTTGCGCGATTTTGAACGCTTCTGGATCCGCGATGGGCGGTTTTTGACCTCCGGCATTGTCAAAGACAATGGCTTTAAGTCCCTTCGAGCCCATCACTGCCCCCAAGCCGCCTCGCGCCGCAATCCGCGCAGGGACGCGATCCTTGTCGATGTTTTGTATCCCCGCAGATTTCATCTTCATCTCGCCGCCTGGGCCGATCAATGCGATGGCGACTTTATCTCCGTATTTTTCAAGTAACTTTGGCGCCGTTTCGTATACACCAAGCCCGGTCAGATCATCAGCGCGCTCCCACTGCGCCCCGTTATTCAAAGATAGGTGCAAAACCCAATAACCGTTCCCTTCCGGCGTATCTTCGATGATAAGCGCATGAATGCCCATGAAAGCCATGTGATACCCCGTCCGCCCGCCCGCATTGGCTTCCTTGATCCCGCCGGTCAGCGGGGACTTGCCCCCGACGGAGATTCGATCTGTGGAAGAGAGCATATGCCCCACCAAAAGACCTGGTGTGAAGATCAGTTTATTGCCGGGTCCAAGCGGGTCGCATCTGGCATCCACTTCATCGACCATGATGCGCGCGACCAATCCTCGCCCGCCAAGGCGCTGCCAGGCTTCGGGGATGGGTTCACGCTTCAATTCCTGCGTGCGGGTGTTAATGCGCCAGATTTGGGGTTTATAGTCGCTCATAATTCCTCTCAGCATAGGACGTAAAGCTTGATGCGTAAATTACGATTATGGATTATGAATATAGACTCTGAACCGCTTTGCGGAACATTCTTGTATGGTAATCCACATCCGCTTGTGTCGTTTCAGGCGAGATCAAAGCCATGTTGTGGAACGGCGTCATCAGGATACCACGATTGAGCGCGAAGAGATGCATATAGCGATCCAGTTCGGGGTCAATGGCAGCATGCGCCTCGCCTCCATTTTTTGGAGGAGTGGGACGGAACCAGTACTCGGACCTGTTGCCAAGCCGCTTCACGATCCAGGGGAGGTTGAATTCTGCGATCACGCTTTCGACACCCGCTGTGAATTGTTCCTGCAATTTTATGGCTTCTGCATAAAACTCGTCCGTCAATACAAGTTGCAGCGTGGCTTTCATCGCCGCAATGGATAGCGCATTCCCAGCCAGCGTCCCGCCGATGCCGCCCACATCCGCATCGTCAACGGCGAGTTTGGCGACGAAGGCTTGCGAGACTTCTTCGGTGAAACCATACACCGCGGCGGGAACGCCTCCAGCGAGAGGTTTGCCGAGGGTGAAGAAATCCGGCTGGAGGCCGTATGAGGCGGTATATCCGCCCGGACCCGTACAAATGGTATGAGTCTCATCGATGATGAGATAAGTCCCGTATTTTCGAGTGATCTTTCGCAAGGTATCATGATATCCGGGCTCGGGGTGGATGATGCCGATGTTGGTCATCACGGGTTCGGCAAGGACAGCGGCGACATCACGCGCAGATAGGGCAGTTTCGAGGGCAGCGATATCATTGAACTCGATGACCTTGGTCGTCTCGCGCGGATCGATCTGCGGACCCATGTTATTAGGTCGTGAGATCGGCGTGCCTTCTTCGTCGAGCGTGATGAACGTCTCATCCACCGAACCGTGATAGCAATAGTTGAAGACGAGAATCTTGGGACGACCGGTGATCATGCGAGCCATGCGCAGCGCGAAACGATTCGCATCGGTGGCGGTGAGCGCAAACTGCCAATAGGGAAGTTTGAAGCGGCGTTGAAGTTCCTCGCCCACCCAGATGACATCTTCGTACGGAAGCATCAGCGTGATGCCTTTTTGAATTTGTTCGGTGATGGCTTTAACAGTTGCCTCGGAGGCGTGACCAGTCATCGCCCCAGTATCGCCAAGGCAGAAGTCAATGTAGTCGTTGCCGTCCACATCCGTGAAGTGCGCACCTTTGGCTTCTTTGACGAAGACGGGAAACGACCCCGCCCACCGAATCATCCAAAGCATCGGCACGCCGCCGTGCAGTGATTTGCGTGCGCGTCCATACAATTCGTTGGATTTGGGGTGATTCTTGTGAAAAAGTTCTTCTTCGGATTTTATTAGCTCGGTAAGCTTGTTTCGATTGAGTTCCGTCATGATATTTTTTAGTCATAAGTCAAGGGTCATGCCAACCTTCGACTTCTGACGGGATTATTTGATAGTTTCCTTTAACGATTCGCCGAATATCTTCAAGCCATCATTGATCTGCCCGGTGGTTACATTCAACGGCGGGATCCAACGCAGGGTGTTGTCATAGGTTCCACATGAAAGCAGGAGCAGGCCCTTCTCTTCCGCCTTGTGAATGACTTCCTTGACGAGCGGTTTAGCTTTTGCCTGGCTTCCATCCACGACGAATTCAGAACCCACCATCAAACCCAGTCCGCGCACATCGCCGATCTGCGGATATTCCTCCTGCAATTTGCGGAGTCCGGTCATCAATTGGATTCCCTTCTCCGCTGCGTTCTCAATCATTTTTTCTTCCCGCATCGCGCGGATGGTGGCGACTCCCGCCGCACAGGCGACCACGTTCCCGCCATAGGTTCCGCCAATCGAACCAACGTCAAGCTTCTTCATGATCTCGGTGCGGGTGAAAACAGCGGAAAGCGGCATGCCGGAAGCGATTCCTTTCGCAGCAGTGATGATATCCGGTGCTACGCCGAAGTGCTCCAGCGCAAACCATTTGCCAGTCCGCCCAAACCCGGATTGTACCTCGTCGAAGATGAGCATGATCCCATGTTTATCGCAGATCTCACGCAAGCCCTTCATAAAGGACGAAGGCGGGACGATATACCCACCTTCGCCCAGCACCGACTCGATCAAAATGGCGGCGGTCTCTTTTGGGGCGGTTTGCGATGCCAGCAAATATTCCAATTGCTCGAGCGCATATTGACTGGCCTCCTCTTCTGTCATATTCAAATTGAAGGCATACGGGAACGGCGCCACATAAACACCCGCTGGAAGCGGAGCAAAGCCGCTGCGGTAAATGGTCTTGGATGTGGTCAACGCCATCGTGGCATGCGTCCGCCCGTGGAACGAACCGCCGAAGACGATCACGTTCTGTCTTCCCGTCGCAACTTTCGCGATTTTGATCGCATTCTCCAACGCCTCAGCACCGGAATTGGCAAAGTAGAAGCTATCCAGTGAAGGCGGAACAACCGTGCGCAGTTCCTCGATGAGTTGCAGCATCGGTTTATGAATGACGATGTTCGCCTGGGCATGCAGAAACAAGCCCGCCTGTTCACGGATCGCTTCCACGACTTTTGGGTGGCAATGCCCCGTGTTGGTCACGCCGATGCCGCTGGTGAAGTCCAGCAGTTTCTTCCCATCATCTGTGTAGATGTAGGAGCCTTCGGCACGCTCGGCGACGAAATTGAAGATGCGACTCCATGCGGGAGTCATGTGCGGGAAGTTATCCTGGTAGAGTTGGTTCATGTGATTCTTTCGAAACGTAAAACCTTTCTTGCAAAAAAGGGGATGAAATGATCGAAATCACTCCATCCCCGTCCGTTACGGATTACGCAGTATGCATTATGCCGGCAGATAGTCCGCCGCCCACTCCACGTCGTGCTTCTTTAATGTCTCGCGGGTGGGGATGCCGTCGTTCGTCCAGCCTGCAAATTTGTAATAAGCATTGAGGGCGGAATCTACTTCTTCATGGGTGAGGGCGATCCCTGCGGTGGGACCTGTTCCCTGCAATTGCTTGAAGAACTTCTTCGGCAGTTTGTCCGCATTGCGATTCAAGCCTTCGCGGGCGTTGAAAACACGGAATAAATTCAGCCGCCGCGCGCCGACAGCCATAAGATCGTCCACCGTCATCCCCCACCCGGTGACCGCGTTGATCATCTCGACAGTTTCAGCGGGACCATATAACGTCCACGCGGGACCGAACACAAACTGACAGAGTTCGACCGAGTCGAGCATCGAGTAAAAGACCTCGGTCAAATACGCGAAGCGGACTTTTTCCTCCGTCAAACTGTAACCGGGCTGGGGCGTCCCAAGACCGAGCAGTTTGAGCCTGTTCAGGTTCAGGTCCGCAACACCCTCTTCATAGTAAGGATCATGCTCTGAGGATTGATGGTCCGCGCCAAACGGATTGACCGCGTAAATCAGCGCGAGAGAGCGTTTTGCCTGAGGCATATGCGCGGGGGCTTCAGCGCCTTTGACCGTGATGAGAAATTCATCCGCGCCGTTGCCCCATTTCTTTGCCGCACGCTCCGACCCCATGCCCAGCGTCCTGCCGAGATCGCCTTCGCCTTTCAGCATCATTTCGAGCGCTTTGAGCATCGCATCGGCGTTTCCAAATTTCAGGTCAAGACCGCCCGCCTGCTCCTTCGTGATGACGCCTTTTTCGAAGCATTCCATCGCAAATGCAATGGTCGCGCCTGCAGCGATCGTGTCCACGCCGTATTCATTGCACATCTGATTGGCAAGATTGATCGCCGCCATGTCGTTGATGCCGCAATATGAGCCGAATGTGCCCAGGGTTTCATATTCTGCGCCGCCGTATTTTGGGTCGACCCGGTACGCGCCATCCTTTATCTCGACCACGCGCTTGCAACGCACCACGCAGGCATAACAGGTATCGCGGTCTTTCAACACTGTTTCCTTCATGCGCGTGCCGCTGATGTCTTCGCAATGTTCGAACTGACCTTCGTTATAGTTGCGTGTGGGAAGCGAGCCGATCGTGTTTTGGAACAGAACAACGGTCGCAGTCCCCTCTTCAGCGAGACCCGGCATATCGGGATTGTCGGGAAGAATCTTCGGACCTGTTTTATTCAAGGCAGCCAGCGCTTTCGAATTCGCCAGAGTCGGTTTTTTCTTTCCGCGTACAACGACTGCCTTGAGATTCTTGGACGCCATCACGAGTCCCATGCCAGTGCGCCCGTTATTTCGATTCGACATCGAGACCAGCGAAGAGAACAGCACACCGTTCTCGGCAGCGGGCCCGTGCTGCAAGATCTCGATCTTATCATCGCCGAGTTCTTTCTTCAGAATCCCTTCAACTTCTCCCGTAATTTTGCCCATTAAATGCGCGCCATCGCGGAGCTCGTACTCGCCGTCCTTGATCCACAAATAAACTGGCTTCGCTGATTTTCCTTTCAAGACAATTCCGTCAAAACCGGCAAATTTCATCTCGGCGGGGAAGAATCCACCGCCCTGCGAATCCCCGATCCCGCCGCTGATCGGTGACTTGGCGTTTGCATTGATGCGACTCTGACCCGAGATCGCAGCACCCGTTGTCACGCCGGTAAACAGCGTCAGTATGTTCTCCGGTCCCAGAGGGTCGGCGCCCTTCGGCATATCGCGCAGGATGTAATGCATTCCCATCGCGGATCCGCCCAGATATTTTCGGTAAAAAGCCTCGTCCGGCTCTTCGACCGTAAACGCGCCGTTCGTCAAATCAACGTGCAGGATCTTCCCGTTATAACCGTTCGGCATGACATCCTCCGTATAAGTTGTTTTACCGGATTATATCGAATCGGCAGGGCTTTTCACAACTGGATTTTTCCGAAATCGACAGGCTTGCAGTTTCGATTAAGTTTTTTCCTACATGAGCCGCCACGCTTCCTTACCCAACTGACGGCTGCCCCTTATTCATTCAGCATTACCCATCCCGAGGGAAGTGTGCTCCGGGTGAATACCCGGAGCACACTATCGCTGGCTAATCTGCCGCGGTTGCCTCTTTCGGCTCTTTGTTGAGGTGACTCCAGCCCAGCGCGTGTTTCATATCCACCGGCTTGCCGTAAATATTCTTCAATATCTTGGGCGGGTCGATCTTACCCGTGGCAAGCGATGTCACGATGAACGCCACCACCGAGATGAGGAACGCCGGGGTCGAGGCGATATACACTGCATCCCACAAGGAGCAGTATAAATCGCCTTCACAAATGGCAAACGTCCCGGTTCCGGGAGCGTTGTAATAATAGACCGAAAGCAAGCCCCACGAGATCGAACCCGAGAAGAACGAGGCCAATGCCCCGATGTGATTGGCTTTCTTCCAATATAAACCGATGACATAGGGCGCGACCATACCCACAAGGATGCAGGTGTTCGCCAGCACCGCCAGTTCATAGATCGTCTCTGCCCATAACGCGATCATCAAACTCAGCACACCGCTGACCATCAACGCGGCGCGCGTCAGGAACAGTTGAGCTTTATCAGAAAGGTCAGGCTTGAAGACCTTGACGATATTCTCGGTGAACATCGTCGCCCCAGCCAGCATGGACGAATCGGAGGTGCTCATCAACGCAGAAGCCAATGCCGCCACGAAAAGAGCGGTCAGGATCGGGTGCAGGTACTTCATCGCCATCGAGATCAACACGAATTGGGTTTGTTCCGCCTGGATATCCGGCCCAATCGCAGAGTAAGCCGCCATCCCAATGAACGGGGATAACACGCCGAAAGTGATATACAGAAACGCCGCAATGTAGGTGGACTTGACCGCCACATTCTCGTTCTTGGCGGCGCAGGTGCGCTGGAGATAATCCTGTGCGGGAATGCTGCCCAGGCCGATCGCCATCCACGCAGCGGCGTAATAGAACCAGCCCATGTGGCCCGAATAGCCGAGGTATCCTTCCGCTTCGGTCGGTCCCATTGCAAAGGGATAATCCGTGTATTGCGCGCCTGCCATGCCGAGGAAGTTATCGAAACCGCCGACGCCCCAGAGAATGCCTGTGAAAATGATCAACAGGCCGCCCATGGTCAGAAACATTTGCATGAAATCGAGCGCAGTATCCGCCCACAAACCGCCTGCCATCGTATAGATGGTAACGATGCCCGCCACCATCACCATGCCGACCGACAAATCCCAACCAAGGAGTGCTTGAAGGATCGCACCGCCTGCCACGATCTGCGCAGCCGTCCAGCCGAAATAGCCGATGATCTGCGCGATCGTCCCCACCACCGACATCGTTGTGCCGTAACGCTGTTGGAAGAAATCCATGATCGTCACGTATTGTGCGCGGCGCGCCAGCCGCACGATCAAAAGACCTGAGAGGAATAAACACATCGTCGCCCCAAATGGATCGAAGATGACACCTTGCAACCCATATTTGTATGCCTCAGAACTGGAACCCATCAGGGTCTCCGCGGCAAACCATGTTGCCATGATGGATGGCGCCGCCATCCAGATGGGCAGGCGGCGACCCGCCAGGACATAGTCGTTGGTTGTCTGCACCCGCTTCGACGCCCAATACCCGATCGCCAAACGGACCAACAGAATGACGACGATGCCCCCGATGATCAACCCAGAGTACGCATACTCTTCCACAGTGCCCTCCACTGATGAACGCGGGAATCACCCGCAAAAAAAATTAGCGGACAAACGCTCTCACGTTTGTCCGCTTTTTACGTTACACCGCGGCTTCCCTGGTCATTTCTTTCATGCCATACGGGAAGCCGTAATCATCCATCTCTTCCATGAACGGGTCCGGCGGGAACGCTTCCGGTCCGAGAACGCCGACTCCCTTCCAAATGCCGTGTTTGAGCAGATCCATCGCGATCACTGCCGAGAATGCGGTCTGCGCAACAACCGCCTGGCAACCCCAGGTCTTCATGCACTCTTCGTTATCCGCAACCTGATAAAGGTAGACCTCCCGTTTCTTTCCGTCTTTTGAGCCTTTGACGTACGTTCCCGCGCAGGTCTTCCCTTTCATCTTGTCTCCGAGATGGGCGGGATCAGGCAAACAAGCCGCCACCACATCTCGAGGCGCGACCTGCACGCCTTTGACGTTGATCTTTTCCTTGTTATCCAAGCCAAGCATGTGCAGTGTTTTCAACACACCGATGAACTGGTCGCCCAGACCGTACTTGAAAGTAGCGCGTTTGGTCTTGACCCAGCGCGGGACGAGCAGAACTTCCTCATGCTCCACATTGACCACTTCCACAGGTCCGATCTCGGGGAAGTCGAACACTTCCGGTTCGGAGAACGGCGCAGTGGTGAACCATTTTCCGTTTTCCCAAATCACGGGCGGATTGAGACATTCTTCGATCGTCGTCCAGATGGAGAAGTTGGGGGCAAACTCGTAGCCTTCGATGGTGATGTTCGCGCCGTCACGGATGCCAACTTCATCGATCTCATCGAAAAGATGGTCGGCAGCGTAACGCGCAAAGACGTCCGCCATGCCTGGTTCCACGCCAATACCGACAAGAGCAAGCAGGTTCTTCGCCTCCCAATCTTTGGCTTTGTCGAACTGATAATCGCCAAGTTTGATGCCAGGTTGATTGAATGGGTCGGTTGGGTGCGGCTCGGAGAGCGTCATCGCCATGTCCATGTAGGTCGCACCGACATTAAATGCGGCGTCGAAGATCTGTTTGTTGAATACAGGGTCGACTGCGTTCATGATCAGGTCCACCCCATATTTCTTCGCAAGCGCTTCGATATCCGCCTGTTTACCCGCATCGATGAATTCGACCGGGAAACGTTTGGGGTCGCCAAGTTTTTTCTGCACCTCTTCGGCGCGCTTGACGTTGTAATCCGCCAGAACCATCAATTCCATCCACTTGCGCGGTTTGGCAATGGCCGCGATCGCCTCGCCTACGCCTCCAACACCGACGAGCAATACTTTCATGAGATTTTATTCTCCATTTGTTTTATAACCCGCGTCCATGCGAGTTAGATTGACATGATAAATGAATCCCGCCGCGATTTGCGGCGGAGCAGACTGTAACTACCGGTAACGACTATTTTCGTCAGCCATATTCCCGGGAAAAACGTAAATCATCAGGGAAGTGGTAATACACATCCTTATGAACAAGTCCCCCACGGTCTTCGTCACACGAACAAGGACTTTCATATAACCTTTCGATTGGCTCTGCACGAGGGAATAATTCCCGGGACAGACAAGTTTTGTCTATGCCACAACAGGCTCGAGGTCCATATTGAGGCGGATATCCGTCAGAAATAAATCTCCTTGACGATCTTCAAATAGATAAAGGATTCCGTCTCGCGGACTCCGTCCACCTTGGCGAGCTTTTCGGTCATGAAGGTGAGCAGGTCTTCGTTATCGCGGCAGAAAACTTCGAGCATCAGGTCATAGCCGCCGCTGGTGGCGACGATATAAACGACCTCATCGAACCTGGCGAGCTTGTTTGCCACATCCATCATCTTGCGGCCATCTGTGCGGATACCGACCATCGCCATTGTGCGTTTGCCCATCAACATGGGGTTGGTCACCGCCACAACTTTGAGATAACCAAGATCGACCAGGCGGTTATAACGCTGGCGGATCATGCCGGGCGAGACATTAAGCTGTTCGGCGATCTGGGCAAATGCCACCCGCCCATCGGTCCGAAGTGCGTTTATAATATGGCGGTCGATATCGTCGAGTTTGTCGCGGGGGGTGTTGCCGATATTGCTTTCCACAACACTATATTATAACGATTTTTATTAATTGTCAATAATTTTATAATAATTCGTTATAATTATGATTGAAATTTTACCTGTTTGGTTATTGCCAATATTCCCCAAATACACAGACCCTGGCTATTGCGCCAGGGTCTGTGTTCAATGATGCTGTTCGGGTGTTAGTTGCCGCCCTTTACTTCCACCCAGATGTTGTCATAAAGCGGCGTGGCTTCACCGACATCCTCGATGCCAAACCCCTTGGCGACCACCTCAGGTGGCGGGTTGGTGATCGGCGAATCGGCGTAGGCGTTGTAGACATCCGGCTCGTTTGCTTTGGCGTAATCCAATGCTGCCTGGTTGGGATTGGTGTACTGGAAATCACGGATCGTCAGCCAGAAAACATCTCCCTGCATGGTGTAGTTCAGCCAGGCGTATACAGCGTCCAGATGGGATGAATCCTTCAGAATGAGCCAGTTATCCTGCCAGAGCACCGGACCTTCCTCAGGATAAATATACTGAATATCCGGGTTTTCCTGATTCGCGATGAACGCCTCGCCCGTCCATACCATGCCAAGGTCGACATCGCCCGCGATCAAAGCGGTCTTGGGACTGTCGCTGTCGAACAGTTTGATGTTCGGGACCAGTTCAAGCAATTTGTTCTTGGCTTCTTCCAGCTCATCCGGATTGGTCGTGTTGGGATCATAACCGAGCGTGACCAGGGTAAGCCCGATCGTCGCGCGGGAATCATCAATGAATACCATGCGCCCCGCGTATTCGGGATTCCACAGGTCCGCCCAGGATGTGGGGATGGTTTCGACCGTTGCAGTGTTCACGACGATCGCATCTGTACCTGCCAGGTATGGAAGGGAATACTTATTACCAGGGTCGAAAGGCTGGTCCATCCAATTCGAATCGATATTCTTCATATTTGGAAGCTGAGCATGATCCAGTTCCTGCACCAATCCCTGACGGATCATGAGCGGGACGATGTAATCGGTCGGCTGGACGAGGTCGTACGCGGTACCTCCGGCCGAAACCTTGGCATACATTTCCTCATTGGATGAATATTCATCGCGGTTGAGCGTGATGCCGTAGACCAGCTCGAAACATTCCAGCATATCCTGCGGGAAGTATTCCGTCCACACGAATAGGTTGAGCTCAGTGGATGTGACCTCCACGCGTGGATTGGGTTCAGGACACTCGAACCCGGCGGATGTGACCTTGGGTCCGTCGCCAGCCGGCTGCTCGGGAGATCCATTCCCGCCGCAGGCGCTTAGCGCGAGACTGAAGATGGCCAAGACAGCGAAAACATTGAACAGTGATTTTCCTTTCATCTTTCTCTCCTTTAGTGAAATTTGGAATGCGCGTTTCCGCGCAAAATACCCGGCGATCAACCAGGGTAATTCCCATAAACCTGACAAATTCCCTCCCCAAGCGGCTTTAATCGGCGGCAGGAACACCGCTGACAACGCATATTTGCAAGGTATATTCAGTGATTCAGTAAAAAAAAAATTAATGAGACGGTTTTGTTTCGCGACTCTGAAGCCATTGCAACAATAAGACGGCGATAAAAACAATTGCGATCCATACTGTGGAAAGGGCGTTCACCTGCGGCGTGATGATGCGCCGTAACAAGCCATACACATAGATCGGCAGGGTGGTCGAGCCGGGTCCGTTCGTGAAGAAGGTGATGACGAAATCATCCAATGAGAGCGTGAAAGCCAGCAGCGCGCCCGAAAGCACACCCGGAAGGATCATGGGAAATGTGATCCGCCAGAAGGTCGTCCATTCATTTGCACCCAGGTCCATGGCGGCTTCTTCATATGATTTATCGAAGCCCTGCAAACGAGCCTGGACGACGAGGGTCACGAAGGGGACCATGAAGGCGATATGGCTGACGGTCACCGTGCCAATGCCGAGTGCCAGTCGGGAGTCTCCGGTCAGGTTCAGGGCTTGATTTAACCACCCAAATGACTGGCTGAAAAGGGTCAGAATTCCGATTCCCATCACGATCTCGGGGATGACGATTGGAATGTAAAGGGAAAGCTGGGAGAAAGGTTTGATCTTGAAATCATATCGTTGAAGCGCGAGCGCCGCCATCGTACCGATGACGGTTGCCACAATCGTAGCCGTAAAGGCGATGGTCAGTGTGTTGCCCGCCGCTTCGATCACATCTTTGTTCTTCGAAAGATCGCAATACCAGTGGAAGGGACCGCATGGGCTGGCCTCCACAAAACTTCCATCCATTTGGACGCGGTCGCTGAACGAAGTGATGAAACCTTCGAATTTCACATTCGCCCGGGAGGCGTTGAAGGAATACAGGACCAGGATGACGATCGGCGCATAGAGAAAGAAATAAACGAGCGTCGTCGCGGCGATCACAAGAGGGGAACGCTTGAATGGATTCATCCCGTACACCTCTTTCTATTTTTATTGTAGTGGATGTGTACGGGATTCATGCGGCGACGATCTCCTCCCCAAATCCGAATTTGCGGGTATAGAAATAGGTGACGATCAGGGTCATCACCATCAGGATGAGCGAAGCCGCGGAACCGAACGTCGGATCGCGCGCATCGAGAAACTGACGCTGGATTAAGTTGCCGACCAAAATGACCTGGCGCCCTCCGAGGATGTCGGAGACGATGAAGGTCCCCATGACAGGGATGAAGACCAGAATGGTCCCTGCCACCACCCCGGGCATCGAGAGCGGAAGGGTGACCCGCAGCAGGGTCTTGAACGCGTTCGCGCCGAGGTCCGCGGCAGCTTCATAAAGCGAATTATCGATCTTCTCCAACGAGGTATAAATCGGCAGGATCATGAATGGCAGGAATTCGTACACCATGCCCACCAAAACAGCGCCGGGAGTGTAGAGCATCTCGAGCGGCGTGAAATCCAACCCCAGAAGGTTTGCAAACCAGCCGAGCACGATATTGATCGCGCCCTCCTTGCGGAGCAGCATCATCCAGGCATACACGCGGATGACGAAATTCGTCCACAGTGGAATCAAGACCATGAACAGGAACATATTCCGCCGTTTCGGGTGCGCTCGGGCGATAAAATACGCCAGCGGATAGGCAAGCAGGATCACACATACCGTTGTATTGAACGCCAGCGTCAACGAACGCCAGAGAATATTGACATACAACGGGTCGAAACAGGAAGTCTGTCCACCCGGGCAATCCGTGCTGTATCCAAACAGGCGGATGTAATTATGAAGCCCGAAGGAAAAGATCACGTCGCCATCGGGGCTTCGCTGACCGAAACTCACGACCAGGGTCAGGAACAGGGGAATGATCAGCAGCACGAACAGCCACAACGTCGTGGGAAGCGCGAGAAAAGTACCCTGCATCGATTTGTTTTCGCGAAATCGCTGAAGCATGGTCAGTCCTTTTTCAGAATAAGGGTATTTTCGGGCATGAACATCAATGTGACCACCTGGTCTTTCGAATAGAACGAGGAGGGATCGAGGCGGGAGATGCGATTCTGCTCCATGACCTTCAATCGGATGCCTTCAAGGTCCACATAGACATGAGTGTCGGAGCCGATATAAACGGAGGTAAGCACTTTCGCCTGGAACAACCCGTCCACTTTAGCGTTGTTCTCGACGATCCGGATCTTCTCCGGGCGGACGGAGACCGCCACATCCTCGCCTTTTACGAAATCGCGCGACATGGGCAAACCCTTCAATTCCGTGTTCAATGCAGGGATATGGACCACCGCCTCATCCTTCGAGACGGACTTGATCCTGCCTTCGAAGAAATTCGACTCCCCGATAAAGTCCGCCACGAATTTATTCACGGGCCGCTCGTAGATCTCCACAGGAGTCGCCAGTTGTTGAACGCGCCCCTTACTCATCACCGCGATGCGGTCGGACATGGTTAATGCCTCTTCCTGGTCGTGGGTGACATAAATGAATGTGATGCCGAGCTGTTGTTGAAGCGCCTTTAGTTCCAACTGCATTTCTTTGCGGAGTTTCAGATCCAGCGCGCCAAGCGGTTCGTCAAGCAACAGAACATCAGGAGTCTTGACCAACGCCCTCGCCACAGCCACACGCTGCTGCTGCCCGCCCGAGAGTTGTTTTGGACGGCGGCGTTCCATGCCGGTTAATTGCACCATATCCAGGGCGCGTCTGACGCGCTTATCGATTTCACTCTTGTCGGCTCCCTCCATCTCCAGCCCGAATGCCACATTTTGATAGACGGTCATGTGCTGGAAAAGGGCGTAACTCTGAAAAACTGTGTTCACCTTCCTCTGAAATGGAGGCGTATGCCCCATCGGCCTGCCTTCGATAAAGACCTCTCCTTCCGAGGGCCATTCGAAACCTGCGATCATGCGCAGGGAGGTTGTCTTGCCGCATCCGGAGGAACCGAGCATGGAGAAAAACTCGCCGTTCTTGATCTGCATGGTGACGTGATCCACAGCGGCGATTTCATTCCCCTCAGGGGTTACGAATCGTTTCACTACATCACGCATTTCAACAGCAAATTCACTCGTCATCTCTCTTCTCCTGATGCGAAGACCGGTCAGGTCTCTGCAATATTATTCTTTTCTACATGTTTTCAAATGAGGTCTGACAGGTCTCATTACTTGATTTCTTTCAAGGTATCCTCAAGCCTCTCCAAAAAGGCATCCATCTGCTCCCGGGTCACCACAAGCGGCGGCTCGACGCGGATGGTCTGCGCACTGGTCAGCGTTCCAGCCACAACAACCCTTCGTTTGAACAAACCCGCCGCAACCTTGTAACCGGTTTCCGGATTCTTGAAGTGCATGCCGATCAGCAAGCCTTTGCCTGTTATTTTCTCATAAATTTGCGGATATTGCAGAGAGAGTTCGTTAATTTTTTCGATCAGATAATCGCCTTTTTCGGCGGCCTTCTCCCACAGCCGTTCGCGCAAAGTCACATGGATCGCCGAGATCGCCGCCGAACAAGCCAGCGCGCCGCCGCCAGTGGTGGTGGTATGCATGAACGGATTCGGATACATCATCGGACGATAGATCTCTTCAGTGGTCGTCACGGCACTGATGGGCATCACACCGCCGCCCAATGACTTTGCCACGGTCAAAATATCCGGGGTCACATTCCAATGTTCAACGCCCCACAACCTCCCGGTGCGGCCCAGACCTGTTTGCACTTCATCAGCTATTAACAGCACACCATACTTTTTCGTTACGACACGAACGCGATGCCAGAAATCATCCGGCGGGACGATCGCACCCGATTCGCCCTGGATCGGCTCAAACATCACTGCTGCGACACCGATCCCGACTTTGTCGCAAATCTCAAGCTGCTTTTCGACCGCATCCGCATCGCCGAATGGCACGTGATAAACCTGACCGGCGTACATCGGTCCCATCGGGGCACGGTAATCGGATTTGCCCATTAGCGATAGCGATCCCATCGTCTTGCCGTGAAAGCCCTTGACCGCCACAATGAACGCGGTTTTGCCGGTATACAGTTTGGCGATCTTCATCGCGGCTTCATTAGCTTCTGTACCACTTGCCCCGAACCAACTGTATTTCAAATCTCCCGGTGAAATGCTCGCCAGCAATTTCGCAAGCACACCGCGCAACGGATCGAGCAACTCCTGGGAAGGCATCGGAGAGCGGTCCAACTGCGCTTTAACCGTACGGATCACATCGGGATGACTCCATCCCAGGTCCATCATGCCAAAGCCGCCGAGGAAATCCAGATATTCGCGTCCCAAAACGTCCTTGAACACCGCGCCTGAACCGCTCCACTCGACCGCCGCCCAATCGCCAGCCTCGGTCACCGACTTTCGATATTCAAGCCAATTGCGGTTGTAATGCTCTGCAAAATTATTCTTCGACTCAGCGATGATTCCATGCGCTTCCTCCACGCTTGGAAAATCGTTCCTAAGAATCACATCGAGCCAGCGCGATGAATAATCCAATGCGTCTTCGTAGTCGTATGCCATACATCCTCATCAATTCAGAGCGCAATCTTTCCGACTTTGCGTTAACGTCGGGAGACGTTCGACTCCGTTAGAACTTCCTGCTCCATTCTTTCGGCCACCTCTCCACCACTACTTTTTTCTGCGTGAAGAACTCGACCGCATCCGTGCTTTGGCCATGCATGTCGCCGAAGAAACTGTCCTTCCAGCCGCTGAAGGGGAAGAACGCCATCGGTGCCGCCACGCCGATATTGATGCCGATGTTGCCCGCCTCCACCTCATAGCGGAAACGGCGCGCCGCATTGCCGCTCGTGGTGAACAAACTGGCTTGGTTGCCATACACGCCGCTGTTGGCAAGTTGGATGGCGTCATCAATCGTATTGACATGCATGAGACTGAGCACGGGACCAAAGATCTCCGTCTTCCAAATCTCGCTTCCAGGCTGGACTTCGGACAGGATCGTCGGGCGGACGAAGGATCCACCCTCATAGCCTTTGACCTTCGTCCCGCGTCCATCCACGGGGACGCCTGCTCCTTCCTTAACGCCGAGTCCTATCAATTGCTCGATCCTGCCCATTGACGCGGTGTTGATGACCGGTCCCATCTGGACTCCCGAATCCATGCCGTACCCCACCACACGCGACGAGGCGGCATCACAGATCAATTCGGTAAACTCATTCTTTGCCTCGGCAACGGTCACAACGAGGGAAACCGCCAGGCAGCGCTGACCCGCACACCCGAAGGCTGAGTCGGCGACGATCTTTGTCGCCATCTCCATATCGGCATCGGGCAAAATAATGACTGGATTCTTCGCTCCGCCTTGTGCCTGCACACGTTTGCCATGAGCCGCAGCGGTCGAGTAAATGTACTTCGCCACGTTGGTCGAACCGACGAAGGTGATGGCGCGAATGGCGGGATGTTCAAGAATGCCGTCCACGGTTTCTTTCGCACCATTGACCATATTGACCACTCCCTTGGGGAAGCCAACCTGCTCGATGAGTTTGAAGATGAACTGCATCGTCATCGGCACTTTTTCAGACGGCTTGACGATGTAGGTGTTGCCTGCGGCAAGCGCATAGGGCAGATACCAGAACGGAATCATGCCGGGAAAGTTGAACGGAGCGATGGTGGCGCACACTCCCACAGGCTGGCGGATCATGATCTCGTCGATGCCGGGAGCAATGTCTTCCACGAATTCACCCTTGCTCATGTGCGGCATACCGCAGGCGACTTCCACATTTTCATAAGCCCGCACCATCTCGGCTTTGGCTTCTTCGAACGTCTTGCCGCATTCGTTCGTAATAAGTTCCGCGATCTTGTCGCCGTTCTCACGCATCAAATTGCGAAGTTTGAACAAATATTGCACACGGTCATTGACCGGCGTTCTACGCCATGAGGCAAACGCCTCACTTGCCGCCTTCGCTGCCGCGTCCACATCCGCTTTTGTGCCGAGCGGGGTCTTTGCGATGACATGTCCCGTTGCCGGGTTGATCACGTCCACATGCTCTTTGACGTTGGGCTTGACCCATTCGCCGTTGATATAGTTGAGGATTTCCATGTATTCTCCAAAAACGACGTTCGATCACATGATTTACAAATACCGGACGTCGAATTACTTCACTTGTTTGTCTGCCACTTCCAACGCGTTCTCCACAATGGACAGACCTTCGTCAAGCTGTTCCTGCTTGATGCACAGCGGCGGCACCACGAAGACCATGCTCCCCATGTTGTTCGCCATGATAAAGGTGAAGAGTCCGTTTTGGCGCAGGATTTTTCCCACCTCTGCCATGACCGTTGGCGAAAAACTTTCCTTTGTTTCACGATTGTTCACCAATTCAATCGTCGAGAACAGACCGATGTAACGCACATCACCCACCGAGACGTGTCTCGCTTTGATATCTTCCAACGCTTCGCCGAGATATTTGCCCATGAGCGCGGCGTTCTCTATGAGTTTGTCCTCTTCATAGACCTCGATGGTTGCCAACGCGGCGGCGCAGGAAAGCGCATGGCCGCTGTACGTCAGACCTGCATACAAATATTTATCGTCAAAGAATTTGGCGATCTTCTCAGAGACGATCACGGCGCCGAGCGGCGCATAACCGCTGGTGATGCCCTTGGCGGTGGTGATGATGTCTGGAACAACATTCCAATTGTCCACCGCGAACCATTTGCCCGTGCGACCCCATCCGCTCATGACTTCGTCCGAGATCAGCAGGATGCCGTACTTATCGCACAGTTCCCGGACGCGAGGCCAATAATCATCCGGCGGGACAATGATCCCGTTTGAACCGACCACGCCTTCCATGATAATCGCGGCAATCTTGTCGGGTCCTTCATACTTAATGACTTCCTCCAAATGAGAAATACACTCGCGCTTGCACGAATCCGGCTTCTGCCCGAATGGACATCGATAACAGAATGGATCAAGGAAGTGGACTCCGCCTGGCATGGACGGTTCTACGGCAAGGCGGCGATAATCACCAGTCAAGGAAATCGAGCCGTGCGTTGCTCCGTGATAGGAGCGATACCGAGCCAGGATCTTGTGACGTCCCGTATAGAAACGGGCGATCTTGATGGCGTTCTCGTTCGCTTCCGCGCCGCCAAGGGCAAAGAAGGTTTTTTTCAGATCCCCGGGCGTCACTTCCGCAAGCTTCTTGCCGAGCAAAGCGCGGACATCGGTTGTATTGCCAGGATGCACAAAACAGAGTTTTGCCGCCTGATCTTGGATGGCCTTCACCACCTTAGGATGCTGATGACCGATATTGGTGTTCATCAACTGCGACGAAAAATCGATGTAGCGTTTTCCATCTGTATCCCAGAAATAGAGTCCCTCTGCCTTTTCAACAGGAATGGGATTGACCTGCCCCTGCACAGACCAGGAGAAGAAGGTGTATTCCTTGCTGAGATCAACAATTTCTTGAGTGGATAGTTTGGACATGGGTTTCCTCGGTTTGAAGTTTAAGGATGCAAGCCGAAAGTTAAACCATCAACCTGCAACCTTAAACTTGTAACTCGTTCACTTCTTCACTTCCTTCACGATCTCGGCATAAACATTTAACGTTTCATCGAGGTCAGAATCAGAGTGTGAATAACATAAGAACCACGGTTCACGGGCATCGTGGTCGGGCATGATGCCTTTCTCAATGGCTTTTTCGACCAGGTTGAGATACAGGTCGCGGTCGCTTTCCTGCCAGTCGCGTTGACAAGTCACCGATTCGACGCCGAGCGAGAAGGAGAACATTGCCGGGTAGCCGGTGAACACGGCTGGGATATCGTTCTCTTCGAAGATTTCCTTCAAGCCGTCCATCAGGCGTTGACCGCGTTTTTCGATGGTTTTAAGGATCGGTTTGGACTTGATCAGGTTCAATGTCGCATACGCGCCAGCCACGCCAGGTTTGTTGTTGGTATAGGTCCCGCCTTGTGCCACACCGTGCCCGATTATGGACATGATCTCTTTTTTGCCGCCGAAGGCAGCGATCGGGTAGCCATTGCCCAGGGCTTTGGCATAAGTCGCGAGGTCCGGTTTGAGGCGGTAATATTCCTGCGCCCCGCCATTGGCGATGCGGAATCCCGTCTTCACTTCATCCAGGATAAAGACACAGCCGTATTCTTCCGTCTTCTTCCGGATCAATTCGAGGAATCCATCCTGCGGATTGATCGCTGCACAATTGCCCTGGCACGGCTCTGAAATCACCGCTGCGATCTGCTCCCCGTACGAACGCATCGCCCGCTCGAAGCCTTCAAAATCGTTGAACGGCAGCGTAATGATGAATTCGCGCATGGACTTGGGAATTCCCGACGAAGCTGGAACCGGGATGGGACTGCGGCGATTGCCATAGGCTTCAGCAGGCGCATAGGTGGACCACAAAGTATGGTCATGGAAGCCGTGATAATTTCCTTCGAACTTCAAAATCAAATCCCGCCCGGTAAAGGCGCGCGCCACACGGATGGCATGCATGGTCGCTTCGGTGCCTGAACACGCGAGACGAACCATCTCCACAGCGGGAGCCATCTCTGCGATCATTTCTTCCACAGCGATCTCGAGTTCGCCCGTCATGGCGAACAGGACACCTTTTTGAATCTCTTCGATAACCTTCTGATCCACCTCGTCATAAGAGTGGCCCAGGATGATTGGACCGAACGCCATGCGATAATCGATGTATTTTTTGTCGTCCACGTCCCACAAATAGCCGCCCTTGGCTTTCTGAACGTAAGGGGTGATACCCTCCCCCCAATATCGAAAATTGGAATTCACCCCAAGCGGTGCAACCTTAAGTGCGCGCCTCTGCAGCGCCTGAGTCTTTGAACCGAACATGCTAGCTCCTTTTATCGGTTTGCGGCTTATCGCCGCATAGCGGAATTACTTGGATGCGGTTACTGTTTCGTTCTCTGGCAATTCTTTTGCTATTCGCTCAGGCACTCTCCACTGGTAAACATCTTTGAGAATGATCGGCACGATGGAAGTCGTCGTCTTTCGCACGCCGGGGACCTTGCGCACCACTTCGGTGACGAAATGGTAGATCTCCGATGTGTCTTTTGCCACCACCTGAATGCTGATGTCATTCTGCCCGATGCCGCAGGCTACGTACGTCACGTTTTCGAAGGATGTCATTTTTCGGGCAACATCCAAAACTGTATCCGCTTCGACCTCCAGCCAGACATCCGCCTTGATGTTGTATCCCAGCGCTTCGGGGTTGACTACCGCGCTGATCTGGATCACGCCCTCTTCGATCATCTTGTCTACACGATATCGAATCGCACGTTCGGATATATCCCCCATGCGGCGAGCCATTTCAGAAGCGGACATACGCCCGTCTTCCAGGAGTAAATTGACGATTTTTATATCTATTTTGTCGAATTCATACATGGGAACAAGGAATCTCTTCCGAATGTGACATATACAATATACCTTACGGATTTTTAATAGTCAAGGGTAGGTTTTTATGGTCAGCCAATTTTCCTTTAGAATAAGCAGAACCGACCATGAACATAAAATTATCCGATATCGAGAAAACAAAACTCTACAAGGCGAAAGAAATCGAAATCGAACTGCCGGAGACACCACTCCGATATTACAGGCATGGATGGCAATCCTGGTCGCTCGCCGCATGGACGGAAGTATCCTCCCCGCTCCCAATCCAAAAACCACATATACTTCACCCCTACCAAACCGATGCAGTTTATTCGCTCGAAGAAGACCCTCACGGTTCGTGGCTCGGCGCCGTTGAATTTTCCAATGGCAAAGTCCTCATCCTTGGCGCGCTTTCCACGGATACGCATGTTTTTCTGAAAGCGAATCAACTCCAAGGGCGCAGCGAGGCGGGTGAAGCAGAATGGCTCTGTGCCTACGGAGACGAAGATTCGGTCTTCAGCGAATACACTGCACTATTGGGCAAGCGTTTCGGGATCACGGGAAAGCCTGCTTCACCACGCGTATGGTGTTCCTGGTACGGATTCTATTCCTATATCACCGAAAGGAATTTGATTCAGACGATCGACTTATTAGGCGATCTGCCCTTCGATGCAATTCAAATCGACGACGGCTGGCAGAAGGATATCGGAGATTGGGAACCGAATGAAAAATTCCCTTCGGGCATGGCCGCGATGGCGGACAAGATCAAATCCACAGGCAGGACAGCCGGGCTCTGGCTGGCGCCATTATTGATTTCAGACAGCTCAACACTTTTCGCCGATCATGAAGACTGGGTTGTAAAAGATGAGGCGGGGAATTATGTCACAACTGGATTTAACGTTTGGGGGCACAATATCTACACACTAGACGTGACGCATCCTGACGTAATCTCGTGGCTGGTCGACCTCATGAGCCGGGTGCGCCGCTGGGGCTTTGACTACATAAAATTGGACTTCCTTTACGGAGGGGCGATGAATGGGGTCCGGCATGCACGCATACCCCGCGAACTGGCATTCCGTAACGTGCTTGGCAAAATGCGGGAAGCCCTGGGTGAGGACGCCTACCTCTTAACCTGCGGGGTGCCCATCCTTCCCGCGCTTGGCTTGTGCGACGCCATCCGCATCGGACCGGATGTCTCTCACCTATGGGAAGATTATCTTTTCGAATATATTCTCCAGAATTTTTCCACCCCCAGCGCCCGCAACGCAATCCGGACAGTGGTGAATCGGTTGTGGCTCAAACCGCTCGTTCATGTCGACCCTGATGTGGAATACTTTGTGGAAAAGGAAAACGAGCTGGAGGAAGAACATAAATCCCAGTTGCAGGACCTTGCCCTGATCTGCGGTTTCAAAGCAACAAGCGACCTGCCCCAGTGGATGACCCGGCAGGAACGTGGAAAACTAGCCGGGTTTTTGAGAGCGACTCCAAAAATCGAAAAAATCGGGCGTTACAGGTACAAGATCGATGAACGAGTTGTGGATTTCTCAGAAGTCGTCGAATTAGCCAAGCCTCCGAGAGGATTTGCTTCGCTCCTGAGGGCGATCATTGGATGGGCGGGAAACTTCAAAGTTATTTTTAACCTCTTCCTATCGCTGGACAATGTCAAAAAGAAACGGCGAATCGGAATGCACCATTTGGGATAAGCATACCGCGTGGTAATCATCATTCCCCGAATAATTCGTCCGTTCTTGCCGCCATGATGAAATCGTTCTTGTGCAAGCCTTTGACCACATGAGTCCACCATTGGACGGTCACCCTGCCCCACTCCAGCGTGATTAGCGGATGGTGGTCTTCCTCTTCTGCGATTGCGGCGATCCTGTTCGCGAGAGCCAGCGCTTCTGCATAATCCTTCAGTTTGAAGACGCGCTGCAAGCGTTTGATCCCTTCCACTTCAATTAGCGCCCATTCAGGAACTTGCGATAATAGCCCGCTCACCTCAGCATCGGTCAAGGTGGGGTCGCCTTTTCGACATGGAATGCATTTTCCGGTTGCAAGGCTCATTTCAACAAATCCTCGATATCTTCAGGCTTCGAGAGGCGGATGCGCAAAACTTTGCGTCCCGCCGCTTTCAAAGCTTCGTAATCACCCAGCGCCTGCGCGCGGATGAGCGTGCCAAAGGTGAGACCCTGACCGGGAATATCCATGTCTTTTTCAGCATCGTACACGAACTGAATGAAACGGCCCTTGTTTGGACCGCCTTTGTGGAACTGCCCCGTCGAGTGCTGGAAGCGTGGACCGAAACCAGCCGTCACAGGCAGTTTTGTCTTTGCCCTAATGGCTACCCGCAAGGTTTGAATCGCTTCAATCATTTCAGGATTGCGCGGTAAATAAGCGTTGATCGTCACAAATTCACCTGCATGCGGGTTTGCTAAAAACTCTTCAATGGCTTTATTCGCATCCTTAACATCCACCAAACCGGCTTCTGCAAGTTTGCCCGTGGACTGATAATCCTTGATCTTGGCAATGGTACGCAATTTGCTCTCCTGCACGTCCGGCTGGTCAAATGCGTTGATTCCAAGAATGTGGCACGCCGTCGAAATCGCGATCTCCCAGCGGAAGAATTCAGCGCTGGCATCGTAGGCGCTCTCCATCGGAAAATCGATCACCGGAAAGCCGGCTTTCTTCAACTCGGATATGCCCGCTTCCAACTCGCCGTTGCACTTGATGTACACGAACAGCCGGTCGCTACCGTAATCTTCCGGTTTGCCAAGCGGTTCCAATACCACGGGTAGAATGCCTTTGCCATGCTTGCCACTGGACTCGGCAATGACCTGTTCGATCCATCCCGCCATCGCTGCCACCGGCGCATCCGCCAGGACCGTGAGCTTGTCCCTACCCATCAAAGCGGATTCTGCGATCAGAGCACCCAACGCCACTCCCGGGTTGCGCGCGGCAGGTACATCTGCCAGAGATTGTTTGCGCATCCTGTCTGCATTGCCGAGAAATTTATCGAAGTCGATGCCGAGCAAAGCGGCTGGGACCAATCCGAAGTCCGTCAATGCAGAGAAACGACCGCCTACCGTCGGGTCTGCATTAAAGACTTTGCGGAAACCGCGGTCGTTTGCCAGTTTTTCCAGTGAAGTTCCGGGATCTGTAGTAACAATGAAACGCGAGCCGTCATGATCGCTCAATTCCCAGAGGTAATCGAAGGCAGCCATCAGTTCGGCTGTCCCGCCGGATTTGCTGGCAATGATGTAAAGCGATTTATCCGGCGGGTAATTCTTTACCGCTTCCGCAACCTGAGCCGGGTCAGTGGAGTCCAGAATGGCAAGCGAAAGTTTTGCGTCGATCCTGAAGTTGGCAAGTAAAGAGCTGAGCACTTCAGCGGTCAGAGATGATCCACCCATGCCAATGACAAGAACCCGGTCGATCTTTTCATCATGGATTTGTTTTGCGAATGAGAGATAATCATCAAGCCGCCTACGGGCGTCGTCGACGGAATCCAACCAGCCGAGCCGTTTGGCAGCCTCAGCCCGGCCTTCGGGGTCGTCTGCACCGGACCAGAGCGTTACATCATGTTCCCAGAGGCGTTTGGGAAAAGACTCAATCTCCAGCTGGGATAATCTTTCAGAAACAGAATCAGCCAACGGCGCGATCGAGGCGAGCGCAGCTTTCCGTCGCTCTTCGATTGAATCCAGCAAGGCTTTGAACGCATCCGTAAAGGCTTTCACGCCTTCGTCTTCAAGTTCCTGCGTGACCGTGCTCATGGAAATCCCCTGTGCCTTGAGGTCGACGAAGATCTGCTGTACCTTTTCAAGATCGCGCGTGATGGTCATGGTCGCAGTGCCGTGATCGCGGAAAGCGTCCAGCGTGGCAGGCGGGACGGTATTGACGGTATCGGGTCCGATCAGTTCGTCGACATAAAGGGTATCGGAATATTTTGGGTTCTTGGTGCCGGTGGATGCCCATAAAGGACGCTGAACACGCGCGCGGAAGCGTGCCTTTAGGGAGGCAAATCGTGGCGATGTGAAGATGTCCTCGAATTGTTCGTAGGCGAGTTTGGCGTTGGCAACTGCTGCTTTGCCGCGAAGCGGGGAATCTTCGGGCAGTTTCGGGTCGATCTTTGAGTCCACCCGCGAGACAAAGAACGACGCGACAGATGCCACATGCTGCACCGGAAGGTTCTTGGCAACACGGTCTTCGATGCCTTCGAGGTATGCATTCATCACTTCGGCGTAACGGGAAAGGGAAAAAATAAGCGTAACATTGACGTTGATCCCCGCAGCAATACTGGCGCGGATGGCGGGAACGCCCTCCTTGGTGGCAGGAATCTTCACCATCAAATTCGGGCGATTTACACGGCTCCAAAGTTCCTGCGCCTGCTTGATCGTTCCCTCGGTATCCCGCGCCAGATTTGGACTGACCTCTATGCTGACAAACCCATCCCCACCGTCGGTCGAGTCGTACAACGGAGAAAAGAAGTCGCAGGCTTCCTGAATATCCTCAACGGCCAGTTGCCAGAATATCCTCTCTGCATCCCAACCGCCCCAAGCCAGCGGAACCAGCGCGGCATCATAATCGTTCGTCTTGGCAATGGCATTTTGGAAGATGGTCGGGTTCGAGGTCACACCGCGAATATCGCCGCGGTCGATCATTGCCTTCAATTCCCCATTTACCAATAACCTACGTTGAATGTTGTCATACCACAGGGACTGCCCAAGAGCGGTCAACTTCTTGATCGTTTCGGTCATGATATAAATTGCTCCTTATTACGCAAGAAGTAATTGACAATAACCAATTACCACTTTAACGATTCTCTTCTTCAATATCCTTGATCTTTCCCACACGGCGGGCAAATCGCTCGCCGCCGAATTTATCCCCCAGATACTCGGCATTCAAAAACGCTGGCACAAGAACTTTTACCAATTCCGGTCCGATCACGCGACCGCCGAGGCAGAGGACATTCATGGCGTCGTGCATTACGCCCTGCGCGGCGGAATAGGTATCATGGCAGATCGAGGCATAAACGCCTTTCATTTTATTCGCGGCGATTGCCGCGCCGATCCCCGAACCGCATATCAAGATCCCGCGTTCCGCCTCCGCATTTTGAATCTTCTCGCCGACCTTCTTCGTGAAATCGGGAAAATCCACCGCATCCTCGCTGAAACTGCCCACATCGATCACTTCATGTCCAAGCGATGCGACCGACTCGAGAACGACATATTTCAACGGGAATCCTGCATGATCGCAACCAACCGCAACTTTCATATTTCTCCTCATGTCATTGCGAGCGCAGAGCCCGAAGCAATCGCCAATTTCATGAAGATTGCATCGTCGGAAAGATCGCCCGCCTCGAATTGACTTCTATAGCTCTCTCGCCTTGGCAACAATATTTTCAACTGTAAAACCGAGCTTCTCGAAAATGATTTTATACGGTGCGGACGCGCCGAAACGCTCGATGCCGATGACGCTCTTCGCGTATCGCTCCCAGCCGAGGGTTGCCCCGGCTTCGACGGCGAGTCTCTTCTGAATGTTTTTCGGCAGCACCGACTCGCGATAAGCTTCATCCTGTTTCTCGAACAATTCCCAGCTTGGGAATGAAACCACGCGCACGCCCCTGCCCTCATTCGCGAGTTTCTGTGCGGCTTCCAGGATCAAACCCACCTCCGAGCCGGATGCCATAAGGATGATCTCGGGCGCGCCGAAGTCCTTCAGCACGTAAGCGCCTTTTTCAACCGGAGCGGGGGTTTCCAACGTCGGGACATTTTGCCGGGTCAAAGCCAACACAGTGGGACCGTCGCGCCGTGAGAGGGCAACCTTCCATGCCTTGGCGGTCTCATTGGCATCTGCCGGACGCACAACAACAAGGTTTGGAATAAGCCTCAAGGAAGTCAAATGCTCGATCGGCTGATGCGTGGGACCATCCTCCCCCAATCCCACCGAATCGTGCGTAAAAATAAAGATGGACGGGTAATGTGAAAGCGCCGCCAGGCGGACCGCAGCCCGCATGTAATCTGCAAAGACAAGGAACGTCCCCCCATACGGAATAACGCCGCCATATACCGCCATGCCGTTTAAGATGGAACCCATCGCATGTTCGCGCACGCCAAAGTGGAAGTTCCGTCCCTCAGGCGATCCTTTTTGGAAGGCAGGCGAACCATCGATCTTCGTGTTGTTCGATGGTGCTAGATCCGCCGAACCTCCGATGAGTTCGGGAAGTTTAGCGGCGAGCGCGTTGATGACCTTGCCCGAAGCGGCGCGGGTTGCCATGCCTTTCGAGTCAGCAGGAAATGTTGGTAATGTAGATTCCCATCCATCGGGGAGATTTCCCATGACCACCCGGCGGTTAAATTCCGCGCCTTGTTCAGGATATAAACGCGCATAGGCGTCACAACGTGCATTCCAATCCGCTTCGAGTTCGCGTCCGCGGTCGATGGCTTTCCGGAAAAATGTCAGCACATCCTCAGGGATAAGGAAACGCGGCTCCTGGGGCCAGCCGAGGTTGGATTTTGCAGCGTTGAGTTCTTCATCGCCGAGGGGTTCCCCATGGGCTTTCTGTGTCCCCTGTCGTGTTGGAGCACCGAAACCAATAATGGTGCGGCAAAGGATCAGGGAAGGGCGCGGGTCGGTCTTGGCAGTTTGGATGGCTTTATCGATGGCGTCGACGTCGTTGCCATCTTCCACGCGTTGGATGTGCCAGCCATATGCTTCGAAGCGCTTGGCGCGGTCTTCCGTGAATGCGAGATCGGTGGAGCCGTCAATGGATATTTTGTTATCGTCGTAGAGATAGATAAGCCGCCCGAGCGAGAGATGCCCAGCCAGGGATGCCGCCTCGGAGGCAACCCCTTCCATCAAATCGCCGTCGGTGACGATGGCATAGATATAAGAATCGACCAATTCATGGCCGGGTTTATTGAACAAGGCGGCAAGATGCGCCGCGGCGATCGCCATTCCCACACCGTTCGCGAATCCCTGCCCGAGCGGGCCGGTGGTGACTTCCACGCCGGGAGTCAAGCCGTATTCGGGATGACCGGGTGTCAGGCTGCCCCACTGGCGGAAGTTCTGCAATTGTTCGAGTGATAGGTCGTATCCGCTCAAATGGAGGAGGGAATACAGAAGCATCGACCCATGCCCGCCCGAAAGGATGAAGCGGTCGCGTCCCATCCATTTTGGATTGCGCGGATTATGTCTCAAATGACGGGTCCAGACCGTGTATGCCATTGCCGCCGCTCCCATCGGGAGACCCGGGTGGCCCGAGTTGGCTTTTTGCACGCCATCGGCCGACAAAAATCGAAGTGTATTGATTGCCTTGCTTTGAAGTTCAGAGGTTGTCATGGGGAAAATTTTACCATTCGGTCAGTATTTTTCCTTCAAGTTTTTTTCAGGCAGAACGATCTTCCCTTCCTTCGGATGCCCGATCATGGAAATGTTTTCCGCTTTATTGACTGCCACCCATGCCGTATAAGCGGCGACCATTGCGTCCAATTGTTCTGGCGAATACAACATTTCCAAGGGCCAGGCGCCTTTGATCATCTTATGGCGCGTGATCTCCTCGAAAAAATCCATGGGGTCCTTGATTCCCACACCGCTTTCGTACAGGAGCAATTGCCTTTGAAGTTTCCCCTCGACAGATGGCTTTGATTGCGGAATGCCGCCCGCCATGACGCAAAAACATGCATGAGGCTGGGTCTCCATTACCTGATAGGGGGATTTCTCGGCAGGGTATTTCTTAAACCCCATCTTCTCCAGTCTTCGAAATAAAGTAAAACCGGATTGAACCCAGGCCGGGCAGGTCCCCACGGTTGACGGCGTGCCCGCAACAGCGATCCCGCGTTCGCGCAACTCAATCTCCGCCATCCGAAACCCAGAGGCGCGGGATTTCAAGGTCTTGAACATCTCTTTTTTCTTTTCATGTACCAGGCCGCGGTTCACTCCGGAAGGAGCGTTGACCGCTGCAACTGCGGAAGATTGCCCTGCGAGAAACGCAGCCACCTCGTCCAATTCGCCGTCTGCCAATGCCACCAGGTTCATCCCCCTGTCCAATACCGCATAGGTAAACGACTTTTGTGAGGAGGTGGGGTCGATGCCGACGAAGACCGTATCAGTGAAAAGCATAGTATGATTTCAGATGATCGTACAGAAACAGGAAAGAAACAAACCCTATTTTACTTCTAAATCGCATGGATCGAACACAACGCCTCATTCTCTATGCGCTGACCCTGATCGCGGGTACCGCATGGATCATCCTTTCAGCCGGGACGGGTCCGATCACCCTGGAAGGTCCCGCTCCTCAAGCGGGCTTTCCCGCTCCCGATTTCACTCTTAAGAACGCCGCAGGCGATTCTTTCACGCTCTCTGAATTTAAAGGGAATGCAGTTTTGGTCAATATGTGGGCAACCTGGTGCCCGCCCTGCGAAGCGGAAATGCCCGCGATCGAAGCCATGTACAAGGAATACAAGGCACAGGGTTTTATTGTGCTAGCCGTGAACCAGACATTTCAGGACAATCCCTTCGAAATAACCCCATTCATAGAAGAACACAACCTGACCTTTCCCATCCTGCTCGATGAGACCGGCGAGACAGTGCGCATGTATCAAGTCCGTTCCCTGCCATCCTCCTATTTCATCGACCGCTTCGGCGTCATCACCGAGGTCGTGATCGGCGGACCGATGTCCGAAGCCTTGCTGCGTACGCGCATCGAGGAGGCGTTGAAATAAGATGCTCGAAATTTTCCAGAATCTTTTCGCGCCTCCGCGGCATATGATCCTGTTGATCGTCGCCGCATGGATCGGACTCACCCTCGCCGAACGCCGCACGGTACGGCATAAAGTCGGCAAGGAAGATCTTAACAACATCACATTCTACGGCATGATCGCCTTTGTCCTCGGCGGGCGTCTTTCATACATCCTGCAAAATTTGTCCGCCTTCTCCAAAAGTCCGATCGGGATCATTTCGATCAACCCGGACTTGTTCGATCCGTCCGGAGGCCTTGCCGCCGCGCTCATCGTCCTGCTCGTTTACGCGCAAAGGAGGCAGATCCCGCTCTGGAATGCGCTCGATGCGCTCACGCTATTCTTTGCTGTGATCTCGATCGGTATGGGATTAAGTCGCATCGCATCCGGCGATGGGTTTGGGATTCCCACCAGCCTGTCGTGGGGGATCGAACTTTGGAACGCGACCCGGCATCCAACCCAGATCTATGAAACGCTCGCCTCGCTCCTGATCCTGATTCTGGTCTGGCGCTTCAAACCAATTCCACACCCCGGCTTTCCCTTCTTAACCTTCGCCGCACTGACGGCTCTCTCTCAACTTTTCCTGCAAGCCTTTCGCGCGAATTACTCTGTATTCTTCGAAAGATATCGGGGCGAACAAGTCCTTGCATGGATCGCGCTCCTGGCATGTTTCATCCTACTGGAGTCAAAGTTTAATACCAAATCAAAAACGGACTGATCTTCGTCAGCCCGTTTTTGATTATTAAGATTTTACCCGAGTTCCGGCTCGATCAAGCCGTAACTCCCATTGCGCCTGCGGTACAGCACATTGATCTTGCTTGTCTCAGCATTGTAAAAGATGAAGAAATTATCATGACCAAGGTTGCGCATCTGCACCAGCGCCTCATCCTCGGACATTGGATAAAGCACGAATTTCTTCCGTTTGGCAAACAGCGGCGAGAGCTCCCCTGTTTCATCGTCGATGATGTCGTCCGCGACCTCCGCCGCGGAACGTCCATCCCCGCGCCCGTGATATTTCTTCCCCTTGTATTTCTCGATCTGGCGCTGGAGATTGTCGATCGCCATATCGAAGGCGGCAAGCGCTTCGTCCGCGCGTTCCTCGGAACGGAACGTGAAACCCTTACCGAAAACCGTCACCTGGGCGACGTTCCTGTCCTTGGCATCGCGCGCCGCCTTATGGTGCGACAACTCCACGCGGGCTTCGTCGATGGCCGGCAGGTAGTGATCGAGGTTTCCGGCCTTTTTCGTGACGTATTCCTCGATCCGTTCCGTTAAACGGATGTGACGTGTCTGAACTTCCACTTTATTGGACATAAGAAGCTCCTTTTTGGGTTGTTAAGTTACAAACACAAACACGCTACGCGATTCCCAAGCCGTGATGGGGCATTGCGCGCGCGATCGTCAACGCAAATACGTCCCGGGCACCGGAGGCATATAGCGTCTCCGCGCCGGAGGACAGAGTCGAACCGGTTGTCGAAACATCATCGATGATTAGGACGATTTTCCCGTTTACCCCCGCGTTTGCCTGGAAGGCTCCGCTCACATTTTTTTGCCTCTCCTCCCTGCTCAATCCCACCTGCGAACGCGTTTCTTTTTTTCGCACCAACGCGTTTGAAGAGTAGTCTACCCCCAAACCCATGGCAAGCGGTTTTGCAATCATGGCAACCTGATTATATCCCCTTTCCCGCAATCGTTGTTTCCCAAGCGGGATGGGAATTATCAAATCGGCGTTCCAATTCAGTCCGCGCACAAAGGTCAACATGTGCGCTGCAATTGCGTCGCCCATTGAAAGATCTCGCCGGTATTTCAATTTATGCAGTGCCGAACGAAGCGGTTCTTCGAATTCCGCCCAGGCTCTCAGGGAACGAAAATACGGTTTGCGCGCCAGGCAGGTTGCGCATGTCCCTGCCTTTTCCTGGGGCAAACCGCATACGTCGCATAGTATTCCGTTCAGTATTTTTACCTTCCGCTGGCAATCCAGGCACCAGCGTGAGCCTGCCTTCCCGCAGCCGCCACATTCAGGCGGGAATAGCAGGTCGAGTGAATTCCAGATAGTACGATACGCCTTGTATTTCCAGTTCTCCAAAGGACCCTACCAAGATAACAAGGTTAGTGTATTTTGGACCAGGCCGATGTCTAGGGCCCGATGAACGGAGCGAACGCCTCCGCGATCTGAAAGGCAGCGGGAGCCATGAGAATGATCATGATCGAAGGAAAGGTCAGCAAAGCCATTGGGATGATCATTTTCACAGGCGCTTGATGTGCCTGCTCCTCGGCTCGTTGACGCCGCTTCAACCTCATCTGGTCGGACTGAATACGCAGGACTTTCGCCATGCTCACACCGAGAAGCTGGCTTTGGATGACAGCAGCCACGAAACTGGTCAATTCCGTCAAGCCGATCCGGTCAGCCATGTCGCGCAGGGCTTCGCGCTGCGTTTTTCCAAGTTGGATCTCACGGATACACCTGCCAAACATGATGGACAGTTCGTTCTCCCACTTGTCCGCCACTTTAGACATCGCTGCCTCGAAACCCAAACCCGCCTCCACGCATATCGTGAGCAGGTCAAGCGCGTCAGGAAGCGCTTTCCGAACCTCGTTTTGTCTGCGGGTGATCCGGCTCGAAAGCCACATCTGGGGAAAGAAAAAACCGAGGACGGTGAACAAACCAACGACAAGGATGATGCGCCCGGTGGGCCACGTCACCTGGGGCAGGTTCGATATCAATGTCAAGAGGCCGCCAAACAAGGCAGCGCCGACAAAACGGGTTGCCAGAAACGTCGCCGCGTCGATCCGTCCCGGATTCCCAGCCAGTTCAAGTTTGAGTGTCGTTTCCTGCAGAAGTTTCTCCGGGGTAAAGCGGGCGGAGATATCGCCAACCCGCTTTACGATAGGGATGACGACACGCTCCATGAAAGGCTGCTGAAGTTCGATGTCTTCGAGCGAAACGTTTTCGCCGCGCTGGGTCGCTTCCGCCAGGCGCGCAAGGACCGGGTCGGATTCTTCGCCCTGCACCTGGCGGGCGAGGCGCGCCCCGATCACCACCACGAATCCGATTCCCCCGATAATGGCCAGGACGATTACGATCGCAATGATGGTTCCCAATTCCATGCTATACCTCGATATCCGCAATTCTCATCATGACGAAATAACCGGAAAAGATCAAACCGAGAACGACACAGATGATTATGCCTGCGCACAACATTCCCCGGTCGGTGATGGATAAAAGATAATCCGGATTGAGGAACCAGAGGATCAAAGTCAGACCAAATGGGATGAGAGAAAGAACCGTTCCGGAGGTTCGGACCTGCGCCGTCAATACGCGAACCTCGCCCTTAATGCGAATTCGTTCGCGAATGGTAAAGGAGATATTATCGAGAATCTCCGATAGATTACCGCCCACTTCGCGCTGGACGTTGATCGCTGTTACGACAAAATCAAGATCGTCGCTGGGAATGCGGCGAAGAAGATTGTCGAGCGCCGTTTCCATAGGGATGCCGATCTGCAATTCCTGCACGACGCGGCGAAACTCGTCATTGATCGGAGCCGGAAGTTCCTTGCTGATCGCCTCCATGGCCTGCATGGTGGAGTAACCGGCGCGGAGTCCGTTTACCATGAGGTTCAGCATATCCGGCAGCTGGTCGCTGAATTTTTGCAGCCTTTTTCTCTGTTGTGAGCGGACATACATGCGCGGCGCAATCGCGCCGAAGACAGCGCCGATCAATGCCGAGAACCAATGTTGATTTCCAATGAACCACGCTACAAGTCCGAAGAATAAAATGCTCAGTGCGATTAAAACGATATATTCGGCCACCTTGAATTTCAGATCCGCACGCGCCAGATCGCGCGCAATGCGGCCGCCGAACGGGGTTTTTTCCACCCGCTTGGAAACCCAGTTCGTAATGACATACTTCTGAGCCTCCCGATCGAGGTTTTTCTGCCCTTCATCCTCAATATATTGGCTGAGGCGCTCCTCGACCAGGGAACGCTCGCTGTTCAAAGAGGCAATCAGACCAAAAATCAGCAGAACGATCAGGACTATTCCGCCAACAATGATGATCCATTCCATTGAGCTACTTCCTTTGGTTCCAGTCTTCCTGACATCTGATTAGTATCGTCTTCGTTCGCCAATGCCGAATATGGAGGGCGGTAAGTGGATGCCCGCCGCCTCGATCTTGTCCATGAACTTAGGTCGCAAGCCTGTCGGGCGAAGCCGGCCGACAATGCGTCCGTTCTCCGTACCCGTCTGTTCAAATATGAAAATATCGGTCATGGTGATCACATCACCTTCCATGCCGCTCACCTCGGCGATGGTAACCACCTTACGGGTGCCGTCACGCATGCGTTCCTGTTGGCAAATGACATCCACCGCGCTTGCCACCTGTTCTCGGATCGCCCTCACAGGCAGGTCCATGCCGGCCATCAAACACATGGTTTCGATACGAGCCAAAGCGTCGCGAGGCGAGTTGGCATGAGCGGTCGTCATCGAGCCGTCATGGCCGGTGTTCATTGCTTGAAGCATATCCAGGGTCTCGCCACCGCGACATTCGCCGACAATGATGCGTTCAGGGCGCATACGGAGGGCGTTGATCACCAGGTCGCGGATCGTTATTTCACCGCGGCCTTCGATGTTCGGAGGGCGGGATTCAAGGGTGACCACATGCTCCTGGCGCAACTGCAATTCTGCGGCGTTTTCGATGGTAATGATGCGCTCGTCGGATGGAATGAAACCCGAAAGAACATTCAACAGGGTCGTTTTACCTGAACCGGTACCGCCGGAAATGATGATGTTAAGCCGCGCTTCGACGCAAGCCTTGAGAAATTGCACCGATTCAGGACTGACCGACCCGAATTGGATCATCTGGTCCACCGTAATGGGGTTCTTGGAAAATTTACGGATCGTCAGGACCGGTCCCACAAGCGAAATGGGCGGAATGACGGCATTGACGCGGGAACCGTCAGGAAGGCGGGCGTCCACGTATGGGCTCGATTCGTCGATACGGCGTCCAAGCGGAGCAACGATGCGGTCGATGATCCGCATGACGTGATCGTTGTTTTCAAACGTGATCGGAACGCGATGCACTTTACCCTTGCGTTCGATATAAACATTCTTGGGTCCGTTCACCATGATTTCAGTGATCGTGTCGTCTTCGAGAAGGGACTGCAACGGACCGAAACCGAGGATTTCCGCCGATATTTGTTCGAACAGTCTCGCGCGTTCGGGACGCGAAAGTACGATGTTTTCTTCGGTCAGGATCTGCTCGAACAGGTTTTGGATGGTACGGCGAACCTCATCGGTCCTTGTGACATCCATCGACGGATCGATCTCGGCAAGGAGTTTGTTTTGCACCCGGGTTTTGAGGTCGAAATAAGAGCCAGCCTGGGGTGACGTGATCGGCGCGCTGACCCTCCTGGCTTGGAGGGAGGATAGTCGTGATGAATCGCCTCCGCCTCCGGAAGTCCCCTGACCTTCGCCTCCCGTCTTCGGCGGAACCTGCGCTGGTGAACTGGGTGTCTGCTGACTCCCCGATCCCTGCCCCTGTTCTATGCGTCTCAATAAAGACATGCTCTTTCTCCTTACCGCTTAATCGCGGAACTCTCGTTTTCATTTTCCAAAGCGATCAAGCGCGCACGAACGGTTTCCGCCAGGGAGAAAATTCCTCTTCCAATCGGCTGGGATTTATTATCCAGCATGAAGGGAACTCCGCGGTTGACCGCATTTATGGCTATTTTTTCATCCAGCGGAATGGCTGAAGCTATTTCATGTTTAAGATTTTCGCCCACACGTTCGGGGGTGATGGCAATGCGTTTGTCGTAGCGGTTCATGGCAAAAATGATGCGCTCTTTGCCGACCCCCATCGTATTCAACAGGTCCAATATCAACCGGGAATTCTTGATGGCGGGAATCTCCTGGGTGGTGACCAGCACCACAACATCGCTTATATCGAATGCGGAAAGAATGACATCGGTGAGAATCGGCGAGGTATCAACGACGACATAGGAATAGATCTTCTGCAGGAATTGCAGGACTTTCATGAACTGGTCGGGCGAAACCTTCTCCGCCATTTCCGGCCGTTGTGGTGCCGCCAGAATGCGGATCCCGGAAGCTTCGTGTTTGATCAGAATCTCATCCGCAATCTCGGCATCGAGGTCGTCCACACGCGGGGCGATGTCGACAATCGTATTTTTCCCCTGTTCGTTCACAAAGATGGCCACATCTCCAAATTGCAGATTACCATCGACAAGGACAGACCGCGTATCCTCGTTATTCAAGGCAATCGCCAGGTTGACGGCAATGGTCGTACAACCTGTGCCGCCCTTCGGGCTATAGACAAGGACGATCTTCCCTCGAACCGGCGGCGCATAACCTCCAAAGCCCGCCATCCCTGCCGCTGCGGACATCGCCATTTGTTGTTTGGCGCCCTTCTCGCGTTCAACATGCGCCATCTCCCCCGCCCGCTTGATCGCGGATATCAGCTCATCGCCAAGAGGGGGCTTCGTCAGAAAATCCCTCGCCCCGGCAAGCATGGCGCGACGCATATAATTTTGGTCGCTTTGAACGGAAAGGATAACGACTTGCACGTGCGGGGATTGCGAACGTATATTTTCCGTAGCTGTGATGCCGTCGATATCCGGCATATTGATATCCATCAACACCACATCGGGGTTGACTTCCTGGGAAAGTTGAATCCCCTCCCGTCCCGTTCGAGCCGTGCCGACAACCTCTATGTCAGACTCGAACTGCAGGAGTTTGCGTACGTTTTCTCGGGTCTCAGCGATATCGTCTACTATTAAGACTCGGATCTTATCAGCAGCCATGGATAATACTTCCAGTCATTAAGTCCTTTTATTCCTCAGGCGGAGGCGCATCATTCGGTAACGCCGGTGACACAAGCACGGTCAGAGCGGGGTGCAACGCGTAGGGAAGTTTTGCGGGAACCGGGATGTTATATTGACTTAATAAGAATTGAAGGGTGGACGCCTCTGTTGCGAGCCGGGTCTGATCGGACGGGTTCCGCAAAGTAAGGGAGAGCTTTGCGTTTGTATAGATCAGGTAGGAAAGCGTCACTGAATCCTGTGGAGTGACGACCAGGGTTACGAGGTCGGGAGTAACAGGCGCGGGTTGTTCGGCATTGGGGTCTGCGGGTTGCTGGTCAGCCGTGGCGGCGGATTCCACAAGAGGGAAATCACCCAGGCGCAGCACAACCACATCCTGCAGAAGAGTCTGACACACTGTTCGCGGGCGCTGAGCTTCGGACGGAATCAAATAATAGGGTTGTTGGACCGATGGATCTAATTCCAAACGACCCTGAGCAGCGCCTGATGAGACAACACCCAAGGAAAGGATGGGCAGTCCCTGGGTTGTAAAGCCCTGGGCATCTGCACCTTGAAGAATGCCGCCCAAGCCGGTCCCGGTGAGAATTGCGGTCAGATTCGGTAGAATTGTCTGGTAGGCTGGGTCGACATCCACAAAAAGGAGGCAGACATTGACGTTGACATGCGCTCCGCTATTTACCGCATAGCCGGATGTTCCAAGGCGGTCGATGGGAACAGACATGGCGGTCATGCCCGGCGGGATGACGGACGCCCAATCAGGTCCGGAGATCGCGACCTCGGAAGAATCGCCAACCATGGGTTCCGTGATGACAACACCCTGGTCGAGAGGCAATCTGGCTGTCTTATCCACAAGAAACGGCAGCTCGTCACGGGTGAACATGACCGATACCACTCGTTCCTGCGGGATGCTCAACGTACCAAGCACATCTTCGGTGATCTTGCCTCCTTGTGGAATGTTCTGAGCTGCATAATATATATCCACATACGTGGGCTGTTCGGTGGGCGGGGGCGCCAGGAATTGGCGCAATGCCACGAAACCGACCACGAGGGCGATGATGACGATCAAAAGCACCAAGATCAGTGTACGAGCGCGACGCATACGTATCTCCTCTCGACTAGCTGCGATTTATTTCCGCAACTTTATAACATTTCAATTATACAGGAAAAATATCAAATGCATGTTTGGAGGGGTCGGCGACAGTCGATACGCCGAGCTCCTTACAAGATTGTTAACCAGATGGGTCTAGATTCTTGCCTGGACCGTAAAGGAAATCTTGGTTCCCGAGCCGACTGAACTATCCACCTCAAATTTCCCACCCAACATCTCAGAACGCTCCCGAATCAACTTCAACCCAAGGTTGCCGGATTCTTTCAATACTTCCGGGTCGAAACCCCGCCCATTGTCATCGACAGTAACCCGCAGATAATCGTTCCCAAGGTCGAGATGGACTTTTACCAGGGTGGCCTGGCTGTGACGCGCCGCATTCCCAAGAAGCTCCTGAACCGCCCGGAAAATCATTACTTCCAGATACGGCTCGAGGCGGCGTTCGTTACCGGATACGGTGACACTTACGTCCATGCCTGACTGTTCCTTGAACGCGTCCGCGTATTTCCGAAGGGTGGGAACCAGACCGAGATCGTCCAGCATCATCGGCCGCAATTCGAATATGTAGCCTCTCACCTTTTGAAATGTGCTCATCGCCGAGGTTTTCAAATTCGCCAGTTCTGCCTTTGCCTGCGAAGAGTCTACATCCAGCAGGCGCATGGCGATCTCGGTTTGAAGGATAAAATTCGAGAGCGCCTGGGCGGGACCGTCATGCATCTGCCGCGACAAGCGCTGGCGCTCGGCTTCCTGCGCATTGACGATCATTTCGATGCCGCTCATTTGTTCCTTGGAAGAACCGGCGGAGTTCACATCCCCGCTGTTCCGGTTCATTATCTCCTCCAAAACCGCTTTGTACTTCTCAAGGTGAGATTTATCATTTTGTAATTTTTCCAACTGTCCCCGCATCACCAACAGCCTCTGCTGGGCATCCAATGCCGAATCATACGCCATTTTTATATCTTCCACCGCACCACCCTGTTTTACAATCTGTTGTAAATGCGATGTGATCGCTGTATTCCTTTGGGCGAGTTTGGAAAGTTCCCCCTGGCTTTGTTCCATCATCAGCGTGACTTCGCGCAGGGCGCGCTGGGTCTCATCCAATTCGCTTCTGTAATCGACAGTCTCGTCGGGCATGAAATTCTCCTAGGGGCGGATATCCGTATCGCGCAGGGTGACCCAGCCGCGTTTCAACGCGTACACAACCGCCTGCGTGCGATCCTCCACGCCGAACTTGCGCAGGATGGCAGTGACATGGTTCTTGACGGTCTGGTGGCTGATGCCCAAAAGCGATGCAATCTCTTTATTGCTCATGCCGCGCACAACACAACCAAGGACTTCCATTTCGCGGTCTGACAATGGATGGAAAGGTGCTCCGGGTTCGCTATAGGAACGACGCGCGCCTTCCATGCTTTCCTCCACCCACAGTTCCAATTCGCGGCGGGTGAAGACGTTATTGGCGAAGACGTACTTCCCTTCAGCCACTTCGCGGATGATGCGTGAAAGATTTTGAGGTTCGATATCCTTCGAGCAATATCCATGCGCTCCCGCAAGCGCGGCATGGATCGCCTGCTCCACGTCGTCGTAACCGGTCATTAAAATGATGCGCGTGCCGACCTTATCCTGCGAGACCTGGTGCGTGATCTGCTGGCCGTTCATTCCCGGGAGATTCACATCCAGTACCGCGACATTCGGTTTTTTGGTTCGGATCAATTCCAGCGCATCATCACCAGACGCAGACTGGGCAATGATCCTCATATCCGATTCCAGGGACAGCGCATCCACCACGCCCTGGCGAAAAAGCGGGTGGTCGTCGACAACTAGCAGGGTGATCTGATTCATGTCAGGCCCAATCTCTCATTTCCTTTTGATTTGTTCGCTTTCCAATATTAATGGGCATATTTTAACCGATTATCTCATTTCCAACGGTAAATTGTCATGGGAGCGACACCTTCGTCCTGCGTCATGGGTCCTCCCGCCACAAAGACCGCCTCTTTCCCCTGCACCATGTTCTCGTACAAGTTGGAAAAGTCGATCAGGTAATCCGCATCTCGCTCATTGAGGAATTCCGTCAAACGCGCTTCATCTCGAATGAAGGGAACGACCTCCGGCGAGATCAACCCGGCAAGGTCGATCAAAGGATGTTCGTCAAAATAACCGAGCGCGCCGATGTCGTGAGCCGCCACCACAGCATCCGACGGTAGATTTGCCGCCGCCCACTTTGCCGTAACGACCATCTCCTGTTCGATGAGGGCGACATCGCGGGCATAGGTATACGCGCCGAGAAAGATGAACAAAATGCTCATCGCCGCGATGCCGGACTGCCAGAGCGTTTTCACAAACCATTGATAACGCCCGAAGGTTTTGGACCCTGAAAATTCGATAACAGCGAACAATCCCATGAGGAACAGGACCGGCATGGCAGGCATGACGTAGCGCCCGTGCTGGTAAACAGGCAGGCGCAGAATATAAATGAACATGTAGCCAAGCGACCATGCAAGGGCGAGCAGGCTTCCCCAGGAACGCTCGCGAAACGATCTAACCACCCACACGATCGCGCCAACCGAAACCAGGAAGAAGGGACCGGCAAACAATTGCAGGGAAAGATCTCCAAGACGTTCGAATATGGTCCTTTCCTGCCAGGCTGCATATTCCGCCTGCTTCGCGTAAAAAGTATTCGGCATGGGCGTATCGCCGATCAACAGGTTGAAGAGGAGATAAAACAAAAATATGGAACCGAAACCGATGAGGATCCGCATTAGTCCGCGCAAGCGGGAGGGCGTTTCTCCTTCTTTAATGATAACCATCAACGCTAGCGGACCGAGCAGAGTCAAACCGTCGGGGCGGACCCAAACGCTGATCCCGGCAAGCAAGCCAAGGGGGAGATAGCGGCGCGAATTCAGTTTCAAGGCGGATAAGACCCCAGTTGCGATCAAAGCATGAAGCAGGGTTTCCATCCCGGACATGGCCGCCCAAACGAGGTGCCATTCTAAAATCATGAACAATCCAACCCAGGGGATCTGAGGCGCGTAATTTGAAAGCAAGCGCCGCGCCGTTGCCTCGCTCAAGACCCCCATAGCCCAAAGAGTGAGCAGACCCAGAATATAAGGCCAGATGTATGGCTCAAGACCAATGAAAAAACCGATGGCGAGCAGCGCCGACCAAAGCGGGGATGTGGAACCTGCGGATGGAGTGCCGGGTCGAAACGACCATTCGCCGTGTTCGGCAAGGTTGCGCGCAAAGGTCAAATGGATCCATGAGTCGTCGAGTGGAAAGCCGATCTTGTAAACCAACGCGCAGGCGCCCAAATAGATCAAGCCTACCAGCACAGCTGCAACGCCGAGAACGGCCAGATCGCGCTTCGAAAGCAATTTAAGGAAATTGGAAAATGCGGATTTCATTCACTTCACCCAAATAAATAAGTTGGTCGTAATTCCCCGGATTATCGTACAGGTCACGCAAGAGTTCGAGCCTGCCGCGCGGTTCGAATGCAAAGTATCGAATGTCGTAACGATCTGCCAGTGAGAGCAACGTGTTCACATCGCCATATGGCTGGGAGAAAGCCGGGCGTTCCGTCATGATGAAATAGCCGGGCGAATTCAAGACTACAATGGAATCCCCAGGCTGCGCGCCATGTTCGATAAGAAATCTCTCGACAGCCGGATAGGATAATTCACCTTCATCCCAACCCTCCTGAATAACGCGTACCCAGACGACCCAGGCGGAGAGCATGACCACGATCTGGACCAAGGCGACTCGAAACACAACGTAAGCATGGTCGTTGAAGCGATTCATTTTCCTTGCCCAGGCAACAGCATGCTCGAGTCCGAATGGAGCGAGAGTCCAAAGCAGAGGCTGAAGCGCCGCACCCGCGTGGAAGAAACTCCCACGCGCGCCCGCGAACGGAAAGATGAAAGACATAACAAAGAAAAGGATCATCCATGCGGTGAAAGCCAACTGCACGCGCCGGTCTTTGCGCATTTTCGCCATGCCGATCACGATGAACGGAAACAAAATGAGATGTCCCTGCGCCGCGATCACCGATTGGATATTCGTGGTGAACGACCACCAGCGGATTTCAAGAATCGACTTCCAGCCGCTCGCCAGCCAGGAATCGATCGTTAATTTCGAGGCGGGATAGATAAAGGTTTCTTCATAAGTGGTCAGCCATAAGGCGCGGCTCCCGGCGGGGGACATGATCGAACCGAAGGCGTTTAGATTTCTGATGTACCAGGGACCCATGATGAGAATGAAACCTGAAAATGCAATGACGCAGAATTGAATGAAGGAAACGAAGCCGAGTTTTTCATCCCGTACCCGCCAGAGGATGAATAAAAAGGTCAATGCCAGCCAGAGCAGCCCGTCGCTGCGCGCAAGTGACATGAACCCGGCAAACAGACCCATCCAAAACCACGGGCGCGGCCGGTCCGCGATGAGGAACATCAAACCACCGGCGATCATGAAGATCCCATAGTTATCGGGCACAGGCAGGAATGGTAGATGGAAGACGGGGAAGACCGCAAGCAGACCGGAGGTCCAGGCGAAGGCTGTGTTCTGAAAGAAGCGATAAGATAACGCGGCCGTGAGAGGCGGGACCAACGAAGCAAGCAAAATAAAAAATATCCGCCCCGATTCGTAATTGGCATGACCGGTCAACCACATCCCGAGAGCGGAAACGATGGATGCCAAAGGAAACCAATATCCATGCGAAGGATGCGGAATGCCCTCAGGGTCGTCGAGATAATTCCAAAGGTACGGCTCGTTAAAGCCCTGCCCCTTTGCCAATTGCAAACCGCCAGAATAGTAATAATCCGCATCGAGATAGCCGGGCACGGCTTGAAGACGGCTGACGGCGATTTGGAGAATCAACGCAAGGATAAAAGGGATGATATAGGCTCGGCGGGTCATGTTGGGGTTGGGGGGTAGTGAATGGTGAATAGGATTACGTTTTTCGATTCACCGCATCTGCCCAGACGCGTGGCGGACGAATCGCCCACCAGCGAATCCAGTATAAACCAAGCACGGTGAAAACAGGCAGGAAAAGAAACAGCAGTTGGTGCGCCTGCACGCCATAACGCGGCAGGGCAAACAGGTAAAGAGCCCATGGTGCGGTAAAGATCAAAACGATGAAGAGAAAGTTCAAGAAAGATCCGACGCCTTTCCATCGGTCATGGATGACGGCAAAGACCAGCGCGAGCGGAACGACCAGCACGGCAAGATTGTCCATCCCGGTGCGAAAACCGAGCAAAGGAGTCGCCGCGAGAGTCAGGCAGGTGACCCAGTACAGGCGGCGCGAATCGCCGTTGAGCGTCTTGTTCCACTCGTAGCCAAGAAGAACGAAGAGAAGGACGACGAACACCCAGGCGGGAAGATTTCCATATCCCGGCAACACATGACGAAGAACAGTGAAGATCGAAAAGCCATAATCTGCGCGGAAATTGTTCATCCCGGCGCGCAAGGCGGGAAGAATCCAACCGGGATACAGGAGTAATGAGATGGCGAGTAAAACAACGGATATCATCCCAAAACCCGCAAGCACCCGCGCCCGTCCTTCCTTGTAAGAACGCCACGATATCAACAGCAGGAACGGCAAGCCCGCCTCCCAATAATAGACCGAGAGGGCGATCAGCGCACCTGCAAGTTCGTCCTGTTCATTCCGCATGGCAAGGATGATTCCGGCATAGATCAGGGCGAGCAGGATGACCGGACTTGCTTCGAGAATCGCCTGAAAGGCGAAAAAGTTAACGAAACAAAAGAGAATGAACAACACCGAGAACCAGCGCGGCGCCTCCCAATCCGCGAGACGCAGGCTGAGGATGGCAAGTGCCAACAAAGCCCATTCGAGGATCAAGGCATATATCGCCCGGGCGGTCATCGGGTCCGAAAGAAGCGAAAAAGGGAAATAAAGAAGAAGAAGGTGGAACGGCGTATCCAAAATAAAGGGCTCATCGCCCGCCCCGGCGGAATCCCCATACACCAGACCCTGCACGATATTCGGGACGTACAACGTGTACGGATCGATGCGCTCGAAGAGAAACGCGCGCGCGCCGACCCAGTGACGCAAAAAATCGCCGCCGCCTTTTGGCAGCGAGAGGTTTGCATAAACAAGCCCGGCAGAAACAGCGATAATGAAAATGGTAACAACGGCAATGAAAAGATAATCGCGCGTGGTCAGCGATCTGGATGGGGGCTGAAAATTCATCCCTCACCCTGACCCTCTCCCACTGGGAGAGGAAATATTATATCGGTAGATCGGGCGGGTGGGACCCGGTCTTGCCGCTTCCACGAATCCCGCCTGCTTGAACGCAGAAGCCGTTCCTGTAAAAATAAAAACGGGAGGCGCATCCCCTTTCGTTTCGACGGGATATCCTTCGACGATCCTTGCCCCGCTATCTTTTGCATAATCCACAGCGGCTTTCAACAATTCGACCGCCACCCCCATCTTGCGATGTTTTTTATCGACGAACAAACAAGTGACCGACCAGACCTCCTGATCGTCGATCGGTTTGAGGACACGCGAAAAAGCAAGTTTTGGATATTGCCCCCGCGGCTCGATCGCCACCCAGCCGATGGGATAACCCTCCAGGTATGCCAGCAAGCCGGGGACGATCTTCGCATCGACCACGGACTTTTGCATTTGCCTGTTGCCCTCGCCTTTGTTTTCGCTGAATGCCTTGCCGCGCAGTTTCCAATGCATGCACCAACAGCCGCCGCAGGCGCCGTTCTCGCCAAAGAGCAATTCGAAATCGCGCCATAGTTTTTGCGTGAGCGGATGGAAGGAGAGGTCAAGTGTAGTCATTGGGTTGCGGGGTTGATGATCAGGGAAGGAGGATTTGGAGGCGTTTGGGAAATATCTCGTATTTTAGCGATGTCAGCCATTCAGGGAAAAGTTCGCCGTCGGTGTGGGCGGGAGAGGGTTTATCCAATTCGATGGCGAGCCGGGTGCAGTGGACTTCGTACATGCCTTCCATTTCGATGAAGGAACCTTTATCGGGTTTCATGGTGCGTGGCAGAGCCTGAAACAAGCCGAGCCGTGTATCGCGGTGGCCATAACTAAAGGTGAGTTTGCCATCGCGCGGATCGGCATGAGGCGACATGTAGAATACGCCGCCGGTGAGGCGTGTGTTGCCGACAGAGACCAGGGACAGAGGTCCATTGAACGAGCCGCCATCCCATTCCATTTTGACATGCCATTCGGGTTGATCCATGATGCCCTGCACAGCGGCAATCAGATATCTTCCGATGCCCTTGACCGAGTGAATTTTTTCCTGCTTGGTGGTGACGTACGGTTCGAGGCCCGCGGCGGAGTTATTGACGAAAAATCGATCGTTGCATTTGCAGACGTCGATGAGATCAGTTTTACCTGCGGTGATGACTTTTGCGGCTTCGGTCAAATCTTTGGGCAGACCAAGGTTGACAACCAAATCGTTGGCGGAACCAAGTGGCATGATCCCAAGCGGACCAAGCGGTTTATCCAACGAACCTGCGGCACGCGCCATGCCGTTAACGACTTCACCAATGGTGCCGTCGCCGCCTGCGGCGATGATGGGAGAAAAGCCATCGCGGGCGGCTCCTTCGGCAAGAGCGATGACTGCGCCTTTCTTTTCAGAAACAACGACTTCAAAGCCCACACCGGCGGCTTTGAGGGCGGCTTCGGCTTGGGGCCAGCGGGCTTGTGAATTCCAACGGTTCGAATACGGGTTGAGAATAACTTTTGCGGTCATCGACCCTCCACCAAATGATCTGTGTCTATTGTACCTGATGTCCATTCCTTGAATTGAGAGAGGATGACTGCGGCAAAAATCATGACACAGCCAAGAATTTGTACGCCGGTCAGGCGTTCATTCAGGAAGAGCCAGCCCGAAAGAACGGCAAAAACGGATTCAAGCCCGAGGATCAATGCCGCATCGGCGGGCGGGGTATGCTTCTGCGCCCAGATCTGAAGCGTGTAACACAACCCAAGCGAAAGGAAGGCGGTGTAGGCGATGGCAAAAAGAAGGTTCGATTCGAAGACGGGCATCGGCTCGACGGCTAGACCAACGACCAGATTCAGCGATCCGCAGACCCCCAACTGCCCCACCGAAAAGGAGACGGATTCAAATTTCAAAGCGTATTTACCGAGGATGATGACGTGGAACGCCCAGAATAGGGCGCCGATGAGTTCGAGCAGATCGCCGAATTGAATTGCATCGAATTTGCCGCCAGTGGAGAGAAAAAACGCCCCTGCCATCGCAAGGATCACCGCGATGATGAAAAGCCAGTGCGGTCGCTCGCCCCAGAAAAAGAAAAGGATGATGGGAATCAGCACGACGTACAGGCTTGTGATAAAACCGGCGTTGCCTGCGGTGGTGTATTGCATCCCTGCCTGCTGGAGCGCGCTCGCGACGAAAAGGAAGAACCCGGCGATGAACATCCATTTGAATTGATCACGGGGTATGTAGGTCGCATTCGCATTTCGAAAAGAGCGATACGCAAAAAGGAAGACGACCAATCCCGCAAGCAAATAACGCAAGCCATTGAAGATGTACACGCCCCCCGCCAGTCCCGCCATGCGTTGAGCAACGAAGGCGGAGCCCCAGATTACGGAGATGAGGAGGAGGGTCAGGTCAGCTTTGAGGCGCATTTGAAGTTTCAGGTCCAAGTTTCAAGTGTCAAGTGTCAAGCGTGGGTTCGTCAAGTACGGGCAGATTGTACTGTATTCATTACGCCTCTTTCATAAGTGCTCACGCCACAGTTCCCGGCGGCGGGGAGGCCGCCTCGAGCAGGGTAATAAATTACAGGAAATCTACTACACCGTCACCATCTGCCCGGTAGTAGATTTGATATACTGAATCAATGGTCATCGAGTTCAAAGGAAAGATCTTCCACTGGCGCGGACCGGCTCCGTATCTCTTCGTCCCTGTGCCGGATGAACAAAGCGCCGAGATCAAGTCCGTCTCAAGACTTGTGACGTATGGTTGGGGAGTGATTCCGGTCACGGTGCGGGTCGGCAAAACGGTGTGGACGACTTCCCTTTTCCCAAAGGATGGACGCTATCTCGTTCCCATCCGCATGAGCGTGCAAAAAGCGGAGGATCTCAAAGAAGGGGATGAAATCAAGATAAAGCTTGAATTAAAGTTATGAATAGAAATACGTCACGCTGAGCCCCACGAAAAAAATCAGGTTAAACTCCGCAAAAGGTCAGCGCTGCTTTACAGAGAGATTTTTCGTTCGCTTCGCTCCCTCAGTTTGATATGGCTTGGCGGGTGATACAATTGAATATCTTATCGTTATGTACAGCCCCGAGACCATCTCGAACGAAAAAGAGGAATTCATAGGCGCGGTCATGAACGCGCGCCCGTTCAAACCGTTGTACGTCAAGTTCAAAGTATTTTACGGGTGCAACCTCAAATGCGAGATGTGCAACCACTGGCGCGATACGCGCGAGCCGCCGGTCAGCGCGGAGAGACTGAAGGAAGTCATCAGCGAATTGGCGGGGATGGGCACAAAGAAGCTCCACATCTCCGGCGGCGAGCCGATGCTCCGACCGCATATCCCTGACTTTGTGGAACTGGCATCATCGCTGGGGATCAAAGTCACCATGACAACCAACGGCACGCTGGTGACGAAGGAAAATGCAAAACGCCTCGTCGAAGGTGGTTTGCGCGGGGTGAATATTTCCATCGACTCCCCCATTCGCAAAACGCACGAAAAAATCCGCGGGGTTGAAGGTTCCTACAAAGCCACGCTTAAAGCCGTGGAACTCTTCCGCCGGTATAAATACAAAGGCAAGTTGACGATCCGGATCAATACTGTGGTCAGTCGCACCAATTACGATACCCTTGCCACGCTCCCGGACCTTGCCCACGAACTCGGCGCAGACGGGATCAACTTAATTCCAGTTGACGATCACTGCGGCGAAATATTATCGATGCGTAAAAAGGACATTGCGCTCTTCAATGAAGAGATCGCGCCGAAGATCGCCTCTCGCGCGCTCGAACTGGGGTTGATCGTTTCGGACGAGGATGCGTTTCCATTTGGCAGGGACGAGTCCGAGGTCCGCCTGGGACGCGCGGGACGATACGCCTTCGGTTATTACAACGAACATCCCTGCTATGCCCCGTGGACACATACGCTCATCGATTTCAACGGCAATGTTTACGTCTGTTGCATGACTCGCGAAAAGATTCCCCCATTGGGAAATATCATCAACCAATCCTTCAATGAAATCTGGGATAATGCAGCTTATCGCCAGGTCCGATTGAAGATGCATCCGCCCGCGCTAAAGCCCTGCCAGCGCTGTGATGATTTTATCGATGAGAACAAAAAGATCTGGGAGTTGATCGGACCATATTAATTAAGGGGCGATGCATGCATCGCCCCTACGGTAAAACTCAACTCAAATCCGAGAACATATCCCCGCTGTCGTCATCGTCCCATGTGCTGGAACGACCGAATGTGGTCAGATCGGCGGCGGTGAATGTGGCGGCGGCAATCGGCAAAGCGACCGGCATATCGAGTCCCTGTTGACAGGCCAGGCACACTCGTCCCTCTTTCGTCGCGCTTGTATGCTCGTCGCAGTATCCGCGCCCGCATCTCGCGCAGCTACCCAACGCGGGATTCTCGCAGCGATGCGGGACGAGATAACCGATCACCATTTCACATTGATTCGCCATAACGCCTCTGAGTAAGATATGAAAATTGCCTTGCTTTCCGAAAAGTATACACCCGACATCGGCGGTCTCGCAATCTCAGCAGGACGATTGGGGGATTTGTTATCCGCCGCGGGACACGATGTGCGCCTCATTTCTCCAACCTCGAGCCTGCCTCCGTCCATCAAGCAGACCCAACACTCAAACGGGGTTTACGTCACGCGTTTCGGCGCGCACAAGCGCGTGGAGGATACCCTGGTCGACTGGTTCGAACTCATCCTTGAAGAACACAAGCGAGGACCGTTCGATGCGATCCATGCCTATTTCCTCCCGATGGCGGGATTTATCGGCGCATATGCGGGGAAATATCTTGACGTTCCAAGTGTTGTATCCATCCGTGGAAACGACATCGAACGCGCCGCCTTTGACCCGTCCAAGTTTTCTCACGTGATGTACGCCCTGCAACATGCGAGTGCGGTAACGACAAATGCAAGCGTCCTGGCGAAAAAGGCAAAAGCGTTCATCGACAGGGAGATCCATGTCATTCCTAACGGGATCGATACGGAGAGGTTCAAGCCGATGGAGAGAAATGATGCGCTGGCGGAGGCGATTGGGTTGAATGAAAGAAAGCCGAAAGAAGAAAGAAATCTGGAAAGTGGAAAGCGGAACGTGGTTGGTTTTGTTGGCGAATTGCGTGAAAAGAAGGGAATGACTGCGCTATTAAACGGTTTCGCACAAGCAGCAATGAAACAACCCGTTTCCCTGCTCATCGCAGGCGAAGTCCGCGAAGGGGAGGATAAAAAGACCTTCGACGAGTTCCAAGCATCCAATCCCCGATTGTCAATCACTGTCACGGGTCAGGTTTCCCACAAAGACCTGCCCGCCTATTATTCACTGTTGGATGTGTTCGTTCATCCGTCCCTGCGCGACGGGATGCCGAACGCTTTACTCGAAGCGATGGCTTGTGAAATCCCGGTCATTACAACGCCAGTCGGCGGCGCGCTGGATGTGATTCAAGATGGAAATAACGGGATCTTCGTCAACCTCAATGACCCAGAAATGCTTGCGGGAAGGATTCTCGAACTGCAGCAGGACCCCGATCATCGAGCAGGGCTTGGCAGGAGGGCGAGAGAATCCATTCTGGAAAGATTCACGCCTGAAAAAGAGCTTGAAGCGAATCTATCTGTTTATCGAAACCTCGGCCTCAAAACATGAACATTCAAAAATATCTGGAGAGGATCGATTATCACGGTGCGCTGACGCCGGACTTGCAGACCCTGTCTCATTTGCAGACCGCGCACATGCGGGCGGTTCCGTTCGAGAATTTTAGTGTCTATTACAAGGAGCCGATCCGGTTGGACGAAGAATGGTTGTATCATAAGATAGTTGGGCGCAATCGCGGTGGTTTCTGTTATGAACTCAACGGGATGTTCGACTGGTTGTTGCGTTCGCTGGGTTTCGATGTGACGATGCTTTCGGCGGGAGTCTCGCGCGAGAGCGGCGGCTTCGGTCCGGAATTCGATCACATGACTTTGATGGTCCATCTCGATGAAGATTATCTTGTGGATGTCGGCTTCGGGGATTCGTTCCAAACCCCGCTGCGGATCAACGACCGGGGCGAACAAACACAGAACGGGATGTCGTATCAAATCAAGGCGGAGGGCGAGGCGCTGATCCTGTTCGAGCAAAACGACCGCGATGAAAATCCATCCATGCAGGCGCAATATCGCTTTACCTTGATCCCCCGCCGGATGGAGGAGTACGAGAACATGTGCCTGTACCATCAAATTTCGCCCGAATCGAGCTTTACTCAAAAAAGAGTCTGCTCGCGCGCAACCCCGAATGGCAGGCTTACATTGAGCAACCTGCGTTTCATCGTCACGGAGAACGGTGTGAAGAATGAGAGGGAACTAAGTTCCGAGAGTGAGTTCGAGCTGATCCTGCTCGAATATTTCAACATCCGTTTATAATCGTTCCATCGGAAGGAGGAGCAGATGGCATATTATCTTGTCACTGCAAAACCCATCGCATCAAAATTGAAGAGTTTGAGGAAATGGCTGGATACGGGGGAGATAAATGCCATGCGTCCATTCGGGAACGCGCTTCAAACCGGACTGGATAACGCGCGCTGGCATTCGGACGGCGTCGCCACCTGGGAGGAGGAGGATTACTGCGTGCCGCCGCTGGCGCAGGAACGCGCCGCCGTGTTGGATGAGTATTTTACGAACATCGAAGTCGAACATGTAAAGCACGGGGAAGGCTGGGAACGGATCGACTCGTTGAAACCGATTTGGGAGACCCATGACTGACATTTTTGAATCTGCGAAGACCGTAAAGACCGAACTGAACAAACAAAAATATATCGCGTCAGATGAAATTGCGACGATTGTGTATCTCGCGCAGAGACTGGGCAAACCGCTGCTCGCCGAAGGTCCCGCAGGTGTTGGCAAGACCGAACTTGCCAAAGCCATTGCTTCTGCGACAAGCCGCGAGTTGATCCGCCTGCAGTGCTACGAAGGCTTGGATGAATCGAAAGCCTTGTACGAATGGGAATATTCCAAGCAATTGCTTTACACGCAGTTATTGCGCGACAAATTGAACGACACCCTCGGCAAAGCCGAATCACTGACCGAGGCGGCGGACAGGCTCGCGAAGGAAGAGGATGTTTTTTTCTCCGAGCGATTTCTGCTGATGCGCCCGTTATTGAAAGCGATCCTGAGCGAAAAGTCGACAGTCTTGTTGATCGACGAGATCGACCGCGCCGATGCCGAGTTCGAAGCCTTTCTGCTCGAAGTGTTAAGCGACTTCCAAGTCTCCGTACCGGAGTTGGGGACGCTTGCCGCAAAGCACAAGCCTTTTGTCGTGTTGACCTCCAACAACACCCGCGAACTTTCAGAGGCGTTGAAGCGGCGTTGTTTATATCTCTTCATCGATTACCCGACCTTGCAGGAGGAACTCGCCGTTGTGCATCTTAAAGTGCCGGACCTGAATCCAAAACTGGCGCAGCAAGCGGTCGAATTCGTGCAGCGACTCCGCAAGGCAGACATGCGCAAATCCCCATCCATCAGCGAGACACTGGATTGGGCGAATGCGCTCGTAGCCTTGAACGCCTCGCAGTTGGATAAAGATATTCTGGAAGATACGCTATCGGTCCTGCTTAAACATGAAGCGGACCTGCAGAAAGCCAAACGGCAGATGTTGAATCCGCCTCAGCCAAAACAACGTCCGTCCATGGACGATCTGGCTAAGTTTTCCGGAAATTAAGTGGTCGGTAGATTATGGAATCCCGCATCCTTCAATTGATCTCCGCCCTGCGCGCCAGCGGCGTGCGCGTCTCGCTGGCAGAATCAGCCGAAGCGTTTTCGGCTGTGGATTTGATGGGGATTCAGGATCGCGAATCGTTCCGTTTGTCGCTGCGGGCAACGTTGATCAAAGATGTAAAGGACCTGCCCGTTTTCGATAAATTCTTTCCGCTATTCTTCGGCTCGGGGACTCCGCCGACGATGGGCGGCAATCCATCAGACGATATGACGCCGGAGGAAGCGCAGATGTGGGCGGAGGCGATGAAGCAATACACAGAACAACTCCGTCAGCGTATGGACAGGCTGATGAACGGCGAGCCACTCACAAAGTCTGAACTGGAAGCGCTGGCGCAATTGGTCGGATTGAACCAGGCGGACAGCCTTCAATATCAAAACTGGATGGCGCAGCGCATGATGAAGGCACTGGCGTTTCCTGAAGTCCAAAAGGCGCTGCGCGAGTTGATGGAACAACTCCAGCAGATGGGCATGAACCGCGAACGGATCGACCAGATCCGCCAGATGGTTCAACAAAACCTGGCGGCGATGCAGGAACAGATCCGCCAGTTTGCAGGTCAGCGGATCGCCGAGAACATGAGCGAACGCCCGCGCGGAGAGAATATCGATGCCTTGATGAACCGCCCGTTCCATGCGCTTTCGGATGCGGATAAAAAACTTTTGCAACGTGAAGTGAAACGCCTCGCCGCCGCTCTGCGGACGAGAATCGCCCTGCGCCAAAAGCGGATGAAGTCCGGTCAAATGGACCCGAAAGCCACGATCCGCGCGAACTTGAAATACCACGGCGTGCCGATGGAAATCAGGCACAAAGACCGCATCAAGAAACCGAAGATCGTGGTCATTTGCGATGTGAGCACATCGATGCGTTTTTGCTCGGAGTTGATGCTGAGTTTTCTTTTTGCCCTGCAAGGGCAGGTCCGCAAGACCCATGCCTTTGCCTTCATCGACCATCTCGAATCGATCTCTGAAGACTTTACCGGCTCGAACGCAGACGAGGCAATTGCCTCGGTTCTATGGCGCATGCCCAGCGGACATTACAACACCGACCTCGGCTGGTCGCTCAACGACTTCCAAAACGGATACATGGACACGCTCAACAGCGGCACAACCCTGCTGATCGTGGGCGACGGGCGGAACAATTACAACGATCCGCGCCTCGATATTTTCTCCACAATGACGCGCCGCGCCACACGAACGATCTGGCTGAATCCCGAACCGGATTACATGTGGAACGGCGACAGCGATATGATGAAATACGCCCCGCTGTGCAATAACGTGTTGAAGGTGGGAAACTTAAGAGATCTGGTCAACGCAGTGGACGAGTTGATGAGCAATCCATGAAACATAATTAACCCCGAATTTAATTTGGGACGCGGACGAGCGCAGATTTACGCGGAAAAGGTATTATAAATCCGCGTTTTCAGCGTTTATCAGCGTCACATTTGTTCTTAAAAAAGAACTCACCCGCGAAACCTTAATTTCGGGGTGAGTCATGTTTGATTCTGAAGAAAATCCCTATACAACTGCGGTCCCAAACAACTTGCCAACCAGGAAAGTAGCCAGCATGGCAAGCAACCCCCAAAAAGCGACGCGAAGCGCGCCCACCCACATATTGGCTCCGCCCAGTTTTGCCGCAATTACACCCATCACCGCCAGAAACAAAAGTGAACTTGCCACCACGATCGGGATCATCCATTGAACGGGAGCAACCATAACCGCCAACAATGGCAAAATCGCTCCGACAGCGAACGATAACGCCGAAGCAAGCGCTGCTTGAATCGGCTGCGCTGTGTGGATTTCATTTAGACCAAGTTCGTCGCGGGCATGCGCCATTAACGCATCCTTTGCCATGAGCTGGTCTGCAACCTTTTTGGCAAGGGCGGGTTCAAGTCCGCGCTGGATGTAAATATTGACGAGTTCGCGGCGTTCAGTGACATCATCTGTTTCCAATTCCTTTTTCTCGCGCGCCAGGTCGGCTTTTTCAGTATCCGCCTGCGAACTGACCGACACATACTCCCCCGCCGCCATGGACATTGCGCCGGCCACCAAACCAGCAATTCCCGCCAAAAGAACATCCCCACGGACTGCGCTTGCTGCAGCAACTCCCACCACCAAACTCGCAGTTGAAACGATCCCATCGTTAGCGCCCAATACACCGGCGCGCAGCCAGCCGATCCGATCGGCATAATGAACTTCAAGATGATGCCTGGGCATTTTGAGACTCCTTTGTTTTTTGTCGAACCACCATCTTCATTCTATTACAAATCAGTTCCGTTTTTTTCAACAGGCCACAAATCGCGGTAAAAACATAATACGACCGGCAAAACGAAGACTCTTGGATATTGAAGAATTAAGAGCAAAGTCACCCCAAAATATCCAAATCGTCATGTTGCCATGATTTCATAACCTTTATAATGGAATTTAATGATTAATCAAATTCTCATCTGAAGCCGGGAAACCCACCAACCGCAATTCTGCAGAGTGCCATGCAATTCCAATACACGCCTTATATCATCCCCCTGATTCTCGCAACCCTCATCTCAGGATGGGTGGCGGTCTATTCGTGGTCGCGGCGTGCCAATACGGGGGCGCTTGCCCTTACCTTGTTGGCAGCTGCGGTTGCGGAATGGTCGCTTGGGTATGCGCTGGAAATTGCCGGGGCGGACCTCGCCACCAAACTATTCTGGGGCAAGTTCCAATATCTTGGCATCGTACTTGTCCCGCTCATGTGGGTCGGGTTTGCCTTTCATCATGCCAACAGGGCAAAATGGCTCACCCTTGGCACCATCATCCCATTGTCCATAATTCCTTTGATCACCTTCGGACTGGTGCTGACGACCGAGTCTCATGGATTGGTTTGGCGGGAGATCGGGCTCGCAAGGACAGGTTCGTTTTCAGCATTGAGCGTTAGTTATGGCTTTTGGTTTTGGGTACACACCGCCTATTCCTATATCCTTCTCTTGGTCGGCACGGCGATCGTCGTCCGTTCAGTTGGGCGGATGACGGGAATCTACCGCCGGCAGGCAGCCATATTGCTCCTGGCAGTATCAGCCCCGTGGATCGGGAACGCGCTGTACCTCTCCGGCGTAAGCCCCATCCCGAGCCTCGATCTCACTCCCTTCGCTTTTACCATCACCGTCGTCGCGTTCACATGGGGCATATTCGGTTTCCAACTGGTCGACCTTTCCCCGATTGCGCGCGCAACGGTCATCGACGAGATGTCTTCGGGAATGATCGTGCTGGACCTGAGGAATCGAATCGTGGACATCAATCCCGCCGGACTCAGGTTTATCGGCAAAACAGATGTGGAAACGCTGGGCAAGAACGCCGGAGAACTACTGACACCCTGGCCCGATCTGATTCAGAAATACAGCAGGGTGATGGAGGCAACAGACGAAATATGCATCGGTGAAGGCGGGGAGAGAAAATGGTACGAACTCCGGCTTTCCCCCCTGCACGACCGGCGAAACGCGATCGTCGGGCGCGCAATCACCGTCACAGATATCACACCCCGTGTTCTGGCTGAGACTCAATTATCGGAAAGCCGCGCGCTTTACCAGCAAATGGTCGAATCGGCCAGCGACATCATATACCGCACCGATGCGAACGGCTGTTTCACCTACGCCAACCCGGTCGCACTACGACTGATGGGTTTCAAATCGGAGGCGGAAGTGCTTGGCAGGCATTATCTGGATCTGGCGGCGCCACACCAACGCCGCGATCTAAAGAGGTACTATAACCGGCAATTCCTGGCAGGTGAGACAACAACTTATTATGAGTTTGCCGCTGTCACTTCGAATGGGAGCGAACTTTGGTTGGGACAGAACGTCCAGATCATTCGCGAAGGAGGCCAGATCATTGGGTTTCAGGCTGTGGCGCGTGATATCACCGATTTAAAGCGCGCACAGAGCGCACTCGCGCTTGCCCGCGATGAGGCATTGGAAGCCAGCCGCCTAAAGAGCCAGTTGTTGGCAAAGATCAGCCATGAACTCCGCACCCCTCTCGGCGGGATATTGGGTTATGCAGAACTCATGCAAATCAACACCTTTGGTAATCTGACGGAGCAACAAAAAAAGGCGGTTTCCAGTATTGTCGAAGGCACAAATTATCTGTCCAAACTCGTCAATGAGCTCCTTGACGAAGCCCAGATCGAAGCAAAAACGATCAAGATCAATATCGCCCGGTTCTCGCCCCGAAATCTCCTGAGGGATGTCAAGTCAAGCATGCAAATGCTGGCGCAGAAAAAGGGGCTGGACCTGACCATTTCCATCGATCCAAAACTGCCCATCAGGTTGATGGGTGATGAATACAGGCTCCACCAAATTCTTGTGAACCTGATCGGTAATGCCATCAAGTTCACGCCCACCGGAGGGGTCAACGTGCAGTTTTTAGCCGTCGATAATGAAAACTGGGCAATGAAGGTTTCGGATACGGGGATCGGCATTCCAGAAAACGCGCACGAATATATCTTCGAGCCATTTCGGCAGGTCAGTTCACAACAAAAATTTAGCGGCCGTGGCACGGGTCTTGGGCTTTCCATCACAAAGCAGTTGGTCGATTTGATGGGCGGCCGAATCACCGTGGAAAGCCAGATCGGTGTTGGCAGCACCTTCTCGGTCTATCTTCCGATCCATGCCCGGAGCGAATCGGATCGATGAATGAAGCAACAGCCCTCATCCTGGAAGATGATCCGGTCATCGGCACCGTTTTTCAAACTGTATTGAATCGAGCAGGCTTTACCGTCGAAATCGATGCGACAGGCGGAAATTTCATCAAACGACTGGAAAGTCCCGCCCCGGACCTTGTTCTTCTTGACATCCACATGCCATACGCCTCCGGGCTGGACATCCTCGACCTGATTCGCGCTCGTGAGACATGGAAAAATTCGGTGGTGATCGTGGCAACCGCCGACATCTTTCACTCGAAATCCCTGGGCGCGAAGGCGAATCACGTTTTGATAAAACCGGTCAGCGTTTCTAAGTTGATTCGAATCATTTCGGAGCATTGGCCCGAAAGGTTTCCCCGGGAGTCAGACCTCCGATCATAGGAGCGGTTACATGGACAAGCCTCTTGCTGTCATCGTCGAGGACGACATTGAGATCAACAACATCTTCAAACTGACGTTACAAACGGAATTCGAGATCGCCACTTTTCAGGAGGGGTCGGCGGCTCTGAATAATCTCCAGCACCTGACTCCAGCGCTCGTAATTCTGGACCTTAACATGCCGGACATGTCTGGAGTGGATGTATTAAGGGCGATTAAAAACGATGAGCGGCTTAAGTCGGTTCCCGTTATTCTTGCCACAGCCGACGCCGCCCTTGCAACCACCCTCGAAGAGATGGCGGACTTGATTTTGATCAAACCCATCAGTCCGGTGCAGCTTCGTTCCCTCGCCCAACGGATCGGTTCACTAAATTCGTGATCCCTTCCACCCGCCCAACAAAATGGCCGGCGGGATTTCGATTGCCAGCAATATCCATGCCCAGACCGGCGTGGTACCTGCATATTCGGATAACGTCATCCCCCAAATAAACGCCGCAGTTTGAGCAAGAGCGAGGCTTAACACGCACGCCCGTTTCCAGCGTGAAACGATCCTGGCGGCAAGCCAACCTCCGACGAACAAGGCAATTCCATTGTAGATGAATTTCAAGAGCAGGAACCAGGGTTGATTACGGATTCCAAAATAAACCTGTTCGTCCATGGTAACCTCTCGGTGAACCAGGGTCACCAATGAAAATTCGATACCTTCCGCTATGAGGGAGATGACCACCAAGCCGGCAAAGCCTCCAAGAGCGAATCGAAGGATATCCATGGCTGTTTTCATGCCGCCTCACTTCAAGCTTTCCTGTAATAGCTCGACTGCCTTTTTCTCGATTTCGGCGATTCCCAGCACACGCTCGCGCAACTCGGCGCGAAGGCTGGCGGCTTGTTCCGACGACAGCGGAAATTTCTTCGCCATTACCTCTTCGATCTTTTTCAAACGCGAATTTACTTTTGTAATTTCATCCAATCCATCCTCTCCCGTTTCGAAGTACAGTTGATATTTGCGATTGATCAACGTTTTCACTTCATCGAACAGGGGGATGTCCGACGGCAGGAGCGCCTCGGCGAATGCGATCCATTTTTGGCGGCTGACGCGAAATTGCCCTGCCGCATCCTTCAAGGATTTCTTTTCCAGCAGGATGGCGGCTTCATCGAGAAAGTCGGCGTACAAGCCTCTCTCCGCGCCGTCGCCCGCCCCAAACCATTGAATCCAGGTGAACGCCCCGGGAGGAGCAAAAACGCCCGGCGCTTCCGCCGTACCGGCAAGCGCGTTGAACATGCGCGGACCCGCCGGAAAGAGCCGCTCCCAACTCTGCTTGTTTCGTTTGTTGACAAGCATCTCCGCGAAATGCTCGTAGGCGGCAAAACCGAAATTATGGCGTGCGCCTTTCGGCGGCTTGTCCGTGAAGAGAGAAATGGATTGCCAGAGTCCCTTTTGGGCTGCAGAGACCAGTTTCGAGGTCAAGGGCGAAGCGAGAGTGACCACGCGGAATTTATCATCCTTCACGCGGCCGCGGGCTTTGGTCAACTCTTTCATCGGCACGCGGAACGGATGCGCGGATCGATCCGCGATGAGCGCATCGTCCCCCTCCAGTTCATAAACCAGGACGGGGATCATGTTCCAATACGCGGTCCCTTTTTTGGGGGAATAAGGCAGGCTGCATTCGTCCGCCCAAACCAACGCGGGATTCCCGCCAGCCAGCGCCTCGCGCAGGTTCTTTTCCGCCACAGACTCCGAAGTTGTCTGGTACACCTGTTGGGAGATTCCCAGCCTCTCGAGCATGGTCTGCAACGGGTCGAAAGTGTTGCGCGTGAGCAGAGCCAGTTGCGGTAGGATGTTCTTATATTCGAAGGTGAAATAGCCGAAGGTAATCCCGCCGCTCACGCCCAGCAAGAACGCCTCGGAGAACGGCTTTCCCGTGTGCGGGGTTTTGACTCCCTGCATTGCCAGCAGGTTGTGGATGCTGCCGGTCTCGTAATGCCTGCCTGAAAATGATTTGATTTTCATCGCCATGGTTCACTCCTAAGGTAGGATGACGGCATTATACAAGCGGGTTTGCCGGTTTGAGAAAATCGTGGACATACTCCGCACTTTTCCCCCGCATTCATTGAAATTCCCTTGCGCAAATATCCCCCCCGGCACTCAGAGGGTATAATGCCGGTGCCTGTAGACGATGGTCAGCACAGGAAGATAAAAATGGCAAAAATCCTGATCGTAGACGACGACGAAAAAGTGACCACCCTGCTTGGACGTTACCTGTCCTCGCTTGGGTATCAGGTCACAACTGTGAATCAAAGTTCCAAAGCCATTTCCGCAGCGGAACAAGTCCGCCCCGACCTGTTCATCCTCGACATCATGATGCCGCCCCCGGATGGTTTCACCCTGACCGGGATGCTGCGCGATAACATTAAATTCGCCCGTACTCCAATTTTGATCATCACAGCGCTCGATAACAGCAACAGCCGCGCAACCACGCTTGGTGCAAATGGGTATCTGGCAAAACCCTTCAATTTGGACGAACTGGACGCAAAGATCCACGAGTTGATCGGCGATCAGCAATAGATTTTCCCCGGAGAAAAAATGGCGAAGATAATGATCATCGACGACGATCCTGAAACGGCCAAATTGTTGGAAGCGATAATCAATCTGGATGGGCACGAAACCTCCATCGTGCAGGATAGCCGGATCGCAATCCGGGCTGTAGAAACCTTCATGCCCGACCTTGTATTGCTTGACATTATGATGCCGGAAATAGACGGGATTACGATCTGTAAAATGATCAAATCCACGCCGCGTACCAGCCACATCAAGGTGATGATGGTCTCGGCATTGAGCACCGATGCCACTCGCAAGGATTCTCGTGACGCCGGGGCGGACCAGTTTGTCTCAAAACCCGTCCTGCCCCGCCCATTTTCACAGCAGGTTAAGGACCTGCTGGCTCAATGAATTTTCACTTCCGTAAGGCGCCTTGCGGTTGTCCCCCGTTGGCTGTATCATTGAGCAGGTTCCATCCCTAAATCGAATTTGTTCAATTTTCAGGACAGCAACATGATCAAAATTATGATGGTCGACGATGACAAACTGGTAACCGACCTTTTGCAAAAATTGCTCAAAGCCGACGGTTTCGACACCGTGACAGTCAACGAAAGTTCAAAAGCGATTGAGGTCGCGAAAGCCGAAACGCCCGACCTCATCCTGCTCGACCTGATGATGCCCCAGCCGGACGGGTTCCGCCTTTGCAGGATGTTAAGAGAGGAGCCCGATTTCACACAGGTTCCCATCATCATCGTCACCGCCCTGGATGACAGCGACAGCCGGGCTGTGGCGTTTGGCGCAGGCGCAACCGATTACCTCACCAAGCCTTTCCATCCCGGTGAACTGAAAGACAAGATCATGGAAGCGCTCGAAAGTTAAAAAGGGAATCAAAAACACGCCCGGTTACGGGCGTGTTTTATTTTTGGGAAATTACTTCAATGTGCGGATGAACGCAACCAACTGCCAGATCTGTTCGTCCGACAGCACGCCTTTCCAGGCGACCATGGCGGTACCTTCTTTACCTGCGTTGATGCGCCAATACAAATAATCGTCGCCGGCGAGAGCTGCAATCTCGTGCAGGTTTTTCGGCGCCGGGTCGAGCGCCGCACCGGCAGGACCATCTCCGTATCCTTTTTCACCGTGGCAGGACGCGCAATTTACGGCAAATACTTCCGCGCCAGCGGCTGCTGCATCCGCGCCGAGAGGGCTCGTCGCACCAGCATACTCCGCAGGCACAGGATCAAGGGTGATCCCTTCGCTTGAGCCGCCACCGCCGCACGCTGCCAGCAGAATGGCGCTCAACACCAACATCCCAAAAAAGACTTTCTTCATCGTCAACCTCCAGTTGAGTTTTGCTGCGGTGGATTATAGCGAAGATGTGAGAAATGGCACTGTGACTTTAGTTACATTATCCACATGACATCTGTTTCATGGAGTCCGCCCAACCTCATTTTTTTTCACTTCTGGTTTTGGAAGGACGAGACGTCTTCGCAGTTTTTACCTGATCCTCAACTGCTACCGATTCGACGGAATGCGCCTCAGACTCCGCCTGTGCCTGTCGAGGGTTGCCCGAGCCTGACACCCAGCCTGCAATAATCGTAACTGCAAAACTTCCCAACAAAATCCCCAGAATCCAAAGCAGCTCCGTATTCGGTCCCCCGCCGCCTTCTGATAAAACCCGTATCAACAACATGCTTCTCTCCTTTATGCCGATGATTTCAGGACGGTTTTATACGTGAAAAACCGGCTCGTGTCAACGCTTGAGGTAAAATTCCCGGGAACTGCCTCAGGCCAGACATGGAACCGAATCCCTGCTCATTGGACAGACAAACAAAATGAACGAATACAACGAGTATATTGCGCAAAAAAGAAAAGAAAGGGAAGCTGGTTTTATATCCAACCCGTTGAGCTGGTTAAACCTCGTCGGGTTGTTCTGGCTCGAGGAAGGTGAAAACAGCTTCGGCAGCAGCGCGGAGGCGAAAATTTCCCTGCCTCAATTTCCCCAACCGATTTGCGGGCATTTTCTTTTTGCGAATGGAAAAGTCACCATTCATCCCAAAATGGATATGACCATGAACGGTGGCAATGTGGAGGCGCGTCCGCTTTATCATGATAAGGATAAACAAGCCGATTTGCTTGAAGTTGGCACACTGTCCATGAAAGTCATTATAAGAGGCGATGCCACTCTCATTCGCGTCTGGGACAGGGAAGCGGAACTAAAAAAGAGTTTTACCGGGTTCAACTATTATCCGACCGACCCGGAATATAAAGTCACTGCAAAATATGTGCGTTACGACCCTCCCAAACCGACCATCCGGATTGAGGGGATCGGCACGGAGATTCAAACCTTCTTTATGGGTCGGGCACAATTCGTCTTGAAAGGTGTCGAATGCGCGCTGGAAGCCGAACAAAGCGGCGATGAATTGCTCTTCAATTTCAAGGACGAAACAAACGGCGACACCACCTACGACGCAGGCCGAAGATTTTACCTGCCGCCTCCCCAGGGCGACGAGATCGTCCTGGATTTCAACCTGACGGATAACTGGCCCTGCGCCTATACCGCTTTTGCCACATGCCCGATCCCTCCGAGGGAAAATAAATTGAAGGTGCGGGTCGAAGCAGGGGAAAAGAAATTTAAAGATTGAGGATCAATAATAAACAGGTCGCAGGAGAAGATCCCTTGCGACCTGTTTAACTTTACCTGATTATTGATCCATCCATGTTACGCGATCTTCAAAGCCGATTCGTGGATAAGGGTCGGGTAGAACATCGGGATAGCCAACATAGATGAAGCCAACGATGGCTTGGTCCGGGGCAAAGCCCAGAAACTCCTTTATCCTGGGGTCGCGCGCCCATTCGCCCGTTTTCCATTTTGCGCCCAAACCCAAGGCGTGTGCGGCGAGCAGGATATTCTGGCAAGCCGCGGATGCCGCGGAAATGTTTTCTATTTCGATAACCTTTGATTCAGACGGTTTATCCACCCCGACGGCAATGACCACCGGTGCTGCGAGCGGAGTGGCGCGGGGTTTGTCCAGGGCTTCGGGCGGCAGGCCCGGATTCCGGTCCGCGAAGGAGGCGGCCATTGCATCGCCAAGTTTCCTGCGGCCTTCCCCGGTCAACACGACAAAACGCCACGGTCTTACTTTATAGTGATTCGGCGCCTGTGCCCCGGCGCTCAATAATTTTTCTATGATCTCACGCGGAAGCGCATCGGGCTTTACCTTGCCGACCGACCTTCTTCCATGGATCGCTTCAAATAGTTCCATCGATTCCTCCAGGTTCACAGACGCGCAAGGGTAAAATTGTCTTACGATGAAAATATATTACTCGGAAGAACATCGCAATCATTATCCTGCTTTCGAAGTGTTCGACGGAGGCAAACGCGTGCCGTATTACGAAAACCCGGACCGCATGGATCGGATCATAGCCGCGCTCAATAAAACGGACTGGGCGGAAATTAGCGAACCGAAAGAGTTCGGGCTCGACCCGATCCTCGAAGTCCACGACCGGGATTATATTGAATTTCTCGCCTCCTGCTGGGACGAATGGCTGGCTGCTGACCCCGAAGCGGCGAAGTCGCCGGAAACGCATGCCTTCCTTCCCGCCACATTTGCATTGCGGCGGCAGGCACATCCGACCCATTCTCTCCTCGGGCGCGGCGGCTATTACATCATGGACCTCTCAGCATGCATCGTCGCTGGAACGTATAAAGCGGCGCTGGCTTCTGCAAATTGCGCGTTGAGCGCAGCAGCCTCATCGTACAATTTCCATAACTCATCCTTTGCGTTGTGCCGTCCGCCGGGGCATCATGCTGGAAAGGATTATGCAGGCGGATATTGTTTCATCAACAATGCGTCAGTCGCCGCGAACTGGTTATCAAAAAAGGGAAAAGTCGCCCTCCTGGATGTGGATTATCACGCAGGAAACGGCACACAGGATATTTTCTACGAACGAAGCGATGTATTGACCATATCCATTCACAGCGACCCGGATTTCGAATACCCGCATTTTCTCGGCTTTGCAGATGAAACAGGCGCATGCGCCGGCAAGGGTTTTCATCGAAACTTCCCCCTCCCCAAAGGAACGGGTGACGAAGCCTACCTCATCGCTTTGGATGAAGCCTTGAAATCGATCCGGGCATTCGCCCCCCAATCCATCGTCCTTTCCCTCGGCGCGGATGGTTTCGCTGGTGATCCCCTGGGCACGTTCCGCCTCACCCGCAATGGATTTAGGGAAATCGGCAAACGAATTGCTGGATTAAACCTCCCGACAACGATTATCATGGAGGGCGGCTACGCCAACGAAGCGCTAGGAGAAAACATTTTTACCGTATTGGAGAATTTCATATGAAAAGATGGAATTTAGTGTTAATGTCGCTCGTCATCTTAATCACTGCCTGCGGAGCACCTGCTGAGTCAGCAGAGCCAGTTGAGGAGATGGAAGAGACTGCCACCCCTATCGTGGTTTACATCAGCGCGACGCCTCTGCCAACATTTACCCCCACCCTCACATTCACGCCTGCGCCCACTGCTACGCTGACGCAGACGTTTACACCAACACCGGGCGCTCCGACAGCAACCGTCAACAAGCAGGCGCATTGCCGATACGGTCCATCTGTGGCTTATCTTCACGCAGCGGACCTTTTGCCCGGCGACAGAGGAACCGTGCGATATCGGGCAATGTACAGCAACTGGCTTTATATTCAATTCGATAAACTGACTTACTCCTGCTGGGTTGCCCCTTCCGTTGTTGATGTCCTTGGCGATGTGAGCGCGCTTCAGAAGTTCGAACCCGACCTGCAGCGCATCGGCAGCAATATGTATGGTCCGCCTCAAAACGTCCAGGCAACTCGAAAGGACGATGAAGTCACCATCACCTGGGACAGGGTGGGCATGACTGCAGACGACGATCGCGGCTACCTGATCGAAGCATTCGTCTGCCAGAAAGGCGCCTATATCTGGTGGACGGATTCCTTTCCCGATCAGTATAACGACACTTATTCCGTCAGGGATGAAGCCGGTTGCGCGGCCCCATCATGGGGCAGAATATACACCGTGGAAAAACATGGTTTCTCCGAACCTGCGGAAATTCCCTGGCCTCCACCATAGCCGCAGACATAATTAACCCCGAATTTAATTTGGGACGCGGACGAGCGCAGATTTACGCGGAAAAGGTATTATAAATCCGCGTTTTCAGTGTTTATCAGCGTCTCATTTGTTCTTAAAAACGAACTCACCCGCGAAACCTTAATTTCGGGGTGAGTCATGTTTAAAATGAATTATTTCAGCACCCCTGCCTTTTTGAACGCGCCTTCCAGGATCTCGATGGTCACCGGCTTGATGATCATCGCCTGCGCGCCGCTGCGCATGACATGCTGGCGCGTCTCGGGTTGGTCATCAGACGTAATGATGATCACCGGTACCTTCATCAATCGCGGTTCGCGGCGGATGTATGCCAGCACCTCTGTCCCGTCCACACCGGGCATATTGATATCGAGGCAGATGAATTTCGGCACCATATTTGCAATTACCGACATCGCCGCGCTCGAACCATATGCCACACGCGCGGGCAGATCCAACAACTCTATCATTTGCTGGAGCGCATCCGCCGTCTGACGGTTATCGTCTATGATCAAACCTTCGGTCATTCAATCCTCCAAGATCAACGCGCCCATGACGGACACGTCATATCCTTTCAAGTGAGATACCGCCTCCCGGAACCGCGGATCAGCCAGAACGTTGAAGAGAGGCGAGAGAAGTTCATCCCCGGCGAAGGATTTTGGAATTACAAGGTCGTATCGTTCCTGGAATAACGGAATGAAATCCAAATCCAATGCCTGGGCGGCGGCGGCAATGCCGAGGCCGCAATCCGCGCGCCCCGATGCAACCGCGGATGCAACGCCGAGATGAGTATACTCTTCCTGATTATAGCCCGCAATGGATTCTTTGGGGATCGACATCAGGCTCAAATGATAATCCAGCAGGACACGCGTGCCCGCGCCGCGCTGCCGGTTCACAAACTGGACATCATAGCGGATCAGGTCCTTCAAGTCATGGATGCCCTTCGGGTTTTCCTTCTTAACGATCAAGCCCTGATCGCGTCCCGCCAATGCCACAACCGTGACCGGAATTCCAGGCATATATTCGCGGATGTAGGAAACGTTGTATGTTCCGTCATTTGGGTCGAGCAAATGCGATCCGGCGATGTGCGCCTCGCCCCTTCGGAGGGCGATCAATCCACCCTGTGAACCGACATTGGCAGATGCAAGCCTGCGCTGATGCTCCGCCAGAAACTGCGCGATCAGATCGAGCGTCATGTCATGCGAGCCGATGGCGAGGATTGTCCTTTCGATCTCGTTTCGGCTGCGATACATCCGCACCTGTACTTTTTCCCCCGCTTCAATTCCCTGCGTGCCGCGCGGAACCAAAGCCAACCCATCCGCTTGGACCAACGATGTAATCACACCCGCCCCACGTGAAAGCGGAGCCGCCAATAATCTATCCCCGACCCTTCCCAAAACGACGCGGACAAAATCATCGTCGCCCGGCGGTGACACAAGTTTTCGGGTGAGGGTCGCTTCTTCGATCGGCATTTCCAATGGTCGTCTTCCCAGCCATCTTGCAAGGACAGGCTCAAGGAAAATATCAACCGTCAAAGCAGCAGAGACGGGATACCCGGGTACGCCTATGATGGGTGTCAGGTTCCAGTTTTCACGTTTCAGGTCATCGGGTCTGCGATTCGCGTTTTGCGTTTCGCGCATCACCATTCCCAAAATCACAGGATGCCCTGGCCTAACCGCCACTCCATGCACCAACAACCTGCCGAGTTTCTCCACTACACGGGCTGAAAAATCCTCCGCTCCTGCGGAAGATCCCGCATTGAGCAGAACAAGGTCATGCGTCTTCGCGGCTTCTTCAACCTTTTTACAGATCAATTCGAAATCGTCCGGGATGATCGGATAACGTGTCGGTTCGCCGCCCATTTGCTCGATTTTTGCGGAAATGACCAGTGAGTTGAATTCGAGAATATCGCCAGGCTTCAACTTCGAGCCGATGGGAACCAACTCGGTTCCGGTAGGCAGGATCGCAATCTTCGGCTTGCGCGCAACACGAACCGCATGATGTCCCGAAGCCGCAACTGCGCCCAGATCCACCGGGCGGAGTACGTGACCGGAAGGCAGGACGAGTTGCGTGGCAACAATATCCTCCCCCATCGGGCGGACATGACTCCACGGAGCTACAGATGCGCGAATGCGGATGGAAGATGGACCGCGAACGATGGACGATATTTGTCCGTCTTCGTCCAATGCCTCCGTGTTTTCAATCGGGATGACCGCATTCGCCCAATCCGGCAAGGGATCGCCTGTGTCAACGTACCTGGAGATTTGTGACCGGAGATTCACGATTGATAACTGATCACTGACGACTGATAACTGAATCGGCGTCGTCGGCTGCGCCCCATTCGTATCCTCCGCCCGCACCGCAAACCCATCCATTGCGGAGGCGTGGTAATGCGGCGAGGAAACCTCCGCCCAGACCGGTTCGGCGGTGACGCGTCCCAACGCGTTTTCATCGAGAGGAATTTCTTCCACGCCGAGGGTTCGCCAAAAGCCGGCTTCCTGTAAAGCCAGGCGAAATCGTTCCTGCGCATGAGAGAGGGGAATATCGTGGAGATAGACAGACATGGCGAGTTGTAGGTTTGAAGTCTCAGGCCGAAGGAAAACCCGAATCCTTCATCCTGTAACTTGTTACTCTTTAACCGATCCCATCCATTGCCGCGCCGAGGCGCTTTACGATCTCATCCACTTCATCTTCGGTGATCGAAAGCGGCGGCGAGAACGCGAGTGTATTTCCCAGCGGGCGCGAGCGTAATCCATGCGCTTCTGCGGCTTTGAAGATTTTCATCGCCATTGCCGGGTCGGCGGCTTTGGATTTTTTATCTGAGACGATCTCCACTCCGCAGACCAGGCCGAGACCGCGCACTTCGCCGACAAATGGGAATTCTTCCAGTTTCTTCAACCCCTCCAGCAGGCGCTTGCCCAATTCTCGAGCCCGTTTCGGAAAATTCTCACGTTCCATGATCTCCAAATTTTTCAGTCCAACCGCACAAGCCATGGCATGACCGGAATAAGTATAGCCATGCATATAAGCTTCTGTATCCGCCGCGGATTCCATCGTCTCGCGAATTTCATCCGAAATTTGAATGCCGCCAAGTTGTGCATATCCGCTCGTGATGGCTTTGGCAAAGGAAAGAATATCCGGCTTGACATTCCAATGCTTCAGCGCGAACCATTCACCCGTGCGCCCAAAGCCGGTGATGACTTCGTCCGCGATGAAGAGGACCTGGTAATTATCACAAATCTTTCGGACAAACGGGAAGTAATCATCGGGTGGAACGATCACGCCGCCGACACCCATGACAGGCTCGGCGATGAATGCGGCGACGGTATCGGCTCCTTCGCGCAGAATGGCTTCTTCCAACTCCCGAGCCGCAGCCTGTCCGACGGTTTCCCCATCTTTCAATTTGCCCTCATAACGATATTGATTCGGCGCAGGGATATGGACAAACCCCTCCATGGCGGGACCGAACATTGCCTGATATTTTTCAAGTCCCGTCGCAAACGTGGAAGCGAGAGTGATTCCATGATACGCGCCCTTGCGCGCAATGACTTTATATTTACCGGGTTTCCCCTTGCGCTTCCAATAATATCGCGCGGTCTTGAACGCCGAGTCGTTCGACTCGGAACCGCCGGAAGTGAAGAATGTGGTATTCAGCCCTTCATATGCAAAGCCCGCCAGTTTATCGGCAAGTTGAATGGACGGCAGATTGGTCATGCCCGAAAAATTGGAAGTGAACGCCAGTTTCATCATTTGGTCGTATGCAACCTTGGCAAGCTCTTCCCGTCCATACCCCGCATTGACATTCCACAATCCCGCCATGCCGTCCAGGATTTTTCTTCCATCGGTTGTAAAAAGCCACACGCCCTCGCCGCGCTCGATCACCATAGGGTTTGCGTGAGTCTTGGGGTGATAAACGGGATGAAGTTGTCGTTTGTCTTTTTCGATCCAGGTTTGGGTTTGACCAGTCATGGATTCTCCTGTCTTATTGAAGGTTGAAAGTTGCAGGTTGAAGGGTTTAGAACAACTTGCAGCCTTCAATCATAAACCTTCTAACCTAGTACTTCCACATCATGCGGACCGGACTCCTTCAAGCCCGCGCCCGTCATCCGCACGAAAATCGCCTTCTGCTGAAATTCAGCCACCGTATGCGCACCGCTGTAACTCATGCCCGATTGCAAACCGCCCACCAGTTGATTCAACACTTCGCGCGCCTTGCCGCGATACGGAACCGCCGCTTCAACACCTTCCGCGACATATTCCTCGATCTCTTCGCGGGTCAGGTCATTGCCCTCGCGTTTGTTGCGCTCGATGTTTGCCGCCAGCGACGCCATTCCGCGAGACGCCTTGTAACGATGACCGCGGCGCGTCATGAGCATCCCAGGGCTTTCATCGGTTCCCGCCAGAAGCGAACCGATCATCACCGCGCTTGCGCCTGCCGCGATCGCTTTCGCCACATCGCCGGGAAATCGAATTCCGCCGTCTGCAACGATCGGAGTTCCGCTGTCCCGCGCCGCATTCGCGCATTCGATGATCGCTGTCAATTGCGGAACACCGGAACCCGCCACCTGACGAGTAATGCAAATCGAACCGGGACCCACGCCGACCTTCACCGCATCCACGCCCGCATCGATCAAACGCCTGGTTCCGTCGGCGGTTGCCACATTCCCGCCAATGATCTGCGCCTCGGGGAAACGTTTTCGGATGTTTTCCACCATTTCGATCTCGAGATGCGAATCGCCGTGAGCAATATCCACCACAATGCAATCCGCGCCCGCTTTCAAGGCAGTTTCCACGCGCCGCATCTCTTTATCCCGCACACCCACAGCCGCCCCAACGGCAAGGCGGCCCTTCGAGTCCTTCGTCGCCTGCGGAAATTGGGTGATCTTCATGATGTCTTTCATCGTCACCAAACCGGTCACCCTGCCATCCTGGTCCACCAGCGGTAGTTTTTCCACGCGATGCTGGTGCAGTAATCGCTCCGCGTCTTTCAAGGATGTGCCGGGAGGGGCGCTTCGCACTTCACGGGTCATGATCTCTTTGACCGGTCTGTCGTCGCCCTCTTCGAACAACAGGTCGCGCGTGGTGACGATCCCCACCAATTTCTCTTTTTTATCGACGATCAGGATGCCGCCGGTTTGCGTCTCTTCGATCACCTTCTTCACGTCGCCGATGGTCTGGGTGTCCATCAGCGTCAACGGGTTTTCCACAATAAAGGATTCCGCCTTTTTAACGCGCTCGATCTGCCGCTGCTGCTCGGCAATGGTCATAAACCGGTGAACGATGCCGATCCCCCCCTCCCGTGCCATTGCAATTGCCATATCGCTCTCTGTCACCACATCCATGTTCGCAGAGATGATAGGCGCGTTCAACGATATCTTTTTTGTCAATGGACTGCGGGTCGAAAGCGTGCGCCGCGAATCGACATCCGAATATTGCGGAACGAGCAACACATCGTCATATGTCAAAGCAGTTTCCTGCAAAATTTTCATGGGAACTCCTGTCGTCCAAATCGAACCGCCGGAATTATAATGCTTATGGATGAGTCTTCACGCGCTTTCTCCTTTGGATGGACGCTATGAAAAGGAGACATCCCCCCTCAGGGATTTCTTCTCCGAATTTGCCTATCTCCGCTCCCGCACCCGCCTCGAACTGGACTTTATTACTGGCCTTTCCAAAGCAGGCCTGATCCCCGCTGAAAGCTTGTCCGGCTTGAAGCCCGACCTACAGAACTTTACCGACGAAGATGCGTTGAAGATTCAGGAATATGAAAATACAAGCCGGCATGACGTTAAAGCAATCGAGTATTTCCTGCGTGAAAGACTCCCCGCTGAACTTCATCACTTCATCCACATCGGCTTGACTTCCGAGGACGTCAACAACCTCGCCCTCGCGCTTGCCCTGCGCGACTCGCGAAATCGGGTCCTGCTCCCTGCGCTCGACGATCTGCTCATTTCACTTAGGGATTCCGCAAAAAAATACCGCGCCCTGCCCATGCTTGCGCGGACTCACGGTCAGCCCGCCGTACCGACGACCTTGGGAAAGGAAATTGCCGTTTTTCTCGCACGTTTATTGAAATGCCGGGAGGAAATCGCGATTCACAAGTTCGAAGCCAAACTCACAGGTGCGGTGGGAAATTTCAACGCCCTGCATGCCGCTTTTCCAAACATTGACTGGCTTTCGTTCAGCAAAGAATTCATCTCCAGACTGGGACTCGAGCCGAATCTCGTTACGACACAAATCCTACCTTATGACAATTGGCTTCGTTATTTCCAATCTCTCCAATTGACAAATTCTATCCTATCTGGCTACGCGCAGGATATGTGGCGATATATCAGTGACGGGATTTTGAAACAAAAAGTAGTCGAGGGTGAAGTCGGCTCATCCACCATGCCGCAGAAGGTCAACCCGATTGACTTCGAGAACGCGGAGGGAAATCTCGGTGTGGCAAATGCCATGTTTACACATTACGTTCAAAAATTGTCGGTTTCAAGATTACAGCGTGACTTATCCGACTCGACGGTACGAAGAACGTTTGGTACAGCATTTGGTCATACCCTGTTGGCGTGGAATAACATCGCCAAAGGAATGTCCCGCGTGGATGCTGACGAGGGAAAAGTCCGGGCGGAGTTAAACGCGCATTGGGAAGTCGTCAGCGAAGGGGCACAGACGATTCTCCGCGCCGCCGGGAGAAGCGACGCTTACGAAACGCTCAAGCGCGAGACAAGGGGCAGCCAAATTGACAGTGCCAGCTACAGTTCCTGGGTCGAGGCGTTGAACGTCGAAGAGGAAATCCGTCAGCGTTTGATGAGCCTCTCGCCAGAGTCTTACATCGGGTTGGCAATCCAAATAACAGACAATGTCATTGCGAGCGAGTGAAACGAACGAAGCAATCTCTTGATAATTGGGGTTGCTTCGCCAAAGAGCGGCTCGCAATGACATGGAGGAACAATGAGTGTGATCGCAGTGATCGGTTCGCAATGGGGCGATGAAGGCAAGGGCAAGGTGGTGGATTTTCTGGCAGAGCGCGCGGACTTTGTGGCGCGTTTCAACGGCGGGAACAATGCCGGGCATACGGTGATCAACGAGTTTGGGACGTTCAAGATTCATCTCGTGCCTTCGGGAATCTTTGCAAAGAAAACGGTGGGGCTGATCGGCGGCGGCGTGGTGATCGACCCGGCGGTCTTGATCGAAGAGATCGAAATGCTCAACAATGCGGAGGTGAACGTGGACGGGCGTTTGTGGATCTCGCCACGTTCACATTTGATCATGCCGTATCATAAAATTTTGGACGGCTTGTACGAAGAAGCCAAAGGCGCTGGCGCGACCGGAACGACGCGGCGTGGAATTGGTCCCGTGTTCGCGGATAAAGTCAGTTACAACGGCATCCGCTGGTCAGACTTTGCGAGCGACGCATTCGAGGGCAGGTTGCAGACGCAGTTGGAGATCAAAAACAAGATCATCGTCGCGTTGGGCGGCGAGGCGTTGAAGTATGATACAGTGCGCGACGAGTATCGCGGATATTACGAAAAGGTCAAATCATATCTCAAGGAATTGTTTTCGCTCGTACAGGAGGGCTTGAAGGCGGACAAAACTTTTTTACTCGAACAGGCGATGGGGACGTTTCTCGACACCGATTGGGGAACCTACCCCTTCGTGACCGCTTCGACCACCATCCCTTCGGCAGCGTCGGCTGGACTTGGCATCCCCCCGAAATACATCACGAATGTGATCGGCGTGACGAAGGCGTACACCACGAGAGTCGGCGCGGGACCGTTGCCCACTGAAATCCACGAGACAGAAAGCGACGTATACGAAAAGTTCGGCGAAGTCGCCGCAACGACGGGGCGCATCCGCCGCGTCGGCTGGCTTGATTTGGAAATCGTCCGCACCGCCGCCGAGTTGAGCGGCATGACCGAAATCTGCCTGACGAAGTTGGATGTACTGAGCGGCTTGAAGGAAATTCAGGTTTGCACCGGTTACAAGTTGAACGGACAATCTGTCCGCTATGCGGATGTGGACGCCTACGGCTTGGATAAAGTCGAGTGTGTTTATGAATCCTTCCCAGGTTGGAGCGAGGATATTAGCAAAGCGAAATCGTTTGACGAATTACCTGTCAACGCGCAAAAGTATGTGAAGATGATCGAAGATGGAGCGGGCGTGCCAGTGAAATGGATTGGGGTCGGTCCGGCAAGGGAGGAGACGATAAGGCGGCGATAATTTCATTTCGAGTGGCGCCTCGCGCCACTCGAAATCTTTTTTGGCTCGATTAAGATTTCTCCTCGCTGCCGCTCGTCGAAATGACAATAAAACAAGATCACCCGCTTGGAAGGGAATACACCACCAAATGAAAATCAAAGTTGAAATCCACGAAAATTTTCTCCACTGGTTATTCTGATTTTACCCCTGGGATTCCACATTCACGCGCTTAGAGCCTGCTTCGTCCTCTGTTTCCCTCTCGCCTTCATAAAATTCAACACGCGCGGCATCACGTCGGAATACATCGAATACCAGAATTTACTTGGCACAAAGTCATACGCGCCGAGCGTGCGCACCACATCGCCGCCCAAGCCTTCCTTGAAGCGGTACACGCCCCACAGCGGGTCGCTTTCGTCGAAGAGGTCCGGCGCGCCCCACAGGTCGTAGGTCGGGCATCCGCGCGTTTTGGCGTGTTTCATCGCCGCCCATTGCAAAAGATAGGTCGGCATTTTTTCACGGTGCTTCTCGCGTGACATGCCGTAGACGTAATATCCGCGCCCGGCGAACATGAACAAAAATAATCCAGCAATGGGATCTCCATTCACTTCCGCAATCAGCGGGATCACAGACGGCTCGGAACTTTGCATGAACGTCTTCCATACCGTCATGTAATATTCTTCATCACGGATCACAAAATTGTCGCGCACGGATGTTTCGGCGTACATGCGATAGAGCATCCCTAAATCCTCCGGTTTGCCTACGCGCACTGTGACGCCTTTCTTCTCAGCCAAACGCACGTTATATCTTGTCTTCTGTTTCATGCGCATCAGGATGTCTTCTTCGCTGGCGGATAAGTCCACCATGACCGTATTTTTGAACTGGATTTGATCAGAGGATTCCACCCACCCCCTGCACCTCAAATCGGACCTCACGGCTTGTCCGCCCTTTTCTGTGACCTCATCCACGCTAAGAGGGACTCCGCGCCCCATAACCACATCAGGATCAATTTTCAGGAAGATCGCGCCTTGTTTCTTCGCGAAGGATTCCAGATCGTCCAACACTCCCTCCCGAAGGGAAACATTCGTCCAATCCATAAGCGGACCTTTGGGAGCGTAGCAGATGGAGAAGCGGCGAAGAGCAGTACGCTTCAAAACAAGACAAGCTGCTTGGACAGGAAAGACGAAAGAGGAAAGATCAGTTCTTTCTTCTTTCATATTTCCTTGCTCATCCCAAACAAGGTAAATAGGCTCCCAACCATACTTTGCCTTGACCTGTCCCCATTCGTAAGTTTGGAGGAAGTGCGGGTCAGCCAAGTTGGATATGATTTGATTCCACAAATTACTATTCACTATACCCTATTCCCAATGAACTTCAAATACGCCCAATACAATAATGGATTGTATACACTATCCAAAGCCTGTGCGGCGCGCTTCAATTGTCCGCCAAAGCCGCGCTTGAAGCGATAGACACCCCACAAGCCGTCATGGCGTTTTTCGAATTGCGCTTCGAGAGCAGCCTCATCTTCATCGGGAACGCCCCACAAGTCATATTCCACGCAGCCGCGCGCCTTTGCCCAGCGGATGGCTTCCCATTGCAGGAGATAGGTCGGCATGCGGTTGCGTTCTTCGTTGTTCGACGCGCCGTAGACATACCATGCGCGCTTCGCATTGGCAAAGACCATTAATGAAGCAAGCGGCTTGCCTTCGTATTCGGCAAGGAGCAATTCGCAGGTCCCTTTCGGGTGGAAAAGTTCGTAGGCGCGTTGATAATATTCTTTGGAATGCACGCCAAACGCGTCGCGTCCGCCCGTAATGACCATCATTTCGTGGAAGGCGGCGGTGTCGTCCCATGCGCGGACGGTCACGCCTTTTTTCTCTGCCAGGCGGATGTTGTAGCGGGTTTTCTGCTTCATCCCCGCAAGAATTTCTTCCTCGCTCATTTTCAGGTCGAGAACGATGGTGCGCGGAGGCTGGATGTTATGGGGGGAAGTGCGAAGTTTCAGGTGCGAGGTGTCAGGTGTTTGGTCGTCCCACGAGTCAGATTCGAGCTTAAGGAAGATCGCGCGGTTCTTTTTGCAGACGGAATCCACTTCGCGCCAGAACTGTTCACTGGTCAGTGCGAAGCCTCCCTGCGGGACAGATAGCTGCTCACTGCTCACTTTTGGCATATAACCAATCGAAAAACCCAGCGGCAACCTGCGGAACAGGATTTGAACGCCGATATCGTTCGAGACGATACGGACGGGCTTCCACCCAAAATCCCTTTTGAGTTCGCCCCACTCGCCCATTTGCAAAAGATGAGCACCGGGGAAATTCGTCAGGAATTGATTCCACTCGGCAAGCGAAACTTCCGTCATGGTTTCACAGAACCTGAGGGGAGGAACCGGTTGATGGACTGAATCAGGTCCTCGGTCCGGGAATGCAGCGCGAGGTCTGAGAGGTTGTCCAATGCTTGAGCGAGTGCGGAACCGTCCACTTGTTCCTCTTTCGACATGCGGAAAATTTCGGTGTGTTCGGTGCGTTCAAAATCCGCGCCCTCTTCGAAAAGATCCTCCCGAAGTTTTTCGCCGGGGCGGACGCCGGTAAATTGTATGTCGATGTCGCGATATGGTTCGAGACCCGAAAGTCGGATCAGATCTTCGGCGAGGTCCAGAATGCGGACCTGCTCGCCCATGTTGAGCATGAACACTTCGCCGCCCCTCCCCATGGACGCGGCTTGAAGAACAAGATGCACGGCTTCAGGGATGATCATGAAATAGCGGTGCATATCGGGATGCGTGATGGTGATGGGACCGCCGCGCGCAATTTGGTTTTTGAACGTGCGTACCACACTGCCGCGGCTGCCAAGGACATTTCCAAAACGCACGACTGAAAAAGGAAGGTTGTTATTCTGGGCGGCGTCGAGGACGATCATCTCTGCAAGGCGTTTGGTGGCACCCATGACACTTCTGGGACGAACAGCTTTATCGGTGGAGATGAGCACGAGTCTTTCCACGTTATGCCTGGTCGCCGCCTCGACGACATTCCTTGTGCCGAGAACGTTATTGGTGACCGCTTCCTCGATATTCGCCTCCATCAGCGGGACATGCTTGTGCGCTGCGGCATGAAAGACGACTTGCGGCCGATGTTCCTTGAAGATCTTCTCGATGCGGTTCGGGTCGCGGACATCTGCAATGACCGCTTGAACGGGAAGGGGCGAATCAATCCCATTGAGTTCCTGCAGGATATCGAAGATGCTGTTCTCGCCATGCCCGAGCAGAATCAACCGGCTTGGATTCCAACGCGCGATCTGACGGCACAGTTCGCTTCCGATGGAGCCACCCGCGCCTGTGACCAATACGCGCTTGCCGCCAAGAATCGAGCCGATCAGGCGGTCATCGATCTTTGCAGGTTCGCGCCGCAGAAGATCGGTGATGTCCACTTCGCGCAGGCGGTTTACGCTGACCTTGCCGCCGATCAATTCATAAAAGCCGGGGATGATTCGCGATGTGATGCCGCGCCTCCGACACACATCGTTGACAAGGCGGATGATATGTCCCGGCGCAGCGGGTATAGCAATGATGACCTCTTCCACACGTTTTGTATCGAGTGCCTTTTCGAGCTGGTCGATCCTGCCGATGACGGAGATGCCGTAAATTTGGTGGTTTTGTTTGGCGGGATCATCGTCCAAAAAACCGACGGGGATCAGGTTGAGTTGGGAAGTTTTCTGCAACTCGCGGACGACAAGCGCGCCCGCATCTCCCGCGCCGAGAATCAACGCGCGGCGGGTTTTGCCATTCGTCTGGGTCGATGATTGTTCGGCGAGAATTCGCAGGACGAAGCGCGAGCCGCCGATGAGGATGAGCGAGATCAGCCAGTCAATGCCGAGGGCGGAGCGCGGCATGCCTGGCTTGACAAGGTCAAAGCCGATGAGCAGGAGCATCAATCCCGAAGTCATGACAGAGGCGGCAGAGACCGCAAAGATGATCAGCCGCAGTTCGTTCGTGCTGGCATATACCCACAGGCGGCGATAGAGTCCGAAAAAATAATATGTGGGGATCTTGACAAGCAAAGCAGCCGCACACATCACCAAAGCGGCGGGAAAATAAAACGGAAGCTGGCTCACATCCAGGCGCAGGGCAAAACTGCCCAGAACCGAAACGACGGTGAGGGCAAGGTCGCCGATTAAGACAAATCGATTGCGGAGGTGAGGACGTGAAGACATTTGAAATATAGAAGGTTGAATGAGGGATGACGAAGGGGGGTGTAATATCTGACGCGTGATTCGCGAATTACGAATTACGTTTTACGCATTACGACCTACGCATCGCTTCCACCGCCTCATATAAACCATCAGCCAGCGAAACTTGCGGTTTGAAGCCGAGCATGTCCATGATCTTTTTTGGCGTGCCAATGGAGCGGTAGATGTCGCCAGCGCGGGGCTCAGCGTGGATGTGTTTCGGGGCGTCCGGGAAGATATCGTAAAGGATATCGATCAAATCAAGCAAACGCGTCTCGACGCCGGTGCAGACGTTGAAGATCTGCCCGGGTGCAGCAGGATGCTCAGCGGCGAGCAGATTCGCCCGCACCACATCGCGCACATTGACGAGGTCGCGGCTCTGGCCGCCGTCGCCGAAGATGGTGATGGGTTTGTTATCCAACATCCGGCGGATGAAGATCGGTACAGCGGCGGCATACATCGAATCCGGGCGCTGCCGCGGTCCGTACACATTGAAATAACGCAGCGCAACCACTTCAAAGTTTAAAGAGGTTGTATAGAGTTGACCGTAAAGTTCATCGACGCGTTTGGAGACGGCATAAGGCGACAATTGTCGAAGCGGTGTATCCTCCGAAAGCGGATAATCCTCCGAGTCGCCATAGACTGCCGCGCTGGTTGCGAAGACGGCACGCCTCACGCCTGCCGCGCGGGCGGCTTCGAACAGAATCGAGGTTCCGGTCACGTTGACGTCGAAGCATTCCTGCGGCTTCTCCATCGACTCGGGTACAGATACAAAAGCCGCTTCGTGGAAAATGACCTCCATGCCACTGACGGCTCTAGCAACCGCAGATGCATCGCGCAGGTCGCCTTCGAGGATTTCCACATCCAAGCCTTCGAGGTTCTCATGCCTGCCGGAGGAAAAGTTATCGAACACTCGGACGGAATGCCCGAGCTCGAGCAGGGATCGTGATATATGCGAGCCGATAAAACCCGCGCCGCCTGTGACCAGATACTTCATGACTATCTCCCGGTTCTTCTCAAAACGGTCCCAATGGTGCGCAACACGATACTAAAGTCCATGGTGAGCGTGCGGTGTTTGATGTAATACAGGTCATATTCGAGCTTCACAAAAGTTTCCTTCACGGTCGCGACATATCCATAATTGATCTGCGCCCAACCCGTCAGTCCCGGTTTGACAAGCAGTCTCGCTCGGTAATATGGGATTCGCTTCTGATATTCCGCGACAAGCTCGGGCCGTTCCGCACGCGGACCGACGAGGCTCATCTCGCCGCGCAACACATCCCAGAACTGCGGCATCTCGTCGAGACGGGTCTTTCGTAAGAAGTTGCCGATCTTCGTAATGCGCGGATCGTTCTCTTCCGCGTTTTTGATCCCCTCCGCCTCTGCGTTTTGTGTCATCGTACGGTACTTCAGGATGTTGAACGGCTTGGCGCCTTTACCCAGACGGGGCTGGGAATAAAAAATTGGAAAGCCGGTTTCCAGGATGATGGCAAGCGAAAGAAAAGGAAACGTCACAACAAAGATGAGCGTGCCGAGAAAGCCGCCCAAAATATCCATACTTCGTTTCAGGAACTCATATAAACCGCTCACCCGCACCTGGTCCACAAAAGAACGGATGACCCAGTCGGTTTCGAGGTGTTCGATCGGCACACGCTGGGTCAATTCCTCGTACATGATCGGCATGCGCGTCACCTCGATGCCGCGTTCCTGAATATCAAGCACGGTTTGAAACGTCTCGCCTTTGATCTCGCCCGTGATGGCAACGACCACATCCGAGATGCGGTAATCTTCAATAAGATCAAAGAGGTGGCTGCTGTCGCCGAGGACTGCGAATCCATGATACGACTTGCTCTTTTTTGCGGGGTCATCGTCGATGAAGCCGATGATAAGAAAGGGCGGCGGGTTGAGTTTGCGATACGCCTCCACCAGCGTGCGTCCCGCCTTGCCCGCGCCAATGACAAGTACGCGGCGCATCATACCGGATGAGGTGTAGAGTCGAATATAGATGGCGCGCCAGCCCAACGTCAGGAAAGAGGCGAGAACAAGAAAGGCGCCGATCGCAATACGGGGCAGCGAGTTCGGGTCGATGTTGATCGTAAAGAGAAGCGAATATCCCAATAACCCGACGATCGGAGCGACGGCAATGGCGCGTAAAGTCTTGCGAAAATTCGAGGCGGTGTGAATCTCGTACGAGTCGACCATCAACAACAGCCAGACCAACGGCAGGAGATAGAACCAGGCCGGGACCTCCACTTGAATGATGCGTTCCGCCACATTGCGCCGGACGCCGGATTCAACCAGACGGTATAGGGAGTATTGATACCAAAAAAAGATCGCTCCAGCCGTGGCTGCGGCGGACGCGATGAAATCCCCGATCAACAGGACAGTTCGTTGCTCACTGGGTCGCAATCGCAGTGAGGGGCGGTAGATATCAGCCATTCTTGAACATGCTCGTAATGCCGCTCCACAAAAAGCCCGCGCCCCAGGTCATGTGCATGGTAGCGATGGCAAGCGGCAGCCCCCAAAGGTGGAATCCTTTCCTCGTCTTTATCGCCAGCCGCAGACCGGCAAGCCCCAATATTAGAAAATAGATCGAAAATTGCAATACAAATAAGAGCCGGGCGGTTGCGAACCATAAGGATAACACAATCAAAGCGATCAGGACGAAGACGAACGCGGGTGGCAGCGCCTGACGCCAGCGGAGCGTGTGCGGATAACGCTTTAACATACGGAATTTCCAGAATCCGTAACGCCAATATTGCGCGGCGAGCCTGCCGATCGTATCGCGCGAAAAATAAACCGAGCGGATGGAGGGATCGAGCCAGACCACGCCGCCGGATTCGCGCACACGCGTATTGAATTCATAATCTTCATTCGCAAGTAATGTTTCATCGAATGCGCCGATCCTTTGGATCAACTCGCGGCGGAACGAACCGAACGGGACGGTATCCACAGCGCCCGCCTTTGCGTTGAGGCGATACATCGCATCCCCCACGCCGAGCGGATGAGCCGCGGCAAATGAAATTGACTCTGCGATCCAGGTCTCCGCGCCGGGGCGAATCTCCCATACGCCGCCGACATTATTGCCTTTCCCAGATTGGTGCGCCGCGACGCATCGTTCGACATATTCGGGAATGGGCATCGAATGCGCATCCAGGCGGACGATGATCTCGCCTCGCGACTCGCGAATGGCTTGATTCACACCGGAGGGAATAGACCTCGCTTTATTTTCCACCACGCGCACAGACAGGTCGGTATGTTGTTTTTGGAAAGATCCAATCACATCAAGCGTCTCATCGGTGGAAAGACCATCCGAGATGACCACTTCCATCTTATCGAGCGGATAGGTCTGCAAACGCAACGCCTCCAACAATTTACGGATGGTGGCTTGCTCGTTATAACAAGGGATGATGATGGAAACGGTTGGATGATCGGGCATGTTCGGGCAAGGTTTCGCCGCCAACAGGGGCGGCGAATTAATGCAACTGGTTATTCTCTTCGCGCAATGTTCGTCTTTCCGGGCGGAGATAACGGAAGGTCGCCCTCCATACTCAACCCGCAACTGTTTTAATCTGGATGGCTATTCTACCACCTTGCGCCGCTTTGATTTTAATGCGCGAGTTATTTATGAACGGCTGCCCGTCAACCACCGGAATTAATTAAGGCGTCATTCAAGACGCAAGCGCGACACATTCGATCTCGACAAGTGCGCCTTTCGGCAAGCCCGCCACAGCGACGGTCGTTCGCGCGGGCGGATTCTCTCCGAACACTTCCGCGTAGATCGCGTTCATCTTTGCAAAATCGTTCATATCTTTTAGAAAGACAGTGGTCTTCACAACATTGCTCGTACTCACACCTGCCGTTGCCAATACGTTCGTCAGGTTCTTGAGAGTCTGGCGGGTCTGTTCTTCGATGCCGCCGGGGACGAGCTCCATGGTGGCGGGATCGAGACCGACCTGTCCGGCTGTGTAAACCAGGTTTCCGATATGAATCGCCTGTGAATAGGGACCGATCGCCTTTGGTGCTTTTTCGGTAAAGACAACGCGCTTGTTCATGATTTCCTCGTTTCGCTTCTTGTTTTGATTAGTGGATGTATTTTAATACGAAATGACGCAAGATGATCACGGGGAGGTTGGCAATGCGATCGGCGTCAGTGTCATTGTTGGCTGCGGGATGGGTGTCGGCATCAACTGTGTCCAGCCGCTGTAAGCAAAGTATTCCGAGAGAAATTGTGTTCTCTCGCGCTCGTTCATCGGACGCGGACGCGAGAAATCCTCCAGCATGGCGGTGAGCAACTCCACGCCGAGATATCTTCCGTCGTAGAACACATGACGGTCGATAAATTCGCGGCGGGTTTCATCGATCACCGAGCCGTCTGGCAATTCGTAGGTCATCTGATCGAAGAATAAATTTCCCAGGCCGAAATGGATGAAGGAGTCCCCGCGAAATTCCATCAGGTGCGGATAATGCGCCTGACTTCCGCTGACCACCGTTGCGCCTGCGTCAGCAACAGCATGGAATCCCTCTTCGTGCATGTAGCACGGACCGGAGTGATAGCATTCCTCATGCTGGAATGTAAAGACCACCATATATCCCTCCGATGAGAGATTCTTTATCCGCCTTGTAAAGAATTCATAATCGCAGTCTGCAGCGCCGGGCTGAATATCGGTGGCTTTTACAAATTCGTAGGAGACTTTCCCATTACAGCCCAAGAATGCGATTTTATTGCCGTTCACTTCCATCAGCACGGGTTTGCGCGCCTCTTCCTGGTTCGCACCGCCGCCATAGTAGGGAATATTGTTTTGTTTATATAACGCAAGCGTATCGAGCATGGCTTGCACGCCGCGGTCGGCAAAATGATCGCCGGTCAATTCCACAATGTCAACGCCGACATATTTCAACAACTCGATATATTTTGGGTCGCTGCACAGGATGAAATTTTTGTATCCCGGCGTCGGCGGCGGGCAGTGCACATCGAAAGGAACCTCGTTGCTGATGTGCGCAACATCCGCATTTGCAAGCCAGTCGCGGATCAATTCGCCCGGATTCGTCACACCCTTCAATTCCATCGTGAACGCCGTTGCACGCACCATCGCCGTCACGCCTGTCAGGACAACGGTCGCCAGTTTGGCTGCGTCGCGGTTCGAAGCAGGAAGTTCAAACGATGCGCCTGTCATTTCAAATGTCACTTTCAACGGATATTGGTTCGCGTCGAACTCTTTACGGATCGGGGATCGTCCGTCCACCGTCAATACCTTCCATTTGGGTTGGATATCTTCGAACGGAATGATCGCCGGGCTAAAGGGATGAGTCCACGCCGCAGGCATTATCTGATCGGAGGGCACGCTTCTTACCGCGCCTGAGGCCGGCTCACCCCACAGAGAGGTCAACGCCCTCAGGGTGGATTCTGCCATGAGCAACGGCTGACCGTTCCCGGTCAGGGAGGAGCCGCTCTGCCAGGCGGAGATCAAGTCTGCGGACGAGACTCCATCCATCACAGTAGGGAAGGGCGCAACAAGGACGTAAATCCAAATCGAGCCCGAGTCGGAAACATCCAATGTTTGCGTTGCCAACTCACGGACATCGGTCAATGGAAAACCAGAACCTTCTGCCATCTCACGCAGATCATCCGGGACAGCGGGACTCACCCACAGCGCATCGGGAATGGGCGTTGGCGTTGGCGTTGGCTGGACGAAAACAGTTGGCGTCGATGAGGGCGGCGTTTCCGTCGCAGATGCGCAAGCGGTTATTAAAAAGAGTATTAGGAGAAGTGAAGGATATTTTTTCATGGGTTTCAAAGAAAAAGTACGAAGCGACGATCGCCTCGTACTTATAAATGTACCGGCTTAAACGGGCGTGAGCGTTAGTTTACTACGACTTTCGCAAGCGTATGGGATTTCAAAGATTCATCGTCGACCGTCACGCCCAAGCCGGGAGCCGAGGGAACATCGATCGTAGAGTCTTTGTTGAGCACAAATCTTTCATTCGTTATATCGCGCTTGTAATATCGATCCGATGCAGAGACATCACCGGGGAGGATGAAGTTGGGCAACGATGCCAATGCAAGATTCGAGGCGCGCCCGATACCGGTTTCCAACATGCCGCCGCACCAGACAGGCATATCGATCTCTTTGCAAAGGTCATGCACCAGGACGCCCTGACTTAATCCGCCCAGCCTGCCTGCTTTGATATTGATGACCCTGCAGGCTTTCATCTCGATGGCGTATCTTGCATGCCGCGGCGACACGATGCTTTCATCGAGACAAACCGGCGTGCTGAACTTCGCCTGGAATTTGTGATGGTCCCAGATATCATCCTCGAAGAGCGGCTGTTCGATGAGCAGGAGATTCAGATCGTCCATTGGCTTGAGGGATTCCGCGTCGTCCATCGAATAGGCTGAGTTGGCGTCCACCTGCAGGCGCATGCCCGGGAAGGCTTTGCGGACAGCTTGCGCATACGTCACATCCTTGCCTGGTTTGATCTTGATCTTCACGCGAGCGTAGCCGCTGTTGACGTAATCCGTCACGGTTTCGACCAGTTTTTCAGGCGAGCTTTGAATGCCCACCGAAACACCGACCTCCACCTTGTCTCGCATTCCACCGAATAATTGTTTGAGCGATTTGCCTTCGCGCTTTCCAAGCAGATCCCAGAGCGCCATTTCAACACCCGCCTTCGCAAGGTGATGTCCGCGGATTCCTGCGACCCGATCCTGAAATTCAAGCGCGTCCCTCATGTCCTTTCCAAGTATCAATGGAGCAATGAACTCCTTGAGGATATGCATGGCGGTCCCGGTGGTTTCGTAGTTGTAGCCCGGGTTGTAAGAAGCAACACACTCGCCATATCCCGTCAGCCCTTCGGAACGAATTTCGACGATGATGCATTGTCGTTCCGTCTCGCGCCCAAAGGAAGTCTCGAACGGTGAGACGAGCGGCATGGAGATATGATGGAAAACAAGGGATTCGATTTTCATGGTATTTCCCAAAAGACCGCAAGGACATTCAAGACCTTTAGGGTCTGATGATATTAGTTATTGTTTCCCTGTTCGTCGGTGATCTTGATTCCGCGCAGGGCATCGTCGAGACTGGTGGCTTCGAGGCGCACACCGGGAGCGGGCGTCCCGCAATATGGGCAGATATTCCATGGCAATTCCATCAACTTGGAGCAGTTATGACATGTCTTCTTCAACTTGGTGTGACAATTCGGGCAGACCTGCCAATCCTCTTTGACCCGCCTCTCGCATCCCGGGCAAAGCGGAAGGTCTTCGAGCGCCTGTAACAACGCCTCTTCCTCCAATGTACGTTGATATTCCTCCTCCAGGGTCCGCGGCGGGCGGAGGATGAGATAGACCAACACCCCTGGTAAATTCAGCACTGCAACGAGCATTGCAGACAGGGTTTGCACCAATGGGTCGCGCGCGCGGGAACGGATATCGCGGTACGTCCAGATCACAAGGCTGATCCACAAGGCAATCAGGAATGCACCCGCAAAGGCGGTCAGCACAAGCGTGAGGTTTGCGATGAATACGGGATCAAAGGTCATGAGTACTCCGGGTTGGCTTCATTTTAATCCATATCGCGATGTTATTACGGAGGGATTGCTTCGTTGCTGCACTCCTCGCGATGACGAAAAAATCACGGGGTTACAAACTCGAAGCGCCACTCCGTTCCTTCTGTGAACTGCCGGGATGTGACGCCCATCAACTGATAGAACGTCTGACCGGGGCGCAGGTAAATCGGTGAGCCGTCGGGATGGGTAAGAAGGACAGGTTGGTCGATGGAGGCGCGATGCCACCTTGCCGGTATGGCGAGACCGTCGCGGAAGACGTAGGCATTGCCATAATCGATCAACTGCGGATTATAGATCTCGTCCTCCGCCTGTCCCAGGCTGGTGAATATGTAGGGCACAAATATCACAACCACATTCTCCGCGGTGACAGGTTCCCTGGTGGAATCATCGTACAGGAGATCGTACTGTTCCACTTTGCGGTTTATCAGGTCCTTGCTTTCCTGATACCGAAAATATGTGCGCGTATCGGGTTCGTAAGCCCAATAACCATAATTCACGGGGGAATAATAATTGTAGATACGGGTGACGATCGTCGGGGCTTGAGGCGTGACGTCGGAAAAAAATCCGCCGCTTAACGTTTGAGGGCTGTTATCCAGGCCTTTCCTTTCCGCACATGCCTGCCATTTAGTCGCATTGAAAAACACATTGTTGTACCCTTCGCGTTTATAAGGACCCATAAAGTAAGGCGGACAATTGCCGAATCCCACCGAAATGAAGAACGGGGCAATATCAAGGGAGTGGAAGTACTCAAGTTCGCGCGAGTCTGCGCCTTTGAACATCAGGTACGAGTGGTACATACGGGCAAGATGCTCATCGAAATAGCGTCCCGAGCGGACCGGACCCACTCGCTCAGCGACGGAAACATTGCTGTAAAAGATTCCGACAAATCTTGTATCGCCCCACTCGATGTAGTATTCATAGACGACATCGGCAAGTGTCAACCCGGATTGCGGCCGGACGTAGTCTGGAGAGTTGCCAACCTTGATGGCAAGAGGCCTGTGTTGCAGAAACGAGGGGTCTTCCACTGGGAGCCCCGTCAATGGGTTAAAAAGCAAAACACTCTCTACCGGGGAGGGCATTGTATCCACGGGCACCGAAACGTCCTGCGGAACTACGATACTGGTCGGGTAGGGAGTAAAGGTCGCAGCAGGCTGCGGCGTATCGATCGAAACATACGGATCCTGGGTGCTTCCGGCTTGTGGTTGAAACGGCGTCGGTGTTGGCAGGTGATCTGATGGGGAGGGAGAAGGAATCAGGTCCGGGTTTGAAGCGGGAAATGTCGGCATGCAGGATACGCCCGCGATGATGATCAGCAGCCAATGGATTTTTATCATTCGCTTATGCCGGTAAATACCAAATATCATTCAAAGATTGTACCAAACCAACACAACAACTCCTGAGCAGAATTACGCAGAATTGAGAGGACTTTGAACAGTCACGAACAGAATCGTAGCAATGGCATTCCCTGTTACAATTAATAAATCCCATGTTACTGGTTGCTGCTTGTTCAGTTCTATTTATATCCGCATTCGCGCTTGTTGCCCTACGGGCGACTCAACCGGAAGCGCGTTACGCCTGGCTCGTAGCGGTTGGCGGCTCCATGCTTGCTTTCGTCATTGTGTTGTCCTGGGGCTTTCAGCTTCCATTTGAACTGACCCTGCCGGCCTGGCAGCCTCAGACATTATTTTCCACTCCGATTCAGTTTCATGCGGATGAAATCGCATGGGCATTTTCCATTTCGGTCGCCGGATTGTTGGTGGCGATCCTCCTCACGGCGGCCGTTGGGTCGGTTGTCGGTACTTCCCTGTCTTGGGCCGGGATTTTATTGCTGGGCGGCTTGGGTGTGCTTGCCGTTACAGCCAATAACCCTTTGACATTACTGATGATCTGGGCGCTTCTCGACATGACCGAGCTTGCCGCTCTATTAAGATCCGTAAATGGCGAACGTAACAACGAGCGTGTTGTGGTTTCATTCGGCACACGGAGTGTCGGAAGCGCACTTTTGTTATGGGCATATATCGAAAGTTATACCGCTGATGCGCCTCTGCATTTTCAAGCGATGCAATCACCCGCAAGTGTCTATTTATTGATCGCCGCGGGACTCCGCCTCGGCGTGCTTCCTCTTCATTTACCCTACGAACCCGAATCTTCCCTTCGGCGCGGTTTTGGCACTGCGATACGGCTGATCGGCGCAGTCTCCAGTTTGAGCGTATTGGGACATGTCCAAATCGTCGCTACCTGGGTGAATCCATTCCTGATGATTCTCGCCATGATCGCCGCGGTCTATGGGGGATGGATGTGGCTTCGTGCGCCGGATGAACTGAACGGCCGTCCGTATTGGATGATCGGTATCGCATCGCTTTCCATTCTGTCCGGGCTTGAAGGGAATCCGGCGGGTGCGGCAGCCTGGGCTTGCGCATTATTACTTTCCGGGGGCGCGATATTTCTTTCTTCCGTTAGAGAGGTACGCATCAACCGGGTGCTTCTGGTCTGCACGTGGTGTCTATCGAGCCTTCCATTCTCACTCACTGCCGCGGCATGGACCGGAACCTCATGGTTCATAATTCCTTTTGCCGTCGCGGCGCAGGCTACCATTCTGGCAGGTTTTATCCGTCATGCGTTGAGGTCCAGTGAAAACAAATCCCTTGATGACCAACCTTCCTGGGCAAAGGTCGCCTATCCTTTCGGGATCATCCTTTTAATCGCCCTCCAGGTTTTTCTTGGAATATTTTTCCAGATCGGCCTGCCGCAAATCGGGAATTGGATCCCGGGTCTTGTCGCCTCGATCCTGACTGTAGGCTTGTTCTGGGCAACAAGGCGTTTCCGTGTATTCAACCCCGCACGCGCACACTGGGTCGGTACAGCCAGTCAGGGAATAAATAACCTGTACCAGGGACTTTGGTCCGTCTATCGTTCTTTTGCAAGGATCGCGCAAACAGCGAACCGCGCGCTCGAAGGAGAGGGGGGTATCATGTGGACTCTTCTATTTTTGGCGCTCTTCATTTCGGTCATTGCAGGGGAGATCAAATAATCCATGTTCACTGAAATTGTTTCTTGGGCAGCCGTAGGACTTGCCCTTGCCGCCTCCGCGACCATTCTAATCAACCGGGACTGGCGTATCCTCCTTGGTTCGCTTGCGATTCAATACCTGGCTGTTTTCTGGCTGGTCACCCGTCACCTTCCGATTGCGATGGGATCCGTGAAATTGATCGCCGGCTGGATGTCGGTGGCTATTCTCGGTATGACGCGTTTGAGTCACGAGGCACTCGATCAAGGCGAGCAGGATAGGTTCTTCCCTCGCGGCGCAGTGTTTCGCATTCTATTGATCGGGATCGTCATCCTGATCGCAATTGGCGGAACGCCTCGCATCGAATCAGCCACACCGGGAATGGGATTGCCTGTAATCGCTGCAGGTTTATTGCTGATCGGCGCGGGAATTGCCCACCTCGGCGTGACGAGTGACATCTTACGAGTCATCATCGGGCTGTTGACCATGCTGTCGGGCTTCGAGATTATTTATGCCGCCGTGGAAAGTGCCATCCTCGTAAAGGGATTACTCGCGGTGGTGACCCTTGGCCTGGGAGTCATCGGTGCATACCTGCAGATAGCGGGTTCGGTTCCGCTTGTAGATTCAGACACAGAGGATATCGTATGAGCGCGCCGATTCTATGGATCGCGTTACCCTTCCTTGCCGGAGGGGCGATCTTGTTCCTGCTTGGCGAAAAATATTCCTCGTATATTGCGGGCGGGCTGACCGCTCTGCTTTCATTGATCGCACTCTTCATCCCGATCGACGCTGCCTTGCTTCTCGGCGCGTTTTCCTTCAAGATATCCCCGGCCATCGAAGTCTTTGGCAGGAGTTTCGAATTCAGCGCTGCCGATGGTCCCTTGCTTGCCATGATATATGGTCTGGCTGCGATCTGGTTCTTTGGATCCGAATCATCCGGCGCCGCACACCGGTTCACCTCGTTGGGATTGATGATAATCGCTCTGTTGACGGCATCGATCGCGGTCGAGCCATTCTTGTACGCCGCGCTTCTGCTCGAAATGGCGGCCATGCTCGTCGTTTTCATGCTTGTCTCGATTTACCAGGTACCTGGGAAGGGCGTGGTGCGCTTCATCGTGTACCAGACATTCGCAATGCCCTTCATCCTCTTCTCGGGATGGATGCTTGCCGGAGTGGAAGCCAATCCCGGCGACCTGGGTACAACGGTTGCATCCGGCGTAATGCTCAGCATGGGCTTTGCATTTCTATTTGCCATTTTCCCCCTCTATAATTGGATCCCTCAAGTTCTGGAGGAATCGCCCCCATATGCTGCCGGCTTTCTATTGTGGGCACTGCCTGTCTTTACGGTCATCTTTGCGCTCGGCTTCCTGGACCGATACGCCTGGCTAAGAAACACCGCGCAAATCTCAAACGCTGTCCTGGTTTCGGGCATCATTATGACCGCGACAGGCGGAATCTTTTGCGCCCTGCAGAGGCACCTTGGCAGGATACTCGCTTATGCCGCCATTGCAGAAACCGGTTTGTTCCTGCTTGCCCTCGGTTTGCAGACCTCCAACCTCCTGGAAATCGTATTCCTTGCACTGATCCCGCGCGGACTTGAGTTGACCGTTTGGGCGCTCGCGCTCTCCATAATTAAACGCAGAGCATTCCCCCTGAAGTTCAGCGACATTCAGGGTCTGGCAAGAAAATTCCCGATAGCAACCGGATCGCTTGTCCTTGCCCATCTATCCGTTGCTGGCTTCCCGCTTCTTGCGGGATTTCCCTCCCGCATCGCGCTTTGGCATGCGCTTACACCCCAATCGATGACTGCGTCAATTTGGGTGTTTATGGGGATGTTCGGCTTGCAGATAGCCGCCTTTCGCACTCTTGCGGCACTCGTCATGGCGGGTGATGACGCCAAGTGGGAATTGAATGAATCATGGATCCAGACAGCGATGCTGGGTATCGGTGTCGTGGGCTTGTTCATGCTTGGGATGTTTCCGCAAATCCTTCAACCATTCCTCATTAACCTGCCCGCGCTTTTCGAACATCTTGCTCAATGATCATCAACTGCAAGAGGGTATAATTTTCCCAGTAAATGACATGGAGTCGTCATGGAATTCGAACAAATCGTCAAACGCCTGGAATTCTTGGATAAACAACAACGGGAACTGAAGGGAAACCTTGCCGCTCTCAAAGAAAGCCTGGAATCCTTTGAAGCCACGGTCGATGCCGTGTCGAAACAAATAAAGACCATCAGCAGGCAAATGACCGATATCGCGCCGGCCGCAAAACGGATGGACCAATTCGAATCCATTCTTGCCAAGCAACGCGCAGACATCCTTAAATTGATCGATGAGAACGAAAAAAACCGGACGAAAGCGGAGAAGGATTCCGCGAAACGCATACAGGGAGAGATCGGCGAATTAAATAAGGCGATTTCCCAGGTCAAAACCTCCTTCAATCCATCCGAAATAAACAAGCAGATCAGAGAACGAGCCGACGAAAACACAAGAGCCGTGAACGACATCCGGGAAATCAAGGCCTCGGTCGAGGAAGCGCTGCGGGCGAACGAAGATGTGCGTCATTCCATAATGGCAAACGAAGAAACGCGCAAGAACGACTTGAAACGCATTTCTGACATCCAGGGAGAATTGACCGCCTTGCGCAAACGCATCGATGAAAACCGTGACAAGGCATCCATTCAGGGGGATTCCATCCGAAACGTCGAAAACCGCATCACGGAACTTCTCGCATCGGAACTCGAACGCAAACAATCGCAATCCGCTTTTTTGGATCAACAACGGGTGGCGCAGGTGGACCGCGACCGGGGTTGGAAGGAATGGCAGGAAAAATTCATCGCATTTCAGAAGGACGCTGAAGCCATGGATGTGCAGGTGCAGAAATTGGACGAAACCCTGCGAAGCGCGAAAAAGGCGCAGGATACTTACATGGAACTCAACTCCAAACTCGAGCGGCGCATCAACGAAGTGACGGAAATGCAGAGACTCGCCGAGGAACGCCTGCGCCAGGAATGGATCAGTTTCAAAGCAGACGATCAGAAACGCTGGACCGGTTACACCCTTTCATCGGAGGAGGCTTTCCGCGACCTGCGGAAAGAGGTGAGAAAGAGCGAGGAACAAACGACTGCCATGAGCGAAATTGCCCAATCCCTGCGCGACCAGGTCCACCAGACAACGGATGTATCCGAAAAGCAAATGCAGGAACTCATGAATATCCTCCATGAGTGGATGACCTCATACCAGCGCATCATGGGGCATGGAAAAAAGACCGTCAAGAAATAGCGTTCACAAATCGTTCGCCGTCAAGGTGGAAATCGGACGGTTTCCACCTTGTTATTTTAAAAGTGTGGTTAAATTATCTGCATGAAGGTCATCGGCACGGCAGGCCATGTGGATCATGGAAAATCAACCCTGATCGAGGCTCTCACCGGGATACACCCGGATCGGCTCAAGGAAGAGAAAGCCCGCGAGATGACCATCGACCTCGGCTTCGGCTGGATGACATTGCCGAACGGCGAACAAGTGGGGATTGTGGATGTTCCCGGACATCGCGATTTTATCGAAAATATGCTCTCCGGCATCGGCGGGATCGATGCGGCTTTGCTCATTGTCGCTGCTGATGAAGGCGTAATGCCGCAAACAAAGGAACACCTCGCAATTCTGGATCTATTGGAGATTCCTGCCGGGCTGATCGTTTTGACCAAGACCGACCTCGCCTCCGACTCCGCCTGGACCGAACTTGTTGAAAATGAAATCCGCTCCGCCGTGAGTCATACCCGCCTCAAGGACGCCCCCATCGTGAGAGTCTCGGCAAAGGACAGAACCGGACTCGAAGCATTGAAAATCGAACTTCAATCCTTACTACAAAACAGCCCTGCCCGTCCGGACCTCGATCGGCCCCGTCTGCCCATAGACCGCGTGTTCAGCATGAGCGGATTTGGCACTGTTGTAACCGGCACTTTGAAAGACGGGCGGCTATCGGTGGGCGATGAAGTGGAAGTTCTGCCAGGCCGCCTCAAGGGACGCATACGCGGTTTGCAAACGCACAAACAAAAAGAAGATATCGCTGTGACAGGTTCGAGGACGGCTGTAAACATTTCAGGGATTGATATGGAAGAGATCAACCGCGGGGACGTGCTCGCGCATCCAAATCAGTACCAGGCGACGCGCCGCATCGACGCTAAATTCAGAGCAATCGGAGATATCCGAAAGCCCTTACTTCACGGCGATGAAGTCAAATTCTTTGTTGCCGCAAGCGAGACGGTTGCCAGGCTTCGCATCCTCGACACAGAGGAGATAAGCGCCGGGGGGGAGGGCTGGATTCAGCTCGAATTAAGTAAACCCATTGTTGCCATCCGCGGCGATCGATATATATTGCGAAGACCCTCGCCGGGGGAAACGCTGGGCGGCGGCACAATTGTGGACCATCAGCCCAAGGGAAGGCATAAACGCTTCAACGAAAAAATCATCGAGTCTTTAGAGTCCCTATTACAGGGCACGCCGGCAGATATTCTGCTCGAAGCTGCGCTCTCCATGCAGATTGCCACTGTCAAGGCAATGATCGCTCAGTCACGCCTGGAGCCTGCCCTGGCGGAGTCTGCTTTGCGGGAACTACTGAATTCTAGGAAGGTCGTTCTTCTGAATCAAACAGGAAATAGCGACTCCATCGCGGCTTCTGCATCCTACTGGAATACCCTGAGAACAAATATTCAAGGTCTGGTCGAAGCTTTTCATGAACAATTCCCCTTGCGGCGCGGAATACCGCGGGAGGAATTGAAGAGCAGATTAAAACTTGAACCCAAGTTTTTCAACGCCGCGATTTCTTTTCTCTCCTCGCAAAACTCGATCATCGATGATCGGGGAACGGTATCCAGCCCGGGACATGAAATAAAGTTCAATGGGGCGGACCAAGCCAGGGTCGAAGCTCTGAAGCGGAGATTCGAGTCGAATCCGTATGCGACCCCCAGCATCAAAGAGTGTCAGGCTGAGGCGGGATTCGAACTCGTTAACGCGTTGATCGAATCGGGAGAACTGTTGCCCGTTTCGGAAAATGTCATCTTCCTGAAAAAAGATTACGATGAAATCACCTCGCGAATCAAATCGATGCTCATGGATCGGGGAACGATCACCCTGGCAGAAGTACGGGATATGTTCGACACGACAAGAAAATATGCGCAAGCCTTGCTTGAGCATCTGGATTCCACCGGTTTAACCGTGCGAGACGGCGATATGAGAAGGTTGAGGAAGTAGAAATCCGATGGGAAATTTACTTCGATTTTTTCGGGCTCCCGTCTTCGAGGATGAGGAAAAGACGCGGCAGGCATTCCTGTTGAATATCATCCTATGGCTGCTCATCATCGTGCCCGTCCCCTATCTGATTTTCGTCCTTTGGACAGTGCCGGAACTCTCGACCCGCGCCTGGATACAAGCGATCGCCGGGGAAATCATAAACCTCACGCTTCTTTTTCTTCTTCGGCGTGGATATGTGCGCACGGCGGCATTGATTCAGTCCATTGCGTTCTGGCTCTTCTTCACAGTGACTGCGATTACAGCATACGGCGTGCAGGATGAAGCATACATCATTGGATACCCCCTGGTGATCCTTATTGCAGGATTGTTACTGGGTCCGCACTTCTCGGTAATGGCAACAGTGCTTTGCCTGCTTACAGGTCTGGGGATGCTCCTTGCGCAATTTGGCGGTCTGATAAACAATCCGCAGATTCGTTTCCCCCAACTGACATGGATCATCAGCCTCGTGTTCTTCCCTGTGATCGCCACATTGCAGTATCTAACGGTGCGGACTTTAAGAGACGCCATCCAGCGCGCCAGACGAAGCGAGGAGAAATACAAGCTCATCTCAAAGGTCAGCACCGATTATGTCTTCGAAAGCAGGATCGACGAAAACGGTGTGGCGCAAACCGTCTGGCTGGGCGGCGCATTCGAAAAGATGACAGGTTATACCCCGGAGGAATACATCGATGCGGGTGGTTGGAACGCTCACATCCACCCCGAAGATGCGGAAAAAGACGCCAGAGATATGGAAACATTATTTAAGAATCAAAATGTTCTGGCGTCTGAGATCCGCACGATTGCCAAAAATGGAGAGATCCGGTGGGAACGTGTGTTCGCCCATCCCGTCTGGGATGCGGAAAAGAATCAACTGGTCGGCATCATTGGTGCGGTCCAGGACATCACGGAGCAAAAAGAGGCTGAGGAAAGAGCGCAAAAAACCCTGCTCCAACAAGCTGCGATCCTGAACAATATCCCGGACATGGCATGGTTGAAAGACCTGACCAACCGGTATATTGCTGTCAATGAGCAGTTTCTAAATATCAGCGGTAAAACTGAGGAGGAGGTCATTGGGAAAACAGATAACGATGTCTGGGAGCAGCCCTATGCAGATTATTACCGGATGGATGACCTCGAGGTCATTCACACCGGCAAACGGAAGACCGTCGAAGAAAGGCAGAGAGACAGGTATGGCAGGGAATATTGGGTGGAAACGACAAAGACCCCGATCCGCAACGATCACGGCGAAGTGGTCGGCACAACAGGGATCGCGCGCGATATCACGGAAAGAAAACGGGCGGAATTGGAACGCGAACGGTTGATCTCGGAACTCGGCGCCAAAAATGCCGAATTGGAACGGTTTACCTATACGGTATCGCATGACCTAAAAGCGCCCCTCGTGACGATTAACGGATTTATCGGTTACATCGAACGGGATGGGCTGGCCGGCAATTTCGAATCGTTTCGAAACGACCTGGCGCGCATCCGTCAAGCCGTGAAAAAAATGCAAACCCTGCTTAACGACCTGCTTGAGTTATCCCGCATCGGGCGGATGATGAACGAGCCGGTGGAGGCGGAGTTTTCCGCCATCGTCCGCGACGCTCTTTCCATGCTCGACGGCCCGATCTCAGCCCGAAAAGTGCAAATCGAATTCCATGACGAAGGTCATAAAGTGATCGGGGATCGCACCCGGTTATTGGAAGTTGTGCAAAATCTCGTCGAGAATGCGATCAAATTCATGGGGAACCAACCCAATCCCGGCATTAAAATCGGGTCATTTCGCGATGAACACGAAAAACCGGTCTTCTTCGTGCAGGATAATGGCATTGGGATCGAACCTCAATACCAGGACCGCATCTTCGGTCTTTTCAACAAGCTGGATCCAAGCACCGAGGGCTCCGGGATCGGGCTCGCACTCGTAAAGCGCATTATAGAGTTCCATGATGGAGCGATATGGCTCGATTCGCAGCCTGGCAAGGGCACAACATTTTTTTTCACGCTCCCCGTCTCTGGATAAAATACAAGGAGAAATCATGTGCGGACGTTTTACTCTTACCGTCGACCCGGCTGAAATCCAGGATGCCTTTGGGAATTTCACCTTCCCCTCCCAGTTTGCCTCCCGGTATAACATCGCCCCCACACAGCCTGTCCTCGCCATTCCAAACGACGCAAAGAACAAAGCGGATTTTTTCGTTTGGGGATTGATCCCATCATGGGCGAAAGACCCATCCATCGGGAACAAGCTCATCAATGCGCGCGGCGAAACGCTTGCGGAAAAACCGTCGTTTCGAGGCGGGTTCAAATACAAACGCTGCCTCATCCTTGCGGATGGATTTTATGAATGGAAATCCCCCGGCGGGGCGAAGACAAAAATCCCATTCTTCATTCATATGAAGGATCGCAAACCGTTCGCGTTCGCCGGGTTGTGGGATGAATGGCAGTCACCCGATGGCAGTCTGCGCACATGCACCATCATCACGACCGAGCCCAACGAGTTGATGTCCTCCCTGCATAACCGGATGCCCGTGATCCTGGATCCGAAGGATTACGACCTATGGCTGGACCCGGCGCCTCAGACTCCCGATAAGTTGATCCACCTCATCAAGCCCTTCCCCGCTGACGCCATGTCCGCTTATCCTGTTTCAACGCTTGTCAATAAACCTGGCAATGACCGCCCTGAATGCATCGTACCCGCATCGTAGAAAATGGATGCCTTTCGATTTGCTCTCATCAGCCGCTTCCCTGCGCTTGGTTCACGAGATTATGTTTTATTCCTCATCGGTCAATTCGTATCCGTCATCGGCACATGGATGCAAGCGACAGCGCTCCCGTATCTTGCCTATCGCATCTCAGGCCGCCCGCTCGACCTGGGATTGATCGGTTTCGCGAACACCCTCCCGACATTGTTATTTGCCCTTCCCGCCGGTGTCCTTGTCGAACGGCTGGACAAGCGCAAGGCTGTCATTTTGCTCCAAGCCGTGATGTCGGTGCAGGCGTTCGGGTTGACCTTTCTTGCCTACAGCGGCCAGATTCAAATCTGGCAAATCCTCATCCTCGCATTCATCTACGGCTCCGCCATTGCGGTCGAAGTGACCGCGCGCCAGGCCATGCTGATAGAACTCGCCGGGAAGGAAGCCCTCCCGAGCGCGATCGCGCTTCAAACCACGGCTTTCAATCTTGGCAGGGTGATCGGTCCATTATGCGCTGCCTGGCTGATCGCCACTTTCAAAAATGAAGGAGCGGTCTTTCTTTCAAATGGCATTAGCTACATTTTCGTGATCATAGGGTTGTTCTTCGCGCGAACCCTTTATAAAGTCGAAAAGGGCACGGAAGCATCACAGGGGATGGGCAGGGAGTTCAGGGAAGGATTGCGATATATCCGATCCAATGCCGTGGTCATGTCCGCCATCTTGATGTCCGCCTTGCTGGGCTTCTTCGGCATTCCGCTCGTTCAACAACTCCCCGCCATTGCGCGCGACATCCTTCAACCCATATTGACAACCGAAGCGGCAATCGCGGCACGCACGAGCAACCTGTACACAGCCCAAGGCATTGGCGCGGTTGCCGCGGCATTCATGATGGCGTATTTTGCCACGGCCAACAAAGGGACCACCCTCTTGTGGGGACAGATATTATTCATCCTTCCCATCATCGCGCTTGGGCTCGTCACCGATAATTCACTGGCTTTCCTCCTGTTGATCTTCATCGGTTGGGGGACCGTGGTGCAGCTCATCAGCATGAACACAATGATCCAGGTGCGCGTGCCGAACGAACTGCGCGGGCGCGTGTTCAGCGTCTATTTTTGGGGATTGCAGGGCGTGGCTCCCTTCGGCAGCCTTCTGATCGGGTGGATCGCCCAAACCTGGACGGTGCAAAACGCCATCATAACGGGTGGAATTGCCTGCCTGTTCGGGGTTGCCCTCGTTCAATTGATCTTTATGCGAAAAAACAATCCCGCGGATTAGGGATAACTAAGGGAATTCACAGCCCGCTTGACCGCGATTTTTTTGCCGTGATATTATGATGAATATGCAAAACGAATTCAAGGAAGACCCGCAGATTCCATCGAAGGAAACCCCCGCCCCGGCCCGTCGATCCGTTATTTCCAGGTGGATCGTCAATCTCATGGATATCGGGCTGGGCGAACCCCTGGTCAAACTTGGCACGAACCTGTTCTCGATCGTCGTGATCGTCGCGGTTGTTCTCCTGGCGCGGACGTTTTATCGTCAGGCGCAGGTAACACCCAATGAGGCCGACCAGCCGCCGGTCCCGATCGAAGCGGCGGTGCAGGAGAATCCAGCCACTGATTCGGAGTCGCCTTCCGGGTTGGGAATCAACCGCTCTGCGCAGCTGCATACGAATATCCCAAGCCGGCCGCGAAACGAATTGACGACCTATACGGTTCAGGACGGCGATACTGTTTTCGGTATCGCGGAAAAATTCGGCTTGAAACCCGAGACGATTCTGTGGGGCAACTACAATACTTTGCTGGACGATCCGCACTCGCTGCAACCCGGCCAGGAGTTGAACATCCTGCCAGTGAATGGCGTGTATTGGGAATGGCTGGGCGGAATTCCGTTTGGAGAGTGGGCACGCTTTTATGGCGTTTCCGCCGCGGACGTGATCGAATATCCCGGCAACAATATCGATCCAAATACGGTCGGCGATTATGAAAACGCAAATATCAAACCCGGCACGTGGCTGATCATCCCCGGCGGGAAACGCGATTTTGTAAGTTGGAGCGCCCCCCTCGGTGTGACGCGGGAAAATCCCGCTTCGGCGCGCGTCCTTGGGGCGGGCGCCTGCGACCCGATCAGCGGCGGCGCGGTGGGATACGGGTATTTTATCTACCCGACCAACAAGCATTACTTATCCGGGTTCGATTTTTCGCCGCAGACCAACCATAATGGCCTGGATTTTGCCGGTCAGACAGGTGAAGCCGTTTACGCTTCGGATGCGGGCGTGATCGTCTATTCAGGATGGAACGATTACGGCTACGGCAACATGGCCATGATCGACCATGGCAACGGATTTCAATCCCTGTATGCCCACCTGAGCGCGATCAATGTGGGATGCGGCCAAAGCGTTGGGCAGGGCGAGGTGATCGGCGCCATCGGTTCGACGGGTCGATCGTCCGGTTCGCATTTGCATTTTGAGATCATGGCAGGTGTAAAAGTCAACCCCTGGGATTACCTCCCGCCGCCGTAAGGTTGATCCGGCTTTTCATCATGATGGAATTAATCCGAGGCCGTTTTATCCACAACTCTGTAGCCAATCTGCCAGTTGACAAGGCCCTTTAAATTCGCTAAACTATACGCAAGACTACACGCAAGGGCAAACCATGGCAAAATCCTCTGTACCCGCTCATATCAACGCCAAAACATTGCTGCCAGCAGCCATCAACGGGTGGGAGATGTTCCTGCTCGACCAGGGACGCTCCCTCAATACCGTCAAAGCTTTTCTCTCGGATGTGCGCCTGCTGACCAAATATCTTCCACCCGATCAATCGATCGGCGCGGTAACCACCGAAGACCTCAATAGATTCTTCGAATGGATGGAAAAGGGTCGCGGCGTGGCATGCAGTCCGAAGACACTCTCACGCCGGATCACCTCGGTAAAATCATTCTTTCGCTGGCTGCACCAGCACGGGACATTGAGTATCGACCCTGCTGAGAAAGTTTTGCAGCGCTCGGCCATCAGCCCGCTTCCGCAGGTCCTGACCGACGACGAATACGAAGCCGTACTATTGACAGCCGACCGTCAACGCCGCAACAAAAAGCCCGATGCGCGCCCCTATACGCTGGTGGCGCTTCTACTGAACACCGCCATCAAAAAAAGCGAGTGTCTCGGCATTCATGTCAATCATATCGAACTGAACAGCAAAAATGGGCCTTTTCTATTCGTCCGCTATGCCAGCCCTGCGAACCGGTACAAGGAACGCAAGATCGAATTGAACGATGATTGGGTCGCCTCCTATAATGAGTATCTCGCCCAATACCAGCCCGTCGATCAGGCATTCCCCTGGTCTCCGCGCCGCCTGGAATATTTGCTGGAAGATATCGGTGAAGAAGCAGGGTTGGAAAAACATCTCTCCTTCGACATGTGCCGGTGGACATCAGCCCTGCGTGATTACCAGAGCGGCATCGAGCCTGATAAGATCCGCCAGAAACTGGGCGTTTCAAAGATCCAATGGCGCGAGTTGTTCATCAAACTAAAACAATTGAACGGCGAAATAAAGTAAATCAAAATCCCCAGTTGATCACGACTGGGGATTTTCGTCCGCTTTCTCATGCGAGTGTTGAATGGAAAAATACAGCACATCGCTCGTCGTATCTTTCAAACGGTGACGGTGTGCAGGGCGAAACCCGGGCACCCACACGATCTCGTCCCCGGCGCACACGAGGGGCCAGTGATCCCTCGCGCGCTGGGGTAATTTCTCATTTACAAAAAAATCGGACAACTTTTGAGAATGCCCATCCATGCCCAACGGGGAAAATTGATCGCCCGGCTGGCGTGCCCTTATTTGAAACGCTGTGGGAAGTTCCGCCGCATCCAACCAGACCTGGAACTGGTCGTCGTTCTCTTCAGCCTGTTCCTTCGCCAGAGCCGGGAGTCTCCAACGTTCGCAACTTACTTTCCAACCGCCAGCCAAAGAAATTTGCCCACCCAACCCAATAGAAATTGGATTCTCATCCTGTAGTTGGGGCCACCTGTCGGAAGGCAGTTCAGCATGCGGTGCACAGATATGGATCAACCCCGCTTCACGGAACATTCGCAAACCCGCTTTCAGGTCGATCCGCGGGATGGATGATTCGGGTGAATTGACGAAGGCGCATGCCCGTTTCAGGGTTTGATAACCTATATCCACGCCCGGATGGAGGACCTGCATGGCGTGACGGATCAAATTGCGTTGGAGTCCGATCGGCATGGAGGTCAGGCGAAGAATGTCGAAGGCAACGATCTCATCGTTTGCAGAAACAACAACGTTTCCCCAAGCGTGTTTCAACGTTTCCATCAAAAAGGCATAGTCGCCTTTCAAGGAATGGGACATCCTCAAAACGGTTTCCCGGAATTTTGGATTGTAGGTTTCAAGATTGGGAATCAGCAGATGGCGGATGCGATTGCGCTGAAAGTTCAACGACTCGTTGCTGGAGTCGTACCGCGGGCGCAAACCATTCACTGCGCAAAACAAAACCGTCTCTTCACGCCACATATCGAGCAGTGGACGTACCACGGGAATATCAGGGTCGAACGATTTGATGACCGAGCGGTACGACATGCCCTTCAACCCGGAAATCCCGCTCCCTCGCAGGAAGTGCATGAGAACCGTTTCGATCTGGTCATCGGCAGTATGGCCGGTCGCAACTGCCTGTGCTTTTTGTTTGCGCGCCATGTCGAAAAGAAAGCGGTAGCGAAGGGTCCGCGCGGCATCTTCGATGGATAATTTTTTCTCGTCCGCATACTTGCGCACATCCCCTGCCCCCATTTCAACTACGATACCAAGCTTGGAAGCGGTCTTCTCAACCATGCTGGCATCATCGGCAGATTCCGGACGGAGCTGATGATCGAAATACGCAACAATCAGATGATAACCCGCCCGGCGCATCGTCTCCATGAGGCAAAGGCTATCCGGTCCGCCGGAAACGCCGGCAATGACGGGTCGATCTTTTACAAGACCGCATTCCTCCGTCAGAATCGATTCGACATTTGTGGGCATTTAGATTTGATAGAGTTCGACCAATACCCCGCCGGAGGA